>JAZLGX010000033.1:0-95397 GCA_045616545.1 Treponema sp. | reverse complement strand
GATAATAGGATGGCTGAGGCAAGACGCAAATTGGACTGGGAAGAACAATTTGAATGTGCAATGGATAGTGAACGAGCTAGGGAAATAAGAAACAGTCGTCTTCCAGAGGATGATCATAGCGATACATGCAGTATGTGTGGTAAGTTCTGTGCTGTGCGTAGCATGAATAAAGCTTTGAACGATGAGTATATAGATATATTATAAGAAATAACACAGCTACCGTTAGTTGGTAGCTGTGTAGAAAATGTCGTTTAAAAACAAAAAAAGGACTTGTCCCACCCAACAAGCCCCTCTAAATATATATTACATTTTTTAATTCCGTTTTTCAAGTGTAACTACAGTTAGTTAACACATATTTCATTATTATTTTATAATGAGTTTCAGAAATTTGCAAGAAAAAAAAGTCAAAATAACTTACGTCAGTTAGTTATTTTGACTTTTAACTCAAACATGTCTTCAACCTGTTCACTGAAAAAAAATATTACATGGCCTATTCCTGGCTTGTTACTTCCTTGAAGAACTCTGTTATGTCTTTTCGCTTATCTGCTGTATATGCTATGGCTGTACGAGGATGCTGATTATAAAGTCCTGTGAGAAGGTACTGTAAATCATATCCCCATGTAACACCACTTTCTCTCAGTGGATTTACATGATTCTGTATAAAGTCCAAGACAGGATATACGTTGTACTTTGGATTATGAAGGAATCCAAGGAGTAGTTCCATTGCGCAGTTACCTGCTCCTCGTCCCATGGCTGCATAAGTTGCATCAAGGTAATCAACTCCGTCCCCAACTGCTTCCACGGTATTTGCAAATGCCAGCTGCAAGTTGTTATGTGCGTGGATACCTAATTTTTTGTTGTATTTCGCAGCAAACTCTCCATATACGTCTGCAATACGTGCTGTCTGTTCAGGGTAGAGTGAACCATAGCTGTCTACGATATAAATTACATCAACTGAACTCTGACCAAGAAGATCGAGGCAAGCTTTTATATCTCCTTCCTGAGCATTTGAAATAGCCATAATATTACAACTTGTTTCATACCCCTTATTGTGTGCGTCTTCGATCATCTCGATGGCGCCGTTAATTTGATGGACATAGCAAGCTACACGAATTAAATCTACAGGGCTATCTGCTTTGTTGATTATGTCTGTTTTGTAATTTGTTCTTCCTACATCTGCCATTACTGCAATCTTAAGGTCTGTATCATTGTCTCCTACAATGGAACGAATGTAGTCGTCGTCAGAAAATTTGGAAGGACCGAACTCTTTTACATCAAACATGTCTTTGGCTGCTTTATAACCAAACTCCATGTAATCTACTCCGGCCTTGACATTAGCTTCGTACAAGGCCCTTGCAAAATCTTTTGGAAAATGGAAACTGTTGACAAGACCGCCATCTCTTAATGTAGCGTCAACAACTTTTACTGAAGGTCTGTAACCGATTAATTTTGAAATCTCTTTCATCCTGGTGCTCCCAATTATTCACTTATGCTGGAACTATAACATATTTATTCGATAAGGTCAGTAGTTTTTGTATAAATAATTAATATTTTTTACTATTATTGAATAATAATGATCATGATGGACTAAATATTCTATTTATTAATGGAAGGTTATGCTGTCAATTAAAAAATCTGTAGTATAATAATGAGGTGTACCCCGAAGGTTTAAGGTGATTTTCGAAGGTACACTTCATTATAGGGAAGTTATTTTATTTTGTTGGAGGGTTTAACATGACAATAAAAAATACTTATACAAAGATTGTAGAAAGTGATCTGGAGCAGAATGATACATATGTGTTTAATCTGAAACATTGTATGTATTTGTCCCGTGATACTCCAAGGGGAATCCGTTTTGTATTCGGTACTCATAATCTTGTCCTTATGTTCAAGACTTTAGAGGCTACCCATGAGTATATGGAGAAGTTTTCAGCATATCTCGAGGGAACCATTGATTCTGTAATTATAGATGATGATGTTTTTGAAGGCGATGAGATAGAGACAAGAGAATGATAATGTTCTAAAGTTTTTGCATTAATATGATGCTTTTAACTGTAAATCTCAAAAAAGTGGATTATAGTTATTGTTGAGGTTCACTTTTTTGGGAGGACACAGATGTTAGCTGATAGAGAAGGTCTTGTTAAGTTTTACGATCAATACAAAAACAATCTGAGAGAGGAGTCGGCTTATGAGGATAAATTCCGTAATTGCCAGTCTCCTTCGGGGTTTATTGATATCCTAAAGGAACGCTCTTTGATCTTAAATCATCTCTATCTAGAAAACGAATCTCTTTTGGATACTTATCTTAGGCCTCTTTTAGATGGTAAAGTCAGCATTGATGATGATATAGCACAGTTCCTTCTGGAACAAGCTATGGATATCACAAAGAATTACCGAGAAGATTATACTGCCAGTATTTGTGTGTATGACAGGCTTGAGGAGTATTACAAGGATAGGGCAGAGTCTAATCCTATTTTTCACGAAAAACGTGTTCTCTGTCTTATAAATCTTGCTCGCTATTTCAATCAGCTTAGTGACGATGAATACTACCATAAATCCCTGAAATATTTTGATGAACTTTATGAATACAAGAATAAGTTTTATGACTTTGAAAACCGAGCTTTGCAAGAGGTATATCGGAGTTTTATAGTTTCCAGAGGTATTGGCATGGGAAATTGTCCCTTTGTTACTATCGAACAGACTCTTGCTGAACTAGATAAAGTTGTTGTTTTTATGGAGGAGACAAAAGATTGGGATTATATTCCTGGTCACGATGCCAATCATGCTGCAACGGTAAAATCTCTTATAACTATGACCATATTTGCTAAGCTTCTTTGTATAAATACGGTTTCTCCGCAAAGTCGTTCTTATCAAAGATGCCTTGATTATATGGAAACTTACTATGAGGAAGAACGTCGTATACACGATAATATCTTTGATATATCGGCTCCGGTTTTTATAAGTTATCATAAACTTTGTTGGCTTATGGGATTTATTCCTGTTGAGACGCTTTTTGACAGGTACTTTCGTTATTACATGAATAATTCTATACCGTCAGAAAACGAGAATCTTGAGATAATGCAGGGATTCTTGACTAGTCAGAAGTATTTTTCCGTAATGAATTTGATTCCTGAGATGTTTATGATTTTACGTCATTCATCAGAAATTGATACTCCATATCCTATGGAACGGCAACAGTTGATGTATGATTTTATTAAGTTTATAAAAACTATAGGTCATACTGGAAAAGAGAGCTTTTTATGTCAACATATTTATGCGGATCTTATAGATATGCTTCCTGTCATTCGGGAAGATGATGATGCATACAATCTTATTTATCAGGTGTTTATTACACGTGATATTGATGCTCTTATTCACTCAATGATGGTACGTAAAATTGTAAATTGTATTTTAGATCTTGTTTATGATAAGAAACCAGAACTACTTATCGGATGTCTTGGTTGCGTGAATACCGAGAGTGTACTTAAGCATCGTGAAGACATATATGATTACATGGAAAAGGGGTCTTCTCTCCATGATATAGGTAAGATTTGTCTTAATTTTATTACAAAGACTCAGACTAGACGTCTTGACCAAAGGGAAGTTGATGATATTCTTAAGCATCCGGAATTGGGTGCCAGCCTTGCTTACAAGAGTCATAGCTTGAGAAAGTACATTCCACTCATCATGGGACATCATAGATTTTATGATGATAGTACTGGCTATCCTAAAAATTACCGGTATAAAGAGCATGAAAATGCTTTTCTTGTAAATATTCTTCAACTTGCAGATTGTCTTGATGCTGCAACTGATAGTATAGGTCGATCTTATAAACAGAGTAAGAGTGTAAATCAGGTTTTGGAGGAGTTCAAGAAAGATGCAGGATTCCGGTATAATGGTGAGCTGATTTCTCTTATGGCAGCTGACAAAGACTTTGTTTCTGCTATAGAGGCTCTTGTAACTGCAGGGAGAGTTGAACTTATCGAAGGTCTTTACGATTATTTGTAGTGGTTATTTGACAGCTTTTGCCATAAATATTAGAATGGGAATCTGAAAAAATCTATATATCCAGGAGTTCTTTATGAACAGCATGACCGGCTATGGCTATAAGGAAGTCATAGTTGATAATACCCAGATTAGTGTTGAACTAAAATCTGTTAATAGCAGGTTTTTGGACCTTAACATAAATATTCCGTCATTTTTGAATCAGTTGGAAGCTCGCCTTCGTAAAGCTGTAAGTGAGCGTATCGTTCGAGGTAAGGTTGACCTCACTATTCGCGTCAAAGATATGAATTCTACTGCCGTTGTTACTGCAGATTCTCAGGCTGCCATAATGTATCATGATGCTATAGCTCAAGTTGCCAGGGCTCTTGGTCGCGATGACAAGGAAATACCTCTTGGTCTGATTATCAATCAGGAAGGTGTTCTTAATATTACACATCAATATGACGCAGAAATGTACTGGAACAAGATAGAATCTGTATTTAATGATGTCTTAGATCAGTTTATAGCTGATAGAAAGAGAGAGGGGGAGGTATTAAAAGAAGATCTCCTTTCTAAACTTGGAAAACTTGATGAATGTGCCGCATTCTTTAAAGAATGGCAGCCCAAGATGGAAGTTCGTTTTAGAGAGTCAATTACTACTAAGTTTAAGGAACTTTTGGGTGAACAAGTTGACGAAAATCGTATCATGACAGAAACTGCGGCAATGATTGTTAAATATACGATTAATGAGGAGATTATTCGTCTTCATAGTCACCTTGCCGCTCTACGCAAAGAGATTGATGCGAATCCAATTCCTGGAAAAAAGATGGACTTTATTTGTCAGGAAGCTAATAGAGAAATAAATACAATTGGAAGTAAAAATCAGTTTACTGAAGTCGGGGCTATGGTAATACAGGCAAAAGATGCCTTAGAGAATATCAGAGAACAGAGTAAGAATGTAGAGTAGTTGTCAGAATAACATTGAATGGTTTTCTGATAGCAAAATATTTAGTGTAGATAGAAGGAAAATATTTTTATGAAAGTTGCAGAAGGAAAAGAATTACGTGTTGCCATAAGTGGAAAATCAGGATGTGGAAATACTACTGTAAGCACTATGCTTAGTGAAAAACTTGGTATCAAGCTTATTAATTATACGTTCCGCCAGCTTGCTCAGGAAAAGGGAATGACTTTGGCTGAAGTAATTGAGAGTGCAAAGACATCTGATGAATATGATGTTTACGTTGACAATCACCAGGTAGAACTTGCTATGGCAGAAAGCTGTGTTTTAGGTAGTCGTCTTGCCATATGGATGCTGAAAAAAGCAGATCTCAAGGTATATCTTTATGCTAGTGATGAAACGAGGGCTCTTCGTATTCTTAATCGAGAAGGTGGAGATATAGAGGAAATTAAGTCTTTTACAGCAATGCGTGATAAGGAGGATAGCAGTCGCTATTTAAAACTCTACAATATTGATAACAATAAGTATGATTTTGTAGATTTGTTTATCGATACGGCTGATAAGAATCCTAATCAGATTGTAGAACTTATATTGGACGAACTTGCAAAGAGAGGTCTTGTTACAGAATAAGCACATTCTATAACAAAAAAGAAGGGAAAAGACGTTTACCGCTCTTTTCCCTTCTTTTTTGTTATACATTATTTGGCAATAAAAACTAGATTAATATTTTTTATCTGCGTATCCAATCCAACCTTCATTTTCTATGAGGGCCTTCTCGAATCCTTCCAGATTGAAAGGATAGCTTTTTGAAAGACTTCCCGCGATAAGCTTTACTTTCCATGTGCCATCATCTTTCTGTTCTATCTTGCATTCTGTATCTTTGTCTGCAAAGGTACGGAACATGTCATCAATGTCTTTTTTTGACATATCAAGAGCAAGAAGACCGCAGTTATACATATTTTGACGGAAGATACGAGCAAAATCTACTGCGATTACTACATAGATTCCATTAACTTCAAGAGCCCATGGAGCATGCTCACGGCTAGAACCGCATCCGAAGTTTTCGCGTGTAATAATGACTTTTTTACCCATGAGGTCTGTTTTTGGATTAAAGCCGTCAAGCTTCAAATCTTCAAGTAAATAGGGTGCCAATGCCTGTTTTGTATTTTCTGTAAGATACTTTGCAGGAATTATTTCGTCAGTATTAATGTCTGAACGATCCAAGAATAGAACTTCGCCACCAAACTGTTTCATCTTTAATCCTCTTAAAAAGTTATTTTCAGCCTTTATAGAGACTGGAATTTGTTATAGTTCCTGCAATAGCTGTTGCAGCTGCACTTGCAGGGCTCATCAGATGTACCATACCGCCTTTACCCATACGGCCGTTGAAGTTTCTGTTTGTTGTAGATGCACAAACTTCTCCTTCTGCCAGAACTCCGTTACTCATTCCAAGACATGCACCGCATGTAGGGTTTGTAACACAAAATCCTGCGTCCATAAAGATGCCGATAAGACCTTCGTCAAGGGCCATCTTATAGATTGCAGGAGTTGCAGGAGAGACTATTCCTCTGACACCTTCAGCAATATGATGCCCCTTAAGGATACTGGCTGCAACTCTTAAGTCAGAGATGCGTCCATTAGTACAAGATCCAATATAAACCTGATCAACCTTAGTACCTTCCATCTGTGCAATACTTCTTACCTGGTCAGGCTTATATTCTATTGTACAAACTGGTTCTAATGTTGACAAGTCGTATGTAAGTACTTTCTCGTATTCTGCGTCCTCATCATCTACCCATTTTGAGTAATCTTTGAGGGCTTCTTCTTTTGAAGCATATTCATCTTTTATAAATGGCCATAGGTACTCTACTGTTGTCATATCAGGAAAACAGATTCCACTTGTAGCACCTGCTTCTACTGCCATATTGCATATTGTCATACGCTCTTCCATGCTCATGGCATCGACAACAGGACCCGTAAACTCTGTTACACAGTTTGTTGCTCCATTCACCCCGATTTGACTGATAAGGAAGAGGATCACGTCTTTTGCATATACGCCATCTTTAAGTTTTCCGTTAAGGATGAATTTTATAGCTTTTGGTTCACGGAAAGAACAAACTCCCTTGAGAATTCCTACTTCCAAATCTGTTGTTCCAACTCCAGCCGCAAAAGCTCCAAAAGCTCCGTGTGTACATGTATGGCTGTCACCCATGATTACAGTAAAACCTGGGCGCACATATCCTTTTTCAGGGAATATTGCGTGGCATACGCCATTTGCACCGATATCAAAAAAATCCTTTATATCATTGCGCTTCGCCCAGTCTCTAAGGATTTTTTCCTGCATAGCACACTTTGAATCCTTTGCAGGTGTTACATGGTCAATTACAGCTTTGATTTTTGTATTGTCAAAGACTCTGTCCATTTTGCGTTCAACTAGATCGTTTATTGCAATAGGAGTTGTAATTTCATGGCAGAATACTCTATCGAGTTTAAGAATATTAGTACCTTCAAAAGGTTTGTCTACTAAGTGAGCTTCAAATATCTTCTGAGCGATTGTTTTTCCCATTTTAGTCCTCTTGTAAAATATAGTTTACTTTTAATTATCCTAAAGTATATTTAGTATTTTTAAATAATTCAAGTAGTTTTGAAGTATTTCTTAACTTATTGTGTTCCGTATTTTGACATAAGGAAAATTGCGGAACTTTTTTTTATAATCAGCTTACTACATTTTGAGGATTTCCGCTTAAGAAACATTCAAGATTTTTGATGACTATATCAAGTAATCTTTGTCTCGTTTCTGTGGCTGCCCATGCAATATGAGGTGTTATTATGCAATTTGGGGCCCCAAGTAAAGGATTTGTCTTAATCATGGGTTCTTCACTTACTACATCGGCTGCATATCCTGCTATTATACCGGACTTAAGGGCTTTTGCTACATCTGATTCATTGACAAGCAGTCCTCTTGCTGTATTAATGAGATATGCAGAATGTTTCATCTTAGATAATGACTCTTTGTTAATTATATACTTAGTCTCAGGGGTGAGGGGAGCATGTAGTGTAATAAAATCACTTTCTTTGAGTAATGTTTCAAAATCTACTGGATTTTCAATTTTAGGTTTTGGTGTACGAGTGCAAGTTAGGACCGTCATGCCATAAGCTTTTGCTATTGATGCAACTCTTGATCCAATATTTCCGTATCCAAAAATACCTAATTTTTTACCTTCTAGTTCTATTAAAGGTTTCTTCCAATAGCAAAAATCTGGAGATTTAATCCAATCGCCCGCCATCACCGAATCTGAATGTAACTGTGTATGACTGGCAAATTCACTTATGAAAGCGAATGTCAATTGAGCAACGCCTGCTGTACTGTAGCTTGGAACGTTTGTTACTGTTATGTTATGTCGACGACAAGCTTCCAAATTTATTACATTGTACCCAGTTGCCTGCACCCCTATATATTTTAGATTAGGGCACTTACAGAGAATATCATCGGTTATATTAATTTTGTTTAAGAGAATGGCTTCGCTGTCACCGATTCTATCGGCAACCTCCTCTTGCTGTGTTCGTGGGTAGACAGTCAAGTCTCCAAACTTTTTTATAGGAGTCCAGTCTAAGTCTCCTGGATTAAGAGCGTTGCCATCAAGAATGGTAATTTTCATAACAATGTTTATCCTAAAACTGTGACACCTGCTGATGCTATAGCATTGTTTATGTTGTCTTCTATACCAGATACACTATCATCGTAATCTACGCATACCTGACATTTTTCGATAAAACATGATACATTCTGAATACCAGAAACTGTCTTGACAGCTTCTGACACTTTATCAGCTGTTCCCTGGTCATCCATTCCTGCTACATATACTTTTTTCTGCATGTTTTTATCCTCCAAACTATTTTTAATTTTATTATTCAACAGATTGCGAACGTCCTAGCTGTCCGCATGCTCCACCAATTTTTGTTCCTCTCCGCGTTCTAAGGTTTACATTTAATCCTGATCTTTGCAATGCACTGACAAACGTCTTGCATTCATCTGCACTTGGTGTTTTAAATCCTAATCCTGGTACAGGATTCCAAGGAATAAGATTTATGTATACATCCATGCCAGAGGCAAATTCAATCATACGCTTGATACTCTCGCTTCCTGTGTTTTGCCCAGAAAGAAGGGCTGCTTCCAAAGTAACACGTTTCCCAGTCTTTTGTATATAATAGGATATTGCTTTCTTTAACTCGGATAGAGGATTTCCTTTGTTAACAGGCATAAGTTCTGTACGTAATCCTTCATCGGCTGTTGTTAAAGATACTGCAAGTCTTATCTGAGGTCCGTTATTTGCAAGATCGTAAATGCCTTGGACAAGACCTGATGTACTTAGGGTAATTCGGCGGGAACTTAGGGCTCTTCCATTCTTGTCTGTTAGTATAGAGATTGCCTTACGGATAGCTCCTAAGTTTTGCATAGGCTCTCCCATCCCCATAAATACAATATTATCAAGAGTTCCTGCTTCTTTTTCGAGATACAAGAATTCTTCTACGATTTCTCCCGCAGTAAGGTTTCTTCCTAACCCAAGCTGACCTGTCTGACAGAATGCACATCCCATTGCACAACCTGCCTGACAACTTACGCATGCAGTTTTCCTACCTTCTTTGTCGGTAAGCAGTACTGTTTCAATTTGTCTGCCATCCTTCAGTGTGAGCTGAAGTTTTATTGTGCCATCAGGGTCTTTTAATACTTGCGATACTACGGATGAATAAATGACAGCCTTATCTTCAAGACTTTGTCGGGTTGTCTTGTCAAGATTTGTCATTTCTTCAAAAGTAGAAGCTCCCTTTGCAATCCATTGATAAATCTGCTTACCTCTAAAGGAAGGAGAGAGATTAAGGTTGTTACAAATTTCTTCTGGTGTTAAACCAGCTAATTCAATTTTTTCGCTCATTTAATAAAGTGGTCTATTATTCACAAGCTTTTCAAGCATCTCATTGATTGCTTGGCTGCGAATCCCCTGTCTTTGGAATGCTTGTAATGTATCGATGGCTTTCTGCTTTTCATTTAACTTGATATAGCAGTCTGCAAGATCGATATATAAGCGATAATTCTTCTCGTCATCCCTGATTAATCTAGATAATCGTTCGGCAGCTTCCTGATATCTTCCTTCTCCTTTACAAATAAGAGCAAGACCTAAAGCTGCATAAACATCAAAATCGATGTCCATGGCACGATTATAATAATCTGTTGCTGTCTTATAGTCACCTGTATTACGGTATGCGTCACCGGCACGGGTAAGTATAACTTTATTATTTGGATCCATATCAAGGATTTTATTCCAGTATTCAATGGAGCGGAACTGCTGGTTCATACCACGATAGCAGTCTGCCATACCAAAGAGGGCATAGAAATTCTTAGGATCCATCACTAGAGCTCTGTCAAAATAAGGAATACCTTTGTCAAAAGTCTTTAATTTTCTATGACAGTTACCAATGGATGTCAATACTCGAATATCAACGTTTTCTGGGTTTACTTCAAGCATACGTGTCCAATAGAACAGTGCATCCCTGTACTCCTTGAAGTCATAATGGAGATGTCCTAATCCTATCAATGCATAAGCATTGTTTTCTTCCATGTCCAAAACCTGGAGGTAAAGTTTTTTTGATTGCTTGAAATCCCTAATTTTTCTGTATGCATCTGCAACACGGGTCAATACAGTAATGTTTCTGTCATCATGAACAAGATATTGTTCCCATATATCGATAGCCTTATGATATTGGTTAAGGGCCTTGTAACAATCTGCAAGTCCAAATAAAGCATAATTATTACCAGGGTGACAACTCAAACACTTAGAATAGTATTCAATTGCCTCTCTGAAATGTCCCTGCTTACGTTCACTATCTCCAAGACCTACCAAAGCGTAGTTATTGTTATCCTCGATATCCAATATCTTCTTAAAAGAATCAATTGCCTCATTAACTGCATTTTCTTTTAGGAGTGTATAACCTTTTTTTGACAATTCACTGATTTCATTGTTTATAGGATCATCTGTTCTTTGGTCCAATAAATCTGCTGGTATTGCTGCATCAAATGGTTCTACAGGAGTACCAGTTAATTTTACATTCATCTCATCGCTCAATTTTTTTTCCTCTCTTCTCTATTTCAACATCAGAGATATTAATCCCGACAGTTTTTCCAGTAATGGTTCCGATTTCCTTTTGTTATGGGCAAGAAGATATAATTTCAATGCTTTAAGCTCTTCATTCTTGCCAGCATAAATATCCCCAATTCTTGTCAGTCCATCGGAATACCCCGTTGTAATAAAGATACGCTCTGCTTCAGTGAAACGTCCTTCGTTGAATAAAACATTGGCTTTACGATTTAACAAAACTTTCTGTTGGTCATTGAGATTTTTAACAGGTTGTTCTGTGACTTTGATAAAAGAAGCAGAACCTTGTTTGCTGTCGATTTGCTTTTTTAAATCGTTCTCCATTAGTTTTCCCTTTTTTACTATACTCTTAATTCTAACTTGTTTTTTCAAGATGTCAAGTTAATTGTCCTCATTTGTCTTTCTTTTATAAAAGTTTACAATAGATCTACCATAAAACCTCTTGTCTGTGAGTACAAGATTTCCGATAGTTTCTGGTAAAGCATCTTCTTGTGGATAATGAATCATTATAGTTCCGTTATCAGTCAAAAGATTACGTTTGTCTGCAACTTCAAGAAGCTGTAGGCGGAATTTATAAGGAAAGGGAGGATCAAAAAATATGTAATCGTAGCTTCCCTTACATCTTTTTAAAAAAAGCTCTACCGCCATGAAGTGACAATCAATGCGAACTCCAACTTCTTCAGCCATAGACACATTTTTGAATATGGTTTTTGCTTTTGACTTATCCATTTCACATAAGCTGACCTTTGTAGCTCCGTGAGAAACTGCTTCAAGAGCAATAGTTCCTGAACCTGAAAATAAGTCAAGAAATGATTTATCTGGAAGAGAAGGACCTATAATATCGAAAATAGACTCTCTCATCCTGTCCATTGCGGGACGTATGGCCATTTTTCCATTAGGAGTCTCTGTGCATCTTCCCTTTAATTTGCCGCCTGTTATACGCATTGTGTTTATACCTGTCAATTAGAGTTGTTAAGTGACCAATATACTTCATCGTGGATAAGATTCTTGTTTGCTTTTGCATAATCAAAAGCTCTTTTTCCGTCAGAATCAACGGTAGAAATTCTTGCTCCACTGTCAAGAAGAAGTTTGATGACTGAAGTCGATGAGTTATATTGGCAAGCATACATCAATGGACTCATTCCTTTCCAAGTTCCATTTAGAGGAATGTCCATATCAATGAATAACTTTACTTTAGAAGTTTTAATATAATCTGTACCATTGTTACTAGAAACAGCTAGAATAAAAGCGTTATAGACTTCATTTTCATTTATTTTACGGTTCTTCAATAAAATTCGCAATATTTCAGGGTTTTGGTTGTATTGTGCGGCCATGATTAACGGAGTTGTGTTGTATTTATTTCGTACCCTTATGTGAGCTCCAGCGCTAATAAGATAATTTACAAGTTCTTCATTGTTCTGATAACGGCAAGCATACATGAGTGGTGTCCAGCCATCTTTATCCCGTGTATTTACATTAGCCCCGTTTTCTATAAGGGTCTTGACTTCCCAACTGTTACCGCTCTTGCAGGCTTTCATTAGAAGTGATACTCCGTTTTCATCAGTGAGGTTTGGATTATTGATTATAGTTTTCCCAGAATGCTCTGATACCGACTTCTCTTCTGTTGTGCTGAGAATGTAATCATAAAGGTAAGTCTGAGAGTGTGTTGTAACTTCAGGAATCTGTGGTGCTGTTTGTGTAACTGCTGTTCCTGAAGTTGCATCTGATTCCGGTATTGTTGCAATAATAGTTCCTTCGGAATTGAACGTTGATGCTGGTACTTCTTTTTCTGTATCTGTAGGTTCGGTGATAACTTTTGTTGATAGGTTATCATATTCAGAAGCTGAAGGAGAATTCTTTTCGACATCGGAGAAATCTTTGGTGGATGTTGCACTTGCTGGTGAATATGTAGCTGAGTTCATTCCGCTGAAATCTCTTTTTGCTGCATCAGGGTCTTCTTGTATTTCAGAAAGAAAAATATAAGCTCTGGGGTTGTTTTTATTTAGCATAGCGTAGTCAAAAGCATTTTTTTTGTCGTTGTCTTTTAATAGGATAAATTTTTGACGAGCTTTCTTACTTAGCCCACTTTTTTGAATTATAAGTGAAATTACGTTGTTATCAGAAGAATACATAGCTGCATACATGAGAGATGTTTTTTTGTCCTTCGTTTTTATTCCAACTTCACATCCAGCTTTTATAGCTGATTCGATGATATCATAGCTTCTGTCAGCCTTAAGAAGAAGCATGAGAAAGGTTTCTTTGTTTTTTCCGATAACAGTGCGTGCCGCATTTGTTGATGTCAGTATTTTTTCAATCTCTTCACTGGTACCTTCAGCGGCAATCTTTTCGAAATCTGTTTTTGCAGCAAAGGCTGAGGCAGAAAATAATAATGTAAGAACTAGAAACGTAAGAATATGCTTGAAATGTTTGTAACGTGTCATTTTATAATTAATCCTTTTTTTTGTATCGGTAAATTATTTGCTAGTAATAACAATTATATTATTGATAAAATATATTATATTGCAAGTCCATCAAGATATTATATCACTATATTCAATAAAAAAATACAAAACAAATTGACTTAATTTCTGATAATGGGTATAGTAAGGAACCCCTTGGAATCATGCATGTGATTCCCATATTTTGACCATAAGGAGAACATACAATGAGAAAGTATGAACTTATGACTATTTATCCAATCGAGGATGAAAAGTACAATGCTTCTATAGCATTGCTCCGCGAAGATCTCGCACAGTTTGGAGCAAAGATTGAAAAGGAAGAACCATTTGGTGATCGCGATCTTACTTACGAAGTAAAGAAGAACAAGCGTGGTAGATTCGTATTGTTCCACATCGAAGCTAACCCTGCTAAGATTGCTGAAATGGACGCTAAGTTCAAGTTCAATACAAATCTTTTGAAGTACATGTTCGTTTTGAAGGACGAAAAGAACGCATAAATAAAAGCACGGCTTTCCTGAATAATGGAGGTAGAGATGGCAAGTTCGGACCTTAACAGTGTAACTTTAGTTGGACGTCTCACAAGAGATGCCGAACTATCATATTTGCCAAGCGGATCTGCAGTAGCAAAAATGTCACTGGCAGTAAACCGTAGCCGCAAAGAAGGTGATCAGTGGGTTAGTGAGGCCAATTACTTTGATGTAAACCTCTTTGGCCGTCAGGCTGAGAGCCTCAAGCAATATCTTACAAAGGGAAAGCAGATTGCAGTTCAGGGATCTTTGAGACAGGACCGCTGGGAAAAAGATGGCCAGAAGTTCAGTCGGGTTAACATCGTTGCCAATGATGTACAGCTTTTGGGTGGCAGATCTGATAACGGAGGTAGCAGTTATGGTGCTCCTTCTGGGGGTAATCAGGGCTACTCAGGCGGATATAATAACCAGGGGTATAACAACCAGAACTATGGTGGACAGCAGTCTTATAACCAGGGCGCACCTTCTCCGGAAGATACGTTCGGTGGTAATGATGAATTCCCTGAAGACATCCCATTCTAAGCTCTCAGTGTAGAGTAATTAAAGGAGATAAACTATGTCAGACGTAGTAAACGAAGCTGAAGTAAAGGCAGCAGATATCGAATCACAGGAAGTTTCACAGGATTCTGGACGCGAAGACGAAGGTCGCGGTGCACGCAAGGGAAAGGCTTTCTTCCACAAGAAGGTTTGCCGTTTCTGTGCTAACAAGGCTAAGATTGATTACAAGGATGCTGATGGACTCCGTCGTTTCACAACAGAACGCGGTAAGATTCTTCCTCGTCGTATCACAGGTACTTGTTCAAAGCACCAGAAGGAATTGGCAGTAGCTATCAAGAGATCAAGAGCTATCTGTCTTCTTCCTTATGTAGCTGACTAATTTTTAGTCGCAAAAAAAATTAATCAAGGCCGGTATGCGATCCAACTCCTGGTGACGCAGCCGGCTTTAAAATATACTCAATAGGAGCTTGAAATGAAGGTTATTCTTAACACAGACGTAAAGCATCTCGGTGAATACGGAGATGTAAAAAATGTTGCTAACGGTTATGCTCGCAACTATCTTTTCCCACACATGTATGCTGTTCCATACAATGTAGAAACAGTAGCTTATTTCGAAGGAAAGAAGGCTGAAATCGAAGCTCGCAAGGCTGCAAAGCGTGCTGATGCTGCTTCTCTCAAAGAAAAGCTTGATGCACTTACAATCACTCTCGAAATGCCAGCTGGTTCTAACGGAAAACTTTATGGTGCTGTTACAAACCTTTCTCTTGCTGAATGGTTCAAGAAGAACGGATATGAAATCGAAAGAAAGCGTATCGATGTTCCTGGTCTTACAATCAAGAACGTTGGTAACTATGCATTCAAGGTACGTCTCTATGAGACAACAGTTGCAGAAGTAAAGCTTTCTGTAGTACCACAGCCAACAAATGATGCTAAAGCTGCACCTGCAAAGAAGGCTGCTCCAAAGGCAGAAGAAGCTGCAGAAGCAAAAGCAGAGTAATATGCATAAAAGCAGTTATTTATTATAGCTGTAGTTTATGTAATAAAAGGCATACCGTTAAGGTATGCCTTTTTTTTGGACTGAATATATGATATTATGCCCATATTATGGAATTAAAAGATAAAATACCGCCTCATAATCTGGATGCAGAAAAAGCAACCCTTGGTGCCATACTTCTTGACTGGAACTCTATAGGAGAAGTTGTAACATATCTTAGTGCAGACAGTTTCTACAGTCAGCAGAATGCTGAAGTGTATTCGTCCCTTACAAGTCTTTATAGTAGAGGAATCAGAGGGGATTTGCTTACACTTATTGATGATCTTACCAAAAACGGAACTCTGGAAAAGGCTGGAGGAGTATCATACATTACAGGACTTACTGATACTGTACCAACAAGTGCAAATGTAGACTATTATGCAAAAGTCGTGATGGATATGGCCACACGTCGAAAACTTATAAAGATATCAAGTGAAATAAAAGCTGACAGTTTTGATCAGACAACTGATAGTCGTAAAATCCTTGAGGAAGCAGAACAGAAAATTTTCAAGCTAACAGATGTAAATCAGACAACACAGATTTATGCAATGAAAGATGTTGTCCCAAAGACAATTCAGCTTATCGATAACCGCTATAAAAACAAGGATAGTTTTTCAGGAATCCCTTCTGGTCTTACTCAACTTGATAGTATGACATCTGGTTTTCAGAATTCGGAAATGATAATTATAGGTGCTCGTCCTTCTATGGGAAAGACAGCCATGGCGCTCTCGATGTTGGAATATATCTCTATAGATAGAGGTATACCAGCAGGTTTCTTTTCCCTTGAAATGTCAGCTGAACAGATTGGCCAGCGTCTTTTGGCTCAAGTAGCTCATATACCTAGTACTAAGCTCCGTAGTGGTCTTCTTAAGATGGATGATTTCAAGAAGTTACAGGATGCTGCGGGTCGATGTTTTGATGCGCCACTTTATGTTGTAGATACTCCAAATATGAAACTTCTGGATCTTAGAGCTATGGCTAGACGTATGAAAGTCAATCAGAAGGTTGAAATCATATTCATAGACTATATAGGTCTTATTACCTCTGAGAATGAAGATGCTCCTGTATACGAACAGCAGTCTGCAATATCAAAATCTCTCAAGAGCCTTGCCCGTGAACTTGAAATTCCTATCGTAGTATTGTGTCAGGTAGCTCGTGCAGCAGAAGGTAATGCTCCTAACTTGGCAGAGCTTAGAGGATCAGGATCTATAGAACAGGATGCTGATATGGTAATGTTTATTCACGGTGACCGAAAGAAGTCTGGCGGGGATGACGATGATGGAGGAAATTATGGAGCTATAGATCGTACTCTTATTATAGCCAAACAGCGTAATGGTCCTATTGGTGATGTTGAGCTTCTGTTCCTCCCAAGTTATACAAAATTTGTAAATAAGGAACGGGAATAAAACTTACAAAAATCCCATGAAGTATAGACATAATAGACAGATAAGTATATTGAAACCCCATAAAATACCGATAATGTAGTTAACTAAAGAAATTTTATTTGATAATTATATTATTCAAGTGTAAAATATACGTAGGGAAGGAAATATCTGGTGGAGAACAGTAATGCTGTAACTGCTAGGACTGTTTCCTTGTTTTATGTATGTAAGAAATTTAGGAGGCTAAAATGTTATTTATGGGAATAATCTGTGCATTGATGGCGGTTGCAACGCTTTTTGTTGCATCAGCAAGTGTCACTTCCAAGAAGGATCTGACTCAGACTCGCAAGAACTGCAGGACCATCCTCATAATGATGGTCGTATTTATGGGATTGTGTAGGTTGTCTGCCTATTCCAGGTATTCAAAGGATAGGGACCATTACTATAAGTACGGTTCGCATCTTTATCAGACCAAGTATTATAGGGAAAGAATTGATTCCTATAATAGGGCTCCAATGTTCAGCTTTTATACATCAAGTGAAATAAGCTTCTTTAGAAGCACAACTCCAAGTTACTAAGATAAAAAAACTCAGGCATTTGCCTGAGTTTTTTTTGTTTTCTATCCTTCTTATGTACCAGTCTATAATTTATTTGCTTACAAGATTAAGTCTTGCAAGGTCAAGTAAGACTACTTTTCCCTTAGCATCAGTTACTACGATGCCTTTTTCTGTAATGACAATAGGAGTTGAACCTGTGACTTCCACGTCACTCTTGAGGAGGAGATTGAGAGATTTGTCAAATTTACCTACAGTGCAGCTGGAACCGTTGGTAATTACACAGTAGAAGTCTTCTTCGTTTTTGACGAGTACAGAATCTTCATGAATTGTTTCCGTACTTTCTTTCTGAATCTCAAGCTTTGAATTGTCGATGAGACACAGTTTTACAGCTCCCTGACCGCTATTCTGACCACAGATTGCAAGGTAGAATACAGATGTATCTATATCATCGTCTTCGATGTCCACATCGCAGTCCGTTACTGCAAAGATATTTCTTCCCCTGACCATGTTTACAGGAGATTCCTTGACAACATTTCCGGTGTCAGTGTCAACTTTTACGATAGCATAGAAACCTTTGACTGCATCCTTTATCCGTAGTCCTGCCACAGTATTCATATTGCGGGAAGCTCGTTCTTCCTTAAGAAGCTTTTTCTGATCCTTTGCAATTTCAGTACGCTCAGTCTGAGCTTCGTTCATCTTCTTGTCGGCGGCATCCTGGTTTGCAGAAGCTTCATCCTGGGCACGTTTTGCAGCATCTGCAGCTTCATCTGCTTTTTCTTGAGCTCTGTCAGCAGCAGCCCTTGCTTCGTCAGCAGCTTCCTGAGCTTCTTGAGCCTTCTTTGCAGCTTCTTCTGCAGCATCTTTCTTTGCCTGGTTGTCAGGATCGGCATCACTGGCTTTCTGAGCTTTATCAGCTTCCTTCTGAGCTTTGTCGGCAGCCTTTTCAGCTTTGTCAGCATCAGCATCAGCCTTGTTGGCTTCCTTTTTTGCATCCTGAGCTTCCTTAGTCAGGGCTGCGGCTTCTTGAGCAGCTTCCTGGGCAGCTTCTTCTTTGATGTCAGCCTCTCTTTCCTTTAGGTCAACCATGTCCTTACGTACATCTATTCCCTTGTCATCCTGTTCCTGAAGATTTGATATGACATTCTTATCTGTAAGGATGGATGTTTCTATGGAAGAAAGATTTGCATTTACATCATATAAAGGAATTACAAGTTGTGTATTTCCCGCCCACTCAGACCAGATAGTACTTATACCACATTTCTCCTTTGTAAGGTATTTAAGTACAACAGCCTTGTATTTTGAAGCAAACGTATCAATATCATTGCGGTATACAGCATTGTATACGGTAATGAACACAGCAAGGGTTTCTGCATCCTTACGGTCGTAACTGTAAGCCTGCATGAGATAACCCGTGATAATACGGCGTACATTGTCAATGTGATCAACTCCTGCACCCTTGTTTATGAGAATGATATCTGCATCAAGGCCTTTTGTGTCGTTCAAGTCTACTGCATGAATAACAGAATAGAGAGCATCTGGATTGACAGAAGTTTCTTTTTCCGGTGATGCACTGACAGTCTTTCCCATGATACTGCCGATATTGCGAATGGCGTCAGCTGTACTGATAACTGAGTGGGGCCCGGAATAATTGCTGAATTTGATTTTATCAGAAGAACCTGCACTTTGAAGTTCGTTCTGATTTACATCAAGGGCAAAAGCAGAGCCGAATATTGCTGAGAGCATCAATATAAAGCCGATGACCCTTTTTGTAGATGAATGCATAAATCTTTCCTCCGATTAAAGCTGAAGGGAATCTACGTCCCCTTATAGATTATAATCGGAAATATCCTGGATTCAATTAAGGATGGTTACAAAGTAAAAAATCAAATGTTCAAATCAGAAAAATACCGAAGGTTTTTTGAAAACACCGAAGGTCTTTTGCAAATACCGAAGGTCTTTTACAAACACCGAAGGTTTTTTACAAATACCGAAGGTCTTTGCAAGGTACTGGACTTTCCGATAAAAAAAGTCTAAGACTTTTTCCAAAAACTCTAGGACTTTTTCTGAAAAGTCTAAGACTTTTTTCAAAAACATAAGGACTTTTTTCAAAAACATAAGGACTTTTTGCCCCGCGCTTAGTGTCTTTTTGGTAAATACATTTAAGGACATCTCTAAAAAAATTGTAAACTTTAGAGGCTCCATTAATTATTCTGTAGAATCTGTTACTATACTGTAATTATCAAAAAATATCGCGATAGTATTCCAATGTAACGTAAAAAATGGTAATATACGGCAGAGGTTAACATGACAGATAAGTCTTTGCTGCAAAAAGCCAGGTATGACTACAAGCCTTTATTGCCTGAGCTGTTTTTGCAAGATCAAAACTTGATCACGATTAGGAATGAAGAACCTTCTTCTTCTATTGGAGATTGTCAGGAGATAAAAGGCATTTTCCCTGCAATCTACGGTTTGCCTGTTGTAAGCTTTACAAGAGGCATTAATGAGAACTACGGCAAGAAACGCAGGGTAGGTGTTCTGCTATCAGGAGGACAAGCTCCAGGTGGACACAATGTCATTGCAGGTCTTTACGATGCCCTGAAAGCATCCTGTTGTGACAGCGTACTCTACGGATTTACTGCCGGCACCAACGGAGTTCTGGAAGGAAAATATACAGAACTGACTGGTGAAATTATTGACAGATACCGGAATACCGGTGGTTTTGACATGCTTTTGAGTGGAAGAACCAAGATAGAGAGCCAAGATCATATTGATGCTGCTGTGGCAACATGCCGTGCTCTTGATTTGGATGCTCTTGTTGTAATTGGTGGGGACGATAGCAATACGAATGCTGCTTTCCTTTCCAAATATTTTACTCAAGCGGGACTCAAGACTCAGGTTATCGGTGTTCCTAAGACTATAGACGGGGACCTCAGGTCTCGTCATGTAGAAATGACATTTGGCTTTGATACTACAACCAAAACCTATGCCGAAGAAATTTCCAACCTTAGCCGTGATACTGCTTCTGCCGGCAAATACTGGCAATTCATCAAGCTTATGGGGCGGTCTGCTAGCCATATCACACTGGAATGTGCGCTTTTGACCCAGCCTAATATTACACTTATAAGCGAAGAAGTTGCCGAACGTTCCCAAAGCCTTGACTCTATAATAGAATATATTTGTTCTGTAATTGTAAGAAGGGCTGAAAAAGGGTTGAACTTTGGTACAATACTGATTCCGGAAGGGCTTATTGAGTTCATTCCTGAGATAAGAAATCTTATTGCTGAGCTTAATGATGTTATTGCGGCCAATCCAGATGTTTTTGCATGTATAAATGACTATGACAAGCTGAAGCCGTCACTAGAATCTTTCTTGTCCCATGAAAGCTACAGGACTCTTATGTCTATTCCTGAAGAGACAGCTATGGCTCTTCTGTCGGAGAGAGATCCTCATGGCAATGTCCAGGTAAGTTTTATTGATACGGAGGGACTTCTTGCCAAGATGACTTCCTTGAGGCTTTCTGAACTCAAGGCCAGTGGAAAATACAACGGTAAATTTACTCCACAACTTCATTTCTTTGGCTTTGAGGGAAGAAGTGCCATGCCTTCTAATTTTGATGCAAGTTACTGCTATACTCTTGGTTTTACAGCATTCAATCTTATTGCCAATGGACTTACAGGTTATCTTTCTTATGTAAGGAATCTCAGTGCCGAACCAAAAGACTGGATTACTGGGGGTATTCCCCTTACCATGCTCATGAACATGGAAAAGAGAAATGGCTCCATGAAACCTGTTATAGCCAAGGCTCTTGTTGATCTTAATGGTAAGCCTTACAGAACATTATGTGAACATAGGGAAGAATGGGCTATAAATACATGCTATAAGTATACAGGTCCTATACAATTTTACGGTCCACCCTTAATTTCATGGCAAATTCCTTCGACAATAATATTAGAAAATGAGTGACAACACAGATTTAACTAGTTTATGGACAGGAAAAGGCATCGATAAGGAGAGAAGTGGCGGATGCTTTTATGATGACGGGCTTAAATTTGCCTGCAAGAGATGTGGCAGGTGCTGCGGTAGTGCACCTGGATTTGTTTACCTTAGCAGAAGGGATCTTCTGACTTTGTGTAAGGGGCTTGATATGAGTGTAAGGAGTTTTGTGGCAAAATACTGCCGTTTTACTCCTTACTATGAGGGACAGTCAGTCCTTGCTCTTAAAGAAAAGAGCAATTATGACTGTATTCTCTTTGACAAAGGCTGTAGTGCTTATCAGTTCAGGCCACTTCAATGTTCTACGTATCCGTTTTGGACGTGGATGATTGAGGATAAGGAATCCTGGGATATTGTGGCAGAATCTTGTGGTGGAATGAATCAGGGAAAGCTTTACCCCAAGGATTTTATCCAAAAGCAGTCTGCCATCTATGAGCAGAACAAACCTATTTCCAAGGAAGAAGTAGGGGAGCTTGTAGCTGCCGAAAAAGAAGATAAATAAAAAATACAATTATTTTCTCAAATTGTATGTCTTTTTCTTAAAGGTGTGCTATACTAGGGGAGAATATCACTAATAAAAAGACCTTCAGGGGGATAGAATGAGCAACGACGATATCATCACGACTTTAAAGGATGCTGGTTATACTGTTACTCCAGATGGAGCTAAACTCAAGGTTGAGCTTGCTGTTACAGGTGAAGCTCTTGATGAGGCTAAGAGCAACTTTGAGTCTTGGTGTGCAGATAACAGCGTAGCTATGAGTGTAACTGGTGATAACTCATATGTAATTGGCTGATTACAATCAGTTTTATAAAGCAAAAAAAAGGTACAGGAAGTAAATCCTGTACCTTTTTTATTTATCCTAGTAAATCAGTGTAATGCCTGTAAGGCGTTTATTGTCTCTTGCAATAAGAAGATCTGTTGCTTCTCTTGTAAGGGTATTGCCTTCTGTGACGGTTGTAACTCCGTCGATTGTTACCTGGATACGAGACTGAGTATCCTTTGTAAATGGATTGCACTCAGGATTATGGTATGTTACAGGTATTGTGCACCATGTAAACTTTACGTCGGTATTGTTTCCAAATTCCCTTGTATCGAGGATGTATGGTGCAAAGATTGCCTTTCCGTCATGGATGTCTACTCCAAGTTCTCCCCATCTTGTAAGAATCTCTTCCTTTACCTGTCCTGTCATACCTGGCTGACGAGCTCCTCTCATGTATGGAGTGTGGCTGTAAGGATCAAGAGGTACAGCTCCGTAAAGAGCAGGAGTCTTGTTGAAGCTTAGGCCACCCTGGATGTCAAAGTAAAATGCCATGAGTTCGTCTTTTGCTTCGTCATCTTCTCTGTAAGCCTTGAGAGCGTGTTCCTGACATGCAAGGAGAAGCTTTGATACCATGTGCCAGTAGATGCTTCCAAGTCCTTCGTAGGCATAGAATGTACCGCTTCTTCCTGTGAAGCTTGCGTGATTGAATGTCTTTTCGTAGAGTGCAGAGAGATATTGGATTTCTTCAGTAATCTCTGTAGTGCAGTCACCTTCCTTACGGATAATGTCCTCTTTGAGGAGATCAAAGTTCCTGTACTGTGGAGCAAAATGGTATGTCCTTGAAGCAGATTTTTCCATGTATCCTTTGCTTACAACCTTGTCAAGAATTGCTGCATCTTCATCAGATGCAGGAGTTATGCAGTTCTTGACTGTAAAGTGCTGTAGTTCTCTGTTAGGATAGAGCATATATGAGTTCTGATGACTCTCGTATATGGCACTTGACTTAAGGGAACGGAGCACTTCCAAAGCTTCCTGTGGGGAAAGGAGACCGGAAGACAAAATACTTACCTGACCTTCAAGCATTTCCTGAAGATTTCTTACTGTAAGACTTCCTTTTTCAAGAGAAAGGGTGTTGTATGTGTGGTATAGACCATCTTCTCTCTTGTTGCAACGGAGAGTTTCCTCAGTAACTTTATTTACGGCCTTGAGATATTCAAGGACTTCTTCTTTTGTGATAGAAACAAAGCCGTCGTCAAAGTTATTGCTGTAATAAGCATTGTACTCATTTTGGAATGCAATGCTGTTGGCGTCAAGGAAGTTCCTCTGTTCCTTTCCGTCTGTATAGAGTTCCTTTGACTGTAAGTTGTATGTCTTTGTAAGACATTTTACCAGGTTGTATAGAGGAGCTGGTACATTATAGGTTGCTAAGGAGCTTTCTTCGTAAAGTTCTGTAAGGAATTCAAGCATTCTGTTAAGGTATCCTGTTGTAACTACAGAGAGTCCCCAACCTGCAAGAGCATTATTGGCATCATTCCATTCAGGACGCTGTGTATTCATCCAGATTCCAGCTCCTGGAACAAGGTATGCTGCCTTAGCACTTATAAGCTGCAGAAGTTTAGCTGTGAGAGTTATCAGTGCAACGCTGCCATCTTTGTGAATGAGCTTGTAGTCAAGACAAGCTTTTTCTGCCAGGTCATCCCTGATCTGTTTGTCATCTTCCACATCAAATACAAGGCTATGACGAGGATCTGCCTTGATGTCTTCGTATGACTTGAGCTTGTAAGGAACTCGTACTGTCGAATAGATTGCAGTATCAAGCTTATCAAGGATTGCAGTTCTGTCGATTTTGCTCTGGAGTTCCAGGAGCTTCTGGAGGTATATTACCTGATGGTCTCCCCAGTATCCGTATTGGCTCCATGGATCATCAGGATCTGCAATCTCATAATCTATGCCGTCTTTTGTTATGCGGTATGGATTAAAGCCGTCTATTGTCATTGCGTTGACAAACTTTGTGTACATGCTTTCAACGTATTCAGGGTAGCTCCATCCCAATGCTTCCCAGTTCTGGAATATGTCACGCCAGTTGCCTTCGTAGTTAAGGAGTTTGCCGCCTTCCTTGTCCTTAAGAACAATGTTGAACCTGTTCCATGGGCGGCTAGGGTCTCCGTGGCGACGGGAGAATGTAAGACTCATGTATTCCCAGAAAAGGCGGATGAGCTGTGGGTTTCCGTGTTTCTGTACAAGCGAGAGAAGTTCTGTGCGGCTGATTGTCTTTGATGAAGTATCGCTGAGAACTGTGTCCAATTCTGCCTTCAAAGATGGATCTGCCTTGTTCACTGTAGAGCAGAAGTCCTTGAGGTCAATATCAGCATAATCTGCAAAGATTCCTCCACGCATGATGTTGAACATTACGTTGGCTTTGTGGTGTGCTGTTGTAAGGGAGAGGGCAGAGCTTTGTTCTCCATCTGCCATCCTTATATATTCGTCAAGCTGGCTGTTTGTCGCTTCGATGTCTTCGTTTATGAGAGTATGCAGTGTATCTCTGTCTGTCTTCTTGAGGTAGTCTACAAAGTCCGCTACATCTCTTGATGAATAATTTGTATCAAATACCTGGATGCATTCCTTGCTGGCCTGTCCTGCATCGATTGCTGCAGAATTTACTATATAGAAGCTTGCTCTTTCTCCTTTAAGGACTTCTGAATCATCGAGACAAGATGTATCTCCTCTGTATCTGTAGAAGTTCTGTGCATTCATTTCGCCAAGATATACTGAGCCTGTTCCTGTAAAGTAACTGATGTTTACAGCCAGGCCTTCGCTTGGTTCAGCCTTGTCGGTAAGGACTGAAGAAACTCCGAATAATGCCAGCCCCTCTTTTTTTACCAGGTCAGACTTCTTGTATGCGTCAAGGAGGACGCTGTTTGTGTTCTGGTTGTCTGCATTTGCAGATGCACACATGATGTTTCTTGCACCTTCGAGAATAGTAACTTCCTTTGGAGATGCTGACAAGTTGATTATCTGACTCTTTTTGATAAGACCGAATCTGTCGCTTGAAGTCCATTCATAGGAATAGGCAAGGGAAATATCTTCATTTACTTCTATAAACTTTACGCGGCTTCCGTTCAGACTTTTAAGGAGGATGCGCTGATTTGTATTATGTATGGCATCAAGTACAAAAGGTTCCCACATTATTGTCTTGTCATTGTCTTTGACAGCAATACATGCATAGCTTCCTGTAACATTTCTCATGTCACTGAGTTTGTCACATGTGTAGTAAGGGAATACTGCGTGATTGGCATTTATTCTTCCTGCTGATATACCTCCCTGTGCCCACAAGAAATTCCAGATATCACTTCCGCTTGTTATTGACATGAAGAAGTCAGACATTGCGTCGTAGTTGTCTATCCTGTAATAATCAGTGCCAACACCCATATTGAAGATATCTGCTCTGTTTTCTGTATCAGTACTCTTGTAGAGTCTTCCTACAGCCTCATTTGTTCCCATAATATGCTCCTTATAATTTCCTTGTAATCCGTTTTAGCGGCAGTCTTTATCATGAGGGTATTCCAGAAAACTTTTTTTCAAGTCTTTCTCGAATACCTTGATTTTGATATATCCAAGATAGAAGATAAAAAAACGTCTGTCAAATTGTCTTTTTGCATAAACCGAAGAATCGACCATCTTCCGAAATTGAGGTATCTATCTTTTCAGAGCGACAGAACGTATACTCGTAAACATAAAGGACGGACGGAATGAAAAATCGTAATGCAGATAACAGTGTCGCTTCTAATTCAAAAAGAACAGCGACAGCCCTCAACAAGAAAAGCTTTACGCAAAGGCTAAGGGACGAACGTTACCTCCAGTTCATGGTATGGTGCGGTCTCATTTGGATGGCAATTTTTAATTATGCTCCTATGTATGGTATACTCATTGCCTTCAAGAAGAATTACAAGATTACTCAACCATTGTTTTCAAGTGAATTCTGGAACTCACCTTGGGCTCCAAATCATGGTTTCAAGCACTTTATTGACTTCTTTAAGGATGAAGAATTCGGCAATATCATGGCAAATACTTTAGGTATGAGTCTTTTGAAGCTTGCCATTAACTTTCCGATTCCAATTTTCTTTGCTTTGATGCTTAATGAAGTCAGAAATACCCGTTACAAGAAATTTATCCAGACAGTTTCGTATCTTCCACACTTTTTGTCTTGGGTTATCCTTGGAGGTATCCTTACAACATGGATGGATCCAAACGGTTTCTTGAATCAGATTCTTGTAAAGCTTGGTATCCTTAAGGAAGGAGTTGCTTTCCTTGCATATCCAAAGTATTTCTGGGGAATTGTTGTAGCATCAGATCTCTGGAAGGAAATGGGATGGAGTGCAATCATCTATCTTGCAGCAATTTCTGGTATTGACCAGGAAATGTACGAGGCTGCAGAAGTTGACGGAGCCAGTCGCTGGAGACAGATTTGGTCCATTACTTTGCCAAGTATCAGAACTACGATAGCTATCATGTTTATCCTGGCTGCTGGAGGAATCCTAAACTCTAACTTTGACCAGATATATATCCTGTGGAACCCTCTGAACCAGGACCGCAGTAATGTAATCGATATCTATACATATACAACAGGTATGAGAGGTATGAGATTCTCTTATGCCAGTGCTATAGGACTCTTTAAGTCTGTAGTAGGTGTAATTATTCTTATGATCACCAACAAGGTATCAAAGAAACTTAACGACACAGCATTATTCTAGTGGGAGTATAAAATGGTCAGTGCAAAAAATAAATCTACGGCAGGATCGATCATCATAAATATAGTGATGGCTTTGGTTTGTTTCATAGCTTTGTATCCTGTATGGTATACGCTTATCATTTCTTTTAATGATAGCTCGGATAGCCTTAGAGGTGGAATATACCTTTTCCCTCGAAAGTTTTCTCTGGAAAGTTATAAGACTGTATTCCAAGACCAGATAATCATAAAGGCTTTTATCGTAACTGTACTAAAGACAGTGATTGGTACTGCAGTCAGCGTATTCTTTACTGCTATGGTTGCCTATGGAATGTCCAAGTCCCACATCATGGGAAGCAAAGTTTACCTTATCATCGCAACAATAACAATGTTCTTTGGTGGCGGTATGATTCCTACATTCGTAGTATACAAGAACCTTGGTCTGTTCAATAACTTCTTGGTATACATTATACCGGCAATGTTTGGATGTTATAACATGATTCTTTTTATGTCCTTCTTTAGGGAGCTCCCTGCAGGACTTGAGGAATCAGCAAGACTTGATGGTGCCAATGACATGGTGATCTTCGTCAGGTTTGTGTTACCTTTGAGTATGCCTGTTGTTGCAACAATAGCATTGTTCAATGGTGTAGGTCAGTGGAATGACTACTTTACAGGAGTTCTTTACATCAACGATCAGGCTCTTCAGCCAATTCAGACTTACCTGTACCGTATTGTTGCCAGTGCCAGCGCAAGTAAGGCTGTAGTTGCAATGCCTGCAGGTATCTCTGCTCAGCAGGTATCAAGTACATCTGTACGTCTTGCAACAATGGTTGTAACAACACTGCCTATTGTGTGTGTATATCCATTCTTACAGAAGTACTTTGTAAAGGGATTCTTGATTGGTTCCATCAAGGGATAATCAGGAATATGAGTGGCGATTGTTTCTCCGTGGAGAGATGATGCTGCCACAAATCAGCAAGTGTATATTCCTGCCCATGGGCAGGATATAAAAGATAATCTTTTTAGGATTTTTGTCTTAAGATATCTTATGAAGATTGAAAATATTATCTTTTTTGGGTTAATATGATGCCGCTAGTGCGGTATTCAGGAGGAATAAATGAAAAAGACACGTCGGGTGGTTCTCTCTACTGTAATGGGAATCATGGCTGCATCACTGGCTTTTACAGGATGTGGTAAGAAAGAAACAAATGTTGCTGCTCAGGCAAATGTTGATGCTTCTGTTCCTGGATGGAAGGCAAATGCTGATAAACCAGTAAAGTTTGACTGGTATATCAACTTCAGCTGGTTTGCTCGCCACTGGGGAGACAGCCAGGTATCCAAATATATTACAGAAAAAACTGGCGTAGATATCAACTTCGTTGTTCCAGCAGGTAACGAAGCTGAAAAACTTAACACAATGATTGCAGGTGATGCTCTTCCAGATCTCATTACATTGGGATGGTGGGAAGGACAGGTTCCAATGATGATTGATCAGGGACTTGTTTATTCTCTTGATGAACTTGCAGACAAATATGATCCATATTTCTTCCAGGTTGTAAACAATGACAAGATGGGATGGTTCCGCCAGGCAGACGGTCATGTATATGGATATCCAAACTCATCATATACACCTGCAGACTATGCAAAGTATAACGGAAAGCTTACTTCCAACGAAACATTCCTTGTTCGTAAGGATATGTACGAAGCCCTTGGTAGCCCTGATATGTCTACTCCAGAGGGATTCCTCAACGCTCTTAGAGCTGCTAAGGCTAAGTTCCCTAGCGTAAACGGTCAGCCTCTCATTGCTTTTGGTACAAACGAATTCGGTGATACAGGATGTGGTATGCTCCAGGCAACACTCCAGCACTTTCTCGCTATCTCTCCAGAACAGAATGGCGTATTTGAAGATGCAAATCTCGGCCTTACAGAAAACCCAGAATACACACGCTGGATCAAGACATTCCGCAAGGCACACGAAGAGGGTCTCATCACAACAGATATGTTTGTAGACAAGAGAAGCCAGATCGAAGAAAAAGCAGCACAGGGAAGATATTTCTGTCTCTTCTACCAGAACTGGGATATGCAGGCAGCACAGAATGCTCTTTATGCTAATGATCCAAACTCAATTTACATTGCAGTAAAGGGTCCAGCTAATACAAAGGGTGAAGATCCAAAACTCGCAGGTGGTGGAATCGCTGGTTGGACAGTAACACTCATCAGCAAGAACTGTAAGAATCCAGATCGTGCTATCCAGTTCCTTACATACCTTATCAGTGAAGAAGGACAGATGGATACAAACTTTGGTATCCTCAACAAGACATACACTATCGAAAACGGTATTCCAAAACTTACTCCAGAAGTTGCTGAACTTGACAAGACAGACAAGAACGCACAGGAAACAGATATCGGTGTACAGTATACATACTGGATGCTTATGGATACAGCTTGGCAGGCACAGTGGGGAAGTGACTACTCTCCATCTTTGGAACAGCCACAGCTCTGGACACGTCCATATGTAGTAAGCTATGCAGCATATGATGGACTTACTCTCGAAGTAGGTAGCGATGAAGATCTTATCTATCAGGATCTCCAGCGCAAGTGGGGTAAGACACTTCGTGACCTTATCCTCGCAGAAAGTGATGCTGAGTTTGACAGAATCCTTGCTGAGTACAACCAGTACAAGAAGGCTAAGGGAATCGACAAGGTTCAGAAAGTTCAGACAGAACTTATGAATATTAACAAGGCAAAACTTGGAATGAAATAATTCTGTACGGGGCAAGGTCAACGTCGTTTATCTTGCCTCAGTATCCTCCCTTATGAATAATTTTTGGGTCACCGAATACTCCGCCGGTGGCCCTTTTTTTTACTATACATAAATTTCCTATAACTCTATCAAAAATCTCAAAAAAATTACTGGTGAAAGTTGAATTCTACGGATTGCGGAATAAAATTCAGAATATATAACAAATAGGAGGTTGTTTATAATATGTACAAACCATTTACGAGTGTTAAAGATGTCGACCCTTATATCATGCATACTGTTGAGCTTGGGGACGAGGTAGTAACGATTATTGGAGCAGAGCAGACGGCCAATTGTCTTTTTATTTTGGCTCTTGACTGCACAGGAAGTGAAGTCTATATGCCTGCCCCAATATGGTTCAGTGTTGCGACGTACAGAGGCCGTCCTTTCGGTATGCAGAGTACAAGAGTTCTTTCTCCATCATACCGTTACGTATCTGCATTTCCTAACTGAGCTGGTGTCCTGACATGCAACTAGTCATTTTTAGGATCTTGTGAACCGGCGGCAACATACTTATTAAGCTGAATTTCCGACATCTTGAGATTGGAAATAACGCATGGACCTGCAATACAGCCGCCTTCACATGCCATAACTTCAATAAGATTAGGACAGTCATTTGCGTGGGGAAGAATACCCGCATTGATCTGACCATATTTCTTCAGTTCTTTGAGACCAGCCTTATCCAGTCCGTCTATCCTTGTAAAACGCAATATATTCTTATCCTTCAGTCTCAGTGCAACAGCGTTTCCAACACCTCCGGATTTTGCGAAGTTACGGGCGGAAGCAGTTGGGGCATCAGCAGTTTCCTTTGACTCCATCTTAAGGACATCTACCTCTTTTGCAATCAGGAACGCAGCCAGTTCCTCTACTGTAAGTACGTAGTTAACCAGTGGATCGTCAAATCCTTCACGCCTCTTTGCAAGACAAGGCCCGATGAATACCGTAATACAATCAGGATCTTCATCCTTGGCAATTTCTGCAGTGTAGTGCATCGGGCTTTTTGTCTCAGAAACACAAGGATTGAGTTCCGGAACATGAATATGCACTGCACGTACATAGGCAGAACAACATGAAGTAGTCATCATCTTGTCTCCACGTTCCATTCTTTCTTCAAACTCTTTGGCTTCGTTGTCAGCACAGATATCTGCACCTTTGGCAACTTCCAGTACTTTGTCAAAGCCAAGGGCGAGAAGTGCATTTTCAATCTGACCGTTCTGGCTCCTGAACTGGCTTGCAATGCTTGGAGCATACATGGCAACAACTTTCTTTGAAGGATTCATTATATGTTTGATTACATCCAGGAGCTGACTCTTGTCCATCATGGCTCCAAAAGGACATTCTCTCATGCAGTTGCCGCAGAAAATACACTTGTCGTAATCGATGACTTCCTTTCCGTCTTCGTTCTTGCTGATAGCTCCTACAGGACAGGCTTCTTCACATGGAACAGGAATCTTGATGATTGCGTGATAAGGACAGTTCTTTAGACAAAGGCCACAGTTGGCGCATTTGGATTCGTCAATGGCAGCTCTCTTTGTGACAGATATAGCCTTTTTAGGGCAGTTGACTTGGCAAGGACGAGCAATACATGCCTGACATGCATTTGTTACCATATAATGACTTTGTACGCAGGCATTGCAGGCTTCATGAAGAACTGTCAGCATAGGCCATGTAGGTTTTTCTCTCTCAAGAGCTTTTTCGGCAAGGCTAGCTAAAGTCTGGCTAGGTTTTGTATCTTCAAGGGAGAATCCCATGCGGGCAATAACTCGGTTACGCAGAACCTCACGGTCGTGGTATACGCAGCACATCATAGGAGGTTTATCTAAAGGTGCCATCTCCTTTGGAATATAGTGAACTCCCTCTGAAAGCTTGCCTTCAAGCTGAAGCCTGGCAAGACGTACAAGAATCTCGCGTTTGATGTGAGCTGTGTTGTTATTGATGTTCAACATTGTTTTCCTCGATATTTTTTATGTTTTTGATTTCAGACATTGAATCTACCCATTGACACATCGATTTTACAGACTATTGTTCTAAAATACAATAATAATGGAAGATTTTATCGTATCTGGGGGCAAAAGATAGCAATATTTACTATACATATGATTATAATTCGAATGTAGGTACAAAATAATGATGGTATAATTTTATTGTTATAATGGCACCTCTAAATATAATTGATGTGTTGAAAATATAGTTTTGTGAGGAAAATATATGTCAAACAAAGTAGTACGCATAAATAACCCGATTCTTCCAGGTTTTCATGCAGACCCATCCATTTGTCAGGCAAATGGAGAATATTACATTGCCAACTCCACATTCGAGTGGTACCCTGGCGTAGAACTTAGCCGCTCCAAGGATTTGATGCACTGGGATGCAGTTCCTTCTCCATTAAGCGAAAATCGTCTTCTCAATATGCTTGGAGAAAAGGCAAGCTGTGGAATCTGGGCTCCTTGTCTCTCATATTCTGATGGACTTTTTTATCTCATATATACAAATGTTCGAAACTGGAATGTAGGAACAATGAAGGATTGTCCTAACTACCTTACAACAGCTCCAAGTATTGAAGGTCCTTGGTCAGATCCAGTATTCCTTAACGCTTCTGGATTTGATGCATCGATGTTCCATGATGATGACGGACGCCACTGGTACATCAACATGGAATGGGATTACAGGGGAAACGCCGGAGCAAGACAGTTTACAGGAATTCTCATGAGAGAGTACTTCCCTGAGACAAAGACTTTGGGCGAAAAGAGATACAAGATTTTTGACGGAACAGATATTGGCCTTGTTGAAGGTCCTCACTTGTACAAGAAAGACGGTTGGTATTACATTGCCTGCGCAGAAGGTGGAACATGTTATGAACATGCAATAACTGTAGGAAGAAGCCGCAATATTGAAGGTCCATACGAAGTTCATCCTGCAAACCCTCTCATCTCAAGCTATGGTCACCCTGAACTCATGCTCCAGAGAGCAGGTCACGGTTCTTGGTGCCAGAGCCTCGACGGTAAGAGATGGTATCTTGTTTATCTTGCAGGTCGTCCATACAAGGGAACAGAAAGATGTGTCCTTGGAAGAGAGACAGGAATTGCTGAACTTACATGGAAAGATGGCTGGCCATATGTAATGCAGGCTGACGGAAGCCTCAGAAATACACCTCCTGATTACATCGAAGTACCAGAGGAGACAATTACAGAAAATACACCACAGCGCTATAGCGGAAAAGGTCATGTACATTACACATTCAATGACAAGGACTTCTACAAGGATTTCAAGACTTTACGCTGTCCTATAACAGAAGACAGATTTAGCATTACCCGTCATCCAGGATTCCTCTCGATTACAGGAGGACAGTCTCCATGGAGTACATATGAGCAGGGTATCCTTTGCCGCCGCCAGCAGGAGTTCTGCTTTACAGCAGAGACAAAGTTGTACTTTGAACCTGACTATCACCAGCAGTATGCAGGTATGGTATACCGCTATGACGAAGAAACCCAGTATCTTCTCCAGGTAACATATGATGAGAAGAAGGGCAAAGTTCTCCAGCTCAATACCATTATGCCTGATTACTTTGACAGGGGAATGGAAATTGCAATTCCTGCTGGATGTCCTGTATATCTTCGCCTCGTAGTAGAATACGGAAAGGCAGAGTTCTGGTGGTCCCTTGATGGAGAAAACTACCGTGCTATCCGTCCTGTATGTGATGCAACAAAACTGAGTGATGAATATGCAGGTCAGGGATTTACAGGTGCATTTGTCGGAATGTTCTGTGTAGATACAGAGTTCTACAAAAAAACAGCAGAGTTTGAATACTTTGACTACAATGCCGAATAATTAGAATTAAGTGTGGCCCTGCAGGAACGTTTCCTCCTTCTGTTCTCTGCAGGGCTTTTTTATTTTATTTAGATGAATATGTTTATTGTTCCTATGATGGCACCTATCAATGCTCCCAGGTTGACTATGGTGTCCAGTTCCTTTTTCATTACAGAGAGAACCAGTTTTTCCAGTTCTTCTACAGTCATGTCATTGATCTGATCTTCTACAACCTGTGAGATATTAAGGGTTGTAAGGAACTTGTCTACTATCTTGTCAACAATGCTGTCATAGGCATTGCAGATTATGCTTTCGAGAGTCTCGCGTGTAAGTCCAAAGGACTGAAGAAGCTGTGTTACTGGAGTGCTGTCGTACTGGTCAAGTTTTTCGCTTACCTTGTCAGTCAGGAAGGCAGGACCTCTTGTTTCGATAAGATTGACAACTTCCTGTGCGATTGGTCCTGTCATGGATGCAATCAAGTCGTCTCTTACAAACATCTGGAGCATTGTTCCCCGAGTCTTTTCCTTGATTATGCGGCTGCCTTCTGTCGTGATCATGCCGGCAATATCCACACTCAGCAAAGCATTCATAACTTCCCCTGCAATAGTGTCGGCAATATGTTTCTTCATCACATCATAGCTGGACTGGCTTGGGGTAAGGGGCATGACATTGCTTTTTATGCTGTCATCAAGGTGTGCCATTATTGTGCTGATTACAGATTGCTTTGTTTCCGGGGAGGTGAGTTTACCTGTTATGTTTTCTTTTGTTACGAGGTTTCCGGCTACTACCTGTCCTACAGCTCTTGCAAGACGAGGTTTCCCCTTAGGAATTGCACCAGGAGTAAAAGGCAGGCGATGTCCAAAGAGCCTTACTTCGTGCTTTGGTCTGAACAGCATCTTTACTGCCAGAAAATTAGTAAAATAACCTATTACGGATCCTATCACAGGTCCCATTATATATTTAAGTATCATAGTAACTAGAAGATAATAAATCTCAGGAACCACGTCAAGGTGAACTTTAAAATAATCTGATTATTATCTCTGGATTTGCCTATGAAAAAAAATATTTTACATAGGCAAAAAAAATCAATTTACCTAGGCAAAAAAATATTTTTTCATAGGCAAAAATTGCAATTTTTAGTGCTGTCCTTGATTATGTTCCTTTATGAATGAGGTAAAGTCATTTAGAGGCATTGGCCGTGCATAGAAATATCCCTGTATGTAATCGACTCCAAGTTTTCCGAGGAATTCTACCTGGCTATCCTTTTCGACTCCTTCTACTACTATCTTGTAACCGCATTCCTTGAGCATTTCGATGTTCTTACGGAGCAGGATCTCGTTGATATGGCTATGGGTACTCAGTGTCAAAAGGTTCTTGTCAATCTTTATGAAGTCAAAAGGCATAGAAAGGATACGCTCTATGTTTGAGTATCCAGTGCCGTAATCATCCAGAGCTATGAAAAATCCTTCTTCATGGAAATTCCTTATGCAGGTAGATATGAGGGTTTCAGATTCTGTCTCGGCGGTTTCCGTTACTTCTAGGGTAATGTTGGAAGGGGAGAGTGAAAACTTCCTGAGCATGTCAGTAAGATATATGTCTATGCCGTTATTTGTAAGGTCTATTGTGGACAGGTTTATGTTGAGATTTGTGATTCCATGGTCCATGATATCTGTCTGGGAGAGATACTGCAAAGTCTTTGCTATCAGCTGATGGGTTATATCTTTTGTAAAGTTCATTCTTTCGGCCATGGGGATAAATTCATCAGGAGGAATAAAGCCTAGTATAGGATCTATAAGTCTTATAAGTACTTCGCCTTTGTCAAATTTCCTGGTATTCAGGTTGAATATGGGCTGGATGTAAATCTGGAAAGTTTCTTTGTTGATGGCAGCCTTGATTGCATTTTGTACAAGTACTTCCCGGTTCATGAGTTCTTTTGTTTCATTTATGCAAAGTAATTGTTTCTTGGAGTCCCGACGAAGATGACTGATTATCCTGTCCAAGAAAATAAAGGAGTTCTCGTCATCACTCTTATAATCCTTGTAATAATGTGATATCTGAAATAATACTTCAAACTTACTGCCATCGATGTACCAGGTTTCGCTAAGATGATCCTTAATATATTCCAGCATCTTCTGATACTGGTTGAAGTCTCTTGTTATGGAGACAAATGTGTTTGTTGAATGCCTGTAAGTAGTAAGCTTTTGGCTGTCCTTGGGCATAAGAGAGTACAGCTTGCTTTGTAATTTTGTTACAAATTCTGCTCCGTATTTTGCCTGATAATATTTTATATTCACAATTTCGATTGTAAATAGATAGTAATTTCTCTGGCTCATGTCCAGGTCTTCAAGTATCAGGTCCAGTGCTTTGTTGTCAAAGCAGCCGAACTCAGAGTCAACACAGTTCTTTGGGGACTGTACTGTTATAAACAGTACAAGTATGTCCAGCGTTATAAAGATTGAGTCAGTGAGCACATAGTATTTTTTTGCTATGTAAACCATTATTGCTAATTGTACAATTACAAGTAGGTCAATGACAATTCCTGCTTTTATGATCTGCTCTTTCCTGTAGGAAACTACACACAAAAACATAATGAGGCCGTAGATCAGATAAAGTGATACTATCACATTGAGAATCTTAGGGTTAAAGCCAAGAAAATCATCATCAAAGGTGAAGAAATCATTTCGGCTGTGCATTATGATGAATATAAACAGAGCTATGACAGAGGGAAGGGAAGTAAGCAGAATAAATGGACTTGAAATCTTTCTTTTACGGGCAAAAGTCATAAGATAGCAGTAGTTTGCCATTCCGTTGAGGTCTACAAGGGTACATATTGTGAATCCCCACATTATTATGCAGGCCCATGAATACGTCCGTAATGACCTGAAAAACTCGATTGCATAGGAAAAGCTATCAAAGAGCAGTGTAAAGAATAAAAAGACAAGCAGCAAGCTGAATGCTTTGGATGCCGAAGAAAAGAGCCTCTTTTGAGGATAATATATAAATATAATGCAGATGAGTACCAGCATACATGTAAAAAGGCATCCCATCATAAAAAAGGCGTTTGCAAACATAGATATCTCCACCTAAATATTATATTGCAAATAACTGGTATAACCATGATAACATAAAAAAACGGCAGCTTATGGAGTTGAGCCATAAGCTGCCGTTGGAGGAACGTATGAAGTATAAGTCTTAGAGAAGGAGCTTACTCTTTTACACCACCAAGGGTAAGTCCTGTTACAAAGTACTTCTGTAAGAATGGATAAACACAGATAATAGGGAGCATTGTTACGATTGTTGCTGCGGAACGAATCGATGCAGGTGTTACTGTATTTGTTGCATTCTTCATTGATTCAACAGAACCACTCTGGTTTGTTACAGAAGACATGAGTTTCATGAGTTCGTACTGCAATGTTGTAAGACCGCTGTTGAGACGGTTATAAAGCATTGCGTCAAACCATGAGTTCCACTGTCCTACTGCAACGAAGAGAGCTACTGTTGCGTATACAGGTTTACACAATGGTGAAATAATTCTTGAGAAGATAATCCAATATCCGGCTCCATCAAGCTGAGCTGATTCTGTAAGGGATTCAGGGATACCTTCCATGTATGTACGGATAACCAGCATGTTAAAACAGCTGATCATACCTGGAATTACATATACCCAGAAGCTGTTTGTAAGGTGGAGTGTACGGAACAAGATGAATGTAGGGATAAGACCACCATTTACATACATTGTGATAACCCAGAAAAGGGAAAGCTGCTTGCGGAATACAAAGTTCTTCTGACTTACGATGAATGCAAGCAGTGCATTTGCTGCAAGAGCAAAGAGTGTTCCTATTACTGTACGGAGTACTGTAATGTAAGCACCTGTAATAAGGTTATCCTTCTGTAGGACTGTTATATAGTTCTTGAATGTAAGTACACGAGGAATCATATGGATTCCTCCCTTAAGAGCATCTGTACCGTCATTCAATGATATAGCCAGTGTGTTCAATACAGGATAGAGTGTTATCAAGAGGAACAGAGCCATGAATATGCCATTGATGATATGGAATATATAATCTTCTGTCATTACACGTTTTTTTCTTGTATTAGCCATTTTTTTATATACTCCTGTTAGTAAAGTTTTGAGTCACCGTTATGCTTTGCAATTTTGTTGGCGATGACGATAAGGATGATACTTACTGCGCTCTTGAAGATACCGGCTGCTGTACCCAGAGAGTAGTCGCTCTGACTGATACCCCAGCGAAGAACGTAGATATCGATTGTCTGTGATACTTCCTGTACAAGACCGTTACCAAGAAGATACTGGATTTCGAATCCGGCATTAAGAACGTTACCGATATTCATGATAAGAAGAATCATGAATGTTGGTTTGATGCCTGGAAGTGTTACGTACTTGATACGAGCCCATCTTCCACCACCATCAATAGCAATTGCCTCGTATAGACATGGGTCAATGGCTGTAATTGCGGCAAGATATATGATTGCATTCCAACCTGTTTCCTTCCATACATTGGCAAAGGCAACTATAGGCCAGAAGTATTCTTTATGCGCAAAGAAGTTAATTTGCTGGTTGACAACACCAGTCTTAAGTAAAATCTCGTTTACAATACCTGTTCCACTTAAAGCGTCATGAAGGATTCCTGTTACTATAATCCATGAAAGAAAGTGTGGAAGGTAAGAAATAGTCTGAATAACTTTTTTACAATGTCTGTTAGCAACTTCATTGAGGAGAATGGCAAAAAGAATTGCCATGAAGAAACCTGTAGCAAGGTTCAGTATACCCATACAAAGTGTGTTTCTGAGAACAAGAAGGAATGTTCTGTCAGAAAATAGTTGTATAAATTTTGCAGATCCAATCCAAGGAGAGTGGAATAGTCCTGTCTTTGGCTTATAATTCTGGAAAGCCATCAGCCAACCGACAAGTGGAATATAATTGAACAGTAAACCGAAAGCAACAAAGAAGAGAGACCAGATGATTAAAACTTTTTGTCTTTTGATTTCTTTCCATGTAATTGGTACTTTATATTCTGTAGGTTTTGATTTAGGTGTAAAAAATGCCATAGTTTAACTCCAATTAGGCCAAGAAAAAGCATCCCAAATCTTTATCCGGAATGCTGGAATATGTTTTTTTATATACTGTGGTTTGTTGAAACTGGCCTTATGCAATCATAAAGTTGCCTAAGACCAGTTTACAGTCAGCTGCAGATTATTAAGCTGCAGCTGATGTTATTTATTTTGCCCACTTAGCAGCAGCTGCAAGGCGACGATCAAGCTCAGCCTGCATTTCGCTGAGGAAGTCCTCTGGTTTACATGTGTTGTAAATCTTGAGGTAGTTATCCCAAGCTGCTTCGTAATCCTTAGCCATAACAAGACGTGGAAGTTCAGCGTGCTTTACTTCACCCATCTTAACCCAAGCTACACCACCTGGTGTTGCTGTTGTCATTGAGCTAGAGAATGAGTACATTGGGTACCATGGTCCAGGAGCTGGAGTAGAACCGAGCATACCTACGTATGTCTTTACACCATATGCAGCAAATGCATCTTTAACTGTCTGTGGAAGACCATCAAAGAACTCTTCTGCCTGTCCAGCTGGTTTCATAGCATTGATACCATCTTCACTTGTTCCATCAAACTGTGGGAAGTATGAATATGGACATGAGTGAGCAGCTTGCCAAGCAGTATCATTACCTCTATCGCGCTGTTCCTGTGTTCTCATGAACTTACCATTTCCGTCAACGTAATAATCAACATCCTTTACCCCCCAGTTGCGGAGGTCATGGATTTCCTGGCTCAAAAGATCGTTAACAAACTTAACAGCTGCTTCTGGATCCTTACAGCTTGTTGTAATACCAAGACCAGATGATACGTTAAGAACTCCACCTGAGTTGTGCCACTGGTTCTTCATTCCCTTCTTGATTGTTACTGGGAGAGGAATGTAGCAGCATCCTTCATCATCAAGACCTGCGTGTTTGATAGCAGCTTCACCTGTGTAAGCGAAGTCCCACCACTGGTCAATCATACCGAGTACACGACCAGAAGAAATCTTTGCGCTATATTCATCATATCTCTGTGTAAAGCTTTCTGGGTCAACGATACCCTTCTTGTATTCTTCGTTAAGCTTCTTGAAGTAAGCCTTTGCTGTTGGTGTTGTGTTGTAGTCGATAATCTTCTTTGTATTTGGATCAACGATTACAGAACCATCGTTTGGATATCCGTCCAAGAATTCTGGTGCGTTTTCGAGACAGAAGTATCTCCAGTCATCACAAAGAATTGTGTATGGAATAACTGGTGTTCCGTCAGACATTGTTGGGTTAGCAGCAGCATAGCGTTCGATGAGGTCGAAGTATTCATCCATAGTTTCAATCTTTGGATATCCGGCCCATTCGAGTACACGTGTCTGAATCCAGAATGCTTCATCATTGTGTGTACATGTTGTATCTGCATTCTTGATGTTTCCGAACTGCTGGATCCAATAGATGTGTCCATCAGGCATGCGGAGTTTATCCCAGTTTTCTTCTGACAAAAAGTTTTTGATATTAGGATATTTATCAAAATATGGGTCGAGAGGGATAAGAGCATCAGCTTCCCAGAGAGAAGACATACCATTTCCACCGTCGATAAAGTCTGGATATTCACCGGAAGCGATAAGTGTACCTACAGATTCCTGTACTGTCTGTCCTGTAAGCCATGTTTCCTTTACCTTAACGCCTGTCTTTTCAGCGATAATTTCCTGGATGTCATTGTGATTGTTAAGTTCTGTACCAGGTACAGTTGCAAAGAATGTAAATTCTTTTATTCCGCCATTGGCAGATGTGTCTTTTGTGGCTTTTTTGCTACAACCTGTCAATGCTCCTGACAAGAGAGCGATTGAAGAAGCAACAGCCATTACTGATGATAACGTTTTTTTCATTCAGTATCCTCCTGATTTATAATAAGTCTAGGATACCATTGAATGTAAAATAAGAAACGGGATAAAGTATAAAAAATAAGGGGAAAAATTATACATGGCAGATCATATATAAAATTCCCCCTGTCATATAATATATCCTGTAGTCTGTCCCGTATTCTAAGTTGGGGAAGATTATTTGCTTCCGTAATCCGAGCACTCGTTTCTGCAAAAAGACTACTCGTTTCTGATGAAAGTCTACGAGTCTGATGATTGTCCTTCAAGCTTTTGCTTGCGATATCTGGCAGGGGTACAGCCTTTTGCCTTGATGAATACGTCTACAAAGTAATCGAGGTCATGATATCCTACTTCGCCTGCTATCTCGTAAACTTTCTTGTCTGTCTTGGCAAGGAGTTCTTCTGCCTTGGTTATACGGATGTTATTAAGGTAATCCTTAAAGTAGCAGTTGAACTGCTTTTTGAACAGTTGCCCCAGGTATGCACTGTTAAGACAGTACTTCTCGCTCAGGCCTTTTAGCGTAATGTTGGATGCATAGTTATCGTTGATTTCCTGTGCGATAGAATGGAGTATGTTTGTAGGGACCTGACGGTGCAGCTGCATAAGGTAATCTGCATACTCACAGGCAAACTTATATATATATGCAGAAGACCCCTGTTTGATGCCTTTTTCAAAGCAGCTGTCACTTATAAACTGCATTGCCGATTTCTGGTCGATTTCTGCATTCTGTTCCGATGCCAGCTGCAATAGGCAGAATATTATATAGTTGATGTTAAGGTTAAAGCTTTTGGAATTAATGTCATTTATCTTGAATGCATTGAAAAGATCGTTTACGCTCTTTTTTATTCTCATGTGGTCGTCTGTATTTATGTCAGATATCAGTGTATCAAGCTCTTTCTTAAAGAGAATAGTCTTGTTCTGGTTGAGGGTATCTGTATCTAGCCAGTTGATATAGTTATCACTGAAGATTGTATTGTCCAGACTCCATTCTGCCTTTTGCTTTTTTGTCTTGTCGACATTGTTCTTCTTTACTTTTTCTAGCACTTTGATGAGGTTCTGGGCATCAACTGGCTTCAGTATATAGTCTGAGACGTTGTAGCTTATGGCTTTTTGCGCATAGCTGAAATCTGCATAGCCGGACAGTATGACAAAGTGCGCATTTGATATGTTATTCTCTTTGACGCGGGATATCAGTTCCAGTCCAGTCATTTTGGGCATCTGTATATCACATATAACCAGATCTGTCTCATTGTTTTTCAGATATTCGTATGCGTCTTCTCCATTTGATGCAGTGGCTATAACTTCAAATCCCTGTTCTTCCCAGTCAATAAGAATCTTGAGCCCCTGAAGAATAAATGGTTCATCATCTACTAACAGAACTTTAAGCATTAATCGTCTTCCTCATCTAAAAATATCTGACTCCATAACAGAGGAACCTTAATAGTAAAGCAGGTTCCTTCTCCAGGCTCGGAATCCAATTCAAACTCTACAGTATCGTTACTTGCAAGCTTGAGTCGGAGACAGGCATTTACTATGCCTACGCGTCCGTTGGTTTGGAGCATATCTATGTTTGCATTGTTCATTCGGTCCAGAATTTCATCCTTTTCCTGCTGTTCCATTCCGCTTCCTGTATCCTCGATTTCAATGACAAGAAAGTCATCTGACTTCTTTACTCTGACAAATATCCAGCTGGGATTGTTCTTGTTCTCCAGACCATGGATGCATGCATTTTCTACAAATGTGACTATACTGAGTTTTGGTATGTATAGGGTTTTACAACTGTCACTTATATCAAGTTTATAGTTAAGCCTGTCACCAAACCTGTATTTCTGGAGTTCAAGGTAAGCTGATACGCATTCTATTTCCTTGCTGACTTTGACACTGTCACTTCCCCAACTGACGTACTGACGTTGGATTATGGCCAGACGCTGTATCATTGCTGCAGTTTCATCTTCGTGCTTGAGGACACTGTGCATCCTGATGCTTTCCAGTATGTTAAACAGAAAATGAGGGTTTATCTGTCCCTGTAATGCAAGAAGCTCTGCCTTCTGCCTGGAGACTATCATATTTTGTTCCCGGATTTTGCTCTTGTATTCCTTCTCGATAAGGGTCTGTATCTTGTCTACCATCTTGTTGTAGTTCTGGATCAGAAAACCAATCTCATCTTTACCGAATGGAATCGCAACTTTTTTCAGTTTTTCGTCATGAGAATGCTTTATTACGCTGGTAAAGATGCTTATTCGCTTGGTAAAGGAATGATTGAGCAGCATGAGGAACAACAGAGGAAGGACTATATTTGCTCCAACCAGGAGTAAGAATCCCAATATGTGGTTCCTGAGTATGGAAGAAAGCATCATGGGGGTGTCTTCTACATAAACTGTAAGAACCTTTCCGTAGGACAAGAAATTCTTACGACAGGCCATTCTTATTGATTTATCGAGGGTCTCGTAAGGGGAGCCTACATTTGTTACTTCACTGTTGGAAAGAATTATCTTGTCATTACTGCAGACGTAGATATTCCGGCTATAGTTAAGGTCTGTCAGCCGCTGGGTTATGACTGCATAGTCAATGTCTATCTTGAGAATACGTTCAGGGCCTGTCTTGTCGTAGTAATCCATCGGGCGGAGAAGAACTATCTTTCGCTTGGATGTTATGGACAAAGGGTTGAAGTCAAAGTAAAGCATATTTGTCTTGCCCTGTGTCTTGAAGTCATAGTACCATTTGCTCTTTACTGCATTTTCTATCTTCTGGAACTGGCCACCGTTGACGATTGTAGGGTTATCAGCATACATAGTGAACTTGAACCCGTTAAGACTCAGTCCAGTGCTGAATACATTCATTTTCTGAAACTCCTGGAACTTTATGAGGTAATCCAGAGGGGTATTGTATTTTGTGACAAGGCAATCATTTATATAAGAGTCCTTGTATATGTAAATTCCTAGGGCTGATGCCGTGTCTATTGTCTTGTTAAAAGAGGTAATGACCGTGTCAGCCATATTTTCTGTCTGAATCTTTTTGAGTTTCTGTTCCTGGTTACAGGTAGCATATATTATTATGGTATCTGTGAGTACCAACGGAAGCAATACGGTAAGCACATACAGAAGAATCAGCTTATATCTTATTTTTACGTCATCCATCTTGAAGGACATGTGTTTTCCAAGCCTTCTGAATGGATGAACGGTATTATTCTTTTCTATCAAATCTCTATCTTAAATGGCATTGCAGGTAAACCATTGTCTCCATATAAGTTGGCATCTACCTTGCAGTCTTTGTATGCAAAGCGGAGCTCTTTGAGATTTACATTATAAGGTATAATTACTGTATTGTCTTTAAGTATTGCACTAATTTTTTGGATTGTGCCGTCCTTTGTAACAGCTTCAAAGTCTCCTGCGTTACCTGTATTAGATACAGAACCGTCGGAGTTCCTTATAAGAAGGGAAGCCCCGTAATTGCGGAAAGATACGATCCAACAGTCTTCTTTGCGTTCTATGCGGTCAAACTCTGGTACAACACAGCCATTGCCTGTGTCATAAACCATGAAATCAGCTGCCATAGCCATACGTTTTCCTACTTCTTCCTTGTAAATCGGGTGAAGGTCGTTGTATTCGCCAAGGTCATAAGCTGGGACCATATGACAAAGAGGGAAGTCCCGGAGCATTGCCTGCTGTGCCCTAAGGTCAGCCCAGCCGCTGCCGTTCTTGGCAAGGTCCTCGTTGCTGTATCCTGCAAGTTGTACATACATGAACGGAATAGCCTCATCACAGAAAAGCTTACGCCAGTCAGATACAAGATCCTTCATCTCTTCGTTGTATGTACTAAAGCATTCTACGTTGGATTCGCCCTGATAGTACATGAATCCACAGCAGCGCCACTTTCTTATCGGATAAAGCATTCCCTGATACAGACCTGCAGGGTAGTAGATAAAGAAAGTCTTGTTTTCAAGAACTTCCTTTTCTTTCTTGAATGTGTATTCCCATTGTCCGGATAGATCTACAATGCTTTCCAGTGTACCTGCCTTGCAGAGACAGATATCTTTTCCTGGAGTTATGCTTCCGCTGTTACGGAATACCATCATGCGTATTTCGATCTGATTTTCGCCTTCGTGGAGGATTCCGCTGGCTATAGGATAGTGGCGGGTTGGATAACAGTATCCTGTAGTTCCAACGAAAGTACCGTTGATATATGTCTTGTCCTGGTCAAAAATACATCCCAAATGGATATCCATTGGTTCTTCAGCCTGCTCTTTAGTCAGTGTAACATTATACCTGAGGATAAAAGCTCCATGCTTGCCCTTGAGCTCTGTCTGCTCCCACAATGAAGGAACCTGGATTGTTCCGCTTTGGACAATCATGTCTGATTCGAAGGCTCTGTCTGCATCTTCCATCCAGATACGTTCAGTTTCATCCTGCTGAGTTTCTGTCTGTTTTACAAAATTGCTGTCGTAGGCCTTTTTAAATTCCTTTGTGTAAAGACCTCTTTTTTTGATTGATTCTATGCTGGTCCAGCTTTTTGCAGGAGTACCGCCTACTGCACTGTGGATAAATCCAATAGGAACATGGTGCTTACTGTACAGTTCCAGTGCGGCATAATATGCTATTGCGCTGAAACTCCTGATTTCTGAGTTTATGGCGTGGTCCCATTTTCCTGTTGTCAGGTCTTCCGTCAAGCTGGTAAAGTTATATACTTTTGGAACTTCAAAGTTACGGATCATAGGTGAAGCTGCATTTACTGACTTGTATCCTTTACGGTCAATAAGCATTCCCATGGTGTATTCCATATTGGATTGTCCGCCCAGGATGAACACATCTCCTACGAGTATATCTTCTATCGTGATGCTTGTATCTCCAGTGACTGTCATGGAGTATGGGCCTCCTGCTTCCAGCATAGGGAGAAAAGTCTCAAAATATCCTGTGCTGTCACAAACTGTTTCGCATGTTTTGTTGTCTATTGTAATAGTTATCTTCTGATTACCTAAAGATTTACCCCAGATAAGATTCTTTTTGTTCCTTTGGAGTACCATTCCGTTGCTGAATAATGCTGAAAGTGTCATGTTTTTAGTCCTCTTTTTTCTAGAAATCGCTGTTGAGAGAAATCCATCAGCTTTTCCAGGAAAACAATGTATTTATATTAAGTTTCTTGAATATATTTGTCAAATTTCTTTTGCAATTTTTAATAATAGCTGTATAATGTATCCGCTATGATTGAAAATTTAAATGGTTTGCATGAAAATGTAAATTTCAAAAAAAATACAGTCTTCAGGCTTTACGATAATCATGAAAACGAGGGATATCCTACCCATTGGCATGTTCCTATGGAGATAATAATCCCTTATAAATATGACTATAATGTAACTGTCATAAACAAAAATTTTGTGCTTGATACACAAAGCATTCTTTTTGTATGTCCAGGTGTACTGCACTCAATACAGGCCCCTAAATATGGAAACAGGATAATATTTCAGGTTGACCTGTCCATGTTCCAGAACATCAAGAGCTTTAGGGCTGTCCTAAACCTTATGTCTCCATGCTTCCTTATTTCCGAAAAGGACAACAAGGATATTTATCAGCAGGTTAAGCGGCTTCTTTCAAATATAGAAGAAGAATACGAGAAAGAAACGCATATTGCTGAGCTGAACATATATTCCTATCTTTTCCAGATGTTTGCTCTGATAGGGGATACTTATCTTAGGCAGAATGCGTTTTCCGTAGAAGAAGATACAGATCCCAAGAAATACCAGACCAAATTCCTTGATGTATGTAATTACATCAACGAAAACTGTACCCAAGATCTGACTTTGGATAAGATTTCTTCATATGCTGGATTCAGTAAGTATCATTTCAGCCGACTGTTCAAGGATTTTACAGGAATTACTTTCTATAAGTACCTGAATCAGAAAAGGATATCCTATGCCCAGAACCTTCTTCTTGATCCTGATGAGTCAATCACTGACATTGCGTACAGGTCCGGCTTTGAGAGTATGTCTTCCTTCATAAGAATGTTCAAGATATTCAATGAATGTACTCCTTCCGAATACCGGAGTTTGCATTACGAACAGCAGCAAGCCTGAATATAATACAAGCAGGATATGAATCAAGGTTTTCCCTGTCATATCCTGCTTTTTTTTAGGCGGCTCAAGTAGACCTCAATCTACTCAAGCTGCCTGCACTGACCACTTGTAATCTGCCGATTACTTGTTATCTGCCGATTACTTCAAGAATACTGAGCCGTATACAGAAGGCCACTGCCAACCGTTACCTGTAGAGTCAAAGAGATTTACAGTACCAATACGCTTGGTGCTTGCATCAGCATCGTTAACCTGGAAATCAACACCAATTTCCATATCAGTTGCAGGTGCAATGTCTGTCCACAGGAACTTAGCTTCTACGATGTATCCGTCACTTGTAAGCTTGACTGCGCTTTCTACGTTGTCAGCTGTACATTTTGATCCGTTGAAAGACTGAACGTTGTTGAAGTTGATACGATACTGCTTGTCATCTGCTTCATATTCATCTGTCTTATGGTTGTTCTCATCGATGAATACTTCAACGCTGTCCTGTTCGTGGATAGTAGCGCTTTCTGCATTAAGTACGCTGTCTTTAACTGTAAAGTATACGTAGAGAGCTTCGTTATCCCACATAACCTTTACATTTCCGCTTGCTTTTGTTGTTCCGCCTACAACCTTAAGATCATATCCCTTGGCATTCTTCCATGAAGCATCTTCTTCCCCGTCAATTACTGCGTTACCACGAGCAGCTTCAATAGGAGTCTTCTTGATTTCTTCCTTTGCAACTTTTGCAGGGAGATTCTTCTGGTCAGCGAATACATAGTATGCATTCTTAGCTTTGTAATTGTCATTAAAGAGGAGAGGTTTCTGTCTCTGAGTTCCGTCAGCTCCACCACCTACACTTGATGAACTCTGGAGCCAGCTGTATTTGTCCATAGTTCCCCAGAATGTGATGCCACTTACAGTGATACCTTTTTCCTTGTTGAGTGAAAGAAGTCTGTCATAGATATCCTTGTATCTGTAAGCAAGCTCAAGGTCATCTTTTACACCCTTGATATCCATTTCTGTAAGCTGAACTTTACCAACAACAGCACAGTATGCTCTTACAGCCTGTTCAATCTGGTTTACAGTTGGGCTTATCATGTCATGGTGAGACTGCATACCCATTGCATCAATACGAGTACCATCTGCAGCCTTGATATCTTTAAGGAGCTTTACGATAACATCGCGCTTCTTAGGGTTACATTCACCGTAATCATTGTAATAAAGTTCAAGAGTCTTAGGAGCATACTTGTTTGCATAGCGGAATGCATTGATGATGAACTCGTTGCTCTGATATATGTGGTACCAGCTTGACTTGTTTCCGTGAGTATTATCACTGAGCTTGTCAGATCCTCCTTCTACGTCTGTGCGGAGACCCTTATCTGTACAGGCTTCGTTTACAACGTCCCAACCATAAAAGAGAGGACCGTATTTCTTACCAGTTTCTGTCTTTGGATTTGTGTAGTAGTCCATCATTGTCTTGATGTACCATTCAAGACGCTGGTCCATTACTTCCTTGCTTACGTAAGGCTGTTCCTTGTCATAGTTCTCGTGGAACCACCATTCAGGAGTCTGAGAATGCCATACAAGTACGTGTCCACGAACCTTGAGCTGGTTCTTCTTGTCAGAAGCATTGTGTCTTACGATCTTGTCAAGGATAGCATCTGCCCTTGAGTGATCAAGAACAGGAACCTTCATGAGATTACCGTTGAACTCAACCTCTTCGATTCCGACTGGGGAAGCATTACCCATGTGGTAACCGTTCATACAGTCTGGCTTGAGCTCATTACCGAGAGTTACAGCATTGAAGTGCTTTGCTGTAAGGTCAAAGTACAATTCGTCAATATATTCTGCAGAATTGATTTCTGTACCTACAATAGCCTTCTTTCCAAGAGCCTTACCTGATGTCATAGTCTTCTTGACAGGAATAATGTCTCTCTCGATGTCCAAAGTACCTGCATCAGCTGAGCGGCATACCCTGAAATCATCAACACAAACTGCGCTTCCGGCATTTCCTTCAAACTGAACAAGAACCTGATCTTTTGTATCTTCGAGAACAAAAGTTCCTGTAATTTTCTGCCACTTGTTTGTAAGTGTAACAGCTTCTTGAGGAATTCCTTTTGTTTCTACAGATGAAGACCAGTCAGACTTTACACCTTTGATTACAAGGTCAACGTTGCCTTCTGCAACTCCGTCTGCCAGCTTTGCATAGAATGTATATGTGTATTCGTCTCCTGCTGCAATCATTCCTGTAATGTCAGCAGAACAGATATGAGCGATTGGTGCGCTGCCATCTTTTGGAGCAAGAAGTGCATAATACATACCGCAGTCCTCATTAGGTGCTTCTGATCCATTATACTTGACCCTTGCTACATTGTTCTGTGACCAGTTGGCATCTGACCACCAGTGAATCTGTCCCTCTGAAGGGCCTCCCTCAAAGTTGCAGTTAAACTTGGACAGTACGTTGTCAAGAATAACCAACTCCTTTGATGCGTCTTTTGCATACATAGGAACAGAGAGCATTGCACTGACTCCGGCCATTGTAAGCAGTAACTTTTTGTTACTTCTCATAGATTTTTTTCTCCTGTAAAACTTTTATCATGTGTGGAAAACACTTTTAATATTAATTAATTGTAGCATTGATATGTGAGGACGCTACAAAGATATTGCCCTTTATTTATTAAAACTTGCTATAAGAAATGCTCCATATTGTTTTGAAATTTACCGCAATAATTATTAAATATTTAACAACTTCTTGGTAGCTGTACCATAAAAGGTTCAATAGGATTAAAATATGCAGAATATCAATCATAGAAAGGCAAGCAAATCAGTATGTCTGAAAAAGGCTGACGGTACAGTTCTTGCCAATACACAGGTTCATGTAAGACAGGTCAAGCATAAATTCTTGTTTGGCTGTGGTGCATTTGATACATTGGGAATGGTGTCGACTCCAGAAAACTCTGATATCAACAGAATGTTTACTGATAGAGTCAATAAGTGGCTTGAAGTCTATAACTATGGAACACTTCCTTTTTATTGGGGGAATTTTGAAAGTGAGGAAGGAAAACCACAGACAGAGGCTCTTAAGAAGGCTGCAACTTTTCTAAAGAATAACAATGTTACTGTAAAGGGGCATCCTCTGTGCTGGCATACAGTATGTGCACCATGGCTCTTGAAGTATGATAATGAGACTATCCTCCAGAAGCAGATGGACCGTATACAGCGAGAAGTCTCTGATTTCAAGGGACTTGTTGATATGTGGGATGTAATCAATGAGGTATGTATAATGCCTGTATTTGATAAATATGATAATGCTGTTACCCGTATCTGTAATCATCTCGGCCCTGTAGAGCTTGTAAAGAGAGTTTTTGAGCAGAGCATAAAATATAATCCAGAAGGAACTTTCCTTATTAATGACTTTAACACTACAGATGCTTATGCAGAACTGTTGGATAAACTTTTGGACGCCGGTGTTCCAATAAAGACAATCGGTATCCAGAGCCATCAGCACCAGGGATACTGGGGACTTGAAAAGTTAAATAAGGTCCTGGAGAGATTTTCAAGATTCAACCTTCCGCTGCATTTTACTGAGAATACACTTGTATCCGGAACCCTCATTCCTCCGGAAATAGAGGACCTCAACGACTGGCAGGTAGAAGAGTGGCCAAGCACTCCTGAGGGCGAAGACAGGCAGATGAAGCAGACTGAAGAAATGTACAGGACTCTGTTTGCTCATCCTCTGGTAGAAGCCATAACAGGATGGGATTTTGCAGATGGAGCATGGCTCAATGCGCCTAGCGGAGTGGTACACAAAGATGGAACTCCAAAGCCTGTATATTATATGCTGAAGGACCTTATCCGAAAGGAGTGGTGGACGGATTATACTGTTACTTCAGATTCTAAAGGTATGATAAATATCGAAGGCTTCAAAGGTGAATATAGCCTTGAATATGACGGCCTTAAGGAAACTGTAGTCCTGGATTAAGTTTTTTTAGGATACCTTATCAATATCCTGGGGAATTATCCCTTGGATATTCAGTTGAAGTTTATTCCTCACCGTATAACAAATTGGCACGGAATCTTTTTTCTGCCTTTTTGTTGTGCGGTTTTTTTATATCTGATATAATCACGGGACTATGGATACAAACTTTTTTTGGAGTAAAGTTACTATAAAGCTTGCTCAGATGGACAAATCGGTTGAATGGTTATGCAAGGAAACCGGATTGAATGTCAGGACAATGAAAAATCGTATTTCCAAAGGAATCCAGCCCCGCCTTGATGATGCTATTAAGATACTGGAAGTTTTTGGAACTACACTGGAAGCTTTTTGTGGAATCAGTGGTCTTGAATACCGTGAGGCCTATATGGAAACTGTAGATAAATCCCTGGAAGTCCCTGTATATGAACAGTTATTCTCTGCCGGTCATGGTCAGTTCCTCAGTGAGTCAGAAGAAATATCAGGTTATGTTTCCATTCCGGAAAGCCTTAGGAGATATAAGAACAATCTTGCTGCAACCTACGTAAGGGGAGACAGTATGGAACCTACGTTGTCTGATGGAGACACAATCATATGTGATAACCTTGGCTATGATGGCCGGGGCGGAATCTATGTCATTCAGTATAAGGGAATGGGATTTGTAAAGCGTCTCAAGAAAGAAATCAACGGAGTGAGTATTATTTCTGACAATCCTAGTTACAAGACTATGTTCGAGAGCGCTGACAGCGAGGATTTCCGAGTTATCGGTAAAGTGCGCTATGTAATGCGCGACTTGTAAAAATATTTTTTTGAGGTTTTATTATGTCAAGATCAGGCAGACCATTAGCTTTTTTATTGTTTGTTTCCCTTATCATGTGCAGGTTCCCCAGCCGGTCTTTCTGTCAGGAGCTCAGTATAAGTGAGCGTCCGAGAGGCTTTTGTACAGCTACCCAGATGCAGGAAAATCCAGTTGTCGTCTCGACAAAGGATGAATTTGTCAAAGCCATCAAGAAGGGCGGACTTATTTATGTCAACGGAATGATTGACTTGTCGGAAGGAATGCTTCCGTCTGTAGGTGGAGTTGCTACAAGAGGCCTCGACAATATTTGTGCAAAGAATACAGATTTTAGTTCTTATTCAATGTTTGTAAAAGCTTATACCAAGGAATGTACCAAAGAGACTGACGATAAATCCTCGGCTTTTCCTAAGTCCAGCCTTGGAAGAGACTTATGGAAATGCAGCAGGGCATATAAGTCTGTAATACAGCATAAGCTTATTTCCAATACAACGGTCATCGGCCTTACTGAGAACAGCGGGTTCAGAGGTGGCTCTCTTGTGCTAAGCGGAGTAAGCAATGTCGTACTCCGTAACCTTGTCCTAGAGGATGGATATGATCCTTTCCCCCATCACGAAAAGAATGACGGATATAATGCTGAGTTTGATCTTGTGAGCATACAGAACGGAAGCCATGATATCTGGATTGACCATTGTACCTTGCGTGATACGCTTGAAATCTCTTTTGTAGTGGATGGAGACGGATACAGGGAAAAATGGCAGACTTATGACGGTCTCATTGACATGAAGGGAGAAGGGACAAGCAATATTGTCGTTTCCTATTGTGTCTTTGAGAACCACGACAAAGTAATGCTCATAGGTTCAAACGACAAGGACTGGGACGGTTGCCATCGTAGGGTAAGTCTTCATCACAATATATTCAGAAACTGTGGCCAGAGACTTCCTATGGTAAGGCAGACAAAGATACATATCTACAACAATATGTACATCGGCGATGACTCTGCTTTCTATCCTAACATTTATGCAGAAGGAATCCGTAATAAGGCTCTTGTAATATCAGAAGAGAACTATTTTGACAAAAGTATCAGTCACTCCATGGCGGGTTCTGATAATGAGATGGCAAGGGGAAGTGTCTATACATACGGCAACAGTGACAACTCTGCAAAGAAAGGCAGCGGAGATTACTATACCCTGACAAAGCGGCCTGATTTTATTGATTATTCATATACACTGGACAGTGCCATAGATCTTTCGGCTTATCTTGAAGGTAGTGCCGGCGCTGGTAAATGTAAAGTAGTTGTGGGTAAATAATAGAAGTCTATGACCAAAGAAACGGCTGTCCCAAGCATACGGGGCAGCCTTGCTTCAGTAGGTGGGAGAATTGAACTTATAGTTACGACAATTCTTTACGCATATGTATAAGTTTTTATTTCTTCAAGTTGTGGTGCGAGTTCTTTCTTGGCGTTTCTTATATCAATGTCATCTTGCAGGGACATAAAATATCCGTCAGACAATCCAAAAAACTTTGCAAGCCTCAAAGATGTGTCCACAGTTATTTTTCTGCGATTATGAAGAATATCCTGAATGCGTGAAGTTGGAACATTTATTGCCTGTGCTAATTTATAACCAGAGATTCCAAGAGGACCAAGGAACTCTTAGTTGAGAATTTCTCCAACCGTTGGTGTTTCGATAAAATCAGACATATTTTCTCCTAGTGGTAATCCACAATCTCAACGTTATAATAGTGTCCGTCCTTTTCGGTAAAACAGACACGCCATTGGTCATTTATGCGAATAGAATACTGATCCTTTCTGTCTCCAAAAAGTTGTTCAAGACGATTGCTTGGAGGAATCCTTAAATCTTCTAAGCACTTGGCATTATCTATCATCATCAATTTTCGTAAAGCTACTTTTTGAATTGAATTCGGTAGTCTCCTTGAAAATTTCTGATTATAGACAAGCTCAGTCTCTTTATCCGCAAAACTTTTTATCATAAGTTTATTATATACGGGGTGCGTGTATATGTCAAATAGGTATATTAAAAGAGAAGTGTACGGAATTTATCAAAAACGGCTGTCCCAAGCATACGGGGCAGCCGTTTTTTGCTTATTCTACAAAGTAGCTTTCTGGTGCACCTAAGTATGTGCGAGGCAAGGCTTTTTCTGCATTATGGAGAACAAGCTTTTCCAGAACAACTGTAGGTCCGAGGGCGTAGAATCTTAATGTATTGAGACCTTTCTTTACATTGATCTTTACGCTTCTGATACGGATGTTGTTGTCAGCACCTTCTTCCCATTCCTTGCTGAAATAAGTTACGAAGGTATCAAGGGCAACGATATTCTTTTCTACAGGAGCTTCTCCGTTTACGGCATATGCGTAAGGCATTACGTTGTCGATGAGAGGAGGATTTGTAGGGCTGAAGTAGAAGTCAAGGTCATAGATACCTTCACTGTCTGCGACAAAGTCATATTCAACATAAGGAGTATCATTGTCTGTAGCCTTAAGGTTATCATGCAATGTTGGCAAAACCTTTATGGCACTTCGTGTCCTACCGTAATCTGTAAGTTCCGTGAACTTGAGGCTAGAACCGTCATGCTTACGGCTTATATGACCAGCCTCGATACTGATTACATCCTGACCTTCAATGAAGGTAAGAGACTTGAAGCTTTCTTTTGTACAAGCCTTTGCAACAAAGTGCAGCTTCATGTGGCTGAAACTTGTATCAACTTTGACGATGCCTTCTGCAAGACCCTGAGAATCCTGTGCAGCTTCTGGCATCTTTGAGCGGTCAATGAATACTGTAAGAGTATCATGTGTCACACTGGCAGTACCCTTTGTGTGGGAAAGTGACAGCCAAGGACAGTCTGTACTTACTGTATAGTCAATGCTTTCCTTGCAGCTTGGGGCAAGGTCAATCTGGCACTGAGTCTCATCAAGCTTTGTAAAGGTATTGATAACCATATCCTTTGGAGAATAATCAGTACCTACAAGGTAATCCTCTGTATTCTTTGGGTTGACAACAAGGCGAGGTTTCTTTGAAGGGAAGACAGACACCATCATAGGTTTCTTGTCATCCTCATCATTCCAGTGATCAAATCCCATATGCTCTGAAAGTCCAAAGCCGTAGAACTTGCCGCCTGCAACACTGTGATATTCGTCAGTAAGAGCCTGGTCAAACTCAACAAGTTCCCTTACCTTGTCTGCATAGATGTTTGCCTCTACACGGTTCTGCTTTGCATAGAGATGGTTCTTTGCAGAAGTAAGCCAGATACGGCAAACGTTTGCTGTTCCTACTGCGGAGTAGTACACAAGTTCCCAGTAAGCTGATTTTGCTCTTTCTGGCATTGCCCACTTGATGTAGTCAGCTGTCTTTATGATTTCTTCAGCCTTTGCCATCATGCGGTCTGCTTCGAGGAAGTTTGTTACATGGTAAGTGTTTACCTTGAGAGCTTCGTTGCGGCATTTACCTGCAAGACTTGTATAGTCCTGTACAAGTTCCTTGAGGACCTTCATGTCCTTGGCAAGGAGATATGAGCCAAACTGTTTTTCGAGCCACTGGTCTGTCCATGCCCTTGTAGAGTTAGGATTAGATGAACCCCATTTGTCATAGTCATATGCAAAATCCATGAAGTAGTTGAGAGGCATCTCCAACAGCCCCATGTCTCCTACGTTTACAATCCATACATCGCGGATACCGTAGTCATAAGCCATTGTAAGCTGTTCCCAGCTGCGTGGCAGATAGTTTTCGTTACACCATTCATAGCAGTGTGTTGGTCCGTGGAAGTCATAGTGGTAGTAAAGTCCAAGAGGACCGTTACGATGTCTCATCTCATCATCAGGAAGGGCACGGATCATACCGTAGTTGTCATCAGTCATCATGATGCTTACACCGTCCAGGAGGTCAGTGTCCTTCAGTCCCTTGGTAGTTTCGTTACCAAAGTAGAATTTGTCAACTTCGCTGAACATGACAAGCTGTCTTCGTATCTTGCTCAGGTCAGGATCCAGTTCTTCCTTCATGAGCTGATACTGGGTCTGGAGTACATCCTTAAGAAGATCGATGTTATCCTGCAATGTAGCTTCGTGACCAAGGATAGCGGAGTCTGCCTCTCCACGCATACCTACAGTCCAGATATTCTCGTATGGAGCATTACGCTTGAGACCGTCACGCCAGAAGTTTGTGATACCTTCACGGTTGTGGCTGAAATTCCATTCCGTACCGTATTTCTGGTCTGTAGCACGATGTACACGGTGTTCTTCTCCGGCTCTGCCGCAAGGTTCATGGTGGCTTGTTCCCATGACGATACCGTATTCATCGGCATGCTTTGCATTCAAAAGGTCAGGTCCGTCCCAGCTGAATACAGCTGACCACATGGCAGGCCACAGATAGTTACCCTTGAGACGAAGGAGCATCTCAAACACATGTTCATAACATTCAGCATTTGGACCTCCAAAGTGGGTAACAGCCCAGTTGCCAAAAGCAGGCCATTCATCATTGATAAAGAAACCTCTGTATTTGACAGATGGTTCCTTGCTGACCATAGTCATGTCTGAAGTAAACTCAAAGCTGTCCCTCTTGGAAGGAAGCATTTCGCTGAAGTCAACGAAAGGAGATACCCCAAGAAGATCACTTATATGGAAAAGTCCGTAAATGGTACCGCGCTTGTCGCTACCTGCAATTACAATCTTGTCGTCCAGTACGTAAAAACCGTACACTTCCCACTTGCCCCGGATATTGTCAAAGTTAAGTACACCGGATTTCTCAAGGTCATCAAGTATGGCACTGTTACCGATGGTACCGAATACAACGGAGTACTGTGCCGAGCTGAAAACTGGGCTCTTTGCATCTGATGCGTATGCAAATTCTGGATAAAAGTCAAAGATTCTTTCTATATCCTTGGCTACCTTGCGACTGATTTTCTGGACTCCGCTATAGGCTTCTTTGTCACAGACAAAGCAAAAGTCCTTTGGTAATGTAAGATTTGTAATCAACATTTTCTGTTTTGCTCCTGATTTTTATATTTGACAGCTTTATTCCTTAAAGTATTCAGGATACTTTTTTCTTATTTCTTGTGCATCGCTGAATCTCTTGTTAAGATGGTTATGATATTCTGCCGTGGCTTTTTCGATATCCTTTGCCATTATGGCATCCAGAATACGTCTGTGTTCCTCGACCAGTCTCGAAGAATCTGTACTCTGGAGTCTTAGCGTACGGAACCTTGTGTAGTGGATGCTTACAAGGTTTACTGTGGTATAACAAAGACTTTTTCCCGTTATATCATACATCATGCGGTGAAACTCATTGTCCAGTTCCATGATCTTGTTCCAGTTGTCCTTAGAGTGGAAGAACTCCTGGAGATTGATGTTCTCTTCCATGCGGCTTATGTCTGCCTGTGTTGCTTCAAGACATACCTGCTTGAGAAGGGCTGTTTCCAGAGTCTCCCTTATAAAGACCGCTTCCTCTATCATCTTCATGTCAATGAGGCTTACCATGTTGCCTCTCTGGGGAAGAACCTCGATTATCTTTGTCTGGGAAAGCTCCTGGAAAGCTTCGTGTACCGGAGTCCTCGAAAGCCCAAGCTCTGTCGCTATGTCCTGCTCACTCAAAAGGGAGCCGGGCTTAAGTTCAAGGTTTATTATGTTGTTTCGTATAACCCTCAGTGCGTATGCGTGATTTGTTTCTCGTTCTAGTTTAGTTGTCTCTATCATGTCAAAAAATCTCTATATTATCACATAAATAATAAAGTAGCTTTTTGGATTCGTCAACTAGTATACTAGTTAATAATCAGTATTCCACTTGTAAAAATCACTGCAATAATCGTAATGCAGCAGGAGACAGGCGATTTTTCCCTAGGAAAACCAAAATTTTTGCCTATGAAAAAATAAAATTTTGCCTATGAAAAATTATTTTTTTCCTAGGCAAATCTGCAACGGGTATCCCTAAGAATTGCAATTTTCAGATGCTCCCTAAAGCATAGGTTTGGAGGAGTTTGTGTTTTTTTGGCGGTTATTTTGTTTTTTCCCCTGATTTAGGCCATAATTCTAAGAGGGGAGGAAAAATGACTATCGATTTTTCACGAGATGGGAATCCGGACCTGGAGATTCATCAGATCTTGCACTCAAGGTTTACCAGCCTTAAGATAAGATATCTCAAGGCATTTGAAAGACAGGAAGAGGAGCTTCTTAAGGCTCTGGAACTGATAAGGAAAACATCTGGAAGTGATGAAGTATTCTATAAATCTATGGAAGATTTTTCCCGTAATATTTACGAACCTGAGGAAATAGACCTCTTCAAGGAGATAAATGCATACAGTGCTTTGTATGAGCTTGTATTCCAGACTGGATACAGTAGTCAGAAGGAGACCATTTCGAGGCTTGGGCTGATAAATCCGCTTTTTGGTACGGAGCTCAGGAATTTTATGTTTACTTTTGATGATATAGTGCAGCTGGATGACCAGTCTGTGCAGAAGGTTCTCCGGAAGGTTATGCAAAATGATCTTGCCCTGGCGATGAAGGGAGCCAAGGAAGAAGTTCAGAATAAGATATATTCCAACATGTCACAGCTTGGCGTAAACCTGCTCAAGGAGAACATCTATTATCTTGGTGCTGTTCCTGTAAGTGAAGTCTACAATGCCCAGCAGAAAATCGCATCTGTGGTACTTGCCCTTGAGGAGTCAGGCGAGATCGCCCTTGTCTTTGAGGGCGAGAGTTTCATTGAATAGTGTTGGCCTGCATGTTGCGAGGTTCACCGGTAATGAGGATCCGTAATCCAAGCTTTATGTAGGAGCCGATTTCCCTTAGGTAAGCTGTAGGTACATCTATCTTCCTTAGGGGGGAGCCTATGCCGTATACGCCTGTAAAGCCCAGCCGGCGGGCCAGTATCTGGGCCCTGTGCAGGTGAAAGAAGCTTGTCGCTATGGTAATCTCTGTATCAAGGGCTTCTTCCATTGATATGTTCTCTCTATCAGCTATTATCTGTGCTGAATATTTAAGGTTTTGGATGGTATCCTGGGATTGGTCTTCCCTTATTATGCGGTTTACCGGTATATTGTGCTCCTGGAGATACTTTTCCATGAGTTCTGCTTCCGAAAAGTCCTTTAGGGGGAACTGTCCTCCTGTAACTATGATCGCAGTCTGTTCATGGGATTCCAGGTAGTCTATTGCACCCTTCAGCCTTAGCTGGACTGTCTTTGGTAATGTCCCATCCCGCTTTACTCCTCCTCCAAGAACTATGACATATGGGGTATGTACGCTTTGGTCTATGACCGGAGTCCTGATGGCCACAAGAAGGGGTATGCTTACGACTGTAAATATCCCAAGCAATATATAGTAAACAACAGGTACATGGTAGTGACTCTCAGAATTTCTTTTCTTTATGGACCAGGCATTTAACCCCAGGAACATGCTGAGTGCCAGCCATACAAGGTTGAAGGAAATGAACATCAGTGTCTCTGTGATGCTTGCAAGATAGAAGACCAGGAAACTGATGCTGGATATCATATAAACGAGGGAAGCTTTTTTGTTACTCATGGGCTTATTCTATAACAGTTGGTTTTTATGTACAAGTGCGGCTTTCCGCGGTATAATGGACGCAATGGACGAAGAACAGCAGATTTTATTTATGCAGATTAGACTTATACGAATGACCTCTGAAAAACTCGGATTTACATTAAAGCGGACAGCTGAGTTGTTTGATAACTTCAAAGTTCTCCCTTTTATCCGTGATTGCTGGGGAATATTCCATGTTGAAGGGGATAATGCTGTTTATGAAGAAATTCGGGAATATCTGATTTCCCAAGGGGCGTTAGATAAAATCTGCTAAATTTGCGAAGCTTTTATATATCCCAAAGTTTCCTCTTTGATTTTTTATGGGAGTAGCATTATGAAACAACTGGAAGAAGGCATGATTCTTTATCATGGCAGTTATTGTATTGTTGAAAACCCGGATTTACAGAAATGTGCAAAATATAAAGATTTTGGGCAAGGCTTCTATCTTACAACTTCAAAAGAGCAAGCCAAAAGTTTTGCAAAGATTACTGCTACAAAAGCAAAGGCCAGAGGTCTTGTTTCTGTAAACGACCAGTTTGGATATGTTTCATTCTTTAAGATAAATGATATCCCGGAATTAAAAAGTTTTGTATTTGAAACTGCAGATAAGGAATGGCTCCACTGTATTGTTGCGCATAGAAAATCAGAAGTCTTTGTGGATATGTTGAACAGAATGAAAGGTTTTGACGTGATTTCTGGAAAGATTGCGAATGACAATACGAACGCCACTATTCTTGCATATATGAGCAATTTTTACGGAGAAATGGGAAGCGAGAATGCAGATAATATGTGTATAAGTCTTCTTCTGCCAGAAAAATTGCAGGATCAATTTTGCTTTAGGACAGAAAAAGCTGTTTCGAAATTACATTTTCTGAAAAGTGAAAAAGTGGCTTTATTTTAGTCAGAGGTCTTATTTATGGATAATAAAACTATAATTGCCATGGATTTGGTTACGAAAATGGCAGTAGAACAGCTGGCAAAAGAACAGAATAAAAATGTTGAAGAAGTCCTGATTTCATTTATGGAATCAAACACAGGTCGAATGGTTTATGATGACTCAACAAAACTTTGGTGGGATGGTCCTCTGGCGGTTGCTCAGGAATATAAAAACGAAATGGGAATTGTCGGATGATTTACAGGGCTTTTCCTACAAGCTTGAGGATTCTTTGGGCCATCTGGTCCTTATGGAGGACTTCCCTTGCCGCATTCAGTTCTACCGCAGCTTTAGGCATGCCGTATACGATGCAGGAGTCTTCGGATTCTGCGATGGTGTATCCCCCTGAATCAAGTATCTCCTTGAGCCCGTCAGCTCCATCTCTTCCCATGCCGGTGAGAAGGACTGCAAGGCATGCTGTGTTATACACTGTGGCGCAGCTTCTGAAAAGGTGATTGACTGAGGGACGGAGAAAATGTTCTTCCGGATCATTACTTAGATGTAGTACAGGATGCCTCTTGAGTTTGTGGATGGTGACTTCAAGATGATAGCCGGCGGGAGCCATATAGATGACTCCGTTCTTTATGTCGCTGCCGTCCTTTGCAAGTACTACCTTTATGTTGGGACACTCATTGTTGAGCCACTCAACCATTTTTTTGTCAGTGCCTTCATCTACATGCTGGACAAAGAGGACCGGAAGGGGAAAATCCTTTCCGAGATTGGAGAAGATCTTCTGGACTGTACCAGGACCTCCTGTACTTGTTCCGACGCAAAGCACTTTGAAGTTTCGGTGTGTTGTGTCAGATTCTTCCGTTCTATCCGGGGCCTGTTCCTGTTGGGAGTGGGGCATGGAACGCGATTGTGCCTGTCCCAAGGAGAGTTCCTTTATCTTTGACCTGAGCTTTTCGTAGAAGTCTTCCCGTATATCCTTAAGGTCAGGCTTGTTTATTACGTCTATGGCTCCTGCACTGATATATTGGGACCTCAAGTCATCTTTGGGAGTGAGGACCAGTACGTTGGTCTTGTATTCTTGTTTGAGGAGGGAGATGAGCTGGATTCCGTCAGTATCAGAACAGTCCGGGTCCATGAGTACCAGGTCCGGAGAAAACTCCCGGCAGGCTTTGAGACAGTTTCTGCCAGAGGCCACGGACGCTGCTATTTCTATGTCTTTGTCTGCTCCAAGATGCTGTTCCAAAAGGACCCTTATTATGGCAGACTTGTCCAATACCAGTATTTTGATGAGATTCCCCCTTAGTTCTTTGTATAGGGAACCTCTGGAAATTGCAATTTCTAGAGATGCCCTATAAGCCTACGTTATAAGATTATAGTCGCTATAGGCTTATGCTGTCATGACAAGACTGATATTTTTTGTAAAACTGTCACTTTTTATCCTGCCTATGAGTTCGTGTGTGAGGATCTCAAATTCAAAGAGCTTCTTGTCATAGTCACGTATATTGTCTGTCTTGATATAAATATCACGTCTTAGAGAGGACTCCTTGAGACGGAAATTCTTTTCTGTCAGAAACATCAAGGATGTGTGAAAGAGAATCCCGAGGTCAATTTCGCTTAGAGTGGACAGGCTTTCTATAAGGTCATCCAGGGTAATCATGGTCTGGCCGAGGATAAACTGTATCATGGCACTGAGTCTCATCTGATATTCTATGTGATTGGCGCAGTTTGTTTTCTTGGAGTAAAGGGTGGAACGGTTTTCTGTCAGTATATGGGAAGCCATGGCTTTAAGGCCTTCCTTGTAGGCTTCTCCCGCTGAACAATATAGCATATCAATATTTTCCATACATCAAGGATAAGGGTAAATACCTGATTTGGCAACGAAAAAAATCATTGTCCTTGGTAAATGTTATTTTACCGATTTATTTGGAAATTTTACAAAAAGTTTTTGCAAAAAAATTGCAAAGTCTGTTGACACAAAATAAGGTTTCTGGTATATTCTAAACATCAACAAAACGGTGGCATAGTCCAGCAGGTAGAACAACGGACTCATATTCCGTATGTCATAGGTTCGAATCCTATTGCCACTATCTTGTTAAACCCGATTCTTTTACGAATCGGGTTTTTTGTTTTTTATGGGTTACCTCTGGAAAAACGAGATAACTGAATACTATAAAAGGAGTATATATCGCGGTATGAAAATACTTGGCAAAATGAGGAAAGCTGTTATCACTACAGCTATGGCAGCTTCGGCTGCATTTGTCTTTGCAGAGACAACAAACATCACGATCCTGGAGACAAGCGATCTCCATGGTGCAATCTATCCCTTCAACTACTCGACAAACGAGGCTAAGGAAAACGGCCTTGCAAAGGCTGCTTCAGTCATCAAGGCAGAGCGTTCCAAAGATCCATCCCTTATCCTTGTAGATTGCGGTGACAATATGCAGGATAACTTCATCCAGGAATTCCGCTTTGACAAGAAGAACCCTATGGTAGCTTCTTTCAATGCGCTTGGATACGACATGCATGTTCTTGGAAACCATGAGTTCAACTTTGAGTTTGCTTCCTTTGAGAATATTCTCAAGCAGTACGGTGCTCCTGTCATTGCCTGCAACGTATACAAGGATGACGGTTCAAGATATTTTGAACCATGGCTCATAAAGGAAGTAAATGGTGTAAAGGTTGGTCTTATCGGTATATTCGCCCCTCATATTGATCGCTGGGAGTCTTCTACTCCTGACCACTTCAGAGGTATGACTTTTGGTAACCCTATGGAAGAACTTGGCAAGGTCCTTCCAGAAATCGAAGGTAAGGCAGATGTTCTTGTAGTTGTAGCTCACTATGGACTTGAAGGTGAATACGGTACAACTGGTATGGACAAGGTAGCTGACGTATATGGAGACAAAGTTTCTGCATTCCTTATTGGTCATGCCCACTCCGTGATAAACCAGAAATCTTCTTCCGGGGCAGTTATTCTTGAACCTGGCAGCAAGGGAGAATACGTATCAAAGGTTACCATTACAGTAAGCAATGACAACGACGAAGGTAAATGGGTTGTAACAGACAAGAAAGGTGAGAATCTTTCTGTAAAGGGAATTGAAGCTGACGGGGATATCCTTAAGATTGCAAAGAAGGCTAATGACAAATCCCTCAAGCTTGCAAATAAGGTTGTAGGTAAGGTAAATGCTGATATGATCAGCGAAGTTTGGTGGAATGGTCTTGAAGGAATCCCTTCTGCTAAGGTAGAGGATACAGCTCTTGTTGACCTTATCAATACAGTTCAGATGCACTGTACTGGTGCTACAGTATCACAGGCAAGTCTCTTTGTAGAGAACACAAACCTTACAAAGGGTAAGTTCATTGCAGGGGATACTCTCAAGGTATATAAGTATCCAAACAATATCCTCTATAGCGTAAAGATTACTGGTGCCCAGCTCAAGGAAATCATGGAAATCTATGCCGGTGATTACTTCAACCAGTATAAGGAGGGGGATGTAACTATCTCCTTTAATGAGAATATCCGCGGATACAACTATGACATGTTCGCAGGTGTTGATTACGAAATAAACATTGCTAATCCAAAGGGCAGTCGCATTGAGAACATCATGTATCAGGGTGCACCTCTCAAGGATGATGAGGAGATTCTCTTTGCCCTCAACGACTATCGCTTCAAGGCTCTTGTAGCAGACGGAATCATCTCAAATGATCCTGCCAACTATACAGATACAGCAACTTCTGTATGTGACTTTATCACAGATTATGTAAAGGCTCAGAAGAAGGGGCTTGATGCAGAATGTGACCACAACTGGAAGATCACAGGATTCAATCCTGATCCTTCCCAGGCAGAAAAGGTATATGCAAAGGTTAAAAGCGGGGAAATCAAGGTTCCTACTTCTGAAAACGGCAGGACAACCAATGTAAAGGCCCTTAACTATTACGAGCTTAAGGAACAGGGTCTGGTTGACTGATATGTCTTGCTATCAGCGTATATTCTGGTAGCATCAAAAAATATCGGTGTAACGCTTGAGAAAGATATAATAAAGCATTAGAATTATAGACACGTAGCAGGGTATTATAGTGCAGCATGTACTAAGTACCCTGTCTTTATCTTAAAGGAGTATTTTAGAAGTATGATGATTCTAAAACAGATCAAGAAAGCTGTACTTGGTTCAGCTTTGGTTTTGGCAGCAGCACTTGCCTTTGCCGAAACAAAAACAATCACAATCCTTGAGACAAGTGATTTCCATGGTGCAATCTATCCTTATGATTATGCCACAGACTCAGAAGCTGATAATGGTCTTGCTAAGGCTGCAACTGTTATCAAGGCTGAAAGGGCAAAGACACCAAACCTCTTGCTGGTAGACTGTGGAGACAATCTCCAGGACAATATGATCCAGGAATTCCGCTTTGACAAAAAGAATCCTATGATTGCTGGCTTCAATGCACTTGGTTATGACATGCATGTCCTTGGAAACCATGAGTTCAACTTTGAATTCAAGTCTCTTCAGGGACAGCTCAAGCAGTATAAGGCTCCTGTTGTAGGTGCCAATGCCTATAAAGCAGACGGAAAAAGATTCCTTACTCCATACATCATCAAGGATGTAGATGGTGTAAAGGTTGCTCTTATCGGTATCATGGCTCCACACGAAGACAAGTGGGAGGCAAATCCTGCTAACTATGACAACATGACATTTGTTACTCCAATGGAAGAACTTGCAAAAGTTATCCCAGAAGTAGAAGGAAAGGCTGATGTTATCGTCGTTGTAGCTCACTATGGTGAAGACGGTGAGTACGGTGTAGAAGGTATGAAGGCTGTTGCTAATACTTATGGTGACAAGGTTTCTGCATTCCTTATCGGACATGCTCACTCTACATTTGCAAAGGAAGTAAACGGTGCTCTCTTTGTTGAGCCAGGTAGCAAGGGTACATCTGTTGGTAAGGTAGAGATCACTGTAGACAACGGGTCTGGTGACTGGGTTGTAACAGACAAGAAAGCTTCCCTTATCGATGTTAAGGGTGCAAAGGTTACTCCAGATGCAGAAATCCTCAAGATTGCAAAGAAAGCTCATGACAAGTCTATCAAGATGTCAAATCAGGTTGTAGGAAAGATTGCTGAGGACATGCTTCCAGAACTTAACTGGAATGGTCTCAGCGGTATTCCTTATGCTCAGGTTGCAGACTCTGCTCAGATGGACCTTATCAACAAGGTTCAGCTTGCATATGCAGAAGCTGATGTATCCATGACAGCTCTCCTTGATACAGGTGCATTCCTCAAGGCTGGTGACTTCCACAAGAGAGATGGCGTAAAGGTTTACAAGTATGACAATACATTGTACCGTGTAGAGGTAACTGGCGCTGAACTCAAGAAGGTTATGGAAGAACAGGCTGGTAACTACTTCAATACAGCTAAGGACGGGGATGTAACAATCTCTTTCAATCCTGATATGCGTTCCTATGTATACGATGTATTTGCTGGTGTTGATTATGAAATCAATATTTCAAAGCCAGCTGGACAGCGTATCGAAAACGTAATGTACAAGGGTGCTCCTCTTAAGGATGATGAAGTTCTTATCCTTGCTATCAACAACTACCGCTATGGTACACTTGCAGGAAAGGGACTTTTGACAAAGGATCCATCTAAGTATAGAGATACAACTCTTGCTATCCGTGACCTTATCTCTGACTATATCAAGGCTCAGAAGGGTGGTCTCAAGGCTGAATGTGACAACAACTGGAAGATCACAGGATTCAATCCTGATGCTTCCCAGGCTGCCAAAGTATATGCAAAGGTTAAGAGTGGAGAACTTTCTATTCCAACTTCCGCTGATGGAAGAACAATCAATGTTGCTCCTCTCAACTACTTTGAACTTAAGGAACAGGGTCTCGTAGACTAATCTGGCTCCTTAAATAAATGAAGGCTGTCCTAATCTTACGGGGCAGCCTTTTTTATTTGGTAGTGCTTTAAAGATGTCCTTATACTTGGGCCTTAATGATACTGCGAGATTTTTGAAGATATCTCAGCCATGCGGTAAATCCGCTTAAAAACCAGACTACACCTACAGACCACCAGATTCCCCAGACTCCCAAAGCTGGTATGCGTACCAAGAGTACCGGTATGATAAAGCGTCCGATTACTTCCACAAGTCCGTTCAAGAGGGCAAAAAAGCCGTCGCCTATACCTTGCAGATATCCTCTGACAACGTAAATCAGCCCCAGGAAGACATAGAAGTAACTTGAAATGGCAAGAGCTCTTCCTCCCATCACGATAACTTCTTGCTCCTTTACAAATAGTCCTGTGATTGCCTGTCCAAACAATTGAATCAGTGGAACCATGACTATTGTAAAGATGGTCATGATGATAAAGGACTTGTGGTAGCCCTCGATAGCTCTTTTGTTTTGCTTTGCACCATAGTTTTGGCCGGTAAAGGTGCATAATGCGGCACTTAATGTCTGATATGGCTGGTGAATTACCTGCTCGATTCTGCTAGTGGCAGAAAAGGCTGCTACTGCAATTGCTCCAAAGGAGTTGACTACTTTTTGCAGTGCCATACAGGAGATTGCTATCATTGAGTACTGAAGAGATAAAGGAAGCCCAAGTTTTACCGTCTTGAACAGGGTAGTGCCGTTAAGCTGCAGGTCCGACTTGTTGAGCTTGAAGTACACGTTGAACTTTATGGCATAGACGATACATAAGATATTTGATATGAACTGCGAGATCAAGGTTGCAAGGCCAGCTCCCAATACTCCCAGCCTGAAGACTAGGACAAACAAAAGGTCCAAAATGGCATTGATTATGCAGGAAAATATCAAAAAGTAAAGGGGAGTCTTGGAGTCTCCCATGGCTCTCATCATGCTTGAGACGTAGTTGTACACGCTTACAAAGAAGATGCCGATACTCATAAGCTTGCAATAAATGACAGCATCATGAAGTATGTCTTCTGGTGTGCCGAGGGCTACAAGGATTGCCTCTGACAGGAAAAAAGCTATTGTTCCCACAATGAGGGGTAAAACTACCATTATGTAGCCTGTGTTGGCAAGACAGTTCTTTATCTCCCTGGAGTCTCCCTTACCAAAACTCTGGGAAACCAGGATACCGCCGCCACTTCCAAATCCGTTGCATATTGCAAAGAAGAGAAATGTAAGAGAACCTGTTGCACCAATTGCAGCAAGTGCATTTGCTCCGACTAGCTGGCCTACTATAACCGAATCCACAATGTTGTAAAGCTGTTGAAAGAGATTACCTATCAGCATTGGAATGCAGAAGGTAAGGATGTGTTTGACAGTATTGCCCTGAGTCATATTTACTGTAGAATCTTTCATATATCCACCAAGATAATACACTTTGTCACATTATTCTTGTTAAAAATTGACAATATATAATAACTTATTGCTTCTGGATTGAGTTGTCTCTTAATAATTGGTGGTTACTATGAATATAATTATTGGGGATTAAGGGAGAGCTGCATACGAAGTCAGTACGGGCATATACAGATATCAAGAGCAGGTTATTATGAGAACCAAAATACTGCACCATATGATTATCTTATTGAGGATTACGAAACATTGGAAAAGTTCCTTGATGAGATTCCAGAGGTAGAAGTGATTTCGCCAAGACTGGATGCAACTGCATTGTTAGATTGTAACAGTGAGAAATCAACGATGGTGCTGCTTAGGGGAATAATCCCGTCAAGAGAAAATGAGTTCAATTCCTTCTTTTCCAAGAAAGCCGGCAAGGACCTAAAGGATGGTGAGCTTGAATGCGCTGAGCTAGGATATACACTTGCCAAGAACAACAACTTGAATCCTGGAGATTCGTTTTACATAAGCTTGATTGATAATGAGGGTTTTCAGAATGCTGAATCTTTTGTGATAAAATCTGCCATCGGAAGCTATTCAGATGAGTTTGATTCCAAGGTAGTAAGGATTCCATTGGAATCGATGCAATCTTTGACAGGCTGTAATGGAGTGCATGAGATTGCTGTCATACTGGATGATGTAAAATCTGTCAATAAAGTAATGCACAAGATAAATGAGTTTGTCAGGCAAAACAATTATGATATCCATGTTTCTTCGTGGGAAGAACACGCTGGCTACTATAACCAGGTTGTTCAGTATTATGGAGGTTATTATAAAATAATTTTGCTCATTGTCTCTGTAATTGTGTTTTTCATGAGTTTCAATGCTGTTACAATGAATCTAAATGAAAGACATGTTGAGTTTGGTACAATGCAAAGTTTTGGTGTAAATCAGACATACATTAGTAAATTGATAACGATAGAAACTATTGTCCTTTCTGCTTTTTCTATCTGCACTGCCTTTGTCATTTCCATGATTGTCTCTCTTATAATAAAAGTGAATGGCGGAATATATATGAGTCCTCCTCCAGGAGTCAGTACAGAAGTATACGTATATATAAAATATACTGCAAAAAATTGTTCTATGGCTTTTTTGCTTGGCTTTGCAGGTCCGCTGATCTCGAGTGTTATTTCTGACTTGAAGATACAGAAAAAAAGCATAATCCAGTTGTTATGTAACCGGTGAGCGTAAAAAGTCTAAGACTTTTATAAAAAACACAAAGACTTTTGAAAAAAAGTCTTAGACTTTTACAAAAAACATAAAGACTTTTTTGCCGTTTTCAGGGGATTTTGGAGGGTAAGCCTTGGAAAGGATTGCGCTTTGAAAAGGGTACACAGATTTGCCTGTATGCTGAAACTATGCTATACTACGTGTTATAATCTTGAAAACTGAGAGAACTGGAGATTAATTTGACTGGTAATGTATTCTTTTTTGAGTGGGAAGTAGCCTTGATGACATTTATCCAGAGTCATATAAGCGGTAGCTTTGGAGTATGGATTGCTTCCATGTGTACAAATCTTGGTGAAAACCTTGTTCCTGCAGCCATTATGGCTTTCCTATACTGGGGAGTTGATAAGAACTTTGGAAAGTTCATGGCATGTAATGTGATGGCTGGAGCAACTCTTAACCCCATGATCAAGAATGTTTTTTTCAGGCGCCGTCCTTATTTTGATAATCCTGGTATCCGCTGCCTCAAACCTGTAGAGAGTGCATATGATATATATGATATTTCTCACCAGGGATGGTCTTTTCCTTCAGGACACTCAACAACAGGTGTCACCGGTTATTCAAGCCTTGCTGTCTATGGAAAGAAAAAGTGGCTCTGGGCTATAGGTATTATAATTCCTCTTCTCATTGGTTGCTCTAGGTTTTGTCTTGGCGTACACTATCCGACAGATGTAATTGCAGGATGGCTTAGCGGGATATTGATTATCCTTCTGGTAAGCTTTCTTTTTAAGCATGTAAAGAATCAGGACTGGATATTCATTGGGTTTATTGTTCTTGGTTTTCCAGGTATCTTTTACTGCAACACTTCGGATTATTTTACAAGTTATGGTCTTATGACTGGGATATTTATAGGTTTTATAATAGAACGTCATTTTGTCAATTTTAAGCTACCTAAGAATTTCTTGATTTGCGCCATCAGGGTAATTATAGGTCTTGCCTTGTTTGAAGGTTTCAATTTTGTTGCAAAGATTCCTTTTGATAAGAATTTCCTAAATAGTTCTACATTTTTAAGTCACATGGTGAGATGCATTAGATATCTTCTGGATGGCCTTATTGTGTCTGTAGGATATCCACTGCTCTTCTGTAGAGTAGAAAAACTTTGCGGCTTGGAAAGAAACTAATATTTTAGTTTTCTATCTCTATATATATTGCAGAATTAAGTAGAAATACCGACAGAATTTATGCGTAGTATCCAGGATATTGGATACAAAATAATATTGTGTTATAATATAAGCAATTGTTTTGAGAGGTATTTCTATGCATTTATTACCAAGAAAATCAATTTTTTTATTGGCATTTGCGATTTTATCATCAATGCTGATTGTTTCTTGCAATAAGAAAGACAAGACTGTGTCACCAGGTGGTGAGTCAGTAGTGATAGGAGACAAAGTCAAGGTTTCCTATGTCCTTTATGAACCGGATATGACTTACCGGCCAAATGTAGAAGGTGATGCCCTTTCTGTTGTATTTACATCTTCGGCATGTAATATAGAAGATTTGGATAAAGATGTAAGTTCCAAAGTTCAGATTACACCGAAAATCGATGGGTCATGGAGCTGGAGAGATGATTCTGTCCTTGTGTTCCAGCCTGCAGAACGCTGGTCCCTTGCCACAAAGTATAAAATTAAGTTTCAGAAGGACCTTTTTGGTGCAAATGTAATTGGCCCAGATGAGGTTTCTTTTACAACGGATGACTTTAACATCATGTGCTATGGCAGCGAGTTCTATATCAATCCAGAAAACGCCAATGAGAAGCGTGCTACCTTTACACTTTCTGCTTCTCATCCTGTGGATCATGATTCTGTAGAAAAGGCTATTTCCCTTACATTTAATGAATATGCATCCAAGAATAAGTCAACACCATCATCTTTGGGTTATACAGTCACATACGATAACAATGATAAGTTAGTATACATTGTATCCGATGTGGTAAAGATGCCTAACTTTACATCAGATGTAAAGCTTGAATATAGTGGCATCAAGTCTGTCATGGGTGGAACTCCATGCAGCAAGTATTCTACTACTTGTTCAGTTCCTGGTATGAGAGATTATGTACGCATCAATTCTGTTGATTTTTCTCTTGTAAAGAAGGATAACCTGGAATATGACCAGGTCCTTGTAATCAATTCCAAAGGAAAGATAAGCCCTGAAAATATTTTATCACGAATGGAGATTTATCTTTTGCCAAAAGATAAACCTGCGGAACAGGGATGGAAGGGAACAACCAACTGTTACTGGACTAACGAGAGCAGTACTGCATTTACTTCTCTTGTAAAGAGTCAGAGTACTCCTGTAAAGGCAGAGATCATTCCAGGTGCACTGGATTATTCAGAAATGAATATGTTCAGGATTCATGTTCCTCAGGATAAATTCATTGCGGTAGTCTTTAATGGAACTTTGGAATTCTTTGGTGGATATAAGCTTGATAAAGATGATTCTGTATATTATAACCGTATATCAAGATATCCTGTAGAAATAGGTATTGTTTCGGAAGGTGCACTTCTTGCCTTAGGTGGTTCAAAAAACATCGCAATGTATTCCCGCGGTGTCAATCAGGTTGAATACACTGTAAGCCGTATCATGCCTAAGGATATCAATCACCTTGTATCCATGACTAATGGAGATATGAAGAATCTTTCCTTTGATTCTTACCGCTTTAGTGAGAAGAATATATCCGAGACAGAGCGTAGTGAATATTTTGTTCCAGGTTCATCTGTTGAACGTCTGTCATACTTCTCCTATAACTTTACAAAAGATCTGGTTGCAGATAAGAAACATAATCTTGAAAACGGTCTCTTTATGTTCCAGGTTACAGATAAGGAAAGCAGAAAATCAGACCGTCGCTTTATTCTTGTGACGGATCTTGGTATTGTAACTAAGCGCAACGAAAACAGTACTACTGATATCTTTGTCCAGTCTGTCACAAAGGGTACTCCTGTCTCTGGTGCTAAAGTAAGGGTTGTTGGCCTCAACGGGAATACTATTGCGGAGACTTCTACAGACAGTCAGGGGCACGCGTTCCTCCCTAAACTTGATTCAAAGGAGACATCTAAAGACGGACACACCCCTGTAGCTTATATAGTCGAAAAAGGTACCGACCTGTCATTTATGCCATATTCAAGCTATGGACGTAATGTTGATTATTCAAACTTTGATGTAGGCGGTATATATGATTCTGTAAGTCCTGACAAAATTGATGCATATGTATTCTCTGACAGAGGTATGTACCGTCCTGGCGAAAAGGTAAATATCGGTATCATTGCTAAAGCCGGAGACTGGAATAAAAATCTTGCAGGTATCCCTGTGGAGTTTAAGGTCAAGGATTCAGAGGGTAAGGATTTCTTTACAAAGCAGTTCATGCTTTCTTCAGAGGGCTTTGAGGAAGTTATCTTTGAGACTCGTCCATATTCCCCTACAGGTGTTTATGACGTATCCTTTAGCCTTGTAAAGACTCGTACTAATGGAACTAAATATACAGAGTACCTCTCCGGAACTTCTGTCAAGGTGGAGGAATATCTTCCAGATACTTTGAATGTCACTGCAAACTTTGATCCTTTGCCTAATGCAGGTTGGATCGGCTATGATAAGGATATCAAGTCTGTTGTCAAGGTAAAGAATCTTTTTGGTACTCCAGCCAGCGGAAACGAGGTAAAAGCTCAGTTCACATTGAGGTCAGGACTTCCTTATATGCAGAAGTACAGGGAATATGTTTTCCATGATCCATATTCCAGAAACAATACATATGACGAAAAGCTTCAGACTACAACTACAGATGAATCTGGAACAGCTGTTTATGATATTGATCTAAGTAAGTTTGAGAAAGGCTCATACTGCATTGACTTCTATACTGAAGCTTTCGAAAAAGGAAGCGGACGCAATGTTTCTGCCAGAAGTACAATGTATATCTCGCCTTTGGATTATGTCATAGGATACAAGGCTGATGGTCGTCTTGATTTTATCAGCCGCGGTAATCCACGTAAGATGACTTTTGTTGCTGTAAACAATAACCTTGAGTCCATCAGCCTTGATAATGTTACATTGAAGACTGAAGAAATCAAATATATCTCAACTCTTGTAAAGCAGGGTAACGGACTTTATAAATATCAGTCTGTACGTAAGGTTATCCCAGTTTCGGAACAGAAGATCTCTATCCAGAAAGGCGGAAGCGAACATCTTTTGCCTTCCGATAAATCTGGAGAATACAGAGTCACTGTGATAGATAAGAATGGCGTTGAGTTCAATTCATTCTCGTATACAGTAGCTGGTACTGCTGATGTAACACGCAGCCTTACAAGTACTGCAGAGCTTGAACTAAACGTAGAGAACGCAGATTTTGCTCCAGGGGAACAGGCAAAGATTTACATAAAGGCTCCTTATAAAGGAAATGGTCTCATTACCATTGAAAAGGACAAGGTATACGCATACAAGTGGTTTACTCAGGATTCTCTGACATCGGTACAGTCCATAACAATTCCAAAGGAACTTGAAGGTAACGGATACATCAATGTCATGTTCAAGCGTGACTACGAGTCTGACGAGATATTTATGAGTCCGTTCTGTTATGGAGCAGTACCATTCTCAGTCAGCAGGGAAGCAAAGACTCAGAAGATAAATCTTTCGGTTCCTGCAGAAGTAAAGTCTGGAGAAACTCTTGAGATAAAATATTCTACAAGGGATAACGCGAAGATAATACTCTATGGAGTAGATGAAGGTATTATTCAGACAGCCCATTATAAGACTCCTGATCCTTTGTCTCACTTCTTTAAGAAGCGCGCACTTCAGGTAAGGACAAGTCAGATCCTTGATCTCATTCTTCCTGAGTATAATGTACTCAAGACTTCTATGGCCACTGGTGGTGGAGCTTCGATGGACGAAATGCTTGCACGCCGTCTTAATCCGTTTAAGCGTAAGGTGTCTGACAGTGTTGTCTTCTGGTCTGGAGTAATTCCTTCCGGTAAAGATGAACAGACATATACTTATAATGTTCCTGATTACTTTAATGGAAGTATTAAAGTTTATGCTATCGCAGTAAATGCATCTTCTATCGGTGTAGAAGAAAGTCGCGTTACAGCAACAAATGATTTTGTTATTCAGCCAAATAGTCCTCTTGCTGTTGCTCCTGGAGATGAGTTTGACCTTACTGTCAATGTGACAAATCTTTATAAAGGTTCAAAGGGTAAAGTCACTTTGCAGGTAGTGCCTGATAATCACGTAGAGATTGCAGGCAGCAAGACTATGGATCTTGATATTCCTCAGGGATCTGACAAGACTGTAAGTTTCAGGGTCAAGGCTAAGCAGTCCCTTGGAGGAGCTGAGATCAAGTTTACTGCTACCGAGAAGGGTACAAACATATCTTCTAAGATAGTTCAGACTTTAAGCGTCAGACCTAATATGCCATACCGTACAATCGTTTCGTCAGGAAGATTTAGCGGATCAAAGGAAACTGCTTCAGCAGGTCCTAAGACATATGATGAGTTTGCAAAGCGCAATGTATATGCTTCCATTGTCCCATCTGCATTTGCTGATGGACTTAATGTCTATCTTGCTGATTATCCGTATGGATGTTCTGAGCAGATAACAAGTAAGGCATATCCATATGTCTTTAACAATTTTGTTGCCGGTGCCAAGAGTCGTCAGGATTGCGAAAAGATGATAAACGAGACTATTGCCATCCTCCAGTCAAGGCAGAAGTCTAACAATCAGATTGGTTACTGGACAGATAAGAGTTCTGATGATTACTTTATTACCCTGTATGTCGCCGAATTCCTTACGGATTGTCAGAGATATGGTTATGCTGTTCCTGCAGGATTCTTTGAAAGTGTAATAGATGCAGTACGTGATATAGCCAATAGCCGTGAAGATGATATGTACAATGGAATATACTTCAGGTCTTATGCAACATATATCCTCACAAAGAATGATATCATCACGACAAATCTTATTGAGAATATTGTATCTGATGCTGCAAAGACAAAAGGTTCTTTGGATGGATATGCAGGATTGTATCTTGCAGCAAGTTACAAGATGCTCAAAGTTGATAAGGAAGCTGACCGCCTTCTCAGCAAGGTAAACAGGACAATGTTCTGGAGTGACAGTTACAAGTATCACAACTCCCTGCAGTATTCTTCTCTTTATGTAACTATCATAGCAGAGTACTTCCCTGATAAGATTAAGCTCCTTAAGAAAGAGATGCTTGACGATATGGTAGAGCACATGAAATACAATAACTACAACTCATATTCTGTAAGCAGCGGGCTTCGTGCAATAGCTGCCCTCGATGAAGTTGTCAGTGGTGATAAAGATTTTGTCGGAGCTGTAGAGATTTCCGGAAAGAACCGTAAAGACATCACATTGTCTAAAGATCTCAGTGGTAAGGGAACGTTTGGTTCTAATGTTGATTCTATTGAATTCCAGAAGAAGGCAGAGCTGCCTGTTTACTGGATGATAGTAAATTCAGGTTATGCCTATGATGATCCAAAGGAACGCGAAAACAAGGGTATTGAAGTTTATCGTGAGATACTCAATACAGATGGTTCTGCAATCAAGGAACTCAAGAAGGGTGATGAAGTCCTTGTCCGCATAAATTATCGTACTACAACAGATAGTCGTTTGTACAACATTGCCATAGTAGACATGCAGAGTGCTTTCCTTGAGGCTGATATACAGTCTGTAAGACAGAGCGACGGTAACAGATACATGGACTATGTAGATGTACGTGAGGATCGTGTTGTCCTTTACGGAAGCTTTGCAAAGGATCTTCGTACTTTTGAATATAAGGCTCGTGTAATAAACAGCGGAACCTTTAATGTACCGCCATCATATGCAGAGTCTATGTACAATCCGGAAATATATTCCATTGCGCCAAGTCCAAAGATTACTGTAAGCGAATAGTACATGACAAGAAAAAAAAAGATTATCCTGCTGATAATTCTGATAGTTCCGCCCTTGATTACCCTGTTGATTATAGGGGATCGCAAATGGGCGGACATATACAGAGGAATTGAGTTTTCGGCAGCATATACAGACAGAAACGGAGAACTTCTTGAAGTGTTTCAGACAGAGGAAGACAAATATCGCATGTTCCGCCCTCTGTCTGAATATCCGCCTCGCTTTGTCGAAGCTGTGCTGATGCAGGAGGATCGACATTACTACAGTCACAATGGTGTAGACCTGGGGGCTGTAGTAAGAGCTTTCTGGCAGACTTATATTGTACGCTCCAGACGCATTGGTGCCAGTACTATTACAATGCAGACTGCCAAACTTAAATATGGTATATATACAAAATCTCCTGCTGGTAAGATCAAACAGATTTTTCTGGCATGGAGACTTGAGTTCTTGTATACAAAGGAACAGATCCTAGAGTGCTATCTCAATCTTGTTCCCTGTGGATATAATATTGAAGGCTTTGAAACAGCCTCCTGGTATTACTTCAACAAGAGTGTGCAGGACCTTTCTTTGAGTGAATGCTTTACTCTTGTAGTTCTTCCTCAAAATCCAATAAAACGATCTCCCAATCGCAAAAAAAATCCTAAGGAACTTCTTGATGCTCGTAAGATTCTCTACGACTCATGGTGTCAGAGTCATCCTGAAGATATTAAGGATAGTGTGTATTTTGATATGGATATATACACTGTGTGTGATTTTCCGGATCATGCAAGACATTATACAGAGATGCTTAACGGGAGTGAATTTGACTACTGCAGGAAGAGAACTGGAACTGTAAGGACAACAATTGATCTTGGTATACAGCGAAAGATAGTACGCGCAGTCAACAGTTACGTAGATCAGAACCGTAGCCTTGGAGTATCCAACAGTGCGGTCCTTCTTATCGACAAGGAAAAGATGGAAGTAGTGGCAAGCGTAGGTTCTGCGGATTATTATGATGATTCAATCGAGGGGCAGGTCAACGGAACTACAGCAAAAAGATCTCCCGGTTCCACTCTCAAGCCCTTTATCTATGCCCTTGCCTGTGAGCAGGGACTTATACATTACAGTACAATGCTTAGGGATGCACCACAGTCCTTCAGTGAATATGTCCCTGATAACTATGAGAGCGTGTTTAAAGGACCTTTGCCTGCGTGGTTTGCTCTTTGTGACAGCAGGAATATTCCTGCTGTAGATTTAGGACACCGGACAAACAAGAATGGTTACGGTATCTATGAGTTTATGCAGGATTGCGGCGTCACAGGGTTGAAAGACGAAGATCATTATGGCTTATCCATAGTCCTGGGAACTGCTGATGTTACCATGATGGAGCTGGGTAAGATGTACTGTGCACTTGGAAACGGGGGAGTATTCCGTGACCTTTACTATACTCGCGGTGACCATCCCTACAACAGGGGGTACAATGTCCTTACAAAGGAAAGCGCCTTTGTTGTGCGAAAGATGCTGGAGGAAAATTCACCTCCCTATGATCTGGGGCAGTCGATGGAAAATATCCCTGTAGCGTGGAAGACTGGTACAAGTATCGGCTTCAAGGACAGCTGGGCTGTAGGTATATTTGACCGGTATGTCCTTGTGGTGTGGATAGGAAATTTCAGCGGACTTGGTAACAACTCTTTTATTGGACGCAAAATGTCAGGCCCTCTGTTTTTTAATATTGCATCATTGATTATGAGTAATACACCTAAGGAACAGCGTCTCTGGTATCCGGATCCACCTCCAAGGGTATCAAAAGTAGAAGTCTGTGCAGTTTCCGGCGGTATACCAAATGACTCTTGTCCCACAAAGGAAGAAACATGGTTCATACCGGGAGTTTCTCCTATAACAAGATGTCAGATTCACCGAAAGATAAACGTAGATACAAGGACAGGCTATCGTACAGATGAGAGTGTAGGGAAATATGTCACTGAAGTTGTAAGGGAATTCTGGCCAAGTGATATGCAGGATTTATTCAAGAAGGCAGGTTTACCTCGCCTTGAGCCTCCTCCATATCCGCCTGAGGATTACACCTTTGACCAAAGCTCCAGGGGATTTCCTCCAAAGATTAACTCTCCTCTGGACAGTACCGAATATGTATTCCGTATAAACACACCGGAGAGAAATACCATATTCCTTAATGCCGGAGCTGATGCGGATACCAATGAGCTACTTTGGTTTGCAGGCAGTGATTTTATCGGCAGATGCAATCCTGGAGAAGCCTTGGAGTGGAAGCCTGATGCAGGTGATTATGAGGTAACAGTGTCTGATGCCAGAGGACGTAGTAGTTCTGTAAAGATTTCAGTCGTCTACAGGTAAAAGTGTAATGATGGCTGACATAAAATTTTATGGGAGAAATAAAAAATGGAAAATGAATTGCAAAATGTAAATGACAAATCACTGGAGTTTTGGGATAAAGCCTTTGTTGCCAACACTCCGGAGTATGAGGAATACCTAAAGACTGTGACGAAAGACAGTGACTGGAAGGACCTTACGGCTTCTGAAAAACTTGCAGATTCTCTTGCAGCATTTGTTGGCTGCAAGAAAGTCATGGACTATGGGTGCGGAGAAGGCTGGGGAAGTGTAGGTATTGCCAAATCTGCACAATGCACTGTAGATGCAGTTGATACGGCAGAACACGGATGTCACCTAGCAACTCTTGTTACAGCTGCATTTGGTGTAAGTGACAAGGTCTCTGTCAGAAAAATAGATGTAGATTTTCTTGATACAGTTCAGTCAGAGTCCTATGACGGGATATTCTGTTCCAATGTAATTGATGTTCTGCCTGAAGAAATCGCAGGTAGTATCATCAGAAACTTTAGTCGCATAACTTCAAGAGGTGCCAAAATCGTAATCGGAATGAATCACTATATGGAACCTAAAGAAAATGCAGAAAAACACGTTACCATAAAAAATGGAAACAATATTTATGTTGACGATGTCCTTAGGATGGTAAGCCGTACAGATCAGGAATGGACTCGAATCTTGTCAAGATATTTTTCCATCGATAAGCTTGAGCATTTTGCCTGGCCTGGAGAACCAGAAGAAAAGAGACGCCTCTTTTATCTGAGCAAAAAAGACTAGGATCTGCTGTAATAGCAATTTTTGAAGATACCCTAATACGATGAGGTCTGATATGCTTCTGATTATGATAGCAGTGGCATATCAGGTTGATAGTAACAAATCCGCAATATATTATTCTTAAATTTACAATAAAAGTAAAAAAAACTAGTCAAAATAGAGATTTTCTGTTAGGATACTTCAGCTAATCTGTATCGATCTTTTCAGTTTCAACAATATTATTTAAAAAAAATTAAGTCCTGCTTTATAAGGGAACCTCTGAAAATTGCATTTCTTAGAGATGCCCATAACTAAATGCTTGAACTCATAGCTTTGTGCAAGGAATTCAACTTTAGATAAAAGATTGTTTTACGGATTCAACTTTATATATTATAATTGAGATACTATGGGTACAATCAAAGTTATTGAACTACAGAAGAGCGTATATGCTGATAACAATGCTGAGGCAGCATTAGTTAGAAAAGACCTTAAGGAAAAGGGTGTTTTCTTTTTGAATCTTATGGCTTCCCCAGGGGCCGGCAAGACAACAACTCTAATCAATACAATTACAAGACTTAAGGATAAGATCAATGTAGCTGTCATGGAAGCTGATGTTGATTCTGATGTTGACGCTGTAAAGATTTCTGAAACCTGTGGCGTTCAGTCTATACAGATTCACACAGGAGGGCTTTGCCATGTAGATGCAGGCATGACAAAGGAAGGACTTAAGAATATGGATCTTGACGGTGTGGACCTTTGCATCCTTGAGAACATCGGAAACCTTGTTTGTCCTGCGGAGTTTGATACGGGAGCCTGCAAGAATGTAATGATACTGAGCGTTCCGGAGGGGCATGATAAGCCTTTGAAGTATCCTCTTATGTTCAGTGTGGTGGATCTGGTCCTTATAAATAAAGTTGATGTAATGGAAGTCTTTGATTTTGACATGGATGCAGTCAGGAAATATATTGCTGACCTGAATCCTAGGGCAAAGGTCATACCTGTATGTGCAAAGTCCGGAGAGGGAATGCAGGAATTTGCAGACTGGATTTTGGATGAAACCCAAAAGTGGAAGTCGTAAATATTATATTGTGCAAAATTAATGGCTGACTTTTGGTTGAAACTATAAATGGTTGTGTAAGGAGAATATATGGTAGAGCAGAACAAGAATGTCATTCCTCCTCATCAGGGTGACAAGAACCCAAGCGAAAAGATTATTGCCTTGGGAAAAAAAATTACTGATGTTGCTTCCCATAAGCTTGGTAAGGTAACAGTAGAAGATCCTGAGTATTGGGGTCTTGCAGACATCATTACAGAAGAAGAGGCAGAAGTTGGCCTCACAATGGAAAAGCGTCATCACTATACTTTTGAAGAACTTTGTGAGCTTAACAAGGCAAAGGTTGAGGAAGTTGGGAAGGACGGTTTCCAGAAGATAGTAGACCACATGGCTTATCTTGGTCTCATTGAATATGATTATGGTTATCACTATGACCACAATGGCCGTACAGCTCCAATGTCAGAGCGTCGCTATATTCTTCCTATGTTTGTTCCTGGAAGTGCAGAACTTTTCAATATGGATGAAGTAGGTCCTGAAGGAAGTAATCCTCGTCTTGATGAACATCCAGCTATCGGTTCATTCTTTGAACGTATGACATATATCCCTCTTAAGGGAATCACACAGATGGTGCCACAAGGTGGTGCCGGAATCGGTATGCACGTTATCCCTGTCGAAAAAGCCATCACCATGGAAAATAAGACAGAAGACTGCGAGCATCTTTCTTACTGGCTCAAGAAGTATGAGGACAGCATCGCCGTAGGCCGCTGTTCATGTCGTGCAAGCCGCAAGGCAATCGGCGAAGGTTGTGCTGATGATGACTTCCAGTGGTGTATTGGTGTAGGTGACTTTGCGCGCTACATGGTAGAAACAAACAAGGGTCACAAAATCACTGTAGATGAAGCTCTCCGTATCCTTGCAAAAGGAGAAGAAAACGGATTTGTTCACCAGGTAACAAACATTGACGGCGAAAACAAGATTTTTGGTATCTGTAACTGTAACGTTCAGATTTGTAATGCTCTTCGTACTTCACAGCTCTTTAATACTCCTAACATGAGCCGTTCTCCATATACTGCTCACGTAGACAAGGACAAGTGTGTAGCCTGCGGACGCTGTGTAGAGTATTGTCCAGCCGGTGCATGTAAGCTTGGCCAGAAGCTTTGCAAGAAAGACGGAAGCAACGTCAAGTATCCTAAGATCAAGCTTCCTGATAACCACAAATGGCCTGAGTCAAGATACGATGATAACTATCGTAACTCTAACCGCATCCAGTGTCATGAGACAGGAACAGCTCCTTGTAAGACTGCCTGTCCAGCACATATTGCCGTACAGGGATATATCCGCATGGCAGCTCAGGGACGCTATGCAGATGCTCTTGCTCTTATCAAGAAGAAGAATCCGTTCCCAGCAGTATGTGGACGTGTATGTAACAAGAGATGTGAAGACGCATGTACACGTGGCACAATTGACCAGGCAGTATCTATTGATGCCGTAAAGAAGTTCCTTGCAGAACGTGACCTTGACGCATCAACACGTTATATTCCAAAGCCAGTTGTTGCATCAAGCCGCTATACAGAGTGGACTGATAAGATTGCAATCATCGGTGCAGGTCCAGCAGGTCTTACAGCTGCATTCTATCTTGCAGAAAGAGGTTATAAGCCAACAGTATTCGAAAAGAATGCGGAGGCCGGAGGTATGCTCCGCTACGGTATTCCTTCATACAAACTTGGAAAGAAAGTCCTCGCTGCAGAAATCGATGTAATGAGAGAAATGGGCGTTGACATCAGAACTGGAGTAGAAGTAGGTAAGGACATAAGCCTTGCAGAACTCCGTGCTCAGGGATACAAGGCATTCTACGTTGCAATCGGATGTTCAGCAGGTCGAAGACCTAACATCCCAGGTGATACAGCAGAAGGAACCTTTACTGCAATAGATTACCTCAAGGAAGCTAACTGCGGTGGTGCAGAGTTTACAGGAAATGTAGTAGTAGTAGGTGGTGGTAACGTAGCAATCGATGCCAGCCGCTGCAGTGCCCGTAACGGAGCTGCCCATGTAACACAGCTTTGTCTCGAAAGCGAAGCAGAAATGCCTGCAAGTAAGGAAGAAATCCGTGAAGCAGGAGAAGATGGTGTAGAAATCAAGTGCGGATGGGGACCAAAGGAAGTTCTCACAGATGGCACAAAGGTAACAGGCATCATATTCAAGAAGTGTACACAGGTAAAGAATGCAGAAGGTCGCTTTGATCCTAAGTATGACGAAAGCGTTACAATTGAAATCAAGTGTGACAGAGTAATCTTTGCCGTAGGACAGGCAAGTGTATGGGGAGATCTCCTCAAGGACGAAAAGGCAGAGTTCAAGGGACCTGCTCTCCAGGCAGACGGATTAACATATCAGGTAAAGAATTGCCCTGATATCTTCGTAGGTGGAGACGTATATACAGGACCAAAGTTTGCAATTGATGCTATCGCTGCAGGACAGTTTGCTTCTGAGTCAATACACCGCTTTGTACGTGGCGGAGACATGACAATGGGACGTAACCGCAACGAATTTATCGCCCTTAACAAAGATGATATCCGCGTAGACAGCTATGACAATGCCGGAAGACAGGAAGCAGGGGTAGATACAAGCATTGACTCCAAGAGCTTTGAAGAAAACCACCTGACACTTACAGAGGAACAGATTAAGATAGAGACATCTCGTTGTCTCAAGTGTGGAGCCAACGTAGTGGACAGCAACAAGTGTCTTGGATGTGGTGTATGTACTACAAAGTGTGAGTTTGACGCAATACATCTTGTACGTGACATACCTGGTGCATCAAGAATGGTAGTAGCTGAAGATAAGTTCAAGAAGATATTGCCATACCAGGCAAAACGTGTAGTGAACATGGTGTTCAAGAGTGATAAGGCAGCAGCTGTAATCAAGAATGATCCAGATCACTACTTTGTTGATCCTGAAGATTACCCAAGAGTAAAGTAATTTTACAAAGTAAAATAATTTTTCTGGGAAAAATAATTTTTCGGAGCAAAATAACTTAGCGGAGCGAAGTAAAATGCACGAACTTGGCGTAACATTTTACATAGTCAAGGACGTCAAGAATGCAGCGCTGGAGAATGGAGCTACTAAAGTTCATTCTGTAACGCTGCAAGTTGGCGAAGTTTCAGGTATTGTAAACGAATACCTGGAAGACTGCTGGAACTGGGCCGTAAAAAAGGAAGGCCCGCTTCTTGAAGATGCAAAGCTTATCTTTGAGACTCTTCCTGCAGTCACATTCTGTGAAGACTGTGAGAAAACGTATCCTACATTACAGCATGGAAAGATATGTCCACACTGTGGTAGTGAACATACTTATCTGCAAAGTGGAAGCGACTGTTCCATCAAGCAGATCGAAGCTGAATAAACTTATTATAGTCATGTAACATGAAGGCACCCCTTGGGGTGTCTTTATGTTTTTATACCGTATTCTGCGTATATTGATTGCCGTTCGGCCATTGCCTTGGCCTTATCATAAAACCAAAGCATGCTGAGTGTGTTGCGGTTAAGACGGTACAGCATTTCTTTGCGGCTTTCTTCATCCAATGCAAATGTAGCTCTTGCGATGGCAAGATCCTTTGCATCATTCTCATCCTTGAGCCCACAGGTAGTACAGATGCCGGCTTCATCGGAATATGTACCGCCACATACCGGGCACTCATGGGTAGGGCGTACCAGAATGACATCCGGACCACGGTCATGCATGTCGGTGTCTTCACGTTTACAGCCGCTGCTCCTTGCAGGATCAGAGTTTACACTTTTTGTTGAACTGCTGCTGATTTTCTGATTCTTACGCTCAAGGAAAGCCTTGCCGTAGGCACAGCCTGTGGCTGCTTTTATAAAATAACTTGGTCTGTTCCTTATGTCCTTGTTGGATTCCATGTTGTGATAAATATAATCAAGATAAGCACATATATCTTCACTGGAAGTAAAGCCGTTTGCTACACAGGATGCTACAGTCCTCTCTGTCAGAAAATCCTTGTACACTCCGCCCAGTTTGCTGAGTATCTTTGCCAGCATGGATGCAATAGGAGTTGCGGTTTCATCAATGTCCCAGGGTCTTTTAAATTCATTATCTTCTGAATATATGGTCTTTGTATTGACCTGTGAGTCTACAGGATGTGTATCTCCCGATATGCAGGGTACAGATTCTTCTGTACAGCTGTCAGTTGACTTTGTAGTGTCAGGCTGTTCCGCCTGTATCATATCAATTGTCATGGACTGCACTGTACTGCTGCTGCCAGATTGTCCGGCAATGTCTGTATCTTTTCCGGCAGTACAGCCGGTCTGATTGCCGATGTCACGAGTGTTGTTTTCCCTCTCTGCCAACGTGTCGATATCTTGTATGGAGTTTTCTACACTGCGGGCAAGATATGGAGAGTCGCCTCCCATCAGGAATCTCATTGCATCTGTGTCAATCGCTATGTATGTGTAGTTTCCTCTTTCGTGTCTACCCTCTGGAGTATTACGTTTGTTCAGGAGTCTGTAGTAGATAATGCCTTTTTCTGTCAGTTCCTTTATCTTGCGCCCCAAGACATCTGTCCTTGTTATATCCAGTATATGCCGTTCGTTGTTAACACCATTATAAGCAGTAATGAGGGCATCGTATTTTATCCAGTAGTACCGGCGTTTGATGCCGTGGTCGTATAAATCCATAGTATATGCCTTACCCGAAAGTGCAAAGCTCAGTATATAGTCAAGAATAAGCTCGTCATTGCGGCTCAAGTCATAGTAAGATATAGCATCGTATGCAAAATTATAATAATTACGTGTCTTCAGTTTCATTATGATAGATAAAGTCTCTCAGATTTGTATAAAAAGGATTTTCCCTAGGAAAAGTAAAATTTTTGCCTAGGAAAAATAAAAAATTTGCCTATGAAAAACTGAATTTTTCATAGGCAAAAATTCCAGCAGTCAGGCAGTCAGAGATATCTTCTGGACTGGAACAAGTTCTGAGTGAACAATATTCCGTAGAAGATAGACCTGACATCCGGCTCTAGAAGTCTATTCCATCATCACCATCCGGTTCTGCAGGTTTTTCTTCTGCTTCTTTTGTGATTCCGCTGAACTCAAACGTAAGACCGTTGGTTACCTCGTTCTTGCACTTGGAACTGGCAAGGAAACCGATACGGACATCCTTGATATCCTGGGCAGAAACTTTCTCTGGATCGGTGTGTCCGTTGCTCCTGAAATTGAGGCGGAATGAACCGAAGTTTTCCAGCTTGACTGTAAACCCCATTCTAAGAAACTGGGGCAGATTTTCCACAAATGACTTGAGTACTGCCTCAATATCAACCTGGGTAAGAGTACAGGAATGGGAGATAACTTTGGCAAATTCGTCGATTCCCATGATTCCAAGACGTACAGGAAATGCATGATAGGATTTCTCTTTTGGGTTGAGAGGGCTGGTTGTCTGTCTGACATAGTACTTCATACTGATATTTCTCCTTTGATAATAGTTAAGATGGCTGGAACAGTATCAGAATCTATGCGGAATTGTTACTCTCTGCCGTAGAGTTTTAGAAATATTTCTTAAATTCTACAGCAGAGAGTAGCAGTAATCAGAAATATCGCTAGAATCACATATCAAACAACAACTACTGGAGGAGATATGTGCAGTATCGTAAGAGAGTTTCAAAGGATCATGAGGAAATGTCTCGGATCAAGTCTGACCAGAACTATGAAGGAACAGGAAACCGGGAAGCTTCCTCTCAGACAGAGAATCAGATACTTCTTGAACGTGATGTGGAAGCTCGTGTCAAGGAGATTGAAGATCGTCTTGAAGTACGGCTGGAACAGATGCAAAAGGAAGCAGCAGACTATAAAGAACAACGTGTGACACTGATTCTTGCAGTGCTCAGCACTATTGCATCGACATTGGCTGCAATAGTCAAGATAATGCAGAGTTAGCATGACGAATTATCAGTTATCTGAAATAGGAGTAAAAATGTCGGGAAAAGCAAAGTTAACAATATTGGAACAAAGGTCACTGGAAATGATTGTCCTTGGAGAGACAGAAAAGGATATACTGCGGGAATTGCTCTCAATGTATATTGGAGTAGAGTATTTTTGGTCTGGTAGTTCCGTGGAAAATGGCGCTGATTGTAGTGGTACATGTTGCAGTGTACTTAACGCCATATATGGGACACATATAAGAGTGACTGCAGATAGCCTCTATCGAAACTTCTTTACAAGGGATGATAAGGGGCACGCCGATGCTATCAAGGCAGCGTTCTTCATCAATGAGGATGGCAAGGCTGTCCATGTGGCGACCCATATGGGAGACGGAAAGTATCTGAACATGTCAAGTATCGAAGACGGAAAATGTGCCCATGTACGTACTCTCATGGAGCTGAGGCATATGTACAGTACATTCCGGATGGAAGTCCGCGTCCTTGACCTCAAGAAGTGGCTCAACTCATAGCCTTCAGAGAACAGACAGGAGTATATCCATGAAGAGAACATACAGGATAATAGCAGTGCTTTTTGCATTGCAGATAGGAGTGCTGACAGTATCAGCCCAAGAATGGCAGACCGAAAGCATACATTCTCTGGACATACAGACTACAGAACAGTTGCTTGCCATGGCACCTCCTCCAAGGGAGACTGCTGGGACAGACAACGTTGCCATGAAGCCTGCCTTTACAGTAAGGAGCAGTGCCTACAGCCGGGACGAGATGCTGGATGTCATACAGGAGGCTTGTGACCAGGCTTTTGCCTTATATCAGTCTCAGCTTGACAATGCCGTAAGACGAGAAATGGCAGTCTACAGAGAAGAAATTACTGCCTGCAGGAAAAAACAGAAGTTACTTCTTAATATCTGTGTAGGAGAGAGTATAATATTAATAGCTGGTACTGTATTCAGTATTACAGCCTGCCACAAAAAGAAATGATAATATGTTATCCCGGTGCAGTATCAACTTTGCTACAGTTCCGGGATAATTACCACTTGGAGGAATATAAATGAACAAGAATAAACGTACATCTACAATAAAGAAAGCTTTTGAGAATTTTGACAAGTATCCCCATATCGACAAATGTCTCTTTGTCGGAAGCAGGGAAGAATTGGTTCAAAAGCCCTATTACAATGTTATAAAAAGCGGCTGTATAGATTTACTCTGCATAGATGAAGAGGAGTTCCATAAATATGCCTACAGGAATTGCATATTTGACATGGTAATCATCTGTGCTGCCAGCGATAAATATGGAGGATTAGGACAGCTTGGTTACTACGATGTTGCCGGATGTACATACTGTCTCGTAATAGAGGATTCTACTCCTGTGCATATTGTACCGGTCTATCTTGTGGGCCAGAGCAGCAATGCCTTTGTCCTGGATATGGACAAAAAATATGCCAGCACGAACTATGAGGAAGAAACGGAAATATTTGCTTCTAATGTCCAGTCGTTGGCCAATTCCAGAAAGAAGATAAGGACTGTTGACGGATGGAAACTGTCCTATGACTTCAGGAAGATACGAAGCCTTAACCTTGTATGTTCCAGAGGATACAGCAGATTCCGGGATCCTGTTATCAAGCTTCTTCCGGCGGAGATAAATCCCAATATCAAGTGGCTTTCCGAAAGTTTCCTCATGCAGAGTATATATGACAAGCCCAGTACTCTCTATGCAAATTTCTGCCTGTACGAAAAATCCAATGTTGCCAGCTGCAGCGGTTACGACAATCTGCTGGACAGATTCAAGGGTGACAAAAATCGTCTGAACAAGGAACTGAATCTCGTACAGATTATCAGTTCCTATCTTATGGGAATGCAGTACATAGAATGTGCAGAAACTATCGATGACGATACAATCAGCTCCCGTATCAAGAATGTCCTGAACCTGTCATTTATGGGAGACATGCAGAATCTGCTTTCTCGGATATACAGTCTTATGGCGACTATATCCTATGATAACGGGACATACACCAGAATGAAAGAAAAGTTTGAGACTGTCCTCAGTGAAGAATCTGAACAGGCAGAACGTGCCAGGAAGCAGAAGCATATGGAACGCTCTCGCAAGATTAACCAGGCAAAGAGAATGAAGAAGGAGGGATGCTGAAAGCTCTGCCCAGCAACTGCACTCAGCCTGTGCCTTGATCCTGGAAAATTGGACAAAATCGTATCTTAAAGCCATGATTTGTGGTATAATGGACGGAACTATAATATTTTCTAGTGATTTCATGTGAGGGATCGTAAGTGGATTTATTTGATACACTGCTGGATAATACTCCAGAGCTAAAAGTAGTTGATAAAATAAAAGAAGTAATAACAAAGCATGATATCAAGAAAATTATGATTGCTAGCGGATATTGGGATTTGCCCGGTACAGCGCTTATTGTAAAAGAACTTAAAGCTCTATTGGGCAAAGACGGAACAAATATCAAGCTGTTGATAGGTAAGGATCCTTCAATATATTATAGCCAGCTGGAAAAAGACCCTAAATATGTCAAGAAAAATTACCCAGGTGATTATTTTACAGTGGATATCAACAGTCTCGAAGTCAAGGAAGAGTATCAAGCAGCCGTAAAATTCCTTATCGACTACAGTAAAGCCACAAATAGTGATGGTAGCCCAAAACTAGAGATACATAAGTTCAATAAGGAAGCAGGCGAAGTACAGTTTCTACACTCCAAATGTTATATCTTTACCGGCAGTATCTCCTTTGGAATAATAGGCTCAAGCAACTTTACCCAGAAAGGTCTTGAGGGAAATGCGGAACTCAACTGGTTTACAACAAAACCAACTGATATACATAGCATACCTGACCCGGAAAATGGAAACCCTGTTAAGGGTTACAAATATTGGTTTGACGAAAAATGGGCATTAAGTGAAGACTGGACAAGAGAGTTTATCCTCGAAGTCATCAAGAACAAAGGAAACAAGAACCTACCACAATATCCTGATGACCAAGGGGAGCTTTGTAATGCAGGGGAGCCGGAACTTAAGATAGTAACTCCTTACGAAGCTTACATCATGACTCTGATAGACCAATTTGGTTCAGTACTGGATAGTGATGGCAGAATCAAGGAATCTGATTATCTACCAAAGGATCCTGATTTCAAGATTCTAAAATATCAGACAGAAGCTGTAAACCAGGGATTTGCCATTATGAAGAAGCATGGTGGATTTATTCTGGGTGATGTTGTAGGTCTCGGCAAGACATTTACTGCAGTAATGATCATCAAAAGATATCTTTTGAGTACAGCATTTTCCAAGCCTGTACTGGTTATAACACCTCCAAGCGTAAAGAAAAGCTGGATTGATTCCATTGAATATTTTGACAAGGATTCAGATAAAGAAATCGCTCAATACATAAATATTACTACTATCGGGTGCCTTGATGCAGATTACATGGACGGAGACAGCTCAAATGCAGATATAGACGATTTTGACAGTGCATTTGACAAGGGAGAGTATGGCCTTATTGTAGTTGACGAAAGCCATAGATTCCGTAACAAGGGAACCCAGATGTATGACAAGCTTGATGACCTTATTGCGGAAGTCAATCCCTATGTAGTGCTTTTGTCTGCAACGCCACAGAACAACAGACCGGATGACCTGAAGAACCAGATTTATCTGTTCCAGAGGGAACCCAAAAACTCAACATTATCTGGATTAGGGGAACATGGTAATAATCTCGAATCTTTCTTTGCCCAGATGCAGAGAGAATATGATGAGTGTATAAGGGACTACAAGGGTAAAGATGCCAATAACAAAAAAATACTAAAGACCAGAGCCGAACTGGAAGCTGACAAAATAAAGCTAAATGAGATAAGTGAACAGATAAGAGAGTATGTTGTAGACCAGATAGTAATAAGACGTACCCGTACTGACCTCAAGAAATACTATGCTGATGACCTTGAGAGACAGGGACTTGTATTCCCTAGGATAATGAAGCCGGAAGGTATCGGCTATGAAATGACAGGCGAAATATTTGAAATATTTGCAAAGTCGCTTGGGATTATTGCACCTACAATATCCAGAGCAGAACATGATGAAACCTATAACATGACATTTGATTTCAGGGATGTTGAAAAGGAATGCCTTGGATACTGGCGATACAGAGCAATCGAGATGTTCAAGGATGAGAAGAATAAAAAGCTTTATGAGTATAATTCCAAGAGTAAACGCCATGCAGGTGGTACCATCAAGGCTGACAACATTTCCAAACGTCTTGCAGGTTTGATGGAACTTCTGCTTGTTAAGCGCCTTGAGTCAAGTAAAGATGCCTTTGAGGAATCTCTCAACAACTTTATAGTCAATACCCAGATTATGCTTGATATGTTCAAATCTGACAGAGTATATATCTGTCCAGATCTCAAGGTCAATGAAATCCTTTCCGAGGAAAATGTCAAGAAACTTGGAAGCTTTGAAGCTTGTCTTGACGACTTGCAGATGCGTGCGGACAGGATAAACAAGAAGAAGAACACCGAACATAATAGAGTGTTCAAGGCAAAAGATTTTGACGACAAATACGTCGAGCTTCTCTCTAATGATATAAGACTTGCAACAGAAGTATTGAATTCATGGCTCAAGAACAGGCAGGATCCTAAGATGGACATGTTTATCCGTAAGCTTGATACCTATCTGGACAAAAAGAAAAACAAGAAACAGAAGGTTATAATCTTTACGGAATGTATAGCAACGCAGAAAGCTCTTGTCCAGAAGTTTGCTGATTGTGCTCCTGAATATAAGGTTCTGTCAATTACTGCTGCCAACAGAAAGGATATGGAGGATGTAATTGCTTCCAACTTTGATGCCAATTACAAAGGTACTAAGAGAAATGACTACAACATTCTTGTAACGACTGATGTTCTTGCCGAAGGTGTCAACCTTCACGAAGCCAATACACTGATAAACTATGACAGCCCGTGGAATGCTACAACCCTTATGCAGCGTCTTGGACGTATCAACCGCATCGGTAGTCCTAATGAAAAAATCTATAGCTATAACTTCTATCCAAGTACTACTGGAGACGCCCAGATCAATTTGTATAAGCGTACACTTGTAAAGCTTCAGGCATTTCATAACCTCTTTGGGGAAGACAGCCAGATTTATACGACTGAAGAAGAACTCAAGGAACACAAGCTTGTTGAACATGAGACAGAAGACAGCGAGAGCCCTAACATGCAGTATATAGCTGAACTGAAACAGTTCTATACTGAGCACAAGGATAAGTATGAGAAGCTGCAGCTTTTGCTGAGCAGTATATCAGTGCCTGTATATTCGGCAGTCCTTGATACAAATGCTCATGATACAGACGCTCTGGTTCTTATGCATAAGACAAATACAGCTGGTGAATATATTGATTCAAGTCTTTATAAGTATAATACAGACCGCCATGCAAGCATGTCACAGACAGAGTTTGTTGAATTGTTCAAGACTTATAGCAAACAAAATCTTTATGACATCGATACAGCAGAGTATACAGAACTTTTTGACAAGGCATGTAAGAATTACGAGATAGAACTTGCTAATACTTTCGTCAAGACAAAAAATAATACCCGTGCCGGCGAAAAGGACAAGAAATCTGCCAAGACAATCATAAAGAACATATACAGCATATTTGACGATAGGGGAAGTATCGATGATAGTTTGCAGGCCAAGTTTAATAAAATATCTGACAGTATTAATGACGGCAACAGAGGTGTTGTAAATCATATAAACAAGATGAACCTGGAAGCCAAAGAAGATCTGAAAAAGCTCATGGAATCTGTCGATTATCTATATAACATGAGTCGTACCAAGTCTGCTGACGTAACAGGACAACCTGCAATAACATTCATAATAAAGTAAGAGAGGAATAAAAAGTGGATTTTAGAAATATATTTGAAAACGACTATCCTGGGTTTGAATCAATAAGAAAAGACCTTATAAAACCTGTTTTTGGTGACAAAGTCAAGGAAACACAGAAGCAGATTGACGATATAAAAGAACTTGATAAGAATATCATATCATCAATAACAGTATTTGCTGTTGTTAGCGGAATGTTCCCTATCAACTTTGTAGATGTTACAATCAAGGACAATGTAAGGCTTGAGCATAACAGGGTAAGCGTACAGCGTTGTATAAGACGTATCATGGAAGGAGACAGCAGTGCAATAACCTTTTTCCATTACGAAAATACCAAAGATACAACCTGGCGTATAACTTTTGTCAACAAGGGAGAAAATACTGGGGATATTACTAATCCCAAGAGATATACTTATCTTTGCGGTGTGACACATGCGTGCCATACCGCAACACAGAGATTCAGTATTTTGCAGAGTGATATATCGTCAGGCAAAAAGAAACTTGATGAACTGATGCTTAACGCGTTCAGTGTAGAATCTGTAAGCAAAGACTTCTTTGATAAATATAGGGAGCTCTATGCAGACCTTGTTGAATATATCAGCGGCAAACGATTTATCAAAAAGGGTGGCAAGTTTGTCGAAGAAAAAACAAAGAATGCAAATACTGCATTCAAGAGTGCCTTTGACGGAGATGATAAGGCTGTCCGCGATTATGTAAAGAAGATGATGGGGCGCCTTGTATTCCTGCACTTCCTGCAGAAAAAAGGCTGGCTTGGTGTAGAGCAGGGAGAGCCATGGGGTACTGGTGATCAAAACTTTATCTATAACCTTTTTAGGAATGCGAAGGAAGAAGTCAAGAAGGATTTTCTGGAACTTGTATTGGAACCGTTGTTCTTCAGAACATTGAACGAAGACAGAGGAGAAGAGGCTATTGCTCCCAAGCTTGTCTGTGATACATACGGCAAAAAGATTCGTATTCCATATCTTAACGGAGGACTCTTTGAAGAAGATGAACTTGACAAGAAGAAGGTAAAGTTCAAAAAAGAACATTTTGAGTCATTGTTGGAGTTCTTCAACCAGTACAACTTCACTATCGATGAGACAGATCCTGATGATACAGAAATCGGTGTAGACCCTGAAATGCTGGGCAAAATATTTGAAAACCTTTTGGAAGACAATAAGGACAAAGGTGCTTTTTATACTCCAAAAGAAATTGTCCAGTATATGTGCCGTGAGAGTCTTATTGCGTACATTGTAAACGAAACAAATCTTGCAGAAGAAAAGATAAGAAGTTTTGTTACAGAGCATAACTGTACGCTTGAACAGAAAGAGAAGGCTGATGTACTCAAAGCTCTGCTTGATGTAAAGATATGTGACCCTGCAGTTGGTAGTGGTGCGTTCCCTATGGGTATGCTTAACGAGCTTCTTGGCTGTATGCTCCTGCTTACAGAAAATACCAAGAGCCGTGCAGAACTAAAGAAGCATATTGTAAAGAACAATATCTATGGAGTTGATATAGAAAAGGGTGCTGTAGATATTGCCAGATTGAGGTTCTGGCTTGCCATTATCGTAGACGAGGAGAACCCTCTGCCACTGCCAAATCTTGACTACAAGATTATGCAAGGAAACAGTCTTCTTGAAAGCTTTGAGGGAGAAGACTTGAGTAATCTTACATCGGGCAATCCAGGTGGCTTGTTTGATATCGAAAAAGAAATCAAGGCTCTTACGACAACTCTTTCTTATTACTTTGATACCCAGAACCATGAAGAGCGCGATGCACACAGAGAAGCAATCAGAGCTGCTGTATACGAGCTCCTCAAAGCCAAAAACTATGGAAACGAAACTGAAAGAATCAAGAAACTTAAGAATATAGATCTTCATGAAAACGATAAATTCTTCTTGTGGCATACATGGTTTGCTGATGTATTCAACCGAACCATTGAAAACACCAGAAATGGATTCGACATTGTAATAGGAAATCCTCCATACATTCGTCGAACATCAATTGCTGAAGGTTCAAAAAGATATTACGAAAAACTCTATAAGAGTGCAACAAAACAGTATGATATGTATTTATTATTTATCGAAAAAGGACTTTTGATACTTAAAACATCCGGCCATTTATGCTTTATCAATCCGATTAGATTTTTCAATTCTGATTATGGCCTTGGTTGCAGACGAGTAATTATTGAAGCAAATAAACTTAAAAGCGTTTTGGATGTATCACAACTTCCTGTTTTCCAAAATGCAATGACTTACCCTTGTGTTTTAATTATTCAACATGGAAACGATAAAAACTGCAATAATTCCATTATGTATAAACGATTATCAGATTTATCATCCTTAAAAGAGATAGATACTATAAACGGACTTGAAATTGACCAGAAAGAAATTTTGTCTGACCCAGAATATAAAATAATCGTTGATGCTAATCCCAAATTAAAAAGTATTATAAAAAAAATAGATAACAATAGCGACAAAATAGAAAATCAATTTATTATAGCAAGAGGATTAGCTAACAATAAGGTCAACTTTGATGGATCAAAATATAAAGCCTTGAAATCAACTAATGTGAGACGTTATTTCATTGAAGGATCTCTTAAAACAATTGATACAGATTATGCAGCTGTTTTCTCGACTGAAATGATTATCATGCCTCGAACTGTAGCTTTCCTGCAGGCAATGTTAAAGGAAAAAGAAATAATTTGTTTAGATCGAATCTATTATCTGACTCCTAAAATTACATGCAATCTAAAGTTTATTCTTGGAATTTTGAATTCTAAGCTTACAAACCTCTGGTTCGAATACTATTACAATACTACAAAAGTTTCTGGAAATTACTTTGATTTAAATGGCTTACAGATTGGATCTATTCCTATCCCAGTGGCAACAAGCGAAGATCAAGAGGAAATTGCTAATTTGGTAGATAAAATCTTATCTGATAAATCAAAAAACAACACATATGATACATCAGAAACAGAAAGGGAGTTGGATAAATTACTTTATAAACTTTATGGTCTAACTTCTGAAGAAATCAGTATTGTGGAAAATATGAATTAATTTTGCTATTATGGAATTATGAAGGAAACACAAGAGATAAAAGTAAATTACTATTTTGATGAAGCTGGCGATACACAAATTTTAGGACATCATGGTATTAATCTTCTCGAAAAGGGAACAGCCAGCAAGACTTTTATGGTCGGTTATCTTGAATGTAAGAATCCTAAGGGATTTACAAAGGCTCTAAATAATCTTAAAGCAGAACTTGCAAATGATGATTATCTAGCAGCAATTCCATCATTTCATCATAGTTTAGAAATGTTTCATGCGAATAAAGACTGTGCAGAAGTTCGTGAAAAGGTATTTAAGCTTTTAAAACAACAAGATTTTACTTTTTATTGCGTTGTAGCAAGAAAAAAAGAAGAATTGTGGCGTAAGAAGTTCAACCATAGTCAAAAGCAGCTTTATAAATATCTGGTTTCAAAACTGCTTGAAAATAGACTGCATTTGTACAAACAGATTGACTTGTATTTTAGTGCCATGGGAAGTACAGTTCACCAGGCTTCTATGCAGGAAGCTGTAAACAATGCTATTTCCACATTCAATGAAAAGTGGAAGACAGAAAATACCAATCAGATTCGTATTTTTATACAGCAGAATTCAGAAATTCCTCTTTTACAAGCTGCGGATTATGTTTTATGGACAATCCAAAGAGCTTATGAACGTGGGGATTACAGATATTATAATTATCTGAAGGACAAGATTTGCCTAGTTCACGATATTTTTGATTTCTCAAAGTATCCTAAGAACTATTACACTCCAAACAATCCCCTTGAGGCAAAAAAAATAGACCCTGTATAAGACTAGGTTACTTTCGTAACGCATGGCACGACGCCCACTTTCATCTTAATAGGACCTATTTGCTTATAATATAGCACATGAACTACATTTTGACAAGTTTACCGTTGCAATTTACGAAGGTCTGATTGCAACAAAAATGGCTTTGACATTGTTATTGGCAATCCACCATACGGTGCCAAAGTTAGTGATACTGATAAAAAATACTTTAAGGCACATTATAAATGTGCAGAAACTGATAACAAATTAGGGCTAAAAGGTAGTACTGATACGTTTACTGTTTTTATTGAAATGGGCCATGATATGCTTTCC
>JAZLGX010000032.1:0-48341 GCA_045616545.1 Treponema sp. | reverse complement strand
CTACGATCCGACTTTTCAACCAATGACTTTATCTTACCATTAGCATGATAAATATAATCTACCCAGTATTCATTTCCTCCAGATGACTTTACATAAACAATATTGCTCTTATCATCATAGCTAAACCACATCTCATTATCATTCTGATCTCTCTGATATATGCGGTTTCCATTATCATCATATCTGTATGTATACTCATTACCTTCAGGGGTTATTTCATATACAACCCTATTGCTGTCATCATATTTCCAAGTATAGATATTCTTGCTGGAGTCATACTTCTTCACGAGATTCCCGCGCTTATCATACTCATACCATACTTCATTATTATTGTTATCATATTCATGAACAAGATTATTGCTCTTGTTATATTCCCAGATATGAAAACTTCCGGCAGCATCAAACTGCCTTACTTTGTTGCCATACCTATCATACTCTATCTTGTACTCTGCAGATGCTCCTGAAGATACAACTCTACCGTAGACAAGTCTGTTTGCCTTGTCATAAGAGTAATAATGAACTACTCCATCAGGACTCTTCTTGTAATTCAGATTGCCATTCTTATCGTACTTAAGCCAGTATTCATCACCATTAGACTCTTTCTGATATGTCTTTTTATTGGATGTATCATACTGATACCAGTATTCATATCCAGAAGGTGTCTTTTCATGTACAAGATTGCCATTATCATCATATTCATATATATGATTTCCGCGGGAGTTTTCCATTTTGGCAAGAAGGTTGCCATTATCATCATATTCTTTTATGAGATCTACATATGCCCATTTGGATGTTCCGTCGTCACTCTTGCGACTTACCCTGCTTCCGACATCTTCGTATGCATAAAAAGGAAGAGATACTAAACTTAAACCAATTATTACTGCACTTATTCTGTTCATAACTACCTAAAATTATAACACACCTTTTTTGCATGTCACTTCAAAAAGCTTTTTTTTATTGCATAATACCGTACAAATATGCTACAATGTCCATTATCTAACAAATCATAGGGGAATATTTATTATGCATATGGCAGATGCACTGGTTTCACCAGCAGTAGGGGCAGTTATGTATGGAGCTTCTGCAGTTGCAGCTTCTTACTCAGCCTACAAAATCCATAAAGAAAACGATGACAAAAAAGCACCTGTAATGGGAGTTATGGGAGCCTTTGTTTTCGCAGCTCAGATGATCAATTTTACCATTCCAGGAACAGGTTCATCAGGTCACCTTTGTGGAGGAATGCTCCTTTCGGCAATTCTAGGCCCTTATGCCGGATTTCTGACCATGATTGGCATATTATTCATACAATGTCTGCTGTTTGCAGACGGCGGAATACTTGCACTGGGATGCAACATATGGAATATGGCATTCTACGGATGCTTTATAGGTTCACTTGTTATCTGGAATTTGATGACTCGCAAAAACATGACCAGAGGCAGAATAATCGCTGCAAGCATTATTGGCAGTGTAGTTACATTACAGATGGGAGCTTTCAGCGTAGTAATCGAAACTTTATGCTCCGGAGTAACAGATTTACCTTTCTCTGTTTTTGCAGCAACAATGCAACCGATTCACCTCGCAATAGGATTTGTAGAAGGACTTATTACAGCTGCTGTCCTTGTTTTCATATTTGAAGCTCGTCCAGAACTGCTATGGCACACAGACAAATCAGAATCTACAGTAAAAGATTCCCGCATGACTCTCAAAAAAACCCTTATAATTCTTGCTGCCGTTACTCTCGTAACAGGAGGCATTGTTTCCTTATTTGCAAGCAGTAATCCAGATGGTCTTGAATGGTCCATCGAAAAAATAACCGGTAACACTGAACTTGAAGAATACAGCACAGACTCTGCAATCTATGACAAAGCAGAAGTCGTACAGACAGCAACATCTCTACTCCCAGATTACAGCATTAAAAACAGCGAAGGAACATCTCTTGAAACAGCAGGAACTTCACTTTCGGGAATCATCGGATGCCTAGTTGTATTTGCGCTATGCTTTGCAGTATACATGATATCCAGAATAAAGAAAAATAGTGTCAAAGCTCAATAGCGCAATGACAAGCATAAACTCTCTTGAGTCTTATGCTCTGCGGGATCAGTGGATAAATAAGATAAGTCCACTGGTCAAATTAATTATAACAATACTATTTACTGTCCTCGTAATATCAGTACCAGCAGAGAATATTTCTATGCTGGTATCCTTTGTTTTGTATCCTTTTTTTGTTTTTACAATATCCGACCTCAGTATCAAAGAATGCTTTCATAGATTACGAGTGGCAATACCTTTTGTGCTTATGTTGGGCTTTTTTAATCTGTTCTTTGACAAATCTGCTGTAAAGATAATATACGGATTTACATTGACCAGAGGATTTTTTACTTTTATATCCCTACTGATAAAAGGTACCCTATGTGTCATATCATCATATCTGCTTGCAGCTACGACAACAATAGATAGTCTCTGCTCTGCCCTACGAAAAATATTTGTCCCAAGAATAATTGTAACGGTGATAATGCTTATCTACAGATATCTTGGTGTATTGATAAGAGAGACAGAAAGGATAACAACAGCCTACTCTCTCAGAGCCCCAAAACAAAAGGGAATACACATAAGTGCATGGGGAAGCCTTGCAGGAATTTTACTGCTACACTCAATTGACAGAGCAGAAGTCGTATACAATTCCATGATTCTTCGAGGCTATAATACAGAAGTTGATCTTACAACTTCGCATAAAACAACTCCCGTAGATATATTATATCTAGCTATAATAAGTATTGCCCTTATCAGCCTCAGACGTTACAATCTGTTTAATCTGGTAGGAAATATATTTATATGACAACCCCTTCAATAGAATTACAGAATATAACTTTTTCTTATAATCCCGAAAAACCAATCATCAAAGATATGTGTCTCAAAATAAACGCAGGAGAAACAATTGGTATAATAGGAGCAAATGGAACCGGGAAATCTACGTTGCTTAAGATTCTCGTAGGATTGATATCCAACTATTCAGGAACGGTAACAGTCGAAGGAATACTAGCAGAAAAAAAGACAATCAATCAAATAAGGCAGAAGATAGGATACGTATTTCAAGATGCAGACAACCAGCTCTTTATGTCAACAGTATATCAAGATGTGGCATTTGGCCCATCTAACAGCGGACTTACAAAAGAGCAAGTAGACCGGCAAGTACATAAAGCTCTACAACAAGTAAATCTTACTCATCTAAAGGATTCCCCTGTACATGCCCTGAGTGGCGGTGAAAAAAAGCTTGTAAGCATAGCAACAATACTAGCAATGTCACCTTCAGTAATCCTTATGGATGAACCAACTATTGCACTGGATCCAAAGAACAGAAGAAACCTCATCAACATACTGAATACTCTTCCCCAGACAAAAATCATCACAAGCCATGATCTGGACTTTGTCTGGGACACCTCTGACCGCATCATTCTCCTGAATTGCGGAACAATACAAGCTCAGGGAAGTCCTGATGCTATCCTAAGAAACAGAGAGCTCCTTGAATCAAATGGATTAGAAGAGCCTCTGTCCCTTACCTCCCGTTAATGAAACTTTACTGTGTAGGAGTCTACATCTCGTATAGTCTCACCATCTATCTGTAACGGTGTAGGCTCCGAATACTCAACAGTAATTTCATGTCCGGATATGGCTTCATAGTTTTTTTCATATTTAATGTGATCACCTGAAAATATAGTATTGAATTTTGTGAGAGTACCGATTTTTCCTGTATTCTTCCACACAGCAAATGTAACAGTATGTTCACTATTAAGCCTGTTCTGATCAGGAGTGATCATCATTCCTCCGCCATAGAATTTTCCAAGCATTGTCGGGGCAAGCCATACCTTTTCGTAGCAGAAAGTTCTTCCATCAACAGTTACGTTTGCATCACGAGGCTTATAATTAAAGAGCAACCCATTTATTGCAATGTTGGTATAGTTTACAGGCTTGTCAGAAATATCCCTTACTTTATCCCCTTCTTCACAAACATACCCATCAAGACCAAATCCAACTCCATTGATAAACTTATATTCTTTTTCATTGACAGTAACAGTTGGAAGATTCATAAGAATATTATTCAGAGGGATGAGACCATCTTCAGCCTTAATATAATCCTTTACATCTTTGGCAAAATCATTACCACTACCACAAGGCAAAAGATAAAGTTTCTGCCGTATGGTACTTACATCAATACTGTTGGCAAAACGACTTAAAGTTCCATCTCCTCCACAAATAACAACAACATCATCTTCATTAATAGATGCAAAAAAATCTTTTACCTGAAGTTTTGTAATGTCTCTTTCCTGGATTTCCAAATCTTTGTAGATTGATTTAAGAGACTGTAGGGCCAGACTTCCTTTCTTGTTGTTGGACAAATAATTAATCAGTGCATAGATCATCAAGACTCTCCTTTATAATTTCATAAGTCTTCTGGGAAATATCTACGGTTTTTAAATCTTTTATATCATCCTTTTCAAGGACTTTAACAACTTCAAAGTATACATCAGTCTTTCTGAACGGCCAGTTCTCATGAACCTTTTCAGTACCATATGTAATACCAACAACAATCGGACACTTTGTTTTTTCAGCAATCTTGAAGCATCCTGGCATAAACGGAAGCAACGTACAGTCTTTGCTCCTCTTGCCTTCAGGAAATACACCCACACTAGTTATACCATCACCTACAAGCTGACATGCCTTGAGAATAGTCTTGAGACCTTCTTTTGGATGCCCGCGTTTTAGACTCAGATATAAATTTCTTGTCATATACTTATGACCAATAGGTATCCTGAAGTTTTCTTCCTTTGATATAAATGCAAGAGGAATATTTCTTATAGCAAGAGCCTGAATCATATTGTCAAATTTGGAACGGTGATTAGAAATAAGCATGAAAGACTTATCCTGAGGAATCTTATCCAGATTCTTATAATGGATCTTTAATCTTCCAAGCCAGCATATATTCCGATACCCAAGATAAAACACAAAGCGATAGAATCTGGACGGCTTGGAATACTCCTTACCGGAGACGATAGAGAGACTTACTACACCTAAAAAAATCCACAAAAAGGCTTCAAACAATAGAAAAGCTGCAGGAAGAATGCAGACTACTATTAAAGGAACCACCTCTAAACTACTGATACTCATCCGACAAAAAATGACCCAAAAAGAATCTCCCGGAGATTCTCCTGGGTCTATCCTATAATACTATCGGACAAAATATATATTTTTCTTTATACCTATCACTAATTAATGTATGACATCTATAATGTAGTCATACCAATCATCCGCATCGCTTTCATGTATACCATCTTTTATCATTACACCACAATCAACAACAGTATCATGAGTTCCGCTTACAAGAGGGTGCCACTCAGGCAAAGGCTTACTCTGTGCAATAAGACGATAAGCACAAGTATCCGGAAGCCAGTCAAAACCTTTCAGCTTACGTCGGTCAAGCTTGATACATTCTTTCTGCTTAGCAAAGCGATTCTCATAATCCATACACATACCGCTTTCCATATCAAGAAGATCACAGGCAACACAGGTATTGTACACTTTCTTGTTCCATAAATGACCATCAAGAATCTTACGGTAACAGCATCTGCCACATCCATCACAGAGAGCTTCCCATTCCTCATCAGTCATTTTATCAAGAGTCTTGTTTTTGTAAAAATCTTTGTCCATATCAATCCATTACTTTAGTAACATTAAAGCCCAGATTATCTCCATCCAGTACAACAACATTACCTTTTGCAATTACTTTATTGTCACGGACTAAATCTACCTCATCTCCACTCTTCTTATCAATAGGCAAAGTAATACCAACCTTGAGAGTTTCGGCAACATTACTCCAACAGCCACCAAGCACTACTACAGAATCAGTGTCACCTCTATCCTTCTTATTCTTCTGGCTTACATCCTTGCTTATGATACCTTTCTCAATGAGAGAAGTAACAATACCCTTGGAATAGAACAGATTGAACATACCTTCCTGATCCGCTGCCTTTACCCTGAGACTAAAGATGACACCAACCTCATAAAGCGGGATTTCCGTACAGTTCTCAGGCTTACAGCATACAGGCTCTTCAAGAGTACCAAGCCTAAAATCAAGCTTCTTCTGCTTCTTTTTTTTGTTAATGAATGTATGAAGACACGCCAGTATAGGTTTTACAACTGCAAACTTGTATAGTTCGTTATCAAAGTCCAGAATCTTAGCACCAGGACTTACATTGCGTTGCAGGATTCCTCGCTGAACAATAGAATAATCTGACTGAACAAGAAGCGGAGAATCAAATGCCCTTGTACTTGCAAAGAATGTAGGCTTAGGGATCCTAAAGCCAAAGTTTTCCCTTGTAGTCTGAACAACATCTGCTACTTCAAAAATAATGGAACGATTAGTTTTACCAGAAAAATATTCACTTAGATTACAGCAGAACTCTTCTGCCATAGATTTGAATTCATTGAGCTCATTTTTTGTAGCAATATTTACACGTTTGAAGTCCTGTACCTGAACCTTGACAGAATCTTTTGAACCAAGACCGGCACCATCTTTATGACTTTTTACAAGGAGATCGATTTCTGCCTGACTAAGCTGAACTCCATCTTCACTTCCCTTCTGAGAATCTTTTTCGTCTGTATCTGTCTTTTTAGGACCAAAAAGGCGGTCTACCTCTTCCTGGCTTAAAGCTTCAAACATAAAAACTCCTGCATAGCTGTCATCACTAATCTCAACCTTAAATTATAAAGCAGTAAACCAGTTTATCAATGCTATACAGGATTTATACTCTAGTGATCCAGGAGAAAATCTATGATATTTTTGTGGATGATACCGTTGTAGGAATAATCTTTGTTATCAAGAGTAAGTATATATTTAGGATAATTATCACGGATATTACTGAGAACATAAGTATATTTATCAAGCAAAGCCTTGTCTTCAACACTGACATCTACAAAGAAGTAACTCTTACTATTGTTGTTGCACCCGATAAAGTCCACTTCAGGATTCCACCCAGAAAGCACTGATTCGTATTTCTTTTTCAGTTGGTAATAAACTACATTCTTCAGGACATTGACAGTAGGAGTGCTGCGTCTGCCCAAAATCATATCCCGCAAAGCAAAATCCACTGTGTAATATCTTCCGTTAGTCTTGAGAAGTTCCTTTTTACGGATATCATAGCGGACACAATAGTCCGTAATATTGCAGTCACACATCAGATTGAGGTAACCATCTACAGTATCGCTGGCAATCTTGTTACCCTGGGCAGTCTGCTCCTTAGAAATATTATATGCAGAAATATATGTACCAATATTCTCCATTACATAGCGGAGAACACGACTGAATGCCTCTTCATTCTTGATGGCACCTGTAAGAATAACATCATTAAGATAGATGCTGTCCCTGATTCCTTCCAGCAGGGTATCCTTAAGATTAGGATTACCAGTAAGATGAGTTGCCATAAAACCGGAAGTAGAAAGATACTGACTGAAATATCTTTCCTTTTCTTCCACATTATAACTATAGTATTCCATATACTCTGCAAAGCTCATAGGATACATATTAATTACATTAGGGGCAGCTTCGATCTCTCCCCTTGAAACTGTAGCATAAATCTGGCAATAACTTGTTTTCTGTACAAACTCAAGCTGTTCCATATAATCGACAGCATTCTGAGCCTCTGCAACAACTACAACAGTCTTTGCTGAAGTTCCATCAGGTGAGGTATAATCATCAATATTTTTCTTGAGATAGGACTTAAGAGCTTCAGGACCTTTAAGTCCGTTCCACTCTTCTTTATCAAAATCTATAAATATAAGCCGAGAATCTTTGACAGACTGGGCTGTGGCAACTGCGAGACAAGTCTTGCCGCTGCCACGTACCCCTTTGAATATTACAACATTTCCGGTGCTTTCTGCTTTTTTAATGAAACTATCATAAAAACTTCTTTTGAACATATATTTAGAGTTTAGTCTAAAATATATTTAATAGCAACAGATTTTTATATAATCAATTATCTTTTGTCGAGAGCTTCCTGAGCCATACTGAACTCTTCTTCCACAAATTCTGTATCCCGGATAGTCTCGATAAAGCCTTCCTCTACATCAGATATTGTCTGACTAAAGAGAATGACAAAAGCCTCTTCCCAGTCCAAATTGGTGGTATAAAGACGTCTGTAGGATTCAATGCCGTATTTATCCATAAGATAGCGGGTAAAAGCCCCTAAAATCGGATAGGAAACATTGCAATCTGTCTCCGCAAAATACTCATCATCCAATATCATGTCTTCAATTCTTATGTAAGAACCTTTTTCCAGATAGTAGGCAGTACATAACTCATTGCTTATGCCTTTCCATGTACGGTCAAAGCAGGTTGCAAGACCTTCCACTACAGCCTGAGAATTAGGCTGAGCCAGCTGACTTGCAATGGCATGAGTATCCTCATGGGCACCAATGCACTTAAATTCATCATTGTATACTGCAAAGATAACAGGATTTTCTACGTCATTAAGCACAGTTACTTCAGCGCATTCATAGTCTGTTTCGCTTAGTTCCTTGACTTCTGCTCTGGAATCGCATAGATAGTAAGTGATAGGATTATCGACGGTAAATTCAAGAGTCTCTGTTATTTCCTTATAACACTGCTCCTGAAGCTGGGCTATATACTCTATATCCTTCTCGGCAAGAGAGCCACTTTTGTAGTTAAAAACATAATGTTCTGTAAACTTATTGAACCAAATATAATTATCTAAGGGAACGTCCATATTACTTAACTCTATCATGGAAACCCAGATATTTCAAGGTTCAAATGCTTTGTGAACAAAAGCTTTTGTGCCCTATAGGAGCCGTGACAGAATCATAAAGATAACAGTTCCGCCCCCGATGCTTACAAGACTATTGTCAAAAACAAGATGCAATGCACAGACACACGCAGCTGCGGCAACATACGGAACAGACATATTCACCGAACAAAAACTTACATCCTTAAAGCAATACACAATAAGGACAGCTATGATTAGACTTGGCGTATATCTTTCTATAAAACCGATGAATTTAGGAGGTTTTCGCCTTCCAAATATCACAAAAGGAAGAAGCCTTGTCATAAAGACTATCAGACCAGACACTACTGCCCCAAAAAAAGCCTGTTCCAGAGACAAACTTTCCATACTAAACCTCCTCCTTATGCTCTTTGAATCCAAAATAATCCCGGCCCTTTATGGCAACCATCAGACCAAGACCGGCACAGATACTTGTCCATATAATATTGGAAGACTGCAGGACCCCGCACTTGTAAAGAATCACAGCCACCAGAGCCACAATCCCACCAACAAGGGGCGGAATAATCTCCTTGGAAGACTTTATCTGGTTGATTACGATGACAATGAGCAGTGCAGTAAGGGCAAAATCTATCCCCTGCATGTATTGGCTGAGATTAAACCTCTCAAGTATGCCATAACCTATTGCACCCACAATAGTTCCGAGACACCAGTATAGCTGATCCAAAAGGCTGATAAAAAAATATAATCTGCCCTTGTCCTTATCACATACATCATCAAGACTCTGTATCAATGCAAAAGTCTCGTCAGTAATCGCAAACACAAGATAAGGCTTAAACTTACCTGTCCCCCGATATTTGTTTATAAGGGACAAAGAGTAGAAAATCTGTCTGATACTCAGCATGAATTCAACCGTCATAATCTCTACAATGCCAGCTCCTGCACTAAAAAGAGCGACTGCAAAGTACTGACCTGTACCGGTAAAGACAAAAATACTCATGAACAGCGACAAGAACCATGGATATCCAGCGTTGGTCATCATGATTCCAAAGGCTATACCTATGGCAATATAACCACAGAACACAGGAAATGTCAGCTTCAGGGATCGGAAAAACACATTCATTCCTAGCATTATAGACAGATTGAATATTCAGGTAAATATTTACAAGAGCTTCCAATTATACTATTTATTTATATCCAGCCATAGGATAATTCCATAAAATCGGTAAGTATGGTTAAATACCCTTATGACCAAAAATCTTACTTCAGGCAGCATTCCAAAGAATCTGCTCAAATTTTCGCTTCCATTTCTTCTGTCTAGCTTTCTGCAGACATTCTACGGATTAAGTGACCTGTTCATTGCAGGCTTATTCTGCGGTCCACAATCCATAGTTGCCATCTCTACCGGAAGCCAGGTAATGCATATGGTTACTGTAATCATAATAGGATTTACCATGGGTACTACCGTGCTTGTAGGACACAGCTGGGGAAAAGATGACCATCAAAAGATAAAGTCTATTATCACTAATTCATTTGTATGCTTCATAACTATCGCAGCTGCCATTACGCTGCTAGGCGTGTTATTCACAGAAGCTATATTGAATTGCCTGCAACTCCCTTCCGAAGCTTTTGCACAGGGCAACACCTATCTAAAAATATGCATGGCAGGAACAGTCTTCATTACAGCTTACAACATAATAAGTGCCGTATACAGGGGAATCGGCAATTCCAAGACACCCATGTATTTTGTGGCCATAAGTGGAATAATCAATATTACATTGGACTATGTATTTATGGGACTTCTTGACATGCAATCAGGAGGAGCAGCCTGTGCGACAGTAATATCACAGATAATAAGTACAATATTGATTTCAGTTCACGCAGGGCAAAGACTTCATTCCCTTGCACTAACATCCAAAGAATCAACGCCAGACAGATCCATATTTAACCCGAGAATATGCCGGGACTTATTCAAGATTGGACTACCTATAGCAGCTCAAGATGGATTCATCCAGATAAGTTTTCTCGTCATTACTATCATTGCCAATAGCAGAGGACTTGCTATCGCGGCTGCCGTTGGCATCGTCGAAAAACTTATCAGCTTTATGTTCCTGGTACCGTCCAGTATGCTCAGTTCTGTATCAGCAATATGTGCACAGAATGCAGGAGCTCATAAACATGACAGGAGCAGATCAACTTTGTACTATGCGCTATTGTTCTGTATTATATCCGGTACTATATTCACGATAGTGTGTCATATTATTCCAGAAACAATACTCGGATGGTTCTGCCATGATGACAAGGACATTATCTTTTACGGAAGCCAGTACTTACGAAGTTATGTATTTGACTGTATCATTGCTGGAATCCACTTTTGCTTTTCAGGATTTTTCTGTGCTTACAACAAGTCTTATCTGTCTTTTATTCACAATGTGGCTTCTATTATTTTTGTGCGTATCCCTGGAGCATATCTTGCAGGAGTTTTGTATCCTGCAACACTGTACCCTATGGGTCTGGCAGCCCCCCTTGGCTCCCTTCTCTCTGCAGTGATATGTGTCATAGCATATCTTTTTATCCGCCGTGCGCTTACCAAAAGTTCAGTAACCATATAGTGTAAAGTTCATGAACTTGTGACGTATACCTCATGAACTTGAGGGGGTAAAGCTCATGAGGTTCAGGGGGTATACCTCGTGAACTTTAGGGTATAAAGCTCATGAACTATCAGTACAAACCTCGTGAACTTTTTGGGTCAAACCTTGTGAGCTATCAGTACGAACCTCGTGAGGTTTCATCCCAGACTTCATGAAGTTTGACCCATAAAGTACATGAACTGTAGGTCAAAAACTCAAGAACTTTCATCAAGAAACTCAAGGACTTTTTTCAAAAAGTTTAGAACTTCTTTGGAAAACGCTTAGACTTTTTTTGACTAAACTAAAGAAATTAAATATGACAACGTTGTATTAAACACTAAACAAATCGATTTTGCTACCTATCTTCTGTATAGAGTTTTTTACATTGTCGGTAATATCACTGAGAGTCGAGCCAATCTGATTTATTTTTGCTGCATCAGCAGACATATCATTCATACTGTCGTTAACCTTGTCCGCAGAATCATGAAGCTTTTTGATTTCCTCCATAATAGATTTATTACCTATAGCCATTTCTTTGGAAGCATCTTTTACAAGAGTAGTACTATTGTTCATCAGCTTGATGGTATCAGTAATGCTCTTTGAGTTGGAAACCTGAGACTCCATAGCAGATTTGACTTCCTTAACAAGGTTGTCTGTTTCTTTGATTTTATCCGATACAGTCTGAAAAGCTACACTGGATTTTTCTGAAACATCAACCATTGTATCAATAGATTCTCTGATATTGTTAAGCTGATTTCCTATAGTTTTTGACTGCTGACTTGAAGTCTCCGAAAGTTTACGGATCTCATCAGCAACAACACTAAATCCTTTACCAGCATCTCCTGCATGAGCTGCTTCTATGGCTGCATTCATGGCAAGAAGGTTAGTCTGCTCTGCAATGGCTGCAATAGCTGAGTTGGCTTCCTGCAATGCATTGCTCTGAACTTTGATTTCTTCAATCTTGTCATTAACACTAAGCTGAAGCTCTACTCCAGAAGAAGCACTCTGAGACAAATCTTCAAACGAAGAAGACATATTATCCATGGAATCATTTACAACAGTAATTGTAGTCATCATCTGTTCTACAACATCTGTTGCCTGAAGAACACCTGCGCTTTGCTGCTCAATCATATTTTCGAGGCCTTCAATGCTGGAAGTAATTTCTGTTACTGCACATTCTGTTTGTACAACACTATTAATCTGAGATTTGATTTGAGTATGTACAGAATTAATATTGTCATATATTTCGCTTATGGACTTATTTGTTTCTCCTGCTGTTGCCGAAAGATCTGTTCCTGAAGTTATAAGGCTTTCCTTAGAGTCTTTAAGTTCTGTCATTATTGTCTGAAGATTCTCAGTAAAGCCGTTAAATCCGGTTACAACATCACCAATTTCATCATTGGAAGAAGAAGGTATTCTCCTTGTTAAATCAGCGCTACCTGAACCTATTTTCTTAAATGCATTTCGCACTGATGTTAAAGGTCTTATCAAGATTGCAACCCAAATATAAATTGCAATTACAGAAAATACAGTTGCTGCAATAATGGTAATGGCAATTGTCTGCTTAAAGCCTTTGATAAAACCAAAGTAATGATCATATGGAGCCATACAAAAAACGGACCAATCAGAACTGTTAATTGTCCTGTAACTTGCAGTCATTTTGGCACTGTTCTGTACAGAATAAAACTCTGCAACACCGTTTTCGCCGTTAAGTACATTATTCAATGTATTCGAAAGTCCTATATCATTCTCCAAAGCCTGTATATCTACAGTCTCTTCCTCGATGTTACCATCGGCTACAACTACTTTTGTCCTAGTATTTATAACCCAAGGATGCATTCCGCCTCCAACATCGATGGAATTGCATAAGACTTCTACAGAGTTACCAAATCGATGAAGTATCAATACACCGATAATCTCATCACTAAAATTACGTACAGGTACAGCGTATGTTGTAAAAATTTTAAGAGCTACGCTACTATAATATGGATCAACAATGACTTCCTTACCTGCAATTGCCTGCTTAAAATAATCGCGCTCCGAAAGGTCTACAAGGCGTCCATCTCTGGTAAGGTTCATACCTTTCTTATCCAAAAAACCGATATTTTCGTATTCATCACCAAGACGTGCAACTACATGGTACAGCTTAGTTTGTTTATCCTGCAGACTGATATTGTCATCTTTAATGTCATCTATTGAAGCCAGCGTACGCAATACAGTGAATTCTTTTTCATTTGCTGCATAAAGCTGGTCCGCAATATCATCAGACAACTTAGAAAGATAATTATCCACACTTATATCAATAGCTCCCTCTGATTGGTTTAGTGTAATAATACCTTCTATCAGAAGCGCAGCTACAACAACCATGATAACAAGTGAAACGATTTTGAGTTTTAATGGAATTCTAACTTTATTTATTAGTAACATATGCGTAAACCTTCCCTAACTTTAATATAACACGATTTTCATCTAATTCCAAAGATTCCACAAAATATAAAATCTTAAAGCAACACTCAATAACGAATAAAAGGTTCTTCACCGCCGTATTTCAACCATTGACTATTGCTTTTTCGGTTACAGAGAAGTCACAGTGACTTCCATTTCTACACATATTTTCGCTACAGGCAAAATCTGGAGTACTGTCCCTGCCATACACAAATTCATTCATTACACAAAATATGGCTGCCATTGACTCTACATTATACTTGCAGCATAGCTTACGTATAAGGCACTGATTGATTATTACATGGCACTCGTTGCCAGATACCTGCGGGATATCCAGTTTCCATCCATAACCGGCATTCTTTACCGCATAGTCACAGACAGCTTTATGGAACTTTGGAATAAACCCTGAAGTCTGCATCAGATGCACAAATTTCTTTTTTTCTTTATCCGCAAACTTGGATGCACATCCTTTTAGCATCAGCATTACTTCTTCGCTTGACTTGACTCTCCCGGATAGTACCTTGTAAATGGCGATTCCTGTAATGACATTGCACATGACATGATAATTCTGTTTATTAGTAAACGATGGATTATCAATAATAAGATCTTCAATTCTCTTGATGATAGATTGCCTGACTGCTTCATCACATTCTTTGTATATGGAAACAAACATACTCTGGCCAATCATTTTCTGGGGTAAATACAGCATTTACTTAAACTATAATTCACCTATACAAAAAATCAATTTATTCCAATCAATTAGTTTCATCTATTTAATTAATTTCTTTACAGGAGACTATTATACTTGAAATCTGCAATAACTGGAGTATATTTATATCGTGAAATCTAAAGAACCGAATATTAAATGGCATACAGCCACAGGACTGGGACTTGCAATATTAATTACTGTAGTCTCTTATATATTGGATATTACAACTCATATACATGTAGCACGGATTGTAACTGTAGCCGGTTTTATTGTTACGTGTCTTGTCAGCATAGCTGTAATCTGTATCTCTCACAAAAACTCTTCCCAGATTGAAAAGATTCATAAGGAAGCAGATAACCGTCTTGACTTTATCAGTAACCTGAGCCACGAAATACGTACGCCTCTCAATGGTATCATTGGTCTTAACCATATCACCATACAGAATTTTGAGGACAAGGATCTTGTCTACAATAACATTCTCAAAATTGATAAGGCTGCAAGATACCTTATGTCTCTTCTTAATGCCGTTCTTGACTATTCCAAGCTGTCCAGTAACAAGATGCAGTACAACATTACTGACGTCCTTGTCGAAAGCGCCATAGATAATACATGTGCAATGCAATGGGGAACTTTCTTGGACAAGGGTATTACTCTTAATGTCAAGCTGGACCTTGGTACCAAATGTATCCGCACTGATGAAGCAAAGCTAAAGCAGGTTCTTGTAAGTCTTCTGAGCAATGCAGTAAAATATACCCCAAGTGGCGGTACTGTTACTGTAAGTGCCATCCAGATGAAATCTGACGACAAGACTGTAACTACCATGATTGAAGTCACTGACACAGGAATTGGTATCAGCGAGGAAAAGCAGAAGAGTCTTTTTGCCGAGACAGATATTGAAGACAAGATTAATGACCACCGTAAGGGAGGCATCGGTCTCAGCCTTACAATAGGCAAGAAGATAATGAAGGGACTTGGTGGAGACCTTATAGTCAAGAGCGAAGAAGGACAAGGCAGTACATTTACCATATACCTTCCATCCGATATCTCCGACAAGGAACCAAAGGACCTTATCGAGAAAGAACTTAGGGGTGTAGACCTTGCAGCCAAACAGGACCTCAATATTCTTGCAGCCGAAGACAATGAACTTAATGCTGAAGTTCTTACAGAAATACTTACCGCAGCAGGATATCATGTGACTCTTGCACGAGATGGTGTAGAAGTCCTACAGACTTTCATTGACTCTGCAGAAGGAGAATACGACCTTATTCTCATGGATATACGTATGCCTAACATGAACGGATACGAAGCCTGCCGTAACATACGAGATTTGGACAGAAGGGACGCCAAGGATATTCCTATCTACGCATGTACAGCAAATACATTCAGCGAAGACAGGGCAATGGCTCTGAAGAGTGGCATGAACGACTTTATCACAAAGCCTATTGACGTAGCCAAGCTGCTCATCAAACTTCAAGAGATCAACTCTTAGGTCAGTGGATTATCTATGTAGTACTCTAACAGCTGCCTAAAGGAAAGCTATATGTCTATCGTAAGTTTATATGTTCATTATTTATTTGGAAAAAGTGACAGGAAGAAAAACAAAGGCCTTACAACACCGGACAATATTGTAAGATATGATGACATCCAATATGGTCCTGACAGTAAATGGAACGTCCTTGATGTATACAGACCTAAAGATGCAGAGAGCAAAACTCTGCCTGTAATAGTAAGTGTACATGGAGGAGCCTGGGTCTATGGAGATAAGGACTTATATCAGTACTACTGCATGAGTTTATGCCAGCACGGATTTGCTGTAGTTAATTTTACATATAGGTTGGCTCCAAAATACAAATACCCAAGTCCCCTTGAAGATACCAATCTTGTCATGCAGTGGATCATGACCAATGCCAATGACTACAATCTTGATATAAACAATATCTTTGCAGTTGGTGACAGTGCAGGAGCAAATGATCTTGGATTATATGCTGCCATCTGTACGAATCTTGGATATAGGAACAATTACAGCTTTGATCCTCCAGAAAACTTTGTACTTAGAGGCATTGCCCTTAACTGCGGAGACTATGAGATAACAAAAGAGTTGATTGATAAGGACAATAACAATCGCCTTATAATGCAGGAATACTTAGGTAAACCTGTTACTGCAGAAAAACTTGAGCAAATCAATGTCTTATCCCATATAACAGAAGCATTTCCTCCAACATATCTAATGTCCAGTAACAGAGACTTCTTGCAAAATCAATATCCTCTTATGGATAAGATCCTGGAAGAAAAAAACATCAGGCATATATCAAAGTTTTATGGAGATGAGAGCACATTACTGTCTCATGTCTTTCATCTTGATATGAGAAGTCAAGCAGCACATCAGTGCAATAAAGATGAATGCGACTTTTTCAGAAGCCTGATGGTATAGATTATCCTATAGAATCAGCTGCTTGTTTTGCTTGATAGGCAGCTGCTTGTTTTGCTTGATAATCAGCTGCCAGACTTTGAGAATATCCTGTCAAACCCGGGATTAACAGGCTGTATCTTCTCATTATAGTTTATGGCATATTTTTTGCAATGCATTGTCTCAAGGACTTCTGTCCACTCATTAAGATAGTCGCAGAAATCAGAAATCACAAAGAGTACATCATTCTTATTAAGGCCATAGACATCTCTTATATATTTGATACCAAGTGCAATATATGTCCCTCCTCCAAAGACTTTAGGTATCTTATCACCTAGACGCCACTCTGCCATTTTGTTTTCTGCCCAACTTACTGCAATAGTATCACTGAACAAAGTCTTGAATGCATTGAAAGTTTCCATGAGATCATTAAGCTCACTACTGTTCATAGAGCCAGATACATCAAACAGCAGAAACAAGTGAGCCTTATAGTGTCTGATTTCATTTATGTTCTTGGGAATTAATATCTGAGTATCATATTTTCTCCGGTTTGCATTATACAGAACATCACGCCTTGAAGGAGTATTACGGGATACATACAGGACTCTGTTTATCTTACGGATAAGCTGTTCCTGATTGTTATATTCTTCAAAGTCAATTCCCACACTACCATGTTCATCTCTTGCAAGTCCTTCCTTGTGTCCTGAAGGTTCTGCAAAGGAAGACTCTCCATGTTCTCCTGCAAGTTTTTTTATGCGGGCAATAAGCTCATCATTTTTTTTCTTTTCAGGTTTACCCCTTTTCTCTTTTGTCTGGCTTTGTCCTGTACCTTCACCCAGCTTACGTATAAAACTTTCTGGCTTGAGAAGAATCAGATTGAGATATTCATTCCATGTAAGTCCAAGAGGGAATCCATAGTCTTCAGGCCACATACCGCTCTGATCTTTCGTACCCATGAATTCATTGAGTCTCCTGTTCATGAACTTCCACTCTTCTTCGGTATAAAGCTTGGAGTTTACTTCAAAATCCATGACAACGTTATAGACCATGCTCCTGAAATAATTAAGGAGATTCTCTTTTTCATCAAGTTCTGCTTTGACCTTATTATACGCTCCTAAAATCTTTAGGTTAAGAAATTTATCTTCCCGCAGTTCCATATCCTTGGCGTGACTAAAGATCACATGACCACATTCATGGATAAAAAGATACTGGGCAAAAAGAGGATCTTTGTTATTTACAAATATCTTATATACTGTTCCTACAAGAGAATTCATGCGGCTGTATGTGTAAGCAATGGATGGCTCATATAAATCAGGAGAATACTCCACATCGTATAATACACCCTGCATCTTTTGCTTGACTTCTGATAACTTACTTGGATCCATACAATTACAGTCTCTATTGTTTTAATCTTCTGAAAAAATCATCAAGCTTTATGAATCGTAAGCTTTTGTTTTCGTATGCTACGACACCCAATATGGAATCCCTGTTGATAGGGGTACCTAGTTTGGCTTCCATAAAACTTTGATCTGACTCTATAAGATAGAATGAAGGCTTGGACGAACCTGGAGAATAACGAAGTCCAGCTCTGACAAGCATAGGTTTATTCTGGCTGTCCAATCTCTTTACATACACAACCTGTGTAAAGAAACTGTTTGTACTTCCAAACTTCTGTCTGTAATCAACTTCCATTCCAAGAACGTCACAATATAACCCGTAATAGTTCATGCTTACTCTCTGCAACTTGGAGCATATTTTGTCACAGCCTTCTATCTCAGCACCTTTAGAATACAGTTCTGTAATGGCATCCAGGTCACTTATGAATCTGGCAATTTCAACCTCTGTTGTACATGTAGTTACTATATTCTTGCCCTTGAATTTATCTATAACTTCATTACATATAGCTGTCATTGCACGAATCTCATCTTGTGGTGTAACATCCATGTTTTCCCGATTGAACAGGAAGGTCTGCACATCTGCAGATATATTGCCAGTTACTGCAAACTCTACATTCTGTGCCACCGATTTTGCAGTAAGTAGTTTTGACAGCTTGGAATTTATATAGCTTACATAATTTGTATACTGTTTCTTGTCCTTAAAGTTATTTGTTCCTCTTCCTACAAGTCCATTAATCAGCTTTTTGAGAAGATCCTTGTTGTTTATCCCAAGACATTTATACGAGAGCAATACTTTTCCAAGATAGTATAAAGTACGTCCAGAAATAAAGTTATACACACTAGATGAGCTCTCACTATAAAGGCCATCTAACGCAGGGTTTGATATATCAAGTATGCCAACGGAACTTTCCTTATCTGAATACTTTATGAATATTTCTTTCCAACTCTCCCGGTATCGTTCCATGAATTCATTTTTTTCTTTGTCTGATAATTTCTTAGGTTTATATGATTTTACTTCCTTAGGCTCTGTCAAAAATTCATCAATCATATCTATTGCATTGTAATCATCATTAAGATTAACGATGGCAAATCGATTAAGCGTTGGAGCCATAATATTCATCATTGCAGGAAGGTTAGCTGCATAATTAGCTGCACTTACAATGATACAGTTTTCGGGAAGTTTCTTATCACCAGAAATTGACCTGTCAAATATGAGGGACAGTAAAGCTCCCTGAACATTCTCACTACATGTAGAAAGCTCATCAATAAAGAGCAGGCACTGCTTGCCGGATTCTGTTTCTTTTAGGATGCGGCTATACCACTGAGGATTTATATGTTCCAGATGATCGCCGCCATTATTTACCTGATAACCAGATATTTCTTCTGGTGTAAAACGGGAACCAATCAGAGTTTCAAGATGCATATTCCGCTGACTGGCAAATCTCTTAAGAATTGTTGTCTTTCCTAATCCAGGGTTAGACATAAATAGCACAGGAATACCTGTATCCATCGAAATCAAAAGGCTGTCTGTTATGTTCTGTTCTATACTCATAAATAGTCACTAATAGTATAACATAATCCACTAAAAAAAAAGTCCTTTCCTTACCGAGTCGTGAGAATCATCCTGAGTGTAGCTACAACAACTTCAATATCTATTGGCTTTGCAATATGGGCATTCATCCCTGCATCAAATGCCTGGGACCTGTCTTCTTCAAAGGCATTGGCTGTCATGGCAATAATAGGAATCCTTGATTTTGCCCTGTTCCTTATCGATCTTATTGCTCTAGAAGCTTTGTATCCGTCCATTACCGGCATCTGAACATCCATAAAGATTACATCATATGTACCAGCTTCGCTCTCTGCAACCTTATCTACAGCTATCTTACCATTCTCTGCCGTATCAACGTTCATATTCATTGAACTAAAGATCTCTCTGGCAATCTCCCGGTTAAACTCGTTATCTTCTACCAAAAGAACATTGAGAGGCTCCTGCCAGAATGGTTCCGCATGCCCTGAATCAGAACATACACTCTCCCCTACATTGATAAGAGTATTACGTCTCTTGCTGCTGTCAGCAAGCTTGAATGACAGATTAACTGTAAATATAGTACCTTTACCTTTTTTACTTTTGACACTTATAGTTCCGCCCATCATATCTACGATAGACTTGCATATTGCCATACCAAGCCCGGTGCCTTGTATTCCACTTACAGTTGAAGTTCTCTCTCTCTCAAAAGGATCGAATATCTTCTTGACAAAATCAGCGGACATCCCGATACCAGTATCACTCACCCTAAACTGAAAGCATGCATAGTCTCTCTTGTCACTGGCCAGCTGACTGACTCTCACATCAACAAATCCACCCTCCGGAGTAAATTTAATCGCATTGGATATGAGGTTAAGGAGGATTTGCTTGAGCCTCAACCTGTCACAGTAAACTCTGTCATCACGAATGTCTATGTCATCAATATAAAAGTCTAGTTTCTTGGAAAGTGCATCATTTTGAACAATTGTCCTGATATCATTCATAATATCAAGGAGAGATTCCTCTTCTGCTTCTATGGTAACTTTTCCAGATTCAATGCGACTCATATCAAGCACATCATTTATGAGGGAAAGCAAATGTTTGGAGGCATACTTTATTTTGGTAAGATAATCAACAACTTTCTCGCTCTCCTCATTGTAGTTAAGGGCGAGATCAGTATACCCTATGATAGCATTCATAGGAGTACGGATATCGTGACTCATGTTACTGAGGAATATTGTCTTTGCATGGTTTGCCCGGCGGGCTTGAGCCAAGGCATCTTCCAGTAGAGAATTTTCTCTCTTCTGTTTTTCGATGACATCATCTACATTGCGGATACCAATGATAATCTCATCAGTTCCTTCAAGCTGTACAAATTGTCCCTGATAATTCAGGACCTTTCCATCGTCCAGAGTTCTGAACATATATCTGAAGTTAGGATTACGCTCAAGAGATTTTATGACATTTTCTAGATTAAGATCACGCAGAACTTCTTCTGCATAGTCCGGGTCAAGCCGTCTGGAAGCATAAGTTTTGACAAAGTCATCATAAGGATATTCACCGTCGCTGATAAATCCTATCTTTTCCATGGCTTTTGTCTCTAGCTTCTGGACATGTACAGTCCTGGTCTTTGTATTTATCAGATACACGTTGAGATAATCACGGCTCAACGCTTCTACAAGAGCTTTATGATGGGTCTCCTTTGCTTCCATCTCAAGCTCATCATTGATATCCATGAATGTCCCAAGGTACAAGTGAGGCTTGCCATTTGCATAGTCCCCAGTCTTTCCATGTGCAGCAAACCAGTGATATACTCCACTCTTGAGCTGTACCCTGAACTTGACATCAAACTCGGCTTCACCTCTGATTCCCTGCCAGAATCTTTTTACAGCCTCGTCCTTATCCTCTGGATGCAGCCTTGATATCCAAGACTCAAGTTCATCCGGAAAATCCTTTTCATCATCAAAACCAAGTTTATGGCGGAACGTATCGCTCCAAAATGTTCTGCTGATGTTTCCCTCATCATCCAGAATAAAGTGCCACATGCCGGAATTGACAATACAGTTTACAAGGTCAAGAAACTCTCCCTTCTGTGCAGCCATACGACTTGCTGTAATATCGATGAGAGTCCGCTGGACTATAGGTTCCCCTTTCTTGGGAATCAGAATCTGGGCAGTACCATAACAGATAACTTCCTTGCCTGTCTTATGCTGCACAGTATACTCATAAGCAACCTTTTCATCTTCACTGGCAAGTGTATCTACAGACTTATTGATTCTTTCAGCGTCGTCCCTGTTAACAGTTCCAGATACACCGTCAAAGTTGTCATTCTGCAGTTCCTCAATGTTTTCGTATCCCAATAAGTCCAGGGCAATATCATTTGCATATACGATTCTCTTGGATTTCTGCGTATACTGTATGATTCCACAAGTAAGACTGTAAAAGTAACGGCGCATCTCTTTTTCTGCTACAGACTCTGCGGAAGAAACATTTATATCCTCAACTTTTTCAGCAAGGCTCTTAAATGATATATACACACAGTTAAGTTTGTTCTTCTCGTCAAACTCAGGAGTCATAGTGTAATAAAGCATATGGACTTCATCAGAAAAAGGATCCACATGGACCCTGGCCGAAAAATCCTTCTGCTCCGTAACTTTTTTCAGAAAACCAGGTTCAAGGGAATGCATTATCCCGGAACGTTCCTTACGAAACTTCTCCGGAAACTCTTCGGGAAAAAACTGCTGTCGCACATCTGCAAGGGACAGAAGCCTCCCCTTGAAGTCGGGATATATTCTGTCGTGGATTATTTCAACCATCTCAGAATACGGATCCACAACCCATACGGCATCAACAAAAGCTGCCATATTGTTGAACAGAGCATTATTGAATCTGGAAAGCTTAGTCTGAATCACCATGAAGACACTTTTTCTTAAAGTCCACCATCGTCATTGAATTTGGCAAGCTTAAACTGTTCAGCTTTTGCCTTCATCACAGTGTTTGTATATGTGATGCCTGCATTTCTCAGGACAATGACACCAATACCGTTAAAACCATATTTTACCTTGAAATCAACAGCAAGAGTAGGAGATATCTCCTTGCTCAAAAGATAACCGTAGTTATTTCTTGAAGTCTCTGTAAACTCCCCGTATTCACTGGCAAGTCCAGATTCCAACTTGCTTATAGTTTCGTTGTCAGTCCTTTCATAATAGGTAGCACCCATGTACAGCTTGTTTTCAAAAAAAGTATAGACTTTGTAAGACGACTTTCCTTCCCGCATGTAAGCTCTCTGATTACACTTCTTGTGATTATCATCAGTTACTTCCTTGACATCTGGATAGCGACGTTTAAGCTCTTCGACTGTAGTACCCCATTTTACATTATCATAGCCTTCAAATACCTTGGCCTGTGCACTGGCGCTAAAAACAGCAAGAAACATTACAGCCATAATGATAAAAAACTTTTTCACTCTACTCCTCCATTATGGGCTATATTATAATGCAGTAATTGCAAATATCCACAGAAGGCAGGTATTTTAGGCTATGCAAAAAAAAACGCTACAGTTTATATCTGTAGCGCCTGTTTCTTCAGTAATTCCCTATGAATTTACTTAGATTTACTTATGCTGGGCAGAAAGCCATGACCAAAGGGAGTTGCCCTGCTCATCTTTTACAAGGTCATTGAATACATGGATCCAAGACCAATGTCCCATATATTCATAAGGATTACCTTTATCATCCTTATATTCACCAGTTGTATCCTTCACATCATCAAACCATGTATACTTGAGCCCAGGAGCTTTTTCAGCTTCCAGACGGGCAATAGTAGGTTTTCCAAATACTTCAGGAACAAGTGTTGTATCGTTCAGAGCCTGCACAAACCACATCTTCTGTGCTGCAAGAACCTTTATATCTTCATCTGATAAATCCTCATCTCTGTATCCTTCGCAAGTTGGATAACCGGCAGCGAAGTAATCCGGATAGTTAAGCATCATGTTTACGGTCATGTATCCACCGTTAGAGCAACCACCTACATAAATACGTGAAGTATCGATGTCAGGATTGCTCTTTACATATTTCTGGATGAGCTGCATAAGAGGCTCTGTATAATAAGTCTTTGCACCTTTTGCACTTCCCTGATATGTAATGAGAGTATTGCCGTTTTCATCTGTTCCATTTTCCATCCACATTGTAGGACACTGAGGAGCAAGAACATAAGCACCATTCTTGCCAAAGTAACTTTGGATCTCTGGAGTAATAAGACTTGTTACCTTGTTTCCAAGAATTGCAACATAAGGATCAGTTCCTCCTTCTCCGCCTCCATGAAGCCAAATTACAAGAGGAGTCTTTCCTTTGTGTTCCGGTTCCCATGCTGCATATGTAAGGTTAACATCTACACTCTGCATTTTGCCCATAACAAGTTTATCAGCTTTTGATTTAAATGAACCTGTAATAAACTCATCTGCAAGAGGGCACTCTCTTCCGGCATTCTCTGTTACTTCAAGATTCAGCTTTGCATTCTTGATTTCAAAGTCAGAAGGATTTCTCCATCTGTTACCACTTGATGTATAGATAAAAGGATCTGTCTTACCATCTGCAGGATGTACAGCAAGAACAATAGTAACGTAGGAACTTTCTCCATCTACAGGATTTCCTGCAGCATCACTTACATAAACAGTACGCAGAGCGTGTTCACCTTTGTTTACAAAAGACTTCAGCACAGGATATCCGGACCAGTCAGTATCTTCGTAAGACTGAGTCACTGTAAAGTCAGCCAAGCTAAGCTCGGAAGATTTTACATTTTTACCTGCATTGACTACAACCCTGGAAATACCAGGGCCCCAATCATAGCCATCAACAATCATCTTGAACTGATTTGCTTTCAATTCTATCCCCTTTGGCTTAACGGCATTTGTCGTTGCACAGCCTGCCAGCATCATTGCCCCAACGACACAAGACGCAGCTGCCTTTATACATTTCTTCATACTTTTTTTATAGACCTCCACATGTATGTATGAATTGATTCCCGGAAAAGCATCTCCAAAAATCACAGATAGATTATACACATGGATTTTGCCTTGGCACTATTTTTATGGCGCAAATTGTCATTTTAAGAGCACAAATTGCTATTTCTGTATGACAGGCAAAGGTCCTTTTATAAAATTATTGGCAAAGCAGTATGAATAAGCTCCCACATTGCGGAAAATAATCTGGTCACCACTTGCTATCTTCCCGTTAAACCCTTTTTTGATAATATCATTCTCCAGACAAGTATAACCTGTAATCGTATAATTGCTTACAGCCTGACACTCCCCCTCTCCATGAATAACATCAAAGCTGACACTGTCACCAAGACTTGGAAGCAGCATATCCATAAAGCTTACATCAAGGACAATAAAGCCATTTTCCTTGACATGAAGGACATTGGCTCTAAGGTCAAATGCTCCACCTGCAACAGCAGTTCCAGACTCTATTATTATTGTCTTGTCCGTAAGCCCAAATATCTGGAGTCTCCTGTAGAGACTGTCTGCTACAGATTCAAAGTCAAGACGACTGCCGTTATCATCTTCATTCTTTGAAGCTTCCCAGCTGCCAGCCAGATTACCGCCAAAATCCAAATATTCCAAAGGATTTATCTCATCAAATTCCATGGCACTGCCACATATTCCTTTGGCACGTCCTGCCCAATACTTGGCTTCCTTTGCATTGGTAAAGTGGCAGCTTAAGCCTTTTATGATAATTCGGCCTTGTCTTGCGTGTTCTACAATCTCCCTGTACAACATACCCTTAACATTGATACCAAATCTGGAAGTTATACCGTTATCTATATCAAAAGCCAACCTAAGGCCAACAGAAAGAGGCTTTCCGTGCTTCTTAAAATAATCAAGACAGACCTCCAGGTCTTCCCTATTATCAAGATTGACCTTTCCCCCTTTGGTAGCACAGTGAACAATCTGTTCCTTATCCTTGCACACTCCGTTATATATGATGTTTTCCGGCAAAAAACCTGTGCCAAGGGCAAGAACATACTCCTCGGGAGAGACAACTTCAGCACACAACCCTTTTTCCCTGACAGAATCAAGAATCGCAGGGTAACTGTTAGTTTTGAATGAATAGGCAAGGACAAAGTGCTCAAATTTAGAACCAAAAGTACTACAGATTATATCTGTGCTAGTATCAATTTTTTTGTAATTATAGATATAACATGGATTTGACATGGTTTAAGTATAGCTCAACAGTCACTCTTTATCTATACATGAGATACAAGATCAATTGTTTAAGTAAGTTTTGTGAATACTGTCGATGTAAAAAATGAATCTCGCCGATGTAAATTTAAAATCTCGTCGATGTAAAAAATAAATATCGCCGATGTAAAAAAAATTATACAAGGACAACTTACAACTTTCTCCTAGATAATCATACACTTTCTCCTAGACAATCACATACTTTTCCTAGGAGAAATTGGTCCAAACCTAAGGAACTTTGACACTAAAGATACTACAGTTTATATCCGAAAGTCCCTGTTATCCCCCCCTGCAAGTACAATATGAAGGCCCTAAAGACTGCAATTCTTAGGGATGTCTAATACTTTTTTATAATCTGCTACAGTTTATATACGCAAAAAAGGTTCAGATTCTGCAAAAAAGTGCTACAGTTTATATCTGACAACATGGGCCTAGTCAGTAGCAAATGTGACTGGCAGTAACATTCCTGTTACTGCAGCAGTCACTCCTGTTACTGACAGTCACATTCTTGTTACTGCCAGAGACTACTACAGTTTATATATTGAGGGTAAAAACTTTGTATATCTCCGGCAAGATATATCTTTTTACGATGGATTTGCCTAATTCCGATATAAACTGTAGTAGAATCAGCAGGATTTTGAGGACTGTTCTCCCAAAAACAACAGATATAAACTGTAGTACATAAGAAAATCAGCTACTTTCCCTATGACAAGCGCCTTCCAGAGGGATATTAGGGTGACTTTGTCCCTACAAAATAGCCACAAAAAGATATAAAGTGTAGCACAAATGACCTGACTGTATTGCAAATTTTAGAGATATCCTCGATTGACGTACTACACTTTGTGTCTTATCATTTAAATAAATAATGAAACCTACAAAGTTACTCCATTTTTTGGCATTAGCAGTATTACTTTTCTTTCCACAGGTACTTTCAGCCCAGTCGCCTCAAATCACAATAAAAGACGGCATAGATATATTCCGTAAATCTTATCCTGATTTGACCTTTGACTACTGCTATGACCCATACTTTAAGGATTTCAAGGTGACAGTAGACTCTCCGGAGCTAGGCTCCAAGGAGCTTTTCTGGAATAACGGTGCAATGATAAGCGAGGAAGAGCTAAAGAATAAGAATCAGTTTACATCTCTTTTGTATGCATATCCCAAGATAATAATTGATCCTGCCGACATGGATGAACAGCAGAGAGCCAAACTCAAGGAATATGGAACTGTAAGCTCCCGTAAGACAAGTGCCGGCTCTTCCATGGCTTTTTATGACTACCTGTATGACTCCTACAGTTATAGATCTGTCGAAAAACAAATCAAAAATACAACCTTTCTAGGTAAACGTACAAGCATACACAAGAGAATCCTCCCTCAACTCAAGAAAGTCGAGAGTCGCATCAATGAATTATCCCGGACTGACAAGGAAACCGCTGAGTTTCTTGCCAAGATCAAGTCTACAGATGCGTATTGCTGGCGCCTTATAGATGGGACAAACAGGAAATCATTCCACTCCACAGGGGTTGCAATAGACATACTTCCTACCCGCATCACAGGAGAAATATTCTGGAGCTGGGCACGGGACAAGAACCCTTCAGGCTGGATGCTTACACCTCTATCCAAAAGATGGCTTGTACCGGATCAGGTTGTCCGTATCTTTGAAGAGGAAGGCTTTGTCTGGGGAGGCAAATGGGCCATCTGGGACAACATGCACTTTGAATACCGACCTGAAATCATCAACTATAACCATGCAGAACTGTTCCCATCTCAATAGATTTTAGCTATAGCACGCCATAAAAAGATAATATTTTACACTAATTGGATTTTCGGGTAATCTCCTGTTATAAATTAAAAGCAAACAACTAACCGGAGGAACGATATGAAAAAAATTACCAAGATATTATTAGCAGCATCTGTTGCATTGATTGCAGCAAGTCCATTAAGTGCAAAGAGCAAAAGCAAGCCTATCACCATAGCAATTCCTAACGATACAACTAACGAGGCAAGAGCTCTCTTGCTTTTGCAGGACAAAGGCTACATTACTCTCAAGCCTGGAGCAGGAATCACTGCTACACCAAGAGATATCCTGGAGAATCCTTACGGAATCAAGTTCCGTGAGATCGAAGCAGCCCAGATTCCTAACGTAAGACGTGATGTAGATTTTGCAATCATCAACTCCAACTATGCTCTTGGAGCTAAACTCAACCCAGCAAAGGATGCCCTCCTTGTAGAAGGTTCATCTTCAGCTTATGCCAATGTACTTGCAGTAAAAAAAGGCACAGAGTCCAAGCCAGAACTCAAGGCTCTTGCTGCAGCACTCAACAGTGTACAGGTAAAGAACTACATCAACTCAACATATGATGGTGGAGTTATCTCTGTAGTAGACGATCCTACAGATGGATATGACAGTACAATCGATTACACTGCACTCAAAGGCAGAAAGATAAGAATAGCTGCAACACCTACTCCACATGCAGAGATTCTCAAAATTGCCAAGGAAATTCTTGCAGCTAAGGATATCAAGCTTGAAATCATCGAGTTCAATGACTATGTACAGCCTAATGTCCTGGTTGATTCTGGCGAAATCAATGCCAACTACTTCCAGCATCAGCCTTATCTTGATGACTTCAATAAAGAAAAAGGTACAGACCTTGTTTCAATTGCAGTAATCCATGTAGAACCTTTTGGTCTATATGCAGGCAAAAAGAAGTCCCTCAGCGAAATCAAGTAAGGGGCATTTACAAGTAAATGCGCATTAACAAGTAAATGGCATTGACAAGTAAATGCGCATTAACAAGTGAATGGCATTAATAAGTTAATGCACATTAAGTTCATTTAGATGAAAATACAGTTCTAAAAAAAGTCCGATTAAAAAAAGTTCAGCTAGACCATAACCCCTGTGATCCATACAGTCACAGGGGCTGTTTCGTACGCGGACACATTACTTAGGGATACCATTAACAATAGGAATAATATGATTCAGATACAGCACCTGACCAAAACATTCAACACAAGAGATAATACTGTTGATGCCCTTAGGGATATCTCCATTGATATTGCAGATGGCGATATTTACGGCATCATAGGTATGAGCGGAGCAGGCAAAAGTACTCTTGTTCGAAGCCTTAATATGCTCGAAAAACCTACTTCCGGTTCCATAATCATTGATGGAACTGATATCACAACCCTTGCAGAAAAGCAGCTCCGCACAATCCGCAAGGATATCACAATGATTTTCCAGAGTTTTAATCTGCTTATGCAGCGCAACTGCCTCAAAAACGTGTGCTTTCCTCTGGAACTGGCCGGAATTCCAAAGGCACAGGCCGAAGAGAGAGCATTGGAACTCCTCGATCTTGTTGGACTCAAGGACAAGGCAAAGGCTTACCCGGTACAGCTTTCGGGCGGACAGCAGCAGAGAGTAGCCATAGCAAGAGCCTTGGCCACTCAGCCAAAGGTTCTTCTTTGTGACGAAGCTACGAGTGCCCTTGATCCCAATACAACATCCAGTATCCTTGATCTCATAAAGGACATCAACAAAAAACTCGGCATTACCGTCATAATAATTACTCATCAGATGAGTGTCGTAGAGAGAATCTGCAATAAAGTTGCCATCCTCGAAAAAGGCAAGGTCGTTGAAGACGGAAGCGTAGAGGAGATATTTAGCCATCCTCAGTCTCAGGCAGGAAGAAACCTTGTATTCCCTGATGCCCAGGACAATACGACAGATATCATTGCTCAACACCAACATATAGTACGTATCGTATTTAACGGAGCAGAGGCTGCAGACCAGCCTCTTGTAGCAACCCTTGCACGCGATAAAGGTATTTGCGCCAACATTGCATATGCCAGTACCAAAAGCATCGGTAACAAGGCTTATGGATCCATGTTGCTTTGCTTTGCTTCCGAAGCAGAGAAGACCATAGCCATAAAGTTCCTTCACCAAACCAAGGACATAATTGTAGAAGACCTGACTGATAACAAAGGAGAATCATGACATGTTTGATATGGAAACACTTATAGAAGCCTGGGACATTCTGAAAGATGAACTTCTTATGTCAATATGGGAGACTTTATACGTTACAGTTCTCTCTACATTCTTTGCATTTGTACTTGGCTTGCCTCTAGGAGTAATCCTTGTTACAGGGGAAAAGGATGGAATACATCCTCTTCCTGCAGTAGTAATGAAGATAATCAACTTTATCATAAACATACTGAGATCCATACCGTTTTTGATACTGATGATTCTTGTTTTCCCTATTACACGGCTTATCATGGGAACTGTAGTCGGAACCGCACCAACAATTGTACCTCTTGTAATCGCAGCTTTCCCTTTTATTGCCCGCCTTGTGGAATCCAGTCTAAGGGAAGTAAATCATAATACAATCGAGATGGCCCAGAGCCTTGGAGCATCGCCATTCCAGATTGTAACAAAAGTCATGATAAAAGAGAGTATTCCATCTCTTATATCCAACATGACGATAGCTACAACCACTGTCTTGGGATATACAGCCATGAGCGGAATCCTTGGAGGTGGAGGTCTTGGAAAGATAGCAATAAATTACGGATATTACAGATACAAGACCCTGATTATGATTGTTGCCGTAATATTCCTTGTATTGCTGGTACAGCTTATCCAGTCACTGGGAACACGACTCGCCACCAAGGTAGATAAAAGAATTAAATAATCAGGCAGGCACCTTATCTAAAGGTGCCTGTAAGCTTATTCCATGGATCTGTACGGCATGAATATATGAGCCTTTCCTCTCATCTCCGCCAGATTTCTGTAACCGTGTGTCTTCATAAAGTCACGGATACCATCAATTACTTCAATAATGACATTAGGATTATTGAACTTGGCAGCTCCTATTTCCACACAGCTTGCACCAGCCATAATATACTCTATTGCATCTTTGGCAGAGGAAATACCTCCAATACCAAAGATTGGTATGCGTTTTTCCTCAGGCAGCTTAAGCATCTCTTCGTAGACATCATATACAATACGGAGAGCCAGAGGTTTGATACCAGGTCCAGAGTAACCTGCATGTACATTCTTGAAGAATGGTGCTTCATTCTCTATGTCTATTGCAACCCCATGGTACATATTCACGAGACTCAGCGCATCAGCTCCTGCCAGAATACAAGCCATGGCAACGCCTGTGACATCAGGAACATCTGGTCCAAGCTTGACACTGATAGGACGACTGAACACAGAGCGTACAGCTGACACCAGCTCAAAGGCAGTATCTGCTTTTTGTCCCCAGCTGTCCCCGTTACCTGCCACATTAGGACAACTTATGTTAAGCTCCATCATAGGAACATTTGTCTTTTCCAAGAGTCTTGCAGCATCTACATAAGATTGCTTTGTACTGCCTGCAAGATTTGTCATGATGACCGGGCCAAGTTCCATAAGAGGTGGCAATAAATTATCTATATAATACTGTATGCCTGGATTCTGGAGCCCTATAGAATTCATGTTTCCTATAGGCATCTCTATACACCGCTCTCCTGTATTGCCAGCTCTTGGCTCAAGGGTACAACCTTTGCTAGCTATACCTCCAAGGACACTTACATCAAACAACCCCCGGTAATTCTGCCCATAGCCAAAAGTACCTGCACTAGCAATAACAGGATTCTTGAATGTAATACCTTTGAAGGTAAAAGACATATCTGGTTGGATACCTTCAGGTAGTGGACACCTTTTGGCTCTTGGAGTCTGAAACCGAATCGTCTCTCCCTTGAACACAGGGCCGTCTTTGCAGACTCTCTGCAAACCTTCCGTCGTATCAATAGTACAGCCAAGACAAGCTCCAACACCACAAAGCATCCTGTGCTCCATACTGAGATAGCATTTTACACCAGAACGCATACACAACGATTGTACATAAGCAAGCATAGGTGCAGGTCCACATGCAAAAACATATTTGTAATCAGTTATATTTTCTTCAGTAAGGGCCACAGTAAGCATACCCTTTATCCCTGCACTACCATCGTCTGTAGTAATTACAAGTTTGGAAGCCTTTATATTCTCCAACCCATAGGAACCAGTCCTAAACGAAGCATAAAAATCATAACTTTCATCTGCAAGGGAAAAAGCAAGGTTAGCTGCCGGTGCAACACCAATTCCACCGCCTACAATACACACTTTGTCTTCCTGTCCGATACAGAGACCTTCATCTTTGAGAGGGGTAAGCCAGGAGTTCCCCAAGGGCCCTATGAGCTCAACCTTGTCTCCTTTACGGCTCGAAACCAGTTCTTCAGTTCCGGTTCCCTTACAGAGAATCATAAACTGGACGCTTACGGTGCGCTTACCGTCAGGATTTACTGTATATTCACTATGATATACAGAGATAGGACGAAAATAAGATACTTTGCTCGGTACAGCCTTTAACATGTAAAACTGACCCGGCTCAGGTAATCTTTGCCCTTCTCTCTCCAAAGTGAACTTAGTCTCAAGGAGAGTAATGTTTGTCTGTCCTGCAACAAGACAACATCCAGTAACAGTTCCCTCTCCAAAGAACAACCTTCCTCTGCCTTCTTCATCAACATCTGCTATATCCATATACACCTCACAATTTTGTAATAACTACTCCAAATACATGGAGAAACCACTCATCGAATAATATTTATAGAAATATAAAAGATGCCTTACAAGTTAAGTATACCTAACCTACAATCTAAGTCAAGCCTTATCCCACTATAAGATAAAGAAATGACTGGACAATGCCTTATAAAATATTCTTTTAATTATTGAAATAAAATGCTTTATAGTTTATTCTGTATTGCGTGCGTCATAATTTGACGCATTGTAGAAAGCCACAGATACATACGATAATAACCTGCTATTTTAATTTAACATCAGGAATATCAACTTTCTGCAACATTTTCTCTTGATATGGGTCTAATTATGTAGACCAATACAAATAAGGATGAAATTCCCATGTCTAAACAGATTATTCCAGTTTTTTTTGCCTGTGATGATAATTTTGTAAAATTCACTATCGTTGCAATTACTTCCCTCAAAGAAAATGCTTCCAGGGACTATGAATATGATATACATATTCTTTACACAAAGATGAGCCGCGAAATGGAACAGGCAACTCTTGCATTGGCAGAAGACGGATTCAAGATTAGCTTTGATGACGTAAGTCCATATCTAAAACAGACATCTTATAAGATGCCTATCAGAGATTACTATTCCAAGACTACATACTTCAGACTCTTTATCTCAGAAATGTTCCCTCAGTATGACAAAGCCATTTACCTCGACAGTGATATGGTTATCAAGGGAGACATTGCTGAACTTTACAACCATGACCTTGGAGACAACTATGTAGGAGCTTGTCATGAACAGGCTATGATCCAGGTTGATGAATTTGGTACTTATGTCGAGCAGTGTATCGGACTCGACAGGAACTGGTACTTCAATGCCGGTATGCTTGTTATCAACTGCCGTCAGTTCCGTGAGCAGAAAGTTCTGGATCAGTTTATCCACCTTCTGCATGAATATAACTTTGTCGTAACTCAGGATGAAGACTACCTTAACTTTATCTGTAAGGATCATATCTTATGGATCGAAAACAAGTGGAACTTTGAGGTTATATTCAAGTATGATTATAAGAAAGAAGACCTCAAGATCTTGCACTTCCTCATGGTTGGTAAGCCTTGGCACTATGATGACTGTCCTTACAAGGAGTTCTTCTGGGAATATGCCAAGAAAACTTCAGTATATGAATCTATATTAAACGAACTTCAGACATATTCGGATGAAGCAAAAGCACGCGACGCAGAAGGAGCTAAGCGCCTTAAGGAAACAGCTGTTCAGGAAACAAACAGAAGCGACAACTTCCTCCGCCGCCGTCAGCAGCTCAAGAAGTTACAGGACAACACAATTGGCTATGATTCAGAAAAAGCCAACAAGGACAGACTTGCAATCCTCGACAAGATCAAGGAATACGAGAGACTTTGTCTCTTTGACCGTGATGTAGAGGAAGACATCCCTGGACGTCCTATTGAACCAGGTGAAGTTGACTTTATGCGCAAAAAGCTTTCGAGCAAGATTGCTGCCAAGTTTGCTTTCAGAGCCTGCAGAAAATTCCTTAATAAACTCATCAAGACAAACCAGCTTATACTTGATGGAGTAGAAGGAATTGAAAACCTTAAGGCAATAAACAGTGGTGCCATAATTACATGTAACCACTTTAATGCCTATGACAGCTTTGTTATCGAAAGTGTCTATGACGAACTCTACAAACTCAGAAAGAAGGGTAGATTCTTCCGTGTAATCAGCGAAGCAAACTATACATCATATCCTGGATTTTACGGTTATATCATGAAGAGATGTAATACACTTCCTCTTACAACAAATCACCGTACAATGAATGAATTCATGAATTCCGTACAGCAGCTTTTACAGGAAGACAACTATATCCTTATCTATCCAGAACAGAGTATGTGGTGGAACTACAGAAAGCCAAAACCATTAAAGAAAGGTGCATTTACATTTGCAGCAAAGGCAGATGTACCTGTAATTCCTGTATTCATTACACTCAAGGATAGTGACAAGCTTGATAACGACGGCTTCTATGCACAGCATTATACTCTGCACATATGCGAGCCAATATTCCCTGACAAGAATCTCTCAAGACAGGATAACGTTCTTGCCATGATGAACAAGAACTATAGCGAGTGGCAGAAGGTATACGAAGACTATTACGGTATACCATTAAGCTACGACGTAGTAGAATAAATAAAAAAAGGTGCACACTTAAAACATGTGCACCCTTTTTTTTATATCTTTTCCAGAATAAGCTGGAGAGAACCCTTTAGGTGTGGATGTGGAGAAACATAAAGTCCCACATTCATAAGTTCCTCACCAGAAATCTTAACATTATCAAAGAACTCCTTAGGCCCCTGTACATTATAGGTTGCATCAGGATCAAGACCACGCAATTTGATTACAGTAATTTCTGCATGGGCCTCGGCATAAGTCCAGATTACAGTAAATACACACTGTGATTTGTCTTTAGATACATTGCTCCAAGCTCCAAAACTACCAGTCTCATTAGGCGCCCTGGTGTTCCATGGACACTCATATCTATATAAATCACCATACTGTACAGTATCGCGTATTCTCTTGTAAGTTGCAACTTGTTCCTTGATTTCTGCAAGCTCTGCCTCTTCCAGTTTGTTAAGGTCAAGCTCATATCCAAAAGCCCCTGCCATAGCACAATGACCACGCTGATTAAGGCTAGTAACTCTTCCTGTCTGATGATTAGGAACAGCAGATACATGGCAGGACATACTACTTGCAGGGTATACAATAGAAGTACCCATCTGTATTGCAACCCTACTCAATGCATCAGTATTGTCACTAGTCCAGCACTGGCTCATATAATATAACAAGGCAGGATCAAACCTTCCTCCCCCACCGGAACAAGATTCAAAGAGAACATCAGGATACTTTTGAGTTACATGTTCCATAAGTTTGTAAAGACCAAGATAATAAAGATGTCCAACTTTCATCTGATTTTCTGGAGACTGCATCGTAGAAGCAATTTCAGTAAGAGTTCTGTTGAAGTCCCACTTGATATAATCTATAAGTCCAGAGCCCAGCATATTGTCCATGACCTCAATAAGGTAATCGACAACATCCTTCCGGCTCAAATCAAGACCCCTCTGGTTTCGGCCAAGACAAAAGTCCCTATCCTTTATCTGCAAGACCCAATCAGGATGAGCCCTGTATAAATCACTGTCAGGAGATACCATCTCAGGCTCAAACCATAACCCAAACTTCAGACCACGCTTACGGATACCTTCTGATATTTCCTCAATTCCTCCCGGAAGCTTATCTTTATAAACATACCAGTCTCCAAGAGAAGTAGTATCATCATCTCTGTGGCCAAACCATCCGTCATCCAGAACCATGAGTTCCATGCCTTCTTTGGCAGCTGTATCTGCAAGGGCAAACAACTTCTCGGCATTAAAGTCAAAGTATGTTGCCTCCCAGTTGTTTATTACAACAGGACGAGGTTTGTTCTTCCAGTTACCACGGCACAGATTATTACGATAAAGATCATGATAAGTACGGCTCATCTGACCTAGTCCCTGATCAGAGTAAACCATGACAACTTCAGGAGCTGTAAATGACTCTCCCTCATTAAGCTTCCATTCAAAAGTATCAGGATTAAGTCCCATTAGGACACGACTCATATTATACTGATCAACTTCAACCTCTGCACAGAAACTTCCTGAATAAACAAAGCTAAATCCATATACAGTACCAGAGTCTTCAGTTGCATCATATTCCTCAAGAGCAATAAAAGGATTCTGCTGATGACTTGAAGCATTGCGCCTACTCTGAATCTTCTGAATACCACTTGTAAGATCTCGGACAATAGCATGCCTCTCATGCCCCCAGCTGCCAGAAAGCTGAATCATCCTGTATCTGGAACCCGTAAAGTCAAGGCTGGCACTCATAAGACGTCGCAGGACAAGAGGTTTACCCTTGTAAAGTTCAAGGGAAGAACCTGTATGCTTTGCACTGACACTTCGACAGATAACATCATATTTGTTCCATACTGTGTAAGAGAGTGTTACGGCAAGTCCAGACACCTTATCCAAAAGGTCGATTTCAAGAGTTTCTGCCTCATCTTCTTTACAGAATGTAGCAGGAAGCCCCTCCAGAGGTTTCTTACCCTTGTATATCCTGTAGCCATTATAATACAGGTCAGTTACAGTAGTTCCGTCTGCACTCAAAACTTCTACAGCACTGTCCCTGCAGTCTCCATGTCCATATCCAGGAAACTCCTGAGGCTGAACATCCAGTGAATACTCTATGCGGCCACACAACTCCTGTGGTACAGGTGCAAAAGCCCTGCCATATAATGGCATTACACACTGCCCTGACCAACTGCTGATTCTCTTGACCCAGCCTCCATGGGACAAATACTTGTTATCTACAACTCTTATAATATACGTAGATTTTGGAGTATTAAGAAAAAATACTCCGTCAGATTCATTAAATAATATACTCATATATTTTTATTCCTTACCATAAGTTTACCATATATTCTGCCATAGCGATAACAATATTTTATTTTATTCCGGACTCTTACCATGCTATACTGTTACCAGAGAGTATTCAGAAAACTATTTAGAGCAATAAGACATAAAGAGGTAACAATTTAGTATGTACAAAGCAGATGAATCACGTTATGACGGACGAATGTCCTATATGAGATGTGGAAAAAGCGGCCTGATGCTTCCAAGGGTTTCGCTTGGCCTATGGCACAACTTTGGCAGCGTAGACAACTACGAAAACATGAAAGCCATGGTCTTTAAGGCATTTGACCTGGGAATCACACATTTTGACCTGGCTAACAATTACGGTCCTGTACCAGGCAGTGCCGAAGAAAACTTCGGCAGAATAATCAATACGGAACTCAAGTCCTACCGGGACGAAATCATTGTCTCTACAAAGGCTGGCTATGGCATGTGGGACGGACCATACGGAGACAATGGTTCCAGAAAATACCTGATTGCAAGTCTTAATCAGAGTCTCAAAAGACTTAATCTTGAATATGTAGATATTTTCTATCATCACAGGCCAGACGTAGATACACCACTGGAAGAAACCATGTCAGCAATCTCTGATTCCATCAAGCAGGGAAAAGCCCTCTATGCCGGTATATCAAATTACAACAGTCAGCTTACAAGAGCAGCTGCAGATATCCTAAAAGCTAATGGAACTCCATTACTCATAAATCAGTACTGCTACAACATGTTTACCAGGTGGAGCGAAGACGACAATCTCTCTGATACACTAGAACAGTGTGGCGTAGGCTCCATAACATTCAGTCCACTGGCACAGGGACTCTTGTCAGACAAATATATAAACGGAATTCCAGAAAACTCCCGTGCAAAACTAAATGTATTCCTAAAAGAAAAGGACATCACTCCAGAAAAAATTGCCAAGATAAAGGCATTGAACAACATAGCCCAGTCCAGAGGTCAGACACTCAGTCAGATGGCTTTGTGCTGGAACCTCAGAAAAAACAGAGTCACATCTGTCCTCATCGGAGCTCATAATCCATCTCAGATTGAAGAAAACTGCAAGATTATAAGCAAGCTGGACTTTACAGATTCAGAACTAGAAGCAATCGAAAAAATCATCGGATAAGAACTAAATCTCCCCCTCAGTTCCAAACATGGGATGGGGGAGTTAGATAGAAAGATAGATATTATGAATCAGATTCTTCTAAGTACTTTTCTATAATCAGCTGATAACCTGATATTTGGTCTATAGCCTTGTCCGTTAAACCTTTTGAGTAAATCTTAAATCCAGGAGCTTTATTTATCCTCTTAAAAACTAATAATCCAGAATCAAAAGGACAAGAGTCCATCAAATAATCAACTACACTATCTGCAACAGAATCTTTAATTCCTGAAACAAAGATATTTGCTTTTGGCTCGACAAACCATAGCTTCATTCTTCCTCTGACAGCAGGAGGAAGATCATTTGCAACAACAACGACCATCATTCAGCTCCAAGCATTTCTTCTATATCAGGATTAATTCTTTCAAGAAGCTTAGAGTCTATCACTCTTTGCCTAAATTCCGAAGATACTCTATGTTTATTATACATTCCACCCATATCAAGAGTAAGCTTAAAGGCAAGATCAATACATAAATCAGCTTTATACAAATCAGCCATATCATAAACAAATGGGAGAGGACTTCCTGAATGAATAAATCCAATATGCGGCGAGAAACCCATTGAATAAATACAAGAAGTAAGAATCCCATATAAAGCAGCATTACAAGATGTAAGTATCTGATTAGTAACATCACTCATTTCCATCTTACCAGGAATATAAGATCTACCTTTCCATCCTACCCCATATTGCTGAGCTTTTTGTTCATACAACTGACGTACACGATTTCCTTCCATTCCCATCATTGACTTCAAAGTTTTGTTCTCAAGATCTTCATCAGGAAATCTTCTCTGATACATTCTTCGAGCAACTTCAAGCGATTTTTTCTTGTCACAAGCAATTTGCATCTGACGTCTGAAATTTCGAGTATTAGCAGTTGGTGTTGCCCCAGTAGCATAAAACAGAAGTGAGTCTTCTCCAACCCAGCAAACATTACAATTGCTTGCAGAAAGAACTTTTATCGCCTCATGTGTGACACTTGTTCCAGGTCCAAGAAGCAAAGTTGATACCGTTGCTATGGGTAACCGTATAACTTCCCCATCACATGAAATCCATTTTACACTACTATCATCAACTTCAAGTCTTCCCCTTTCAAGATAAATAAAGGGATACCTATCTTTAACTTGAGGAAGAGTCTCGCGTGTTACCTTGATAATAAGTCTAGTATATTCTCTATTTTCAGACATTCTCCACCATAATTTTAGTTACCATACGATCCTTATACTTTTTTGTATCACCAAATTGTATCGGTACATCGTTAAGTGAGAAACTTTCACCATCTTCGCATGTACCATCAACTACAATAAATTCAGGTACAAGAGTATCAGGAGTATGCAATTCTGCTTTTTTTAGTGCATATTCTTTTGCATCCTTTTCAGTCTCATAAATACCTTGATAAACAAAATCAGAGGGAACACAACACTTTCTTCCAAGGTAAATATCATAAACTGGATTTTGAATGGCACATGCAATTTGTTCTGCCCTTTCTGCTGGAACCTCTAATATAACAGCAAATACAGCATTCTGCAGATAATAACGATGCGTAAGTTTTGTGCCACCTCCAACAGCTGCAGAACCATCTACTTTTTTAGGTATCAAAAGTTTCTGCCATATATCAGTTTCTTCATATCCAGATCCAATCATTTGAAAATCATGCAGCAAAGGAACCTTTTCTACCGGTTTTCCATTTTTCGTATGATTAAATGATATTACAATCTGCTTTAGATCAGCAAATTCAGCAAGTAACTCAAGTTGCAAACCACCTGCCCCTAAAGCAGAGCATACAAGCCCCAAAATTCCAGATTTTGTAGGAAACTCAAGAGTGTCTCTTCTGTTAAATTTTGATTCAACGCCCCACGCTTGTAATGGAGATTCAAGCCAAAGCAAAATATACTTTGTATCCATAAATACTATGCCTTAATTGATTTAATAATTTCAGAAATGAGACAATCAATATTAAAGCTTTCATCATCCCCAAAATCATATTCCGCAATCTTACCAAAAAGAGAGCCTGATAATTTTTCTTTTTTACTTAGCTCATTTTTAACATATTCTATGCTAGGTTTAACAAATCCTCCATCTCTATCTTTTACAACAGGGGCATCACAAGACAATTGCAATCGCTGACCTTTACGAACAAAGATCTTTGCATAATCCCAACTGGAAGCACCAGATTGAGTTGCTTGCCTTGCTTGAGGAATAGCGACATAAAGAGCTTTAATAAATGACTCAATTGCTTTATCAAAAAATTCATCACTACCTAAAGTTTCATAGAGTTGACCAAGATCAATACACACATAGCGGTAATAAGTTGCTGCATTATATTCTATAGTTCCCATATGTGCTGATCCTTGCTTATCAGAAAAATCATCAAGAGCAGTAAAGAACTCTACTTCGTTGGAAATCTGATGCGTAGAGATTGCATGACTAAATGATGCCGATGCTTCTATATCCATGGTTGGAGCTTGAGCAACCATACGCCCAAAAAGAGCAACATCAAGTCCATCAATTCCATGTTCAATAACTTTTTTCGATAAAAGCTCAGCAAGAGTTTTTTCATCTTTAAGAGTCTTGACTTTACCTTTACCATCTTCAAAAGTTACTTTTTCAGGAATAAAATCAGCTTCTCTCATCTTGGCAGCAATATATTTTACTTCTCCTGGACTAAAGAATAACAGAGTTTCTGTTCTTCCGTCATCTTTCTCTCCAAAAATATCTCCGATAAACTTTCCGCAACTTTCAGCCTGTTCATCAGTTGCACCACATTTCTTACATTCTTGAGCTACAACAGATGATATACATTTAGTTCTCTTACCAAGCTCAATACTACTTATACCATGCATAGCAACACGTATAGCACGTTTCCAGCATTGACTAGAAACTCGAGCACGTATAACACCTCCAACTTTAGCTGTCTTAGGAGAACCTACATCATCACGATTGAGACATGTTACAGGGAATGACTGTACAATGTGGAATTCAATTCTTTTGTTTGTGTAAACATTCGTATTCATATATTTCACCTCTTATTATTAGTATATAATTGGAACAATTTGGAAAAGCCCAAATCCAAAAGCTTTTCCTTTTCCTATACCATTTTCAAATGAACTTATAAAATGCTCTCTATCGATAACTTCAAGTCTACCGAAAAAAACAGCCTTTCCATAAGTTATTTTTTTATTCTCCTTGATGAATTGTACAACATTAGTATCTCTAATTTGCAACGAATCAGGTAATATATTAAATCCAAAAGAAGGAGCTTTATCATAAAACCACTTTGATAACTCATCTCTCCCTTTTATTGGAACAATCTTACCTGTTTGACTATCTTTTTTTACCGGATTTATATTGACTTCGAAGCTATAATATTTCTGCATCAAAAAATCATCTGGAATGACTTTAGATTCTATATCTCCAATCTCTGGTTCAACTGGTTGTTCCTTAGATAAAATTAAAAAAACTCTACTACCATATACATCACCACCTTTATCACAAAAAAGAAATGATCTTGTTTTTCCATCTTGCTTCGGAAATAATGAATAAACTATTTTGTGTACTGTATAAGTATCAAAGACATTATGATTTGCCTTTCTAATACTCATAAAATCTTCACGACTCAATCTAAGCACAGATGCAATCATTCTTTATCTCCAATATCAGTAACTGTACCAAAAAAACTCTGGGCCCATGTAGCTTTTATTTGTTCAGAGTTTTTTTCAAACCATCTTAATTCCTTAAGTAAGATACTATAATCAATGGAAATTCCTTTACTATATATAAAGCGTAGCTGAGGTTTAAGAACAGAACATAATTCTATAAGAGAATCACATGCCAATATTCTTCGAAGCTTAGACTTTGCAGGAGCACTCTCCTTTCCATCATCGTAACATAAAGCTATAGCCTGACCTAATCGCATATTTCCATTATCGTTAGCCTCGCTTCCTGCAATAGCAGATAATACGATTTCATATGGAATTCTTGAAGATTCATATTGTATCTGTATCCCATAATCAGCAAGATATTCCCAACTCATATAAGCAGTATCTGGATTATTTGCCTTTTTGAGAGCTGCTCTAAAAGCTGAATCAGTTTCTTTTCGCTTGAAAACACTTGCTACAATTGATGCTTCATCCATTTTTAATCCTCCTTATTATAATCTTGGTTTATTTTTTGCCCAGGACTCAAGTTGACGAGCAGTATCTCTGGGACAATAGTTATTGTATAACTGATAAACAAATTTGTTGAATATTGGATATAAGGCTCTTACCTCATCACCAGAAGAATCTTCACCACATGAATTAACAACATTCTGGAATTGACTTTCACATAGCTGCCAATAATCAAATGTTGCATTTTCTGGTATTCCACTCTTATCAACCATAAGATCTTTATAATAATTGTTTACTCCACTGTATAATCTCTTAGAACATGTCTCTAAATATTCCATCACATAACTGAGATTATCAAAGAAGCCTGTCGCATCAGTAAAAAACTCAGAAGAGAATTCCACTTCAGATTCTACATAATCATCTGTTCCAGTAAGATATTGTTCACCCGCATTATATGATACCTTAACCCCACCAGACCATATTTTAAATGATTTATATAATTTAAGCCGTGAGTACACACTGCTTAATTGGAGACAAGTAAATCCAGTTTGCTCAGAAACATTAAGAAACGATAATAATGAGGTTAATTGTCGCCAAGGTTTTTTATCTGGAGTAATCCAAATTACCTTGGGCTTTGGTTTTGCGCCAAAATCAACACTTACACTTGGATCCACTACAAGAGACTCATACCCTAAATGAAAAATACCTTCAGAATAATGTAAACCATTATCTTCAAATAATACAAAACGATTTAGAGGAACAAGTCTCCCCATATATGATGATTTGAGATTTCGTGCAATTTCATCATCTTCACCAAGAGGCATATTTTCCCAAGGCGCAGAACCTATACCCATTGGATACATCTTCATATCAGAAATTAATTTTTTAGACATCAAATTTATATATATAGATTCTAGAAGTGATGCTCCAGTAAAGAACGAATGATTAAATCCCATAAAACCCAATGATGGCCCAGGCTTACCTGATGCAGGTTTACCTTTATCATTAGACTTAAGAGTATATCCTTTTGTCAAAACAACTGAGTTATCAACTTTTTTACCACCACAAGCAAATCCCATAAGAGTTATAAGAAGTACAGCCTTTGCGTCATCAGTTAGTACTTTTTCTTTCTGTATTTCCGTAACAACAGTAGTATTTCCTGTAGCAATTTCCATTTGTACAGTACCAAAAGATTTTAACTCTGCATCTTTTATAGCCTTCATCTGAAGGAAGGGCTTTTCTCCGTAAAGGTAGAAGCAGTCTCGATGATTTTCAAGATAGGGCAATATTTTTTTCTTCATACCATCTTTCCCAAGTGCCTTCCATTCATCTTCATCGTTTGGAGTGCAAGCACTTTGAGCTATTGCAAGTAGAAGTTTAAATAGAGAAATCTTCTCTACAGGGGTACCACTTAATCCTATTATTGTATCATCACAAAATAAGTCTTTAAGACTTATTTTGCCTCGCCCACTCACTGGTATCCAATTTTCATCTATCAAATTATATTTATTTTCCAATTAAATCTCCTTGTTTATGACCTGATAACCTATAGTATTGTCATATGCAAAGTATTTTCCATCTGCTTCGATTTTTATTTTGTTTATATCATACAAAAGCTGATCATCCTCAAGCACCGCCATTCTAAAAGGATATTCCTCACTATCTATTCCGATATACACAAATGGAGCAAAAATTCGAACTTTATCCGTATAAGGAGGAGCATTTTTCTCAGCAACAGAAACAGTATGCGCCATAATTTTTGCTGCAATAGCCCGCTTTTCACGTTCTGTTAAATATTTTTTCTTATTAATTATAACTTTGTCCACATCGTTAATTTCTATTTCTATATCATCACAAGTTTCCCGAAAGCTTTTCATAAGAAAGACAGTACAATTATCTTGCTCTGAATATCTCGTTTGTACAGTAGTATCAGTCATAGTATTAATTGAAGTAGATTCACAAATTAAAGCCTTTTGCCTAAGATTTTGTTTATAATTTTCGAGCTCTCTCTTATACTGATAGAGATTTTGCTCTTCCTCACATACATTCTCATATGTACCTTCCAAAACAGGTCTTATGTCATCAGGAAGTACAATCTGATTAATATTCTTCCAATGTTTTAAAGTCCTAAAAAGCACATATTTACTATACACTATACCACTTAAGCCAAAAGGTTCCCTTGCATTAATTTCTTTATCGTAATCAGGAGCAATTATTAAGCAAGAACAATCTGCTCCATCAGGGCGGAAAGAATCGTTCTCCCTATGTCGCCAAAGTCTACCTATACGTTGAAATAACATATCAGAAGGACAGATTTGAGTTATAAGATAATCTGCATCTATATCTAGAGATTGCTCCAAAACTTGTGTACCAATAAGAATCATACCATTGCAGCTTCTGTTACCATTACCTTTGCCATAAGCACTAACCCAGTACGTTTCATTAAAATCTCTGTCCGATCTTACAAATCTTGAATGTAGCAATCCTACAGAAACAGGACTTCCACTCATCCTTGCAGATATAACTCTATAAACACTTTGAGCATCTTGAACAGTATTGAGGATAAAAAGAACAAGCTCTCTATTTTCTGCTCTATAGCATGCAGTATCACACGCTTTTTTAATATCACAACAGAAAGATAAGTTTATTTTTTTTGAACTTCCTTTGTCTACAGGAATTTGTCTAAAATTATCTTCATGCGAAAGAATAGAAATAAGTGGATAATCATCTTTAAATACTACAGATTTATCGAGACAATGTCCAAGTATTTCCCTCTTTTGAGAACTAACTAGTGTTGCACTCAGAATAATAGTCGTACACCCTATACTATCAAGGCAAGCCACAAGCTCATTCATCAATGTTCCTGTATACGAATCATAACTATGAGCTTCATCAAGGATAACTACTTTACCAGCAAGTCCAAATGTACGCACCATACCATGCTTAACATTCATTACTGCCATCAAAGCTTGATCTATAGTCCCTACAGCAAACGGTGCAAGTATACCTCGCTTTCTATCATCAAACCAACTTTTACCTGAACTTCCATCTTCTCCTAGTATACAAGACTCAAGCCAAGCTGAACTATGAAGTAGTTTCAGATTGATTTCTTCCATGGGTAAACCCATTACTTTTGATAAGAATAATTGAACTCTTTCATATATTCTGTTGGAAGTAAGTTGTGTTGGAAGTGCAAAATATATACCATTATTTTCGCCAGATTCAATCATCTTATATGCAGCATAAAGTGCAGCCTCAGTTTTTCCTAATCCCATGGGTGCTTCGAGAATATATGTTCCACGACCTTTGATACTATCAATAAAAGTCTTCTGAGCTGCTCTTGGAGTAAAACCAAATATATTCTCAAAACTCAACTGTTTTATAAAATTAATTCTCCTAAAGCCTGCATTCTCAACGGCTGTTGCAGCCATATCCTTTAGAATGATTTCATTAGGAATTGAATCTAATCTAAGTGAAGAAAATTCACCTCCTGAAGCAATCCAATCTGCTACAGTAATGAACCCTCCTACCATACAGGCTACATTCCAATTTGATAAATCCGGTAAATCACTGTCGCCCACAATAAATTCACTCTTCAGAAATTCATATAATTCTTTTCGAATCTTATACCAAGGATTATTTATATCTTCCACTTTTGGAATCGCAGGTTTGAAACCATGATGATATCCCTCTATATTAGCAATATTCTTATATAAAGATAAATTCTCAAATTCTTTTTCTAAAAAACTTTGAGTTACTGCTGCGTGAAATTCCCTATCTTTACGTCTCGCAGCTTGAACATTAGCTCCAACAATCTCAGGATATTTTGATATATCATCAAAAACAGAATATATCATCTTTTGAAACGCAGGACTTGCTTTTCCTATGTCATGACATGCAGCAAGAAAAGAACAGTTAGAAGAAAATACATCTTTGGAAAACTTACACGTCATTGTTTTTATTAATTCTCTAGCAACAAATCCTGTGATTCTACAATGAGTCTTTACATCTATACCAGCCACAACAGTTCCAGATTCAATATTTACAGTCTTACTTACAAGAGGAATACTTATTGTATATTCATCTTTTTTAGTTACACTTCTTGGCCTTAGCACTTTTTCTCCAATATACAAAATTGCATAAATCAACATTATTATATTTCAATATTAAGCTGATATCATTGTTTTTGAATTTTTTAAGTAAGATTTTACCTAGCTAAGATATTTTATTACATTACAGATATATAACTTCTATTTTTACTAAGCATCTTGCAATTAGTTTAGTATTCCTTTTCTGCTTTTTTTACATAGAGATTCCAGATTTAATAATACTATCAATAACAAATATAAGGCACCTTAGTATATTCACTATCTTACAGGCCTTTAGTCATTTACTTGGCTTTATCGTAATATCTCAATTTCTCAGATATACTTTCATATGCATGGTACCCCTGTTCAAATATGCTCATCGGAACGATAGCAAATATGCTGGGGTTGCTTATTTCCTTTTGCTTTGTTATATTGGCGTTGCAGGGTTTTGTCGAGATACTTCGCCGGCATGTAATTTGGTCTGCGTCAACGGTCGAGCCCTTTCCCTGCTTTTTATCATAGCTTGTATAACTAGGTTCCTTTCCTCTCTAAACCATTCATTACTAAGAATTCCCGTAAAATTTTGTAATTTATTTTATTATCCGTAGCTTTTTTACAGTTCATCTTTCAATAATCTCTCCTAACATATCAACAGCATTTTGCCTATGCTTATCTAAAATATGAACTATTCCGTAACTAGTATGCTTTTTAGGGTCTTTTACTTTCCCCTGCAGACATCTATATCACCTATATCACGGCAATCAAAACTCCCTTTACTTGACTACTTTTTGTTTCCATCAGGTGGTTTATTACACTTTGCCCGGTCCTCCTATATTCTGAATAATCGAGACCAAGTTCCTCATCCGCATTTATATGGTCCTTTCTGGTGTTGTAGTTACCTTTTAGCGTACCTCCTTCAGATTACTGAAGTAAATCAAAAATAGACATCGTTTTTATCGGGTAGAAACACCTCCACGTGCGTGGAGAAAACAGACTTTTATAAGTCTTCTTGAAGTTTAAACGAGAAACACCTCCACGTGCGTGGAGAAAACGCTCTTTCGGGAACAAACGACAGACGTCCAGCGGAAACACCTCCACGTGCGTGGAGAAAACTTAATCTGTCTTTTGGTTTAGAATAAATAACAGGAAACACCTCCACGTGCGTGGAGAAAACACTGTCCGAGGCCAATAAATACAAGAATAGCGAGAAACACCTCCACGTGCGTGGAGAAAACTGGTGGACACTACACCGAAGATGTAAATCTTTAGAAACACCTCCACGTGCGTGGAGAAAACGAATGCGCACCATGTATCTTTAGGCACTGTAGAGAAACACCTCCACGTGCGTGGAGAAAACATATACCCCAGCTGCTTTTCGCTTCTGATACCAGAAACACCTCCACGTGCGTGGAGAAAACTGCTGTCGTCTTCCATTCCCCAAACTTCTTTGAGAAACACCTCCACGTGCGTGGAGAAAACAGCCGCCAAATCCGAGAATATAGCTTTGACATAGAAACACCTCCACGTGCGTGGAGAAAACTCAAAATCGCCACTTAAAAATTTAATTTGGGAAGAAACACCTCCACGTGCGTGGAGAAAACCATCAGCGACACCTTGATATCTATCAGCAAGAAGAAACACCTCCACGTGCGTGGAAAAAACTCAAAATCGCCACTTAAAAATTTAATTTGGGAAGAAACCCCTCCACGTGCGTGGAGAAAACCATCAGCGACACCTTGATATCTATCAGCAAGAAGAAACACCTCCACGTGCGTGGAGAAAACTCTTT
>JAZLGX010000031.1:0-73640 GCA_045616545.1 Treponema sp. | reverse complement strand
ATTTAACTTTCTTGTCATTATCTTACCTCTGATTCTATCATCGGTAAGTTTTATATTTTTCTAAACTATTAGCGCCCCAGTGCGGGCGTCCGGATAACATGGATTTTAACCGAAAGGGGCTTGGCCGCGTGTCGGTACTTTGAAATGCGTGTTATACGTTATCTTCTTTTTCCCGAAGCAAAATTTCCCATATTTATATCTAACACTTCCCGTTCAGGTTGAATTAGAGAGTTTTCATATTGAACATTCCATTGAATATTTTCACTCATCTCTCCATTTTCTATTCCATCAATATGCTCACCAGATTTTATAGGATTAGCATTTATATATATATATGATAAAACATTTTTTGCATGGTAAACTACATCATTTGGATCCATATCATGAAAATGATACTGCAAATCAGGAAGTAATAATGTAATCATCCCCAATGTATCTACTATCATATCTTGAGTACCTTGAACATTAAAAAAACGAAAATTTACTGCATAATGCATGAAACGCATATTTTTAGGAAGATCACAATCCAAGACATATTGCCTCGTTATCATTTTCTTTGAATTCTCAAAAACCAATGCTCTACAAGTAGGAAATAATTCAACTAATGCTTCAATAAAATCAACTAGCATTTCTGCATGAGTCTTATATTCAAGTTGCGCTCCCATAAAATCATTTGCTATTATTTGATACTTACACTCATTGATTATTTCTGAAGCATCTGGACAATCCCAAGTTTGCGTAATTTCTAAATCATTAAAAATTGGTTCCTTGATTTTCAATCCATTCATTATCATAAGGGTTGGAGGAACTGTTATCTTTTTATTCTCATAATCCAACATTTCCTTTTTTACTGCGAAACCTGCACATTCTTCGCTATATGAAAAACACTCTATTTCTTTTAAATGTTTAGATAAAACATCATCCATTAATTGTTTTTCTGGCATTTTACATTTTTCAGTCATTAAAAGATGAATAATAAATGGGCCAAATTTTTCTTTTTGTTTTAAATCTTGAACTAATATATTTTTCTTTTTCTTACTAAATAATCCCATTATCTCTCCAAAATTAATATTTAAAAATAATTTTTTTTCACCAGCCCAGTGGGTTGTGCGTATAAGAATATTCGACCTGAATATCCAATCGTAGCATGAAATTACTAAATTTTTGAGATGTCAGCAATAAGTGGGGGAACAACTATTGTTTCCACTCAGATAATCTCACAGGCATGCATGAGCATTCAATACAATCAAATATGCTGTCAAGCTTCCTGAATCCACATGCCATTCGGATTGTAACTTTGATTATGGTATTTATTGCCTCTATTCTTGCCCAAGAGCGCTTATGGTTTGCTGACTTCAATATCGCCGAACCGTTCCTCTACTAATGAAATTGCATTGTGGCCATGTTAAATACCAATACCTAGCTAGGATTTAAACCTGTTCCTAGCTAAGATTTAAACCTGTTCCTAGCTAGGATTTAAACCAGTTCCTAGCTAGGTATTAGAGTGATTTATAGCTGAATAAGTAGATATTTCATAGCGAAAGCTTACTACAGACCACACTAACTACGGCAGGATAGATCCTAGGAACTTTTACGCCTCTCTTTTACCTGAATCCCAGAAGTATTCTTGATTTGTAATTTCGTAGATGGACATGAGAAGAGCTGCAGCAACAAGCGTTATCCACAGTCTCATGTTTAAATGTGTATAAATCTGTGGATAACTATAAATTTATTGACACTTTTATATCTGTGTATAATATTAATTTTAATATGACAGAAGAAAATTTAGTACTAGAAAAGGCTGAACGTATACGTGATGTAATCCGCTATATACGCAAATTCAAAAATGCTTTGGTTATCATCTATCTTGATGACAGAATTATAGATTCACCTCAATTCCTTAATCACATAAGGGACATAGGTCTCATCCATGAGTCTGGACTTAACGTAATAATTGTTCCAGGCGCAGAAAAGCGAATAACAGAGATCCTTGATCAACAGAATATTACCTGGACCAGGCACAATAATTGCCGTATAACAGGTCCAGAAGCCATGCCATTGATTAAAATGGCTGCCTTTGATGTTTCTAATCAAATAATGACAGCTCTGGCAGGAGAAAAGCTTAATGCCGTCATTGGAAACTGGGTCAGAGCAAGAGGAAAAGGTATCATAGACGGATTTGACTACGGAACAAGCGGAGAAATTGATAAGCTTCAGATCGAAGCTATAAAAACAGTTTTGAACAATGGTTTTATTCCTATATTCCCATGCATTGGGTGGAGTTTCGCCGGTAAGCCATACAACATATCATCTATACAATTGGCTAGGCAAATTGCAGTTCATTTGCAAGCAGATAAACTATTTTACCTCCTTCCGGATAGCAAAATTGACAACCAGACATACAATATTCCGGAAACTATCGGTGTATCACCAGAGGGAAATGTACCTGCAATGAACCTGGAAGAGCTAGAATTGTTTCTAAAATCTAATAAATCTCTATTTTTTAATTCCGAAAAAGATGCTCAAAATAATTCTAATTCTTTATATTACAATGATAAGCAACCAACATCCAACAACTATGACAAGACTTTACTCCTATTGACACAAGCACGCGAGGCCTGCGTCAATGGAGTCTCTCGTATTCATATACTCAATGGTTCACTCAACGGAACAATACCTTGCGAGATATTTAGTGACCTCGGATCTGGTACAATGATTTACGAAAGTAACTATGGCGGAATACGAAATATGACTTCTAATGATATTAATGCTGTTCTAAATGTAATGCAGCCTTTTATTGATGAAGGAATTTTACTTCCAAGAACTAAAGCAAGTCTTTCGAAAGATTACGTCTATTATGTAGTCTACGAATTAGATGGAGCAATAAGAGCCTGCGCTTCTCTAATTCCTTATTCTGATGGTCAAATGGAAATTGCAGGAATTGCAGTGGATAAATCCTGCTCACATATTGGAATCGGGCCAAAAATGATATCCTATCTGCTAGATAAAGCAAAGAAATTCAACGCAAAAAATGTATTCTTGCTTACTACTCGCACCTCTGATTGGTTTGAAAACTTAGGATTCAAAGAAACTTCTTTAGATAATATCTCAGAACAAAGAAAAGCTAAATGGACTCCTAAACGAGGCTCAAAGGCGTATATATACGATATTACTAGTCAGATTGATTGATACTACACCAAATATACTCAAAATATAGGGAATTATCTCTATAAAAGAGCTGTTTCACGTGAAACGGCTCTTTTTTTTAATATAGCGGGATAAATAAACGTTTATTTCACTATACACAATAGCATATCAGATTATACTACCATCGTAAAAAGGTATGTTATGAAATTATCACACTAAACTAAATGTTTCATGTGAAACAGCAAAAAAATATATAATATACTCCTGAAGTATAGAATTTATGCTAAATATACAATCTTTTGAACTCAAAAAGGGATAATACGTGAAACTAGATCTTTTTTATCAAGAAAACTCTTAGTTACAGATGCATACCATCTATTTGATTAATCAGGACAAATATAGCATAACAATAAGTATTATTTGGTACAATGATGATTGTTTCACGTGAAACTGGTCAAAAATAGGGTCTTTTCAGGTGAGATTGGTATCAAAAAGCTTTAATAAGTGTAGAAAAGTTAGTAATTATAGATAAATCTATAGTGTTTCACGGGAAAACTATTAAGAAATTAATAGTGTTGCTTGTATTAATGGATATTTGATAATAAAAAAGGCAGGTATTACTACCTGCCTTAATAATTATTGTTTCACAGAATTATTCTTCTTTATTTTCATCAGTAGCTGCTATTCTATCAATTCCAACTACATAATCAGGAGAAGTAATATTAAGAACATTAACACCACTTGCACTTCTTCCTTGCACAGAAATATCTGTAGCATTTACTCGTAAAGATGTACCTTGACTAGTAATGCACATTACACTATCAGAATCTGCAACAGTAAGAGCACCGATTATCTCACCTTTATCATCGATATTTCCAAAGATACGCTGTCCACCGGTAGCTCTTCCATGGGAACTAAATTCCTCAAATTCTACACGTTTTCCAACGCCTTTTTCTGTCAAAACAAGTATTTTGGAATCTTTATCCACGTGGATAGCTGCACACAACTCGTCTCCACCGGAAAGTTTCATTCCCTGAACACCACGACTAGCTCGTCCCATTGGTCTTACTTCATCTTCACTAATTCTTAGAGCTTGTCCTCTACGGGTGACTAGTAGTAATTCATCAGAACCGCAAGAAAGTACTGCACTTACAAGAGTATCGCCTTCATCAAGCTTAACAGCCTGGATACCTTTTGCCTTGGCATTCTTGAAATCACTGACAGGTGTTTTCTTAACAACACCACTAGTTGTTGCCATAAAGAGATAATTATTTTCGAGATCCTTAAGGTTTACAACAGTCGTAATTTCTTCATTAGCAGTAATTTGCAGAAGACTCTTTATATGACTTCCACGACTAGCTTTACTTGCTTCAGGAATTTCATGAACCTTAACCCAGTAAGCTTTTCCTGCTGTTGTAATAAACATCAGATAATCGTGAGTAGATGCAACAAACATCTGATTGATATAATCTTCTTCTACAAGCTTAGCAGAGCTAGAGCCTTTTCCACCTCTAGACTGATTACGATACTGAGTTACTGATATACGCTTTATATATCCAAGTTTAGATATGAGGATAACCATATCCTCTTCTTTTATCATATCTTCAACATTGATATTTTCTACTTCACTAGCAACGATATCAGTTTTACGGTCATCTCCGTATCTTGTTGCTATATCAGCAGTTTCAGTCTTTATAAGTGCTAAAATCTTTTCATGATGAGCAAGAAGGTCTTCAAGATGAATGATAAGGGCCTTAAGACTTTCCAATTCTTTCCTTAATTCATCTATAGAGAGGTTTGTGAGGCGTTTAAGCTGCATATCTACGATAGCCTGGGCTTGAACATCATCAAAACCAAATCTTTGCATGAGCTTGGCTTTTGCTTCTTTTTCATCACGGCTTGAACGAATTATCTGAATGACTTCATCAATGGCATCAACTGCAATGATAAGGGCTTCGAGAATATGAGCGCGAGCTTTTGCCTTTTTAAGTTCAAACTGAGTACGTCGGGTTATAACTCTATCTCTATGCTCTACAAAACACTGTATCAGCTGTTTAAGATTAAGTACCTGAGGTCTTCCATTTACAAGAGCGAGGTTTATTACACCAAATGTAGACTGTAAAGCTGTCTTCGCAAAAATCTGATTGATAACAACCTTCGTCATTGCTCCGCGCTTAAGTTGTATTACAATGCGCATACCCACGCGGTCAGAAGTCTCATCATTAATTGCGCTGATACCTTCGATTACCTTTTCACGGGCAAGTTCACCAAGTTTCTTACATAAATCACCTGTATTTACCTGATAAGGAACTTCTGTAAATACAATAGATTCTGTTCCAGATTTGCTGACCTCTATATTGAATTTACCACGAATGATTATTTTACCACGACCAGTCTTGAAAGCATCAGATATACCCTGACGGCCGTAAATAATGCCTCCTGTAGGAAAATCTGGCCCCTTCATGTGAGTCATAAGTTCATCAATAGTGATATCAGGATTATCAATATATGCAGCTACAGCAGAGGATATTTCACGTAAGTTATGCGGTGGCATATTGGTTGCCATACCTACGGCAATACCATTTGATCCATTTGCCAAGAGGAAAGGAAATTTAGCAGGAAGGACTGTAGGCTCTTTTGTTGTTTCATCAAAGTTTGGAATAAAATCAACAGTATCTTTGTCGATATCAGCCACCATCTCTTCTGCCAGACGAGACATTTTAGCCTCAGTATAACGATACGCAGCAGCAGGGTCACCGGCTATGGTTCCAAAGTTACCCTGTGGTGTAATAACAGGATATCTTAGCGAAAAATCCTGTCCAAGTCGTACAAGCGCATCATAAACAGATGCATCACCATGAGGGTGATAACTTCCAAGTACATCACCGACAATCTTTGCACATTTACGTGTTGGTCCGTTATAACGAAGTCCACGTTCATCCATAGCATAAAGAATACGCCTATGTACAGGTTTTAGACCGTCTCTTACATCTGGAAGAGCACGACTTACAATAACAGACATAGAATAGTCTATATATGCTTTCTTAACTTCCTGATCGATAGGTCTTATGATAAGAGTTCCACCCTCAGGTGTTGTAATCTCATTTTCCATTATTAACTCCAGGATTCCTTTTTTATTTAGACATCAAGAGTTGCATATACAGCATTTTCTTCGATGAACTTACGGCGAGGCTCTACAGCTTCACCCATACATGTACTGAATATCTGATCAGCGGCAATAGCATCTGGTATCGTTACCTTCATCATCTTTCGGCGAGAAGGATCCATTGTTGTTTCCCAAAGCTGGGTTCCATCCATTTCACCAAGACCTTTATATCGCTGTACGTTGATTTTTTCCAACGGAGCATCTATCGAAGCCAACACTTTTGCTTTCTCATCATCATCATATACATACCAGACTTTCTTCTGGTACTGAACCTTAAATAACGGAGGCATAGCCAGATAAACGTATCCCTGTTCAATTACTTGAGGCATATATCTGAAGAAGAATGTAAGGAGAAGTGTGCGAATATGACTTCCGTCGACATCGGCATCAGCCATGATAATGATCTTATGATATCTCAATTTTGAAATGTCAAAGTCTTTGCCTATACCTGTTCCTAAAGTAGCAATTACTGGTTCAAGCTTTTCGTTGGACATAACTTTATCGATACGGCTTTTTTCAACATTAAGCATCTTTCCCCAAAGAGGCAAAATAGCTTGTGTACGGCTATCTCTACCTTTCTTTGCAGATCCACCGGCAGAGTCTCCCTCAACTATGTATACTTCACATTCTTCTGCTTTTTTAGATGAACAGTCACTTAACTTTCCTGGAAGACCAAAACTATCAATTCCAGACTTACGGCGAGCAGAATCTTTTGCCTTACGAGCCGCTATACGGGCCGCTGCTTCACCGACAGCCTTCTCTAATATCAAATCTACTATTTGTGGATTTTGTTCGCACCAGAGGGTCAATTTTTCCTTTACAAGGGAATCTACATAGCCCCTGACTTCACTATTTCCAAGTTTTGTCTTTGTCTGTCCCTCAAACTGAGGTTCAGGAACTTTTACGGAAAGAACAGCTGTCAAACCTGACCTTACATCATCACCAGTAAGCTTTTCATCCTTATCGAGTTTCTTCTGAAGCTTCTCTCGTTTTTCAAGGAATTTATTAAAAATTACGGTGAGTGCAGTCTTAAACCCTTCAAGGTGTGTACCACCTTCATGGGTATTGATATCATTTACATACGAATATATATTCTCGCTAAAACCGTCATTGTATTGCATGGCTACTTCAATGATTACTTCATTTGTTTCACCGCTAATATAAACTGGTTCTGCAGGTATTACAGATTTTCCTTCGTTTAGGAAACTTGCAAACTGGCGTATACCACCTTCAAACTTGTAGACAACTTCCTTTGGAGTTTCAAGACGTTCATCCCTGAACACTATTGTTACACCGGGATTTAGGAATGCAAGTTCACGTAATCTGTTTGACAGTACATCGAAATTATATGTTGTAGTTTCTTGGAATATTGAGGAATCAGCTTTCCATCTGATTGTGGTACCATGAAGGTTTGTATCACCGATACATTCTACTTTTGTTTTTGGACATCCAATTTCATATTTTTGTGTATAACGTTTTCCATCGACATTGACATAAGCTTCAAGCCATACTGAAAGTGCATTTACACAACTTACACCAACACCATGCAAACCGCCCGAAACTTTATAGTTTGACTTATCAAACTTACCACCAGCATGCAATCTGGTCAAAACCAACTCAAGGGCAGAAACATGTTCTGTTGGATGCATATCCACAGGAATACCACGTCCATTATCTTCTACCCTGACTATATCATCCTTTTCTAGGGCAACAATTACTTTATCACAGTATCCAGCCATAGCTTCATCAATACTGTTATCCACAACCTCATACACAAGGTGATGCAACCCATTTGGACCTGTAGACCCAATATACATACCAGGTCTTTTTCGTACAGCCTCAAGTCCTTTTAAAACTTGAATGCTGCTTGCAGAATACTGACTAGCTTCGTCTGACATTATTTATCCCCAAATCATATCAACTTTGTATTTAGGGCATATTAACCCTATAATAGAAAATTATTAAAAATTAGTATACTTGTATTGCAGAAAAAAGTAAAGGCAAGTTATAATGACCTACTATGAGTAAACAGAATTATCTCCCATTCTGGGAGGAAGCATTAAAGTTAATCCATGAAGAATATAAAGAACAAGGCAAGGAAGACGAGTTTAATCTTTGGTTCAACATGAACTACATAGGAGATGAGGGTACAGAAATAACCGTTGAAGTTCCTTCAGAATTTATGTGGAGAAGCATGGTTTCAAGAGGATATGTTAATGCAATCCAGCAGAAACTTTTCGAGCTTCTTGGACAAGAAATTACACTTGACCACACATTTAAAAGTAAAATTTCACCATCTGTTTCTCAATCCAAATCTACAGAAAAGACAAGAAAACCTTCAAAAGCAAAAGAGAAGGATACATCCAAATTCATTGAGTTCCCTGAATTAAATACAGAGACGGAAGATGTAACAGAGAAAACTGTACCCCAAAAGTCAAAAAAGCATCCTCAGCTCAGGGAAGACTATGTCTTTGAAACATTTGTTACCGGGGAAAACTCTCAGTTTGCATGTAGTGCAGCACAGGCTGTTGCACGCAATCCAGGTGGTATATACAATCCTATCCTGATATATGGCGGCGTAGGTCTTGGTAAAACACACCTTATGCAGTCCATAGGAAATTATATCTACGCACAGAAAGGTGATAGCGTAAAAATCTGTTATCTCACTGCAGAAAACTTTACCAATGAATTTACTTCCTCAATCAGAGATGGAACAATAGAAAAATTCAAATCTAAATATCGTAAATTAGATGTTCTGTTGCTGGATGATATTCACTTCCTCCAAGAGAAAGAAGCTACCCAGGAAGAGTTATTCCACACCTTCGAAGCATTGTACAACTGTAAAGCTCAAATGGTGTTCACCTGTGATAGACCTATTTCAGAACTGAAAGGTATTGAAGATCGTCTTAAGACAAGATTTACACGAGGAATGTGTATAGATTTACAGCCTCCAAATTACGAAACACGACGTGCTATTTTACAAAAGAAACTTGCTTTATGTGGAAACCAAAATATTTCTAATGAAGTAATAGACTACATTGCAAAAAATGTTATGACCAATGTCCGAGATTTGGAAGCTTGTCTTACAAAGATTACGGCATTCAAAGATCTTATAAATAAGGATATTACAATTCAGACTGTACAAGAACTTCTCCGCGATTCATTCTCTCAGTCTTCAAATGGATCTATTACTATAGAAACGATACAAAAGGTTGTATGTGATCACTATAGTATTTCTATAAGTGACATAAAAAGCAAAAAGAAAAGCAATAAGTTTGTTATTCCAAGACAAATTGCAGTTTATATTTGTCGTCAGATTACAGAGTTCTCTTTCCCAGAGATAGGATCTGAATTTGGAGGCAGGGACCATACAACAGCAATGCATAGTTGTAAGAAGATTGAAGATGCAATAAAGATTGATTCTTCACTTGATACAACAATCCAGATGCTTATAAGACAGATAAAGGATTACAAGAAGTAAAGACATCTTGTATATATCATGATATAATTATGTGAATTTAAAGGGTATATCTTTGAATAGTGTGTATATGTGTAAAACATGTGTTTTTTTAACACAAGAATTTACACTTGCTAATTCATTAAAACATAAAGAATAAATAGGGATATCCCTAAATTCACAACCCTTATTATTACTATTATTAAATTTATATATATATAAATTTAACACACGCAAAAGGAGTTTTACAAATGAAGTTTTGCTTTGATAGAGATGCAATGATAAAAGAACTTTCAATTGCACAGGAGATTATTTCAACAAAATCGCCAGGTACAATTCTGTCTCATATACTTATTACAGCTGAGAATAATACTCTTTCTATTAGAGCAACTGATTTGAAAGTTAACTTTGAAACTCAGATACCTGTTCAAATAGAAGTTGAGGGATCTACAACTATTTATTGTGAAAAATTCATAAACATCTTGAATACTTTAGGCTCAGGCGAAATAGAATTTAGACAGGACGTAGTAGATTCATCTGATTCTCAATCTGTAAAGGTTACAATCAAGCCTGTTACACGAAAGGCAAAATTTGAGATGAATAGTATATCAAATGATAAATTCCCTGATTTTGTAACCATTGAAGATGATCAGCTATTTGATGTACCAAGTAAAGACATTAGAGAAATGATACGTCAAACTGTATTTGCAGTTAGCAATGATACACAGAGATACTTCATGAATGGAGTATATTTTGACAAGAAGGGAGATAACTTAAATCTTGTTGCTACAAACGGAAGAAGATTAAGTTTTGCATCCAAGCAAATTATGGCGGGAATAAATGACATTCCATCTGCAATAGTTCCTCCTAAAATCTTAAACATCTTATACAAACATGCACCTATTGAAGGTAATGTTTCTGTTGCTATCCTTGATAAGATGATTTTCTTTAAGTTTGGAAATTATAAATTTGGTTCAGTTCTCTTGGATGGTGTATTCCCTAATTATGAGAGAGTAATTCCTGCATCTCAAGCTTATAATTTTCAGGTACAGAAAACTGATTTGGTAACTGCATTAAAATCAGTATCCACAATGGTTGATAAGAAAGAAGGTCGCTTATATTTTAATATACAGCCAGGAATACTTCGTATTACATCGGAACAATCTGATATGGGTAATGCTGATGAAGAAATTCCTTGTGAGTATGCAGGGGATCCGATGGTTATAGCATTTAATTATGTCTATATCGAAGAACCTCTTAGGGTTATTGATACTGAACGCATTACATTTGAGTTTACAGAATCTCTTAAAGCTGTGACTATGAGAGCAGAACCTGCTGGTGATTATTTCCATATCATCATGCCAATGATGTAGGGTTCTCTTGCCGTTTCTGTCTGTAAGTCCTGTTAATTTTAGAAATCTCTGTAATAAGACTTTGGATCTTTCCTCCAAAGAAGTATTCTTTTGTGGAAAAAATGGACAAGGTAAAAGTAATCTTCTTGAGACTTTGTACTATTCATCATATGGAGCTTCTTTTAAGACTCATAATGATAGTGAAATAGTAAAAGATGGAGAAGATTCCTTTTGTGTTCATTCAATTTTTAGAGAAGATACTGGGGTTACTCATACAACTAATATAAAGTTTCAGAAGTCAAAAAAAACAATAGAAAAAGATGGCAAGATAATTCATGACCGCAAAGAATTGATAAATACAATGCCATGTGTTTTGTATAATCATGATGATTTGGATTTTGCGGTAGGGGAACCAGAAAGACGTCGTTTTTTTGTTGATCAGTCCTTAAGTATGTACGATGTTCTTTATGTTGATGTTATTAGGAAATACAAGAGAATTCTGAAATCCAGAAATATAACATTAAAAGAGCAGAAATATGATTTGCTAGATATGTATGATCATCAGCTAATATTAAATGGACTAGAAATTCAGCAGAAGCGTAAGAATGCTATATTTAAATTTAACCAAATATTTGGCAAATTATATGAAGATGTAACTGGAATATCTGGAGTCTCTATAAAATATAATCCATCGTGGAAAAAGGAAGATGGCGACATAAATCTTCCTTCCTTTGATGCAATCTTGAGTAATTTCCGGGCAAAGAGAGATGCTGAGAAGTTATTATGCACTACATTATCTGGTCCCCATCGTGATAAAATAGTTTTTATAAAAGATGGATCAGATTTTATTAGTACGGCTTCTACTGGACAACGTAGGCTTGTTGCCTTGGTTTTGAGAACAGCGCAGGCTGTTTATTATACTCAAGTTACTTCCAGGAAGCCTGTTTTGCTTATGGATGATGTTATGTTGGAATTGGATCCGGAAAAGAGGCAGCGTCTTTCTTCTCTGCTACCTGAATATGATCAGTTGATTTGTACGTTTTTACCAGGTGAACCGTTTCAAAATTATATGAAGAACGAAACCATTGTTTACAATATCGATGGTGGTACATGGGAAAAGGTAAATGGATAACGACATCGAAAATTTTAGTGATGTTATAAGCAGAACTATAAATAATATTTGTCTGGAAGATGTTCAGCAGTCAAACTCTGTTATTACTGCATGGAATAAAGTTCTGTTGAGGATAAAATCGTACTCTAATCCTAACGAAGGTAGAAATCTTGCCGATCATACACGAGTTGTGGATTTCAAAAATGGAATTTTACTGATAGAGTCGGATCATCCAGGATGGATCGAACTATTGCAGCTTCACAAAAGTTTTATATTAAAAGGACTTAATATGAGTATGCCTCAGTTAAAGATAAATACTTTGGCATATAAGTTAAAAGGTAGTCGTGGTGAACTGTCTGATTCAGAAAAGTCAGTGTATTCTCAAAGCAGGGTTAAAAACTTACTTAATGAAAGGATTGAGAAAGAAGAGATTCGTATGGGTGTATTTAACAAAAAGGAACCTAAAAACACCTACAATAAAGAATTACCTCCAGAATTAAAGTCTATATTTGATGATTTAAAGAAAAATATGTTGACCAATTCTAAAAAATAATGTTACTATTCACCCTACTACATTATCGAAATTTATTTTATAGGAGCCGTTCATTATGTTACGTACATATCAACCAAGCAAAGTGAAACGCAATAGAAAATTTGGATTCCGCGCTCGCATGGCTACACGTGGTGGTCGCGCTGTTCTTGCAAGAAGAAGAGCTAAGGGTCGTCATAAGCTTACTGTTGCTGACGAAAAGAAGAAGTACTAATTTTCTTAGGAATGGAAGAGGACTTGTTAAAGACGGGACGTTTTAGACGTGACGAACACATGAAGCGTCCTGCTGACATCCAGAACCTATTCAAAAATGGGAAGAGAGTCAGTGTAAATGGAGCAAAGCTCTTTTACTTACTGAATGATAAAGACATAAATCGTATAGGATTTCCTCTTCCCCGCGGTTATGGTAATGCTGTCGAGCGTAATAAATCAAAACGCTATAGCCGTGAAGTATATCGCTTATTCAAATCACACCTGAACACTGGATATGATATATTATTTTTAGTGTATCCAGGAAATAATTCGTTCCAATCGCGGCGTGAACAATTTCGGACTCTATGTCAAAAAGCTGGTTTATTAAAGGAATCCGTAAATTAGTCACTAAGTTACTGACTTTTGTAATCAGATTTTATCAAGTTTTTATCTCTCCTCTTCATCCGGGTTGCTGTAGGTTTTACCCTACGTGCTCCCAATATTCCCTTGAAGCTATTAAAAAACATGGACCTGTTAGGGGTTCTTATCTTGCTGCTAGAAGGATTCTGAGGTGTAATCCATATCACAAAGGTGGATACGACCCGGTTCCTGAATGGCAACATATAAAAAGGAAGTAACTATGGACAAAAATACTGTGTGGGCAATTGTGTTGTCTACTGTTGTTTTGTTTGCTGCTATGTTTATTCAGCAGGTATATTTTATGCCGAAGCAACAGGCAAAAGCTCAGGCTGAAGCTGAAAATATGGCATTGGCAGAAGAAATAAAATCAGAAGAAACTGCAAAAGCATTAGATTCTTTTTTTGTATCGCCTGATGAGATTAGTAATGATTTGAATCTTGTTGAATTAAAAGAAGAACTTATTACTGTAAAAACAAATAAAGCAGAAATTATTCTTACAAGCAAAGGTGGAGATATTGTAAGTTATAAGCTTCTCAACCATAAAGATAATGAAACAGGAGATGGTGTTCAGATGGCTGATAACATCTCCAATGATAATAGGGCATTTTCTTTGTCTTTTGGTGGAACCAATACAGGAATCATAAATGATATCTTTAATGTAAAGAAAATTGATGATAAGACTATCGGTTTCTATAGAGATTATCTTACAAAGGATGCTCTTGGAAATGAAACAAAAATGCGTCTTGCAAAGCTTTATACATTCAAAGATGATGATTATGTATTTAAGCTTGATGTAACAGTAGATAGTGGAGCTTCTGCTTTAAATATTGATGGTTTAGCTTATACATTGAGATCTTCCCCACAGATTGGACCGCATTTTGATAAGAGTAATCGTTATGAGGTCAGACAATATCTGTCATATAATGGTTCAAAGACTGTTAAAAAGAATATTTCTAATAAAGTTTATGACAAAGCATATAATTGGACAGGTATCGCTGGTAAGTATTTTACAATTCTTGTTCGCCCAGAAGATTCATCTGTTATGAGCAATTCTGTTACAGCTTCCATTAAGAGCAGCAACAATTATGATAATGCACAGATTTTTGTTTCAAGAAACGGAATTGACCATGCTAAAGTAACAGATTCTTATTACATATATGTTGGTCCTCGTAGCGAAACGGAACTTATTAAATTCAATTCTTCAGCAAATAACAGCTGGGGGCTCTCTAATATAAAGTTTAACCAGGCACTTAATACAAGCGGTATGCTTTCATTTATTGAAGTAGCGCTCAAATGGTGTATGGAAAAAATTTACATATTGGTTCATAACTGGGGTGTTGCTATCATTATTTTGACAATACTTCTTAAACTTGTTATGTTCCCTCTTAACAAGAGTTCAGCTGAAGGATCCATAAAAATGCAGGCTTTACAGCCAAAAATGCAGGCAATCCAGGATAAGTATAAGGACAATCCAGCAAAAATGCAGGAAGAGACTCAGAAACTTTACAAAGAAGCTGGGTATAATCCTGCCTCAGGCTGTTTACCAATGATTCTTCAGATGATTATCCTTTTTGCTATGTACAACGTATTCAATAACTATTTTGAATTCCGTGGTGCTAGCTTTGTTACTGGATGGATAGATGATCTTTCTAGAGGTGATAGTATTGTTTCTTGGAATAATCAGATTCCTGTTGTCACTGGATTGACCCAAAATAATCTTCGTCTGCTTCCATTTATCTATCTTGTATCACAGTTATTGAATGGTATGATTACACAATATGGTGGTGCAGCTGGTGGGCAGAATCAGGCTCAGATGAAGTTTATGATGTACGGTATGCCAATTATATTCTTCTTCTTGTTCTATAATGTTCCAAGTGGACTTTTGTTGTATTGGACTGTAAGTAATATCTTCCAGATGGGACAGCAGTTTGTCATCAATAAAGCAATGAAGAGCAAGAGAGAAGCTCTTGCAAAAAATACAAAGCCAATAAATAAAAATGAAGCTAAATTTAATGGTGGAAAGAAAAAAACACGTTAATTCTGTTAACTAGAGGTATATATGGTTTACGAGTATGAAGGAAAAACAGAAAAAGAGGCTATTGAAAAAGCAGCTTCTGAACTTGGTCTTGAAAGAGATCAGTTTGATGTAGAAATTCTTGAATCGCAGAAGAACTCTCTTTTCAAGAAGGGATATGTAAAGATTAGAGTTCATACAGTTGATGGATCTGATGATTTATCTTCTGAGTTTGATGGTAAAATGCCATCTTCAGACATGGCTGCTGCTAAGTTTATTGCAAATCCTCTTCCACAGGACGAATTTGAAGAAAAACTTATCGATTTCATAACAAAAATGATTCAGAAGATGGGTTATGGGGTTACTGCAGAAGTTATGTTCCGAGAAGAAAAGAAGATCGGAATAAAACTTACAAGCGAAAGTTCATCAATTCTTATTGGACGTAAAGGAAAGAATCTTGATGCACTTCAGCTTTTGACAAATGTATATGCAGGTCATCTTGGTAAAGAAGATGTACGTATTATCCTTGATAGTGAAAATTATCGTATCCGCCGTGAAGAAAGTCTCGTTAGACTTGCTTATGTAACAGCAGATAAAGTACGTTCATCAAGATCTTCTGTTCTCCTTGAACCAATGAATCCTTTTGAGCGACGTCTTATACATACAACATTAAATGATATTCCTGATATTGAAACAAAAAGCGAAGGTGAAGGTTTATATAAGCAGGTTAGAGTAATCTATAAGGGTGCTCGTTAATTTGCTGGGAGTTTTGGAGAATGAGTAAAAAATGTTTGTGGACAGTGCTATTTGCATTTGTTCTCTTAAGTTTTGGAGGATGTCAGAAAATGGATAGAAGAGAAAGTATCCTGAGTGGAAAAGAAGATGGAGTATTTGCTGTAATGGAAACAACAAAAGGAACAATTGTTCTTGAGTTGTTTTATAAAGATGCTCCACTTACAGTAACAAACTTTGTTGGTCTTGCAGAAGGTACATTAGATAATAAGTATACTGGAAAGAAGTTCTATGATGGTCTTAAGTTTCATCGTGTAATCAGTAAAGCTAATGGAGATGGCCAGGATTTTATGATTCAGGGAGGAGACCCTAAAGGCAACGGAACAGGTGGTCCTGGATACCAGTTTGTAAATGAAGATTGGGATGGAGCAAGCTTTGCAACACCAGGAATGCTTGCTATGGCTAATGCTGGAAAGGATACAAACGGAAGCCAGTTCTTCATTACAATTGCACCATGTCCATGGTTGGAAGGCGGATATACAGTATTTGGAAAAGTTGTAGATGCTGACAGCCAGAAAGTTGTAGATACAACAAAGAGAGACGATAAAATAAAGTCTGTAAAAATCATCAGAAATGGTGATGAAGCAAAAGCTTTCACAGCCACACAGGCTGATTTCAATCGTCGTGAAACAGCAGCTGTAGAAAAAGTAAAGGCAGCTAAAGCTAAAATATTCCAGGTTCAGATTGAAACTATTGAAAAGAATTATCCAGAACTTGTAAAAGATGAAGCAACAGGTATCTACTACAAGACAACAGCTGAAGGATCTGGTGATAAAATCGGTAAACGTAAGAATGTTTCAACAGAATACAAGGGATACTTTATAAATGGTGAAGTATTTGATCAGTCAAAGGGACGTGGTCCTTTAGATTTTACAACTGGTGCCGGACAGATGATTCCTGGATTTGATGTTATGGTACAGGATATGAAAGTTGGAGAAAAGAGATCATTCATACTTCCTCCTGACTACGCATATGGAGAACAGGGAGCCGGTGGTGTAATTCCTGGAAATACATATATCGGTTTTGATGTTGAAGTTCTTTCTGCAAAGTAATTTATACAGATAAAAACTAATATAATAAGTGTACTGCAAAAACTTATGCTTTTGTGGTACACTTTTTTTTATGTCTAGAAAAAAAACTGCATTTTACGCAGCCTTGTGCCTTTTTCTTTCTGCAATAGAATATGCGATTCCTAAGCCCCTTCCTTTTTTACGTTTAGGACTTGCTAATTTACCAATCATACTTGCATTAGAGACTTTAGCGTTCAAAGAAATGATTCTGTTGATCTTTCTTAAGATTATAGGTCAAGCATTGATAAGTGGAACTATTTTCAGTTATATATTTGTCTTCAGTGCAGCAGGATCTATTGCGAGTGCTTTGACGATGATATGCCTTCATCGGGTATTAAAAAAATCATCTTTGGTTTCCAATATTACATACAGCCTTTCTGGTGCTCTTGCTAATAATCTTGCACAGATATTATGTTCCCAAGTATTGATATTTGGGGATAACACAAAATATATAGCGCCACTTTTACTTGTGTCTGGTGTGATAACAGGCTTACTCCTTGGTATTTTTACAAATAAATTTGTTGAAAGTTCATCTTGGTATGAACTTATGCAGAAAACTGAGTATCAGGGCAGTGAGCCTGTTTTAAAGCAAAACGAGCTTGCAGTCAAATATAAAAAAGCAAATGTATTTTTTATGGTAAGCTGTATTTTATCGATTGTGACTTTGCTTCTTCTGGATAAAGTGTGGATAAAGTGGATCATTGCATGTACTTTTTTGCTTGTTCTGGAAATCAAAAAAAAGGGAAAAGTAAAAGTTTTCCCCAGCATAATTATAGTTTTAAGTGTAACTCTTTTTTCTTTATTGGATCCTTCTGGAAAAATCCTGTGGAAATGTGGAATACTGCAAATTACCCAGGATTCCTTACTGGGTGGATTAAAAAAATCAGCTAACTTAGTTGGCATGGTATATATATCACAGATTTTTGTTTCACGAAAAAAAAGCTTGCCTGGAAAATTAGGAAAATTCATAGACTTAGTCTTTGCATACTTTGAACAATTAACAGAAGTCAAATTATCTTTTGGAAAAAAGAACTTTATATCTGTAGTCGATAATCACCTTTTGTCTATATGGAATTATGTAAATGAACAAGAATAATATAGATTACCCGGAAGAAATTTATAATCTTCCGATTTATCCGGAATTAGATAAGATTTGTGCACAACTAAAGGATTCTCCTTCGCGCTTTATGGTGCTAACTGCGGAAACTGCAGCTGGTAAATCGACAGCTCTTCCTCTAGCGTTGCTTAAGCATTTTGACGGAAATATTCTTATGCTGGAACCAAGAAGGATTGCTGCAGTGAATATCTCATCCAGAGTCGCAGACTTACTTGGAGAAGAAATAGGAGAAACATCTGGATACCAGATGTTTATGGAGTCAAAAGTAAGTTCCAGAACACGTTTTACGGTAATAACAGAAGCTATTTTGACAAAAAAATTGCAAAATGATCCTAGTCTTGATGGAATCAATGTTGTTGTCATTGATGAATTTCATGAGAGGAGTGTACATGCAGATTTAGCTCTGGCTTTCCTAAAAGAAACTATGGAGCTAAGAGATGATTTGTATGTCATAGTAATGTCAGCAACAATCGAGACTGACAAATTATGTAAATATTTAGACTGTAGCCTGTATTCTGTAAAAGGTAGACAATTCCCTGTTTCAATCGAATATTGTGGAGACAAAAACGTTTCTGATGTAATAAAAAAAGAACTACGTAAGACTACTTCAGATGATAAGGGAATACTTGTCTTTTTGCCTGGAATAAGGGATATAAAATATGTCTTTACTCAGTTAGAACCGTTTATTGATGAAGAAAAAGAAGAACTACTTATTTTACATAGCACTATAAGTTTAAGTGAACAAAAAAATATACTAAGAGGCTCTCCTACAGGGAAAAAAAGAATAATCCTTAGTTCATCAATCGCAGAAACTTCAATAACTGTTCCAGATATAACATTGGTCATAGATAGTGGGTTGAGCAGAATAAATACTTTTGATCCTGTAACACAAATGGAACATCTTGAAACTGTAAGAGAATCTCAATTTAATGCTGACCAACGCTCCGGCCGTGCAGGTCGTACAAAAGCAGGTAGATGTCTCCGGCTATGGAATCAAACTGATACGTTAACAGTTTCGTCGGCACCTGAAATTTTACGAAGTGACTTATCTTCAGTGACATTGGAATGTGCGGCGTGGGGTGTATCTCAGCTAGAGAATATGAGTTTCCTAGACAATCCGTCTCCGGCACTATGGAATAGCAGCATAAATTTGCTTAAACAGCTTGGATTAATAACTAATGAGGGAACATTATCTGCAAAAGGACAGATATCTCTTACTTTACCTCTGAGTCCAAGATTAAGCTGTGTAGCTTTGTATGGATTAGAATCCGGAAACCTTGATAATACTGTAAAAACATCACTCTCTTATTCGCAATATGCCCAACATAGCCCAGAGATATTTAATAGATTAAAGAAAGACATAGCAAAAAAGATTGTTAATGCCTGTAGAGAATTCAAATTCACAACAAATTCCACACAATCCACAGGTTTATCCACAGACAATGAACTAGAGAACTCTTTGTTCGCGGGATTCCCTGACAGAATAGCCCGTCTTGTTGATAAAGATAAATATACTTATCAGTTTCCTGGGTTACGCAAAGCGAAACTTCAAGCAAAAGATGCCGGTAGTGCTCCTGAGTGGATTATTGCTCCAACAGTGGACAGGGGAAGTGACATTGGTGTGATACGTGATTATTATCCTTTGAGTGCTGCTGATGCCATGGAACTGATAAAACCATATCTAAGAAACAAAGTAAATGTTTCGTTTGTAAAGGGAAGTGACCGCATTCAGAAGATTCAGCAAACTATATATGGTGATCTTGTGATCAAGGATGTAAAACTTCCTGTAGAAGAAGGTGATTACCTTATGGCTCTCCATTCGGCTGTCAGAGCCAACGGATACACCTGGCTCCCTCTCTCAAATAAAACAAAGGATTTTCTGTTGAGAGTGGAATTCTATTTGCAGAATTCCTTTCCATCAGAATCCATAGAACTCATAGAACTAAAGAATAAATATGATAAGTTATCAGAGAATTCAGAAGAGTGGCTTACACCGTTTGTTACAGGAAACTCAAAAATCTCCGAGCAGATAGTCTATGATGCTTTATACTATCATCTTAATGGTACTGTAATTGATAAAAATGTGCCAGCAGAGATAATTTTGGAGAATAATAAAAAACGCCGCTTGGTGTATGAAGAGAATAATGGACAGATAAAACCTGTGCTTGAGATAATCATACAGCAAATATTTGGTTGTACAAAAACACCTGAAGTTATGGGAGTGGCTGTCAAACTAAAACTTTTAAGTCCAGCCAGACGACCATTGCAGATAACTGAGGATCTTGCCAACTTCTGGCAGACATCCTGGATAGAGATATGCAAGGAAATGAAAGGACGTTACCCAAAGCATAACTGGGATTACAGACAGATAGTGCAGGAGGAATAGAATCAACCAAAATGTTTTATCGGGAAGCGTGTAGTAAAGACATAGATTCAATCATGGAAGTCGAGAATGAAGCCTTTATTAAAGAGATAACAGAAAAGGCAGAAACTTTTATGGAGAGAATAAACTGTTTTAGCAAAGGTTTTAGACTTCTTATTGATGATGAATATCATTGTAATGTTCATAATAGTGTTGCGGGATATTATTGTTGTGAAATCTGGAATCATATACCGCAAGAAAAGAAATATTTTTTTCTTGATCATAATGCGCAACAGAGCCATCAGGAATCAGGTTGTGTGCTGTATATAAGCTCCATCGCTGTAAAAAGTAAATACAGGGGAAAAGGATATGGCAAGAAGATGTTTTACGACTCCACAAAAACAGTTTTAGAATTATATCCTCATATAAAGGATATAGTCCTGTTAGTAAACAATCAGTGGAAAAGCGCAATACATATCTATAAGAGTTATGGATTTGAGCAGTACGGTGTACTTACAGATTTTTTTCCGACAGAAATAGCGGGAATATATAGTGATGGATTACTTTTTAGGGCTGATAGAAAATATTTTATAGGAGAAAATAAATGACAGATAATCAATGGAATGCTTTTAATGAATATAAAATAACATTGAAATGTTATTGTGATAAGTGGAATACAATGCAGGATCTTCTTTTCCCTTTGCAGAAAGCTGCTGCAGATAAAGATAATGTTCCTGAGTACCCTTTAGAAACCGCAGTTGTATATAATACCGCATATGATGAGTTGACCAAGGATGATGAAATCCACTATATCGTGATAGGCGACAATCCGGGAAAAGACGAGCAAAAGCTCTGCAACCAGAAATATTTTGTGGGGCAGGCCGGTAAGTTGGGTGCAGGGTTCTTCCGAAATAATCCTGAGCTTAATACAGATTTCCGCAAGAATGTAATCATATCTAACAAGACTCCCGTACACTCTGCCAAAACAATGCAGTTAAAGTATCTCGCCAAAAATGGAGGAGAACAAATTGCGGACTTGATACGGGACAGTCAGATAACATTAGCAAAAATGACCGCGAAGTTACATCAAAGTCTCATTGCTGGCTGCGATAATGAAAGCTTCATACCTGAATTATGGCTTGTAGGTTATGGTGAACTTAAGAAGAACGGAATATTCACGGAGTATAGAGAAACACTCAAAAACTGCTACAAAAAAACAGAATCGGCTGAAAATGACATTACAATGATTGATAGCTGGGATAAAGTAAAAGTTTATCAGCACTTTAGCATGAATTGCTTTACAAAAGATCTTGCAAAATTCAAATCTACTCCCGAAGGAGCAAATCTTACGATCAAGGAGTGTCTTGCGATTTTAGGAACTACCCACCGCAAAGAGATTTTTGGATGCTAAAAAATTGTTCTGCCGCGATTATCGCGGCTAGACGTTTCCTTAAATGAGAAAATAGAGATTATGCAGAAAATATAAAAAAATTATACTTTTTTGAGATAATTTTCCTAAAATCAGTTAAGTTTATGCATATTGATAGTGATATCTGCATAAATTTACCAAAAATATACAAAAAATTTACAAAAACATATTGCCATAAATCCTCTAAATTATTATTATCCAATTATCCTAAAGAAATTGTAACGATGTTAAAGTTAGCATTGTTATAGTCTGAGGGTAATTTGCTAAATCGTTCTACAAAAAGAACAAATGAGGAGAAAAACATGAAAAAAATGGTAGTTGCAGCTGCCGTTGCAGCAATGGTTGCAGGTTCAGTATTTGCTGAAGGTTTTACACTTAGTGGTGGACTTTATTCTGGTCTTAACGTAAATGTTGATGACTGGACAACAACACTTTCTGTTAAGAATGTTGATTATGGAAATTCAAGACTCCGTATTAACGGAAACTATTCCAAGGATAATGTGGGATTCAAGTCTCGCGTTGAGTTCGCTTCTGATGCAAAAATTGCATCTTCTGTAGATACAACTAAAGGAACATGGGCTGCAAATCTTGCTACACCACAGCTTAAGTTTGCTTATGGTTATGCTAATCTTTTTAATGATGCTCTTAACGTTCAGGTTGGTTATCTTGATTCAAACCCTATTGGACCAAACTTTATCGGTAAAGGAAAAGGTGGTACAGGTGTAACACTTAAGTACAACACTCCTGTTAAGGGACTCTTTGTTGGTCTTAATGCATATACTCCAAGTAAAAGCGATTTGTCAGCTACTTTGACAGAAGATTTCTGGAAAGATACATTGTACTATGGTGCAGGATATAGCAACGACTACTTTGGTCTTACAGCAGGTTTTGGTCGTGATGCTAAAGGAAATGCTGGAGCTCTTTTGACAAAGTTAACTCTTTCTCCAGTTGAACAGTTCTCTTTGACAGCTGAAACTGATTTCTTTGGTCTTACAGAAGGTAAGGCTAAACTTGAAGCATATGGTGATATCTCACTTTCATTGGTTAAAGAATTAGGTCTTGAACTTTACTATGCTGTAAATGCTGGTCTTGCTGATCCTTCTTTGGATCTTTGTGAGTTTGAACTTGAAGCTTCTTATGATGTTAACGAAACTGTAGCTGTAAAGTTTAATACAGGTCTTGATTTCAACCAGGATGATTTTGGTGGTTTCTATGTAACTCCAGGTGCTAAGTTCAAGCTTGGTGGTGGTGCTTCATTAGATGCACGCTATGGTTACGTATCAGAAAAGGGTGCTGGTGCATATCTTGGTAAGTCTGGTGATAAAGGTCATACAGCAATGTTTGACTTTGCTTGGGCATTCTAATAAAAATATCTGAGTGGAGAGAGTTAAAGACTTGGGTATCAGAGTTTTGATAAGACATTTAATAATAGAAAAATAAAAAACGTAATTAAAAATAATTGTAAAATAATACGAATTAAAAATTCCTCCTAATGCTAAACCCCAGATCTCAAGCCTGGGGTTTTTTATTTTGCATAGGGAATTTTCTCTCAGTCATCCATTACAGTTCTGCCACCCCAGTCATTTGAATTATCAAATTCGTGTTCCAGTGTTTTTTCGAAGTCAGCATCAGGATCCATATTCTGCTCTATTTGCAATGCAGTATTATGGAGACGGTTGATACATTCACTTTTGTCCTTATATCCCATCTTGCTTTTTTCGATAGCATCTCTCATTATTCTGATGCTTTCGTCATATATGTGCAGCGGAACAGGAAAAGGATGTCCGTCCTTGCCTCCATGGGCAAAGCTATATCTGGCAGGATCCTTAAAGCGGCTTGGAGTCCCATTGATGACTTCGCTTACGAGAGTCAGGGATTTTTCTCGAGAAACAGAAATACACTTATGTAATAGAAGAAATTAATTTTTTTTAATTCTTGTGACTAAAAATGAACTAATTCCAAAAGCTATTCTTTTCCCAATCTTTTGGAAAATTCAGGAACTCCATACATTTATCATTATTAGATTTTAAAAAACTTATAAACGTATTTTTCCAATCAGATGGAACATCTATTTGTTCATTCAAAAATAGAAGAATAAGAATTAAATTGTAAATACAATTTGTTTGTGAAGACCATAATTGTGAGATTGAAATCTTACTAGATTTTGGTTTCATAGGCTGAATAGCAATCTGTTTAAGAATTATTCTACTTTGGTGAGCACAATGATTTCTTAATACTGTTAGACTATGAATCCAAGATTCTAAAACTAATGAAGGTACATTATAAAAGGCTGCAATATCATCTTTTGCATTTCCTGGGCAATTTGAATTCTTTGAAGGAATCTCTTTTAGATTTTTATACCAACACGAGAGGGTTCCAAAAGAAAATACTTCGCAACTTACCCAAATAGGCGGGAAACTTTCTTCATATTTATTTGTTGGGAAACTGATAATGCAGGTTTATTAAAAGGAATCTTGTTCATTTAAAAAAAAATTGACCCACCGATTTGAGGATGGCAGAGCCATTAACCTTGGCGGGTTCTGTTACCTATAATATAAGTTCCATAGAAGTTATTGTCAATAGTTATTTTGTCTCAATGCAAAGTGTAAAATCATCCAATGTTTTAATTATTTCATTTTCATGATTTTTAACACTTTCAGAGCTTTTTACAGGTGAATATTTTACTTGTTCTTGTAAAAGACATTTAATAGGGAATTTTCTCTCAGTCATCCATTACAGTTCTGCCACCCCAGTCATTTGAATTATCAAATTCGTGTTCCAGAGTTTTTTCGAAGTCAGCATCAGGATCCATATTCTGCTCTATTTGCAATGCAGTATTATGGAGACGGTTGATACATTCACTTTTGTCCTTATATCCCATCTTGCTCTTTTCGATGGCATCTCTCATTATCCTGATGCTTTCGTCATATATGTGCAGCGGAACAGGAAAAGGATGTCCGTCCTTGCCTCCATGGGCAAAGCTATATCTGGCAGGATCCTTAAAGCGGCTTGGAGTCCCATTGATGACTTCGCTTACGAGAGTCAGAGATTGCAGGGTCCGGGGACCGAGACCTGGAGTCAGGAGAAGACTCTCAAAGTCCTTTACATCACTGTCGTATGCTGTAGCCAGTACTCCTCCCAGTCGCTTTAGGTCCACATCTTCCGGTCTTACTTCGTGATGGGCAGGCATGATGATGTTTCTGGAGTTTTCGGCAAGGACAATGTCGCTTATCACAGGTATATCAGGAACATCTTGAGTTTTGACCAGAGTTTTATTTGTATCCTCAAAAAGTTCCAGCTGAAGCTTTTCTTTGCTGGATGTGTCAGGTCTACCATATTGAGATATAGTCTTTATCTCATTTATGATTTTTTGAGGATCTTCTTTGGATAATAACAGGATACCTTCTCTTGTATCCTTGGCTTTGGAATCTGTCAGGTTAAGGATTATCCCCTGGTTTTCGCCAGTAACACCGGCATGTGGTTCTTCCACAAAAGAATCCAGGTCCTGACTGCACCAGTGGTATCTGCGGGCTGTCTTTGTGGCACCGTTCATTCCCTGCTGGACTATTGCCCAGTCTCCCTCGTCTGACAAGATAAAATTATGCTGATAAAGATTAAAGCCGTCTTGTACGGCAGTGTTGTCTATTTTGGCTGCCAGTTTGCTTGCCCTTATAAGAGGTGTGGCATCCAGGCTCGTGTGGTCTCCTATATATTGGAGCTGATCCGGTGTCTGCCGGCTGTATTTGCCTCGTCCTCCGCATATTACAAGCCCCAGCTCCCTTGATCTCTGGTTTATACCACGTTTAAGGGCATACATGACACTTGTAGTTATACCGGAGGAGTGCCAGTCCATTCCTAATACAGCACCAAGAGACTGAAACCACAGTGGATCACTGAGTCTTCTTAATACTTCTTTTTTACCATATTGGATAAGAATCGATTCGACAATTTGGGTTCCCAGAACCATCATACGGTCAGCAAGCCACTTGGGTACTGTACCGTAATGAAGGGGCAGGTCTGCGTGGCCTGTGCGTTTTATCATGATTTACCTGATTTTTTTGTATCCTAAAGGACGGTCTGTGCGGAACTCGTGGTGAATAATGAGCCACGAAAGTATATCAATAACGATAACGTATGCAGTAAAATATGCACTGAACTGCTGCTGCTCAGCTGCAGGACTAAGCAGAAAGTCATAAATCCCATGTATCATCATGGGAAAGAAAATACTGAATATCAGGGCAAAGAATTTGAGAAAGCCTATACCTCTGATATCCCAATGTTTGGCGCGAGCCATAAAAAATCCCATAAATACGCCAAAAGAGGCATGACCCGGAATTGCAAATATGGCCCTGCTTATACTGACTGAAGTTCCGTAGGATAATATATATAGAATATTTTCCATTCCTGCAAAACCTAAAGATGCAGTAACGCAGTATACAACACCATCGTAACGGTAATCAAAATCCCTGAGCTTCCATACAAACACCATGATGACAGCCCATTTTGTAAGTTCCTCGATGAGTGCTACGCCAAAGATATTTTCGCACAGTTCGTACTCAATGCTTGGAGTACCAAACTGTGCAAAGATAATGTTCTGTGCTATACGCTCCAACGGAATATCTGCAAAGCTGAACAAAGCTCCCAGCCCAAAAGTTATGGCAAGAGCCATAAAAGGCTCGCGGTCAACTTTGTCCTTTGAATAGACATAATGCAAAATGACGAATACAGGTAATAGCGCTGGTAACAGTACTAAATAGAACAATATCCTCATAAAAATCTGTTAGTCCTTCTTTGGATTGAGGTAAATAACCCAATATCCTGCAGCTACAAGGAATCCACCGATGATGTTTCCCAATGTAACAGGAATTTCATTTTTGATGATGAAATAAAGCCAGGAAAGACCTTCCTGCTGGATATTATATTCTTTTGCTGCAAGGAGACCTGCTGGGATAAAGTAAAAGTTTGCAACACAGTGTTCAAAGTTACAGAGAACAAAAACGATGATTGGCAAGAACGATGCAAGAATCTTTCCAGAAATCTGCTTGGAAGAGAATGACATCCATACAGCGATACATACCATGATATTACACAGGATACCTTTCAAAAGGCATTCTACAAAAGTGTAATCACATTTACCGGCAGCGATTTTTACAGTAGCCATCGCAATGTTCATATCAAACAATGAGTATACATGACCATATGTAGCAAGAAAAGCAATAAAGAATGCTCCTACAAAGTTACCAATCCATACAACACAAAGATTATAGATAAGACCTTTGACTGATGCTTTCTTTTCAAATACAGAAAGCAGAATAAGACAGTTACCAGTAAAAAGTTCAGATCCGGCAATCAGAACCATGGTAAGACCAACAGGGAATATAACGGCAGAAAACAATTTGCCTACAGCAGGAGGATTTACTCCGCATCCGGCAATTGTACTACCCAAAGCACCAAGAGCAATAAATGCTCCGGCAAAAATAGATAACAAGAAAAGTTTAGCAAAAGGCATTCTTGTCTTTGCTGCGCCAACATCACTATAGATTCTGGCAATCTCGGCAGGTGAATTCATTTTTTACAAACCTCATCAAATTGAACTATGACCTTATTATATAGCAAAAAGGCTTAAAAAAAAAAGATATTTTAAATGTATATCCTGTGTATAACTATTAATAGAATTCTCCAAAATTCATAAATTTTGTACATTAATAACAAGTTATGCACAGGAATTTTTGCAAATTTACGACCAGTAGTTTATAAATTTGTAGAGTAGTAGAAAGCTGAATTTAGTATATATTTTGTTGTATTACAAAGATAAACAAAATAACCACTATACAAAGAATTCTGTGAATTTGTGCATAGAATTTTTACTGTAAACAAATTATCCACAGGCATGTAAATGAATTCACCTGCAAATTCACAAACTTGTGCACAAATTCTGTAAAATTCAGGGAATTTATGCTGCTACCGATGGTTATCCTTTATGAATATCTGAGGACATCCAAAGTATGGGTGTGTATAAATGCCAAAAGAATTTTGTGGATATGTCTCTTCCAAATTTTCCATTGTAATTGTCTCTAAAACTGTACCCTTTATACAGTCTTTCAGTCGTGGGAGCAAAAACATTTTGTCTGCATATTGTACTGCTGTATTGATGTCATGGATAACAACCAGAATACCTATTGGTTTGTCATTGTGGCATAAATCCTTAAGTAGAGAAAGCAGTTCTGCCTGATACCCAAAGTCCAGATTGGCGACAGGCTCGTCCAAAAGCAGAATCTCTGGCTGTTGTGCAAGACATCGTGCAATACGGATTTTCTGATATTCGCCACCAGAGAGCTGATAAACCTGTTTGTCCGCAATTTTCTTGATGCCCAGCCTGTCAATAATGTCATCTACAATATCATGGTCCTTGGATGAATAATATCCGGCAGTCTTTATATGAGGGTATCGTCCTGTAAGGATAATATCTCTTGCATTGTAGTTCCAGGCGGATGTTTCTGTCTGGGTAAGATATGCAATATGTCTTGCAAGTTCTTTTCGGCCGATATCCTTTATGGATTTGCCGTCGTACATGATTTTTGAACAGTTATCAATCTTGAGCGCATTGTTGAAGATGTCACCTGCAAGACCTGAAATGACCGTAAGCAAAGTTGATTTGCCGCATCCGTTGCCACCTGTAAGGCAGATAAATTCTCCAGAACTTACAGAGAGATTTACCCCATCAAGAACTTTGTTCTGTCCCCAGTTTGCTGTAATGTCAGAAGCCTCCAGTGTATGTAGCTTCTGATGCTCCGTTGGCTGCATCTCCGGATGCTGTTTTGTCTGAGGTTGTATCTGCGCCTGCATCTGTACCTCTGTCTGTGAATGTATCTGTGCCTTTGGATTTATCTTTTTATGTGTAATCTTATTATCCATTCTTGAGACCCTGTCTTGAAAATATGAGAGCGATAAAAAACGGTGACCCCAAAAGGGACATTATTATTCCGACAGGAACTTCTGATGGTGGCATTATGATCCTGCAGAGAGTGTCACTGGCAGTAAGGATTATAGCACCTGTCACCATTGATAAAGGTACAAGGGATCTGCTTTGGGAACCAAAAATTCTACGTGTTATGTGAGGAGCGATAAGACCTGCAAAACCGATAGTCCCACCGGCACATACAGCAGCACAGCAGGATAGGGAACAAGCGATCATGACTGAAGTTCTCAGACGACGGATATTAAGACCGAGGGAAGCAGCAGTAGATTCTCCAGTGTTAAGGAGATCCAGATCCTTTGCACAAACGATAAGCATGATTAATGCAATGACAGATGGCAATGCGATAAATCTGACTTCAGACCATCCCTTTCCGTTAAAGCTTCCCATCATCCAGGCATACATTTTTACAAGCTGCTTGTCATGCATTGCAAGAAGTAGCGAAGTCAATGCAGAGTACAACGTGCCCAGAGCAGTACCACATAAGAGAAGGGCAGTAGTGGACTGAGGTCCTGTCTTGCGGGAAGAAATAAGCAGGACAAGAATTCCTGCTATGAGGGCACCTGCAAAAGCTCCTGCACTGACTGCAGAAATTGTTCCTGCAAGGATACGTGATGTACTGAATACCGAAGCAGTCACCGCACCCAAAGTGGCACCGGAAGTTATTCCCATGATACCAGGTTCGGCAAGAGAATTCCTGTAGAAAAGCTGGCTTACAGCACCTGCTCCCGCAAGAAGCATTCCCGTCAATAGTGCAAGGATTGTACGCGGAAAACGTATCTTCATGAATATTGTGTGACCGTATTTACTGGCACCTTTGTTGATGATATCCATGAAGGATATTTTTTGTGCACCAAATAGAAGAGATGCAAGAACAGCTGTTACCAGCAATATAAACAAAATGATTATTTTATAAAAAGAGATTGAAGAACGATTTGACATTGATACTTATTATAATAGAAAAGATTTTAAAAAACAAAATGGGCTGCAGTGAAATTCTGCAGCCCATCGATTTTTTATTTAGAAATCTATATCAGGATAAAGAGTTTTTGCTATAAGCAGTAACGCCTGATCGATACGAGGTCCTGGCCGTGAAACTATGTCACTGTCAAGGAAGTTAACTCGTTTTGTACGTACAGCATCGATTTCTTGCCAGCCGTGACGACTCGAAATTGTTTCTATTGTCTCGTAGTTTTCCTGAGGGATAAGAATCACAGAAGGATTACGGACAATGATTTCTTCTTCGCTTACGACAGGATAAGGGTTATCAGTTATATCACCAAAAATATTTGTTCCACCGGCAGTTGTTATCACATCTGCAATAAAACTTCCTGTTCCGACACTCATAAAAGGCATGGACCATACTTCGTAGTATACAGGAACCGGCATAGCCGAAGCTTTCTTTATCTTGGAAGAAATATTCTTACAGGTGTTACTGATAGAGGAAGCAACTTTTTTTGCCTGACTCTTGTGACCTGTAAATTCTCCTATATAAATGATTTCTTCAATTACAGAATCTATGGAATCAACTTCACTGAGATATACTTCAATACCAAATTCCTGAAGCTGCTGACCGATAAACTCATGCATACCGGTAGTTCCATAAACAAAATCAGGTTCATAGGAAAGAATTGTTTCTACACTGATAGCTGATGTAGCAAAACCTCCAATACTAGGTTTGTCCATAGCTTCTGGAGGGTAATTGCAGAAATCTGTACGGGCAACAACCTGGTTTCCAGCTCCGATAGCATAGAGAATTTCTGTTGCAGACGGTGCCAGCGAAACTATACGCTTAGGTGTAGCAAAAGCACTTATATTGCAAGCAAGTAACCCTGCAAAGATTGTAATAAACCTGATAACTCTTCTCTTGTTGTTTAGCATTTTGCGCCCCATTCTGCGTAATATGCATCGATTTCTTTTTTGATATCGTCAGTGATGATACCTTTGTTTTCTGGGAGGTACAGATACTCAACAACTTCCTTCATTGTAACGATAGCTTTTGCTGGGAATCCGTATTTATCTGTAATTACATCAAGAGCACTCTTTTCGCTATCCAATGCGCGTTCCTGACGATTGAGAGAAACCATTTCTCCGACAATCTTTATTGCATCAGGAGTTGAACCCTGTCCAGCAACGATAGGATATGTTTCTTCGATGGATTTTCCGGATGTTGTAACGTCTTCGATGATAACAACTCTGTCACCATCCTTGATTTCAGAACCAAGAAGAAGACCCTTGTCTGCACCGTGGTCTTTTTCTTCCTTGCGGTTAGAGCAGTAACGGATCTCTTTATGATAAAGCTTATCATAAGCAATTACTGTTGTTACGCTTAAAGGAATACCTTTGTAAGCAGGTCCAAAAAGAACATCAAAGTCATCACCAAAATTGTCATGGATAGCCTGGGCATAAAATTCACCGAGGCGGCTAAGCTGACTACGTGTAACATAAGCACCTGCATTCATAAAGAATGGTGATTTGCGTCCACTTTTAAGAGTAAAAGATCCAAATTTGAGAACCTTGCTCTCTACCATAAAGTCAATAAAATCTTTCTTGTACTGTTCCATGGTGAGTAGTTTACCGAATTTATGTTTTTTTTTCTATAAATATTGATATGTTTCATATTTATGCAATAATAATGAAAATTCTTTATTATTTATGCATAAAATGCTTGAAAAACTCCAAATGATATAGTATTTTTAATCAAGAGTAAATTATTTAACAACTTGTATTTATCGGGTTTTATTCCTCATTTTACCCGATTAAATAATGACCCAGGGGGTATAGGTGACAGTTTGTCATCTGTACCCCTCTTTTTTTTGTGAACTTTGCTAAAGAACAGTCATGTTCATAACGATAAAATTCTTGAAAACAGAAGGTAGTTTAAAAACAAAAAACCTTCTGCACCCCAATGCAGAAGGTTTACCCCATCCCACCGAACTTTTTGTATTCTTTATTTCTATATTCAGTGTACGACCTTTAGTTAGTTCTGTCAAATAAAAAATACAAAACTTTAGCTTTTTTTTTCAGATGGGGAAGTTTTTTTGCTAAAAACTCTAGAATGTACCCTTAACTGTACCTATACTCATACCTGTAAGTGGAAATTTACGTTTTGAAGTTCCGTTTACATAAGATGAACGCACTGCAATCCTAAATTTCGTACCGTCGTCAGGTAAATCTGGACAGAAGAATTCCAAAGTTCCGTTAGTGTTTCTAGGCAAGAAAGAAGTATCTACCTTAATCCATTTTGATTCATCTGTATCTGCTTCTTCATTCTCATCAACTGGCACCATAAAAATACCAGAGCTGGCACTGTCATCCAATTTAAGATGATCGCCTGTCAGTCTTACTGGAAATTTTGGATAAAGGTTACCGTCTGCATTGCCGTCTCTAAGACATATTATCTTGGAGATTTGAGGAGCAGAATCAGATATCATAAAGCTCTCTGCAGTAAGGTCCTTGCAATAGCTGACTAGGTCCTTGGATACAGTAAACTTAGGAGCAACTTTAGGCATGTCTTCCAGTTTAGGGTTGAGCGTTGATATGGAGTCCACTGGAGCAAGGTATAAGGTACCAAGTTCCAGGACATTTACAGCCTTGCCATTGTGCAGTTCTTCCCTGATTTCCTGTTTAAGAAGCTCTGCGGCATGATTGATGACATACGGATCAAGTCCTGAATGTTTGTTGCAGATACCTGTGACAAGATGATTAAGATTGATAGTATTGCGGGATACATTTGCAATATATCCATCTTTCTTGAATGTATTTGTTCTGAGCTTGAGACTGATTGTGCTAGGAGCAACGATTTCTTCGTACATAAATTAATTCCTCTCTGATAAAAAAAATTTTCTGATGGTGATTCTGTTTAGTTCAATCCTAAAGGCATTTTCCATTAGGGATAAATAAACAGACCTTGCAAAAAACCCAAAAAGGAAATATACTATAGATGTTGTAATTTATTGCAGGTCGTCTATTGTATATAGATGGGCTCTCAGGCTCTTTAGTTTTGATGTCATTTCTAAAGAGCTTTTTTTATTTTAAACGTAATGACTTTTATCCTAATACCTCCTTTGCATGAATTTTTTTTGCTTATGTTCTATTGTTGACAGCTGAAATCTTGCTGCCTCAACAGAAACCCCACATAGTATGGCTATATCTTCTGGAGTTCTGCCTTCGATGATATGCACCGGCATCATCAGTTCTCCTGCCAGGCACTTAGCCTGCCACTCAGGATCCCTGTATGGCGGAATATCATTGTCAAAGGTCCGTGCGAGTTTTACTCCAAGAAGACATATCAACATAAAATGGGCTAGCTCATGAGCGATTGTCATACGGTCCCTGCCAACTCCGTTGCAGGCATTTTCGTAAACATCTTCCCTGATTTTGATTGTTCTGGTCAGAGGTTCTGTAACTGCGTGTTCGCCTTCTTCCAGCTCCTCTTTTTGTACAATCTCAAAATGAGCATCAGGATCAAAGTGATGCAGATTTTCCAGAATCCATACCACAGGCATGTATTCTGTCATGAATAGTCCCAATCTTTTTCTGATCTCTACAGCCAAGTTCCTGATCATCTGCCTTGATAAAGGCTCAGATATATAGCCCAAATTTTCCTCCCTAGTTATTTTTGAAATTGGCAAACAATTTATTGAATGCCTTGATGCTTTTGTCGTCCATGTCCTTAAATGAACGGGCAAATTTGAGGGCCAGATCCCTCTGTTCGTCATTAGCATCTTCCAGTTCCAAAGTATATTTCTTAATAGACATATCCTTTGCCCTCTGGAATACTTCTACCTGTTCCTCGCTCAGGTTGTACAGTTCAATCAGCTTAGGAATAAACCAGTCCGGGATATCCCGTTTGTTACATTCGATAGCTGACAGGTAAGCAGAAGTTTTGCCCATTTTGTCTGCCATATCCTTGAGTACCTCTCCGTGGTCTACTCTAAGTTTGCGCAGTTCCTTGCCAAATTCTGTTATTGCCATAGTACTACCACCTGTTTAATGGATTGCTTTATGTTTATAATATAACATTGCCTTGTTTATTTTGTCAACAAAAATTGTTAAAAATTTTACAAAAATTTGTTTCTCTCTGGAAAACCAAAATATTTTAGTAACGAGTTGTTACACGACGACAAATCATGTTGTTACACGACGGTGTAACAAGCTGTTACTCCGCTGTGTAACAAGTTGTTACTCCGCCGTAAAACGAGTTGTTACTAAACGCGGTAAAACGAGTTGTTACTAAACACGGAAAAACAAGTTGTTACTAAACACGGAAAAACAAGTTGTTACTAAACACGGAAAAACGAGTTGTTACTAAACACGGAAAAACAAGTTGTTACTAAACGCGGTAAAACGAGTTGTTACTAAACGCGGTAAAACGAGTTGTTACTAAATGCGGTAAAACGAGTTGTTACTAAACGCGGTAAAACAAGTTGTTACTAAACACGGAAAAACGAGTTGTTACTAAACACGGTAAAACATGTTGTTACTAAATACTGTAAAACAGGTTGTTACTAAGCCGGAAAAAAATGTTATTACTAGAAACCGGAAAAGAGATTTTTCTGATGTTATGACAGCTTTATTCCAAAAACAGCAATGATAATACGGATTTAGTGCAGTAATTTTGTACATACTGTGTGTATATTAAAACTTCTGATAAAAAAATTTACTGATGAATAAAAAACTGGTGTTGAAAAAGTGTAGATAAATAGCGTATCCATTGACGGGTAAAGCAATTAACTGTATACTTCCACATACATATATATATGGAGGACACATAATAATGGCTAAGACCAAATATGTTTACTATTTCGGTGATGGCGACGCAGAAGGCGATGAATCAATGCGTCTTATTCTTGGTGGAAAAGGAGCTAACCTTGCTCAGATGGCAAAGAAACCTTTGAGCCTTCCAGTTCCATCAGGATTTACAATTTCTATCGATGTTTGTCAGGAATACTACAAACTCGGACGCAAGTATCCAACTGCACTCGCAGCTGAAGTTGCAGCAAATCTCAAGAAGCTTGAGAAATCAATGGGCAAGAAGCTCGGTGATGCAAAGGATCCACTTCTCGTTTCTGTACGTTCAGGTGCAGCAGAATCTATGCCAGGTATGATGGACACAATCCTCAACCTCGGTCTTAACGATGAATCAGTAATCGGTCTTGCAAATAAAACAGACAATCCACGTTTTGCATGGGATGCTTACCGCCGCTTTATCCAGATGTTCGGTAACGTTGCTATGGGCGTTGAACATGATAAGTTCGAAGCTATCATTGCAGAAGTAAAGTCTCATCGTGGAATCAAAGAAGATACAGAACTTACAACTGAAGAACTTCAGGAAATCGTTGCTAAGTACAAGGCAATGTATAAGGAAGAAAAGGGAGAAGACTTCCCTCAGGATCCACAGGAACAGATGTGGGGAGCTATCGGTGCCGTATTCGGTTCTTGGATGAACGATCGTGCTATCATCTACCGCAAGCTCAACAACATTGATGAAAGAGTTATCAAGGGAACAGCTGTTACTGTAATGGCAATGGTATTCGGTAACATGGGTGATACATCTGGAACAGGTGTTGCATTCAGCCGTGACCCATCTACTGGTGAAAACCACTTCATGGCAGAATACCTCATCAACGCTCAGGGTGAAGACGTTGTTGCTGGTATCCGTACTCCAATGGATATTTCTGCTCTCGAAAAACAGCAGCCAGAAATTTTTGCTGAAATCACAAAGATCCGTAACCGCCTTGAAAAGCACTATCGTGATATGCAGGATATGGAATTTACTGTTCAGGAAGGAAAGCTTTACATGCTCCAGTGCCGCAGCGGTAAACGTACAGGTCCAGCAGCAGTTAAGATGGCTGTAGACATGGTAGAAGAAGGAATGATCAAGAAGGAAGAAGCTCTTCTTCGCGTTAAGCCAGATCAGCTTGATCAGCTCCTCCACCCACAGTTCAACAAGAAGGCTCTTAAGGAAGCTATTGCAATCGCTGAAGGTCTCAATGCTTCTCCAGGTGCTGGTACAGGACACATCGTATTCACAGCAGAAGAAGCTGTTGAAGTAAACAAGACAGGAACACCTGTTATTCTCGTACGTAAAGAAACATCTCCAGATGACATTGCTGGTATGCACGTTGCTAAGGGTATCCTTACATCAACTGGTGGACGTACATCACACGCTGCTGTAGTAGCTCGTGGTATGGGTACACCTTGTGTTTGTGGATGTGCTGACGTAGTATTCACAGCAGAAGATGAAGTTACAATCAATGGAAACGTATTCCATGCTGGTGACGAAATCTCTATCGACGGTTCTACTGGTAAAGTATATGCTGGTGCTGTAGCTGTTGAACCAGCTCAGGTTTCTGGCGACCTCGAAACATTCCTCGGATGGGCAGATGAAGTTCGTGCTAAGTCTGTTCGTAAGACAGCTAGTGGAAACACAGTTAAGGGATTTGAAGTTCGTGCTAACGGTGATACACCACAGAATGCTGAAGATGCATTCCGCTTTGGTGCTGCTGGTATCGGTCTCTGCCGTACAGAACACATGTTCTTCGATGAACCAAAACTTACATCATTCCAGAAGATGATCATTTCTGAAGATACAGAAGCTCGCAAGGAAAACCTTGCAAAGATTCTTCCATATCAGGAGAAGGACTTCTACGAAATCATCAAGACAATGGAAGGACGCCCAGTTACAATCCGTCTCTTGGACCCTCCATTAAACGAATTTATCCAGGCAGAATCTGCAGCTCAGCTCTCAGCTCTCTCAGAAAAGCTTGGTGTTGACGAAGAAACTCTCAAGACAAAGGTTGAAGCTCTCGACGAACACAACCCAATGCTTGGACATCGTGGATGTCGTCTTGCTATCACATATCCAGAAATCTATGAAATGCAGGTTGAAGCTATTGCTCGTGCAACAGCTAAGCTCGACAACGAAGGTGTTGAACACAACGTACAGATCATGATTCCTAACGTAATGTCTGCTAACGAAGTTAAGCAGATCCGCGCTCAGGCAGAAGCTGTTATCGCTAAGGTAAATGAGGATGAAGGAACAGATCTCGAATTCGCTATCGGATCTATGATGGAATTCCCACGTGCTTGTGCTACAGCTGACAAGATTGCTGAATACGCTGACTTCTACTCATTCGGTACAAATGACCTTTCACAGACAACATTTGGTTTCAGCCGTGATGACTACAGCAAGTTCATCGATTCTTACCTCGATCAGAAAGTTCTCGAAGACGATCCATTCAAGACTCTCGATGCTGACGGTGTTGGAGCTCTTATGTCTATCGCAGAAGAAAAGGGACGTTCTGTAAACAAGAACATGCACCTCGGAATCTGTGGTGAGCATGGTGGAGATCCAGCTTCTATCGCTCTCTGTTATGCAATTGGTCTTAACTATGTATCTTGTTCTCCATTCCGTGTACCAGCTGCTCGTCTTGCTGGTGCTCAGGCTGTAATCAAGGCTAACAAGGCTGCTAAGGCAGAAAAGTCTGCTGAAAAGGCTCCTGCTAAGAAGGCTACAGCTAAGAAGGAAACAGCTGCAAAGAAGACAACTGCTAAGAAGGCTACAGCTAAGAAAGAAACAGCTGCAAAGAAGACAACTGCTAAGAAGGCTACAGCTAAGAAAGAAACAGCTGCTAAGAAGGCTCCTGCTAAGAAAGCTACAGCTGCTAAGAAGGCTCCTGCTAAGAAAGCAACAGCTGCTAAGAAGGCTCCTGCTAAGAAAGCAACAGCTAAGAAAGCAACAGCTAAAAAGACAACAAAGAAATAATTTATAATCTGGGAACAGGAGTCATGACCTGTTCTCCAGTATAGATTACCTGTACAGGAAGCCCCTCTGTGATATCCAGAGGGGCTTTTTTATGTTATAGGGGTAAACTTGTTTTTTGCAAAAAGAATTTTATAATTTAAAGGGAATCCATAAATAAGGTAGGAGATGTTTGTTTACATTATCGTTTTCCCTTAATCCAGAAAGCAAAACAAAGCTATATCAACAGCTTTATACTAATCTCGCCCATGGTATAGATTCCGGTGATATTCCAAAAGGGACAAAGATATTTTCTGTCCGGGATATGGCTAGAGAACTTAATGTATCAAAGAACACCGTAACAAAAGCTTATTCTGAACTTATACAATCAGGTTATCTTGTTTCCAAAAATAAGAGTGGATTTTATGTTTCCAAGCCTGTGAAGAAGTCTGTTACAAAGACTGAATCTGTCTCTCTCCACATGGAAGAAAAAACAATAGAGCAGGAGCTCATTGAGTCATTTAAATTTGCCCTCACACTTAATGCTCATCTTTTGAAAAATTCAGGGGATCCTTTTGGAGATGCTGCTCTCAGAAATTCCATAGCAGTTTTTATCAAGAGTTTCAGAGGGTTTTCTGTAAATTCAAGTCATATGGTATTAAGTGCTGGAGTCAGTCTTCTTTTGAATAATGTTCTTTTTTTGCCGTCTCTAAAGCATCCCTCTGGTGGTCATGGTTTATTGGCTGTGGCTACTAGCTTTAATGATGAAGATAAGCATCCAGGTGTTATGATGATGGAAGGTGCTGATGAAAATTTCAAGCGCATCATAAAACTGTGTGGCTATGACTGTGTTTATATTAAGCAAAATGAGTCCGGTATTGATATAGAAGATCTTATGAGTCATAAGGAAAAGATTCTTCTTGTAAGTAGCAATGATGTTATCCTAAAAAAAGAAGCTGATATCAAAGATAACCGGAGAGATATTTTAAGGTGGGCTTCTTGTGATACTGGCAGATATATAATTGAATATGATTGTACAAATTCTGATGCTGACCGTAAGGCATTTAAGTGTGAAGATACTGATGACCGGGTAATTTATATGGGGTCAATTTCCAATCTCTTATTCAAAGCCTTGAATGCAAGCTGGGTTGTTCTTCCCGAGAAATTAACTATGGAATATAGAAAGATGTTTGTTGATTATGAGTGTGCTTTATCAAGACTGGATCAACTTGCTTTGACTGACTTTATTAATGGTGGAAACTTATCCAGATATCTGGAGTCCATTGAAGTACTGGAGTAGAGTAAAGCTCTGACTCCAGTTTCTTGGATATGTGTGTTTAGTAGAGTTTTTCTCCCAAAAGACGAGCTGCAAGTGCAACTGCCATAGCTGCAGTGTCGTTGCGTACATCAAGAATTGGATTTACTTCTACGATTTCCATTGAGCCTACCATGTTGAGGGAATTCATTTCTTCCATCAAGAGTAAACCTTCACGATAAACCATTCCTCCAGGAACAGGAACACCGGTACCAGGAGCGATGGAAGGATCGAGAGAGTCCATGTCAAAGCTTATATGTACTACATCGCAGTGTGTCTTAAAAAATAGTTTTACTCTCTTTACGACTTCGCTAAAACCATGTCTGTCGATGTCACTCATTGTAAATACTGTAACACCAGCTTCGTGCATGAGTTTCTTTTCGTTTTCGTCAAGGTCACGGCATCCTACGTAACAAATGTTATGTGGATCAACCTTTGCTCCTTCATAATAGAGGTTTACGAGTTCTTCGATACCGTATCCTGCACTGGCAGCAAGACATTCACCGTGGATATTTCCTGTTGGTGATGTTTCTGGTGTGTTGAAGTCTCCGTGGGCATCAACATATAGAACTCCGAGTCTTTTGTTATCTTTCTTGTATGCTGCAGAAAGTCCTGCAAGGGAACCCATTACGATGGAATGGTCTCCACCGAGGATAAGAGGGAATTCTCCATTGTTTACTATGGATTCTACTCTTTCAGCCATTTCTGTACATGACTCAACAATAGGCTTGAGATATTTTGCTTTTGGATTGTCACCAATTTCTGCATATTCCTGTGGAACTGTGTGAACTGGATCATTGTCGGAAATTACTTTGTGTCCGAGGCTTTCGATCTTGCTACGGATACCTGCTAAACGGATAGCAGATGGTCCCATATCGGAACCATGTCGTCTTCCACCATAATCAAGTGGAACTTCAAGGATATGTACATTCATGGGGTCATATTAATTTTTTTTTCCCCCTGGTGCAACTGTTTTTGGTAAAATTTTCAGAATTTTTTTGTTGTAATAAAGGTTTGTATGGCTCATAATATATACCTATGGCAACAGAAAAAAAGAGTTCAATAGATCAAATTTTATCAGAAACAGCCTCCAAGGCTTCTAAAATATTACGTGAAACTTTTTCGTCTCCAAAAGAGCGTGAGGCTGCAGCCAATTCAATGGCTGTAATGGAAGAAAAAATAGCTGTTCAGGATATTCTGAATAAGCAAAAAAAATTCTTTAAGACAGGGGCTACTCTTGATGTAGAATATAGGATCAAGCAGCTTAATAAATTATATAGTGTTATCAAGGAACATGAGGATGAGTTAAATGTCGCTTTGCGTAGCGATTTATTCAAGAGTCCTTTTGAATCCTATGCAACAGAAATTGGTATTTGTCTTAAAGAAATTTCTTATACAGTCAAACACCTCAAGAAATGGGCAAAACCTAAGATCAAAGGATTGGAGATTGAAACTTTTCCTGCTTTATCTAAAGTGTACCCTGTTCCTATGGGGTCAGTTTTGATCATATCAGCATGGAATTATCCTTTCTTGCTGTCGATTCAACCTTTGATTCATTCAATGGCTGCTGGTAATACGACTCTCCTCAAGACTTCATGTCGTAGTCCTGCAACTTCTGCTCTTATCCAGAAGCTTATAACGGATAACTTTGAAAAAGAGTTTGTTGCTGTTCATGAGGGTGGTGAAATAGGCAACAATGCTGTAATCAATCAGACTTATGACCTTATATTCTTTACTGGAAGCGTAAAAGTCGGAAGCCTTATCATGCAGGCTGCTGCAAGGACAATGACTCCTGTTGTGCTGGAGTTGGGTGGAAAGAACCCTTGTATCGTTGATTCCAGTGCAGACCTTGAGATGGCTGTCCGTCGCATTGTTTGGGGTAAATTCCTTAATGCAGGCCAGACTAGTATTGCTCCGGATTATATTCTTGCTAATGCAAGTATCAAGGATAAATTGATTATCATGCTTGATGAAGAGATCAAGAACCAATATGGGAAGAATCCTTTAAGAGATGATGATTATCCAAAGATGGTAGATTCGAGACATTTTGCACAGCTTGTTGAGATGTATCCTGAGGTTTCAAGAGATCCTATAAGCAACAAGATTGCTCCTTCAGTGGTTAATCTTGGGGTAATGGGAACAAGCGAAGTGGAAGAAAGTCCTTTAATGAAGAAGGAAATTTTTGGTCCGATATTACCTGTAATAAGCTGGGAAAGTTTTGATGAAGTAATTGACTATGTTAATTCAAAGCCATCGCCTCTTGCGATGTATCTTTTCAGCAATAATAAACTGATGCAGAATAATGCTGTCATGCAGATAAGATGTGGTGGTGGTTGTATCAATGATTGTGTTGTGCAGATTGCAAGTCACAAGATTCCTTTTGGTGGAATAGGTATGAGCGGTATGGGAGCCTACCATGGTAAGGCTGGGTTTGATACTTTTACTCATTACAAGGGCATATATCATCAAAGCGCAAAAAAAGATTTGAATATAAGATATGCTCCTCACATGGATAAAGTAAAGATCATCAAAAAGCTGATGAAATAAAAAAAAGCTGTCGTATGTCAATGTTGACTTTGTACGACAGCTTTTTTTATTTAGTTTTATTTAGTATTGAATGCAATTGCTCCGTCCCAGTTTTCTGGAGGATTTGCAATAAACTCTATGCATCGGCTGAGCATAAGTTCTGCTGCTTTATCATATTCTACGTTTTGCAGTGCCTGCTCGAAGTATTCTTTTGCCAGATGAAATACTCCAAGCTGATAAAGTTCAAGGCCTTTGTTGTATGAGTCCCTGTATGCTGGTGAAAATTCATTTATTGACCGGTCTACGGCATACGTCGGAACTGCAATTTTCTTTCCCTTTACTTTTACATCATCAAGGTGCCTAAAGACAAAAGTCTTATCGCTGTCATGATGTGTCTGTATGGCTTCAATTCGTCTCAGTTCGACTTCTAATTCTGTAAGGTTGTCGGATTCTGTCTCTGATTTTAGTAACTCGTCAATTTTGGCCTTGAGGGCATTTGTATCTTTTACTTCCATGGCACGGGCTTCTTTTTCTTTGGAATACTGTTCCCTTACGCTTTCACTGACCATAAGCTGGCAACCATAATTTTTGGTCAGGCCTTCGATTCGGCTGGCAAGGTTTACGTTGTCCCCGATAACTGTATAATCAGTTTTATCTTTGGAGCCGATGGAGCCTACAATGACGCTACCATAATGGATTCCTATTCCAATATTGAATTTAAGTCCTTCCGGCATAACGAGATCTTTTACAAGTTCTTCCTCGATAGTTTTAAGTGCTTCCCTCATTTCGTATCCGGCGGCAATGGCTCTACAGACATTGTCATCATGGCTTATAGGTGCTCCAAACAAAGCCATCGTTACATTACCGATGAACTTGTCTATTGTGCCGCCATGTTTTTTGATGATATTGCACATTGTCGTAAAATATCTGTTCAAAAAATTTACAAGGACTTCAGGTTTGTTGATATCACAGATATCATTGAATCTGTATATGTAGCAGAACATGATTGCAACTGGTCGTTTTTCTCCGACAGAGGCTTTTTTTGTTGAAGCTGATTCGGCTATAAGATCATCAATTATCTTTTCCGGTACAAAGCGACTGAATGCCTTGCGGCTTTTGCGTTCATATAACATCTTTCGCTTGAACTCGATGCAGTTTTGAAAAAGTAGGCCTGCCTGGTCTGCTGCATACTGAAATAGTTCTATTTTATCTCTTGAAAGAGGATTTTCGCTTATTACATGTAACGTAGCAAATGGTTTTTCATTCTGATTTTTGAGCTGGACTGCTTCGTATGTAGATGATTCCATATTCTGAGAATAGAACTGGGCAAGATCCAGATTTTCACAGTCATAGTCAATTTCTTTTGGAGATAAAGAGGTTTCTATTACACCTGGGGAAACTGCGTTGAAATCTGCTAGACAAGTTTTATTGAAGTCACTGATTTCTTCTTCCTTAAAATCTGGAGTATGAATTGTATATGCATGTGGTCCATCGTTTTCGATGATGTACATATTTACAATTGGTACTTCACAAATCTGTGCTATAAGAATAAGGTATCCTTTGACTGCTTCGTTAATATCAGAACAATATTCCTGGAGCTTGAATATCTCTTTTAAGATGGTTGCCTTTGTTGTTTCTTTATCCCAGACTTTTATGCTCTGCAAAAAGAGATTATTGATGTCGAAGTCATTCCTTGCGATTGCAACTTCGGCTTTGTTAACTGAACCATCATCAAAAATCTGTATGAGCTCTCCTACATTCTGGTCAAGTGTAGCTTCTTCCATGTGGACGAATCTGTTTGCTCCTGCCAGTTTACTTTGCTCATCCTCAAGTGGTGTCGTTATATTTGAATACATTCCTATTGGAATATCTTCAAAGCACTTTATTGATCGCAAAAGTTTGACTAGTTCGTAGCTACTTGGATTTTTAAAATCTGAATTCATCAATATGGCATCAGGAGCTAATTCAAATGCCTTGCTTATGAACTGTTTAGCATCTGATAAGAAGTTGAGATTATATAGAGAGGCTGGTAGCCGCTTTGTAAATTGTTTCTGAGTAGTAAGTGATGAATCTAATATAAGTATTGTCTTATTCATATAAAAGCTCCTCCTTTGCCATTGTTGACAGGAGCTTATCCTGCCTGCTGTTTTTCTATTAATGCATTGCACTTTGATATCATAAATGCAACAGCTTTATCTTGTTCAGCGGATTCCTTTGCTTTTTCAAAATTCTCTCTGGCAAGTGAGTAATTGCCCTGATTGTAAAGTTCTAGTCCCATTTTATAGGATTCCCGGTATGACGGACTGAACTCATTGATTGATCTGTCAATTGCATATATAGGCACTCCAGCCTTGTTGTCCTGTAGAATCTTATAATCAAGCTGTCTGAACACAAAGTCATTGTCACTGTCATGGGGTGAAAGTATTTCTGCTTTGCGTGCCATTTCTGTTTTGTTACTTTCGTCGTTAAGATCATCGGCTTCTCTGAGTTCTTTTTCCCGAGCTTCCTTTTCTTTCATTATCTGTTCCCTGACACTTTCACTGACCATAAGCTGACATCCATAATTTTTGGTCTGGCTCTCTAATTCTTCTGCAAGGTTTACGCTTTCGCCTATAATGGTATAGTCTGTCTTATCCTTGGATCCGATAGATCCGGCAATGACGTTACCATAGTTGATGCCTATTCCGATATTGAATACCATACCATCTGGCATTACAAGGTCTTCGAGAGGAACAGTTGCTATTGCGTCTCTCATCTCGTATCCGGCTGTAACAGCTCGACTTGCGTTGTCATCATAACTTGTAGGTGTGCCAAATTTTGCTTGAATGGCATCTCCTACGAATTTGTCTATTTCTCCACCATGATTTCTGATGATATTGCACATTATTGTAAAATAGCGATTTAAAAAGTTTACGATAACTTCTGGTTTGTTTTTTTCGGAGATTGATGTAAAGGATCGTATATCAGTTGATATGATGGCTATTTGCCTTTCTTCTCCAATAGAGTCTTCCTTTGAATCCGATTTGTTTATAAGATCATCAATGATTTCTTCCGGAACAAAGCGACTGAATGCCTTACGGCTTTTTTCTTCATAAAATAATTTACGTTTGAACTCTATGCAGTTTTCAAATAATAACCCTGCTTGTTCTGCAACGTAATTAAATAGTTCTACTTTGTCCTTTGTAAGATTTCCTTCACATACTGTGTGCAATGTAGCAAATGGTTTGCCATCTTGGGTTCTGAGTTGTGTTGTTTCGTAAGATGACAGTCGTACTCGCTGTGTATAGAACTGTGTGAGATTTATTTTTTCTTCATCATATTCAAGTGTTTCTGGAACAAGCCCTGAAACACTGATACCTTGCGAAACTTCGTCAAAGTCCGTGATACTTACCTTATGAAAGTCATCAAACTCCTTGCCTTTGAATTCTGGAGTATGAATTATGTACGCATGAGGGCCGTCATTTTCTATTATGTACATGCTTACAACAGGGACTTCACATATCTGTGCTATGAGTGATAAGTATCCGCGTATAACTTCCTTGATATTGGAGCAATATCTCTGAAGGTTGAATATCTCATTAAATATTGCATTCTTTGTGGTCTCTTTGTCCCAAACTTTCATGCTCTGCAAGAAAAGTGTCGTATCATCAAATTCTGCTTTTGTTGCTTCAACTTGAGCTTTATCAATGGAACCGGTGTCGATGACTTGTGTAAGTTCGGCAATTTTGAGGTCAATCGTTGTTTCTTCTAAATGAATAAATGTATTTGCCCCAGCCAATAAGGATTGTTCTTTTCCCAGTGCAGTTGCCGTACTTGAATACATTGCTATGGGAACATCTTTGAAACACTTAATAGAGCGGAGTAACTTTACAAGTTCATAGCTGCTGGCATCTTTTATATCTGAGCTTATCAATATGGCATCAGGTGCTATTTCAAATGCTTTGCTTATGAACTCATTTGCGCTTGTTATGAATTTCAAATCATAAAGAGACGTATTCAGTCTTTTTGTAAACTGCTTCTGAGTAGTTAATGATGAATCAAGAATAAGTACTGTTTTATTCATGCAGCAGCTCCTTAACCTTCATGATCAAGGTACCGCGCTTAAAGTCTTCTTTGGAGATAAAGGAATTTGCCCCTGCTTTTTCAAATGCTGCTTTTTTTTCTTCTGCGTTATCAGCAGAAATGATGATTACAGGTGTGTTCGTGTAGTTTTCCATTAGTCTCAAGTTATCTACTAGGACAAGTCCGTTCATACGAGGCATGTCTTTATCTGACACTACAAGATCATAATGTTTTAACTTTAGTTTGCTTAGGGCATCTATACCGTCACATGCGGTATCAACTATATATCCGCCTCCTTCCAAGATCCCCTTTTCAACTTGCTGTGTTGTCTTGGAATCGTCAACAAGCAGTATTCTGTATACAGGAGCTTTAGATTTTGCTTCTGCCTTCTTAATGTCATATCCTCGCATGGATTTGAATTTCGTTATTATATCCGGAACATTGAGAATTGGTACAATGTCATAATGTTCATCAAATACGATTCCCTGCAGGATAGATGTATTCTTGAATGCTTTAGGCAATGGTTTAACTACAAGGGATATATACTGAAGAACTTCATCTACAACGATTCCTATCTGCTGTTCCATATATTCGGCTATGATAATGTTGTCGGCCATTGATGGCTTACTTGTCTTTTGGTCTCTAAATAGAGAGGACAGGGAGAATATTGGTATAAGGTGGTCTTGTATCTTTATATATGTCTGATTTTGCAGAGTTATATATTCATCTCTTCTTCTATAGACAATATCAATAAGATATTGACTGGAAAGCAGATACTTGTCTCCATTTGACTTGATGAACAGACCTTGAAGAGTTGCGAGAGATGTAGGAATTGTAAGGATAAAACTTGTTCCTTTATCCTTCTCGGTTTCTACATGTATACGTCCTTTTATCTTTTCGATATTTGTGCGTACTACATCGAGTCCTACACCTCTTCCGGAGATTGCTGTTACTTCTTCTCTTGTGCTGAATCCAGGAACATATAAAAAGGAAGTTAACTCTTTTTCTCCCATCTTTATGATTTCATCTGTTCTTTCTGGGTATAAAACAAGTGCTTTCTCGCGTATTTTGTCAAAATTAATTCCCTGGCCATCATCTTTAACAATGATTTCGATATTGTTGGACTTGCGGTCACAAAGTATGGAAATTGTTCCTTCAGGATTTTTTCCTTTAGCCTCGCGGACTTCAGGAGTTTCTATACCATGATCCAGTGCATTTCGTACAAGATGCATCAGAACATCATTTAATTGTTCCAGTATTACTTTATCTACACCTATTTCTGTATCTGGTATATCAGGCTTGATTTTTTTATTCATGGAGATTGCTTCCATGACAATTGTAGTTTCAAATGGTCTTATGACACTACGTATAGGTAGCATACGCAAATCAAAAACTTGCTGCTGTATATCGAATATGGCATTTTCGAGTGCGCTGATATCTGTAGCAAACTGTTTGCGGATTTTGGATAACTCATGACTTCCTGTTCTCTCTTCTTCTTCCTTGAGCTTGTCCAGCTGATGCTTGAGACGGAATTCTCTCGTTATCATATCATCTACAGATGATATCATCTCATCGACTCTTTCAATTTTGATGCGTATCGATTGAAGGTTTCCAATGTCATCATCTTCATCTTCTTCTGCATCATTAATCAGTTGTTCTTTTCGAAGATTTTTTATTTCAGAGGCAAAATCATCTATATTGATTATTTCTCCGACTGCAACTTGATCGCAAAATTTTATGTATATATCAATATTGATGTTATCATTATTATGAGTACGGATATTATCCAGACAATCACTTATACGTTCTGATACATAAAATACAAGCTGGAGTATAGTATCCGACATCTTGATTTTTTCATCTTTTATGCTTTTAAAGACGTCTTCGATGGCATGAGATATCTGTTCTATTCTGTTAAATCCAAGCATACGGGAGTTACCCTTAATCGTATGAAGATTTCTTAAGATGCTTTGCAGAGCAACTTGACTCTTTATATCGCTACGAAACGTGATGATATCTTTGCGAATTGCTTCTAGAAGTTCCTGAGCTTCTGCAACAAAGCTTTCTATAACATCTGATGATATGTTTGCCATAAACTTCCCCCTTTTTAACTTTTCTTATGTAAAAAAAATACGTTGCCTTCAACAACTTTTTCCAGGTTTTTAGGAATAATGGAAGAGTCTAATGAAGCTATTTCGTTCATGGAGACAAACAAAACACCGTTGTCTGCCATACAATTGTCAGCTAATACTTTGAGAATTTTTGCCCGTGATTCAAAGTTAAAGTATATAAAGACGTTACGGATAAAAATTATATTTTGCTGTTTAGGTAATGTCAGACTTGTTGCAAAGTCGGTTATGCTGTTTAAATTGATATTCCGTGTCTTGATACAGTCCTGAATCTCACCAGTTATTTTTATACTTCGATCCTCTTGGATATATGGTTTAAGAAGAAAATGAAAATCCTCTCCATCACCTTTGCGGATACTACTCTCCTTAAATACCCCGTTTTTACATTTTTCGAGGACTGCTTCGTTTATGTCGCTGGCAATAATATTTACTTTTACGTGACATGCCTTTGCAAGAAGAGATAGAGAATATGCTTCCTCACCTGTGGAACATGCAGCACTCCATATATTTATTGGTTCACTTCCTCTAGTATATGGCCACTGGGCGAATATATTACTCTGTAGATACTTAAACTGTTTTTCTTCTCTAAAAAAATATGTTTCATTGACAGTAGACTGGTTAATCAATTCAGTAAAAGTACCAGTATCTGTTGTAAGCAAAAACATATATCTGGAAAGTTTATCATCTGAGTCAATTGTTTCAATTTTATTTTCGACAAAATTCTTTATACCTGTTTTATGGCTTTCACGAGGAATGATTCCAGTACGTTCTGTTACCATAGTGATAATCTTATCGAAGTAGACATCGGAAATTGTCATTTTTGTCCTCCTACCAGTTGCAAAATTCTTTTGGCAATTTCTGGTCTTCTCAAAATTTCACTGGCACCGCCTTCTTCTATTGCTGCAGCAGGCATACCAAACACAGCACATGTGGATTGATGCTCCACAATTGTGTATCCACCGCTATCAACTATTTTCTTGCATCCTGTGGCTCCATCTCGTCCCATACCTGTGAGTAAGATTGCAAGGCAGTGTTTCTTGTAAAATTTGCAGGCACTTCTGAACATTACGTTAACATTGGGCCTAAGGTAATGTTCTGGAGGATCATTGCTGATTTGCAGTACAGGATCACTGTTATGTTTTACATAATCAATTACCAGATGTCTGTCTGCAGGAGCCATATATACAACTCCTGGTTTGGCTGTTTCGCCATCTTGTGCCAATTTTACATGTACATTACTGCATTCTGTATTGAACCATTGAACCATCTTTATATCATTACCGATATCGATATGCTGGCTGTAAATGATTGGAATGGGGAAATTGGAGCCAAGTCCTTTAAGAACTTCTGCAACAGCTGTAGGCCCCCCTGTGGAAGCTCCTATACATAATATCTGATATTTATTTTTTGCATTTTCAGACCCTGATATCTTACTTTGTCTTTGAGTTTTTGAGCCGAATTCTTTTATATAACTGACTAGCTGGTTAAAGAAACTTTCGTTGTAGTCGCTTAAAGCTGGTTTATGCATAAAAGCGCAGGCTCCTGCAGCTCTTGCTTTTATTTCATCAGCTGGATTGTCTGATACGACTATTACAGGGATATGATATTTGGAAATGATATGCTTTGTGGTTTCAAGTCCATTTATTTCAGGCATATCAATTGCTGTAACAAGTATGTTTGGGAATTTTTCTTCTACAGCTTCGATTACTTTGCGACCGTTGGAAACTGATGCGCTGAGATGTACATCAGGATAATTTTTGAGATTCTGCTCGTATATAGCTCTGATAATAGCTGAGGCATCTGCAACAATAATATTCATAGCAGATCTCCTGTAAAAAATTTTCGCATTAGAGAATCTGGGGAAATAAGTAATTGCTGCTTGTTTGAATCAGAGAAACAAATGGCATTTATTCCACAATCATTCATTCTGCCAGAGATATTTGCAGGCATTGTCCTCATAGCTGATAAATCAATAAGTTTACTTGTAAGGGCACAACTTACAGATAGAGCCAGGTTACCTGAATGAGGGAGTGATGTTTCTGTATATTTACATATGCGGATATTCACATCTTCTGAAAAATCACTTGAATTAAACACAAGAACTGATTTCTGTTCCGATACAGATTTACAGTAAAATTGATTTTCCAAAATATCCCCTATGTATATATGAGGTAGAGTCTCTGTATTAAATTTGATCGATTTCTCGTTCTCACTAGTTTGCAGATAAATCCCTGATTTTACGTATTTATTTTGAATCAGAAAATCTACATTGTCGTAAGAAAGACAAGTAAAATATTCAAGCGCTTCCAAGTTCTTTCCTTATCAGGGACTCAAAAGAATCCGGGTTTAGAATAGGGATTTCTTCTTTGTTGAAGTTGAATGTACCAATAAAGAAATTCTCTTCTTCGCTGTTAGGAATGCTGTTTATATCTGAATCCGTAATATCTTTAAAATACAATATGTCAGAGATGTGCAGACATAATTGATCATCTTCTATATTGAGAACAAGAAACAATAAGTTTTCGATTTTCTTTTCAGCAGTTGGTTCAATAATAATTAAAGGATTAATTACTGTATAAGGATCTCCTCGTCTGTTTATGACTCCTTCGACGTATTGAGGCACAAAAGGAAGCCTATATATAGTGATATCCTTGATGATTTCAGATACAGATGATGATTTGATTGCATATTTTTTTTTGCAGATGGAGAAAACAAGTAAAGTCGTTGTTTTATGACCTTCCTGAACTTGCTCCGCTGCAGTTATATTTTTTTGTATTTGCTCTACTATTTCTTCGTTCATGGTTACTTTTTAACTCCTTAGAAAAGATACTGCCTACACCTTCTAATGTAACGCAAAGATTTTATAAAACTACATACATGAAGTTTTTGTTGTATATTGTTACTATGTAAAACAATATTCCCATAATTACTAAAAGTTGATATATTAGGCTCATGATTAAAGCCGATATCCAGGATAAGGAATTAGTAAGTCATCTTGAAAAATTACCTAAAGATGACATGGTTGTTTTTGTAATGGCACAGGGACGTATCCGTGGTGCTGTTTTTAATGGAACTCATTTTGTTAATCAGATGAGAGCTCAGCACAATACAGGAATCCTAGAAACATACCTTTTGGGGCAGGCAAGTCTTTCGGGAGCATTGCTTATTCCTGCATTGATGAAAGGGCGGGAACATATTAATTGGCATTATGAGGTTGAAGAGTCACCAGCTAAAGGCTTTGTTGTAGATTTTGATTCTACAGGGTGGGTGAGAAGTTACCTTCTTAATGATCATATACCTATCGAAAAACCTCTTGAAAGCTGGGATATGACACCATTCTTGGGTGGAGAAGGATTTATGACAATTCAGACTGTCCATCCAAATGATAAATACCCTTCAACATCCTCTGTAAATACAACAGGAAATATTGCAGATGATTTATGTTTCTTCTTTGATAGAAGCCAGCAGTTAAAGACTGCCATAAACACTTCAATCCAGATGGATAAGTTGGGACGAGTAATCGGAGCTGGTGGAATGTATATTCAGGTTATGCCTGAAACTGGTGGCCATTATGAGGGTAAGGAAAAGCTTGGTAGTCAGCTTAATTCTTCTGCAAATATCAAAGACGATGAAGAACTCATTGATAAGATAGAAAAAGCTCTTAATGCTGCTCCTTCTCTTGGTACATTCTTTAGTGAGGGAGGAGATATTGAAGATCTGATTTGTGGTTTATTCCGTGAGTTTGATCCAAAAATAGCTCTTCACAGAGATATCAGATATGAATGCCCTTGTTCAAAGGATTTGTATATTAACCATATCAGAGCGCTTCCTGCTGCAGAAATTGAAGAAATGAAAAAGAACGGTCCAAATCCTATTGAAGTGGTTTGTCGTAACTGTGGCAGTGTATATCAGATTAATTTGGATGAGATATGAGTTCATCTGCCGAAAAAGCATTAGGACGTCACCTTCCTACTTTGTTAAGGATGTGGCATCCTAAAGGTCCTAAATTGAACTTCAGGGAGCTAAAAGATGTTTCTGCATCTCTTTTGACTCTCCAGCGCGGGCTTACAGGTAACAGACAGCTCTCCGGTGCTGGCTATATGGAGGATAACAACTTTTTAGGTGCTTATCTTTTGTATTACTGGCCGGTATCGTTCCTCCAGATTTATTATGCAGCTATGAGTGACAGGACATATTTTGCAGATCTTTCTCAATCTGCAGAAGTAAATATTCTTGACTTGGGAAGTGGTCCAGGCCCTGCTGCAGCTGCCTTGTGTGATTTGTTGAGTAAACTAAATCCAAGGATCAGAATAAATCTCACACTGGTTGATTATTCTACTAAAGCAGTATCCTTGGCTGCTAAAATAATCAAGGCAGACTTTGGGAATGTAACAATAACTCCTGTAACGCATAATTTTGAAAAGAAGGATTATGTCTCAGGAGATAAATTTGATGTCATTGTAATGAGTCATGCCCTTAATGAGATGTGGAAATCTGATAAAGATTACATGAATCGAAGGGAAAACTTTCTTGCTAAGGCGACAGAAATGCTTAAGGATACAGGAATCTTATTTTTAAGTGAACCTGCAATGCTTGAGTCTAGCCGTAACCTGATAAATCTTCGTGATAAGATGGTAGAGAGGGGATTAAAGGTGTATGCGCCATGTACCTGCTCTAAATCTTGTCCAGCACTTAAGGCTGACAACCAAACTTGTCATGCAGAAATTGCATGGAAGCCAACGGAACCTGCTGCAAGCATAGCTAAACAGGCTGGGTTGGATAGAGAATCTGTTAAAATGACATATTTTATCCTTGGAAAATCAGATAGAAATGAGAATCAGGATAAAAGTCATACGCAGTATCGTGTTGTATCAGATGGAATGCTGAATAAATCTGGGCGAGTACGTTATCTCTTATGTGACGGAGAATCTAGAATTCCTCTGTCTGCAAAAAAAGATGATGAAGTTGCTAAAAAACTGGGATTTTTTGGTCTGAATAGGTATGACAAGGTGTCTGTTGGTAATCCGGAACTTAGAGGTGATAAAGATTCTAAGGCGTACGGTATTTCTACTGATACATCTCTCAGCGTATATCACTTTACTTTGAAGAAATAAAAGTGTATGAGTTTAAAAAGAAAGTGTTTGAGTTTTCTACAAACCAAACACTTTCTTTTATAAAGTCCTTAATTATCCAATCTGCCGTTCTGATTCCATTCGTAGAGCTTTCTGTTCACTCGTAAGTCTTTCCTTTATTATTTCTTTTGGAGTCATATCAAGATCTACAGGAGTTACTTTTGCTGGATCGTAAGTTCTGTATTTGTATGGTGTCATTCCCTTGTAGCGACGGAATATCTTGATAAAATAACTGAAATCATTGAATCCACAGTTGTAGGCGATATCCGAAAGCTTATCTGTTGTTTCACGAAGCATCGTACACGCTCTGGAGATTCTAAACCAGTTAAGATATTCAACAGGAGTATGTTCTGTCATGTCTTTAAATAATCTACAGAAATATTTAGGTGATAACCCTGCATAGTCAGCCATTTCTTCCAGAGTAATACTCTGTGCATAATTCTGGCGGATAAGATTCAGTACACCTTCAAGCTGTTCTGCTCTGATCTTCTTGTGATTGGTAAGAACCTGTTTGCGCGAATAAAGTGCTTCCTTTTTGATAAGTCCAAACATAATGAGAAGATAGCCGGATGCCATCAGTTCATAACCTTCACACTTAAGCTTGATAAGTTCAAAGAAACGGCAAGCACAGTCATAGATTTCTTTGTGATCTTTTGAGATAACTGTATTAAGCAGCAGGTTATTATTGATAATATCAGTGATAAAAATATCAGGGCTATAGCTGTGCTGGCGGATAAGATCAATATCAAAAACAACAGATTCAAAAAGACACTGGCTTTTGGTAGGTCCATCGCCGTGTATAATCTTCCCTGGGATAATACACAAGTCGCCCTTGTTTAATTTTATTTCATGGTCGGAGTAGTACATGTTGTAAGTACCAGAAATAACGTGAATAATCTCAAATTCGTCATGCCAGTGCAATGGCAGGTCGTAATACGGATTAACTGTGTTACAGAAATTATACTGCAAAGGGAATGTTACAGTACCTCGTGGCATAGCCTCTTTGTAGGGCTCTTGTTTTTTAATTTTCTCGTTGAGTTCCACTTTTTTCCTACATTTCACTGTTTTTTTAATTGCTAACAGTACTATCGTTATATATTATAGCAATTATAGCACTAGCGCGATTGTTTTTTCAATAATATAATTATTAATATGATAGAAAAAATCAAATTTGGAAGCCCAATTTTACAAACGGGAGCAATTATTAAGGATATTCCTCTCTGTGATGGTACTCTTAAGACGGGTAAAGTCGTTAGCCAGTGGCCTTTTGTATATGAATATCATATGAAAGGTACTGATAAAGTTTTTGGCCTCGGGGAAAATACACGAGGTATAAACAAGAGAGGATACAGATATGTCAGTTGGTGCAGTGACAGACCTGCAGCTAATGATTCTAATAGTTCACTGTATGGTGCCCATAACTTTATAGTAATTTTTGGGGATAAGATAACAGGTTTGTATTTTGATAATCCATCAACTGTAGAGTTTGACATTGGGTACACAGATCATGATGTTCTTACTGTAAAATGTGAAATGGATGGCTTGTTTGTCTATGAGATATCAACAGATAAAAATGATACTAGAGAAGCTCTTCATGATGTGATAAAACAGTTTAGGGAGTTGATAGGTCAGAGTTATATACCTCCATTATGGGGATTTGGATTCCAGCAAAGTCGATGGAGTTATATGAGTGATGATGAAGTACGCACTGTCATAAAAAAATACAGAGCTGCAAAGCTTCCATTGGACGGAGTGTGCCTTGATATTGATTACATGGACCAGTTTATGGATTTTACTGTAGATACTGACAGGTTTAAGAATCTTTCTGCTTTGAGCCATGAAGCTGGAGATGAAGGAGTTCATCTAATCCCTATCATAGATGCTGGTGTTAAAGTAAAGGTCGGATATTCTGTATATGACGAAGGTATTGCCAAGGGATATTTTAGCAAAAAAGCAGATGGAACTGAATTTACAGGTGGGGTATGGCCTGGAAAATCTCATTTCGCAGATTTCTTCCGTCCTGAAGTAAGGGAATGGTTTGGTTCGCATTATAAAGATTTAACTGACATGGGAATTGAGGGGTTCTGGAATGATATGAATGAGCCTGCTTTATTCTATTCAGATGAAAGCCTTAAGGAAACGATGGATAAAATTTCGAAGTACACTGATGCTGAGAATCTTGATATCGATTCATTCTTTGAGTTTAACGGTTTATCAGGAAGTACATCCAATCGGATGGACGATTACCAAAGATTCTATCATACTGTTACAGATGTTGATGGCAAAACAGTAACGGTAAGACACGATCATGTGCATAATATGTTTGGAGCTCTTATGACTAAAGCTGCAGCCGAGGGCTTAGATAAAATTTTCCCAGATAAACGTGCTTTGATTTATTCAAGAGCCAGTTGTATTGGAGCTCATCGTGATGGTGGAATATGGATGGGAGACAATTGTTCATGGTGGAACCATCTTGAACTTGAGCTTAAGATGTTGCCATCTCTGAATATGTGTGGATTCTTATATACGGGAGCAGATATAGGTGGATTTGGAGATAATACATCAAGAGATTTATTACTCCGCTGGATGGCTCTCGGTGTGTTTACTCCTCTTATGCGTAATCATTCTGCTTCTGGAACAAGAAGACAGGAATGTTATGAGTTTGGTGATACATCGGATTTCAGGAGTATATTGTCTCTTCGTTATGCTCTATTGCCATATATATATTCTGAGTTTGTAAAAGCTGCCGTAAATAACGAGATGATGTTTAGGCCTATGGTATTTGATTATCCAGATGACCCTATAGCTTCGGATATTGAGGATCAGCTTATGCTTGGAAACGAAATTATGATTGCTCCTGTCCTTAAGCAAAATTCAAACGGAAGGTCTGTATATTTACCTGAAGACATGACACAGGTTACATGGCATGAATGCAAGGCAGAACAGAAAACTGTATCAAAAGGCTTGCATTATATTATGTGTCCGGAAGATACTGTCATATTCTTTATACGCAGTGGAAAATGTGTACCATATTGCACAAAACCTGCTTTGAGTACAAGGGATATTGACATAACATGTCTAGATAAACTTGGTAGTGGTAAAAGTTATGACTTGTATTGGGACGATGGATATACTAAAGATATCAATCTTGATACTTACACAAGAACTTTGTAAATCAGTTCTCTAAAGATAAAAAAAGGTTATCCCTGTACGGGGATAACCTTTAGTATTTCTAGGCGCTTGGGACCTCCGTGTCCTCGGCGCCTTTATGAGCCTCTGTTAATTGACTTGCAATGGATTGGAGAGTTTGAGCAGAATTACTGATGTTTTCAGTAGCTGTGCTGAAATTTTCTACTCCGGCTGCAATCTGTTTGAGTGTAATAAGGATTTGGTCCGATGCCAGAGCCTGCTGCTGGATAATTGTTGTGATACCTTTGGCACTTTCTGCTGTTATTTCAGATGCATCCTTGATACTATTAAATTTATTTTCAAGCTCTTTGGCACTTGCACAACCCTCATTTATCTTTTCTGTTCCACTTTCGGAAGCCAGAATAAGACTGTCACTGGATTGCTGTATTTCAGTGATCTTTTCCTTGATTTCCTTAGTACCGCTAATAATACCATCTGCGAGACGTCTGATTTCTGTAGCGACGATATGGAAATTCTTACCGGCTTCACCTGCGCTACTTGCTTCAAGCTCAGCGTTGAAAGCGATAATCTTAGCCTGGTCAGCAACAGAATTTATGAGAGTTACAATATCCCAGATGTTTTCAATCTTGTCTCCAAGAGTCTTGATACCTTCAATAGTATTTTGATTGGCTTCAAAGATTTCATGAAGTTTTTCTACATTTATGTTAAGAGCAGATACACCATCCAGAACATCTGCAGTCGTCTTGTCTGCAACTTTGCTTACATCCTGAATCTTCTGGCTGATGTTACTGGAAAGTTCATTATTATCTTCCATTGTTGCAACAATTTCTTTGACAGCTGCACTTTGGTCCTGACCTGTTGCGGCATTCTCTTTGGCTGCAACAACAAGATTCTGGGTTTCACCAAAAAGTTTGTCACCGAGATCTTTTTCCTTGACAGAAGTTCGGTTTGCATCCCATACATTAAGAGCTACACAGGCAAATATGAGTAATCCTGTAAGTATAAGAATTATAACTGCCCAAAGCATATGTTTAGCTGTAAAGTCGCTTCTATTTCCTTGAACGACAACAAACCATGGGAATGATTTTATCTGCCCCATAGCCCAGTAGGAACTGCCAGCGTTTATTGTCTGAGTCTCATGGTGTAGGAACTCTGAAAGTTCTACACCGTTAAGGTCAAATCCGTTTTCCTTAAAAAGATTACCATCAACAATTTTCTTTGGATCCTGGAAATTTGTCATGTAAGTACCGTTGGAAGTAACGATACACATTGAGGATGATTCTGAAACCTTGATATTACCTAATTCTGCGGAAAGTTGCTCCAAATCAAGATCAAAACCTACGATACCTACAGCTTGACCCAAAGAATTATATACGGCCTTTGAAAAAGATATACATTTGCTATTGCTGCGGGCATTTATGTATATATCACTAGCATAAATATCTCCTTTAAGGTCTATAGCTCCTGTAAACCAAGGCCTAGTAGTCTGGTCAAATGTACTTGGAGCCTGCCAGTCATCACTCATTATAAGGTATCCACCATTTTGCAGTGATTTGATGGAGGCGTAGTAATAAGCGAGGATCGTATCACTTTGGGCTGATGCATTTTTTAGAAGAAGAAGCAAGGAATCCTTTTCTTGAGTAATGGCAGCTATGTCACTTATTGTCTGAAGATTTGTAATTTCAGGATCAATAATTGAAAGTATTTGATTCTCAACTTTTACGATACCTTTACCAGATGCATTCTTTACGTTTTCATTAATAAGGATAGATATCATTATCGAATACGAAACAATGGTAAAGAGGGCAACAAAAACAAGTGGTGCTACTGTCTTTATAAGTTGCAATGGAGTTATTAAAAACTTTTTTTTAGACATGATCTCTCCTATAGAAAATCGACTAAACGGGCTCAACTCTGTGATATGAGCCATCTCCCTATAATCTAATGCAATTTTATTGATTTACAAGCAGAGATATGTTTTTAAAATAAAAACACACTTACTACCATAGTCATAAATAAGTGCTGCCATAAAAGCAACAAAGACTTACGTACCACTGTAATAAGTGTGCGTCTCATAAAAAGCTATACAATTAGAATATACTTAAAACGGTAAAATATGTCAATATATGTTATGTACTGCATTATTGTCTTAAAATTTGTAATGCTAAGAAATTCATTGACGCTAAGTCCAATGAGCATAATAATATCTTTATATGAAAATTATAATACGTGGACATGATATAGGTTTTGGAACACCTGAGTATTTGGGCAAGACAGCTCGGGAATGGGGATTTGATGGATTGCAGCTTGCAATTGCCAAAGCAGTAGAAGGTGTATCCGGAAATCCAGGGACTCTTACAGCAGACAATATTAAATATATAACTTCCGGATTAAAAAATAATGGGGTTAGTGCACCAATATTAGGTGCTTACTTTAATCCTGTGCACAGTAATGAAGAATCTGTAAAGCTGGGTGCAGATAAATATGCTGATCACCTGAAACATGCTGCAGAACTTGGTGCTACGTATGTCGCTAGTGAAACTGGTAGCTATAATGATGATTCCTGGACATATAATCCACGCAATCAGACTCCAGAAGCTTTCCGTCAGGTACTAAGTGTTTTTAGCAGGATGCCACAGATTGCAAAAGATAATGGAAGCCGTATGACAATAGAGGGTGCCTGGGGCCATTGTATATATAGCCCACAAGTATTGAATAGTTTTGTAAGTGAAATAGATAACGGCAGTGTGAGTGTCATTATCGATATACTTAATTATTTATACGATGGTAATTATCAGTCACGTAATAAGATTTTTGAAGATAGTTTAAGATTGTTCGGAAACAAAATAGCAGCCTTCCATCTTAAAGATTTTATTGTAGATGGGGATCGTTTTGTGGAAGTCCCTTTGGGACAAGGTATCATGGGATGGAAAGATTATCTCCCAGTCATAAAAGCTGAGTGTCCTGAGAGTATATTAGTTTTTGAAGGTGTGCCGGAAGTACACAAAAGTATTGACTTTGTACGCAATATTGTAGGATAAATTGACGGTATGAACAAAAGAAAGATTTTAGTAGTAGTGGACATGCAGAATGATTTTATTGATGGCAGTCTTGGCAGCAAGGAAGCCCAATCAATAGTAGAGAATGTACAGAAAAAAATTGTCCAATATGCCAAGAAGGATATATACGTTACGCGTGATACACATCCACAGGATTATCTCAATACTCAAGAGGGAAAAAATCTTCCTGTAGTACATTGTATTGACGGTACTGAAGGATGGAAGATTAAAGATAGCATCATGGAACTCTTGGATGGAGCAACATTCATTGATAAGCCAACTTTTGGTAGTACTAAGCTGGCTCAAATATTGCTCAACCGCAGTATTCGAGAAAAATTTGAAATTGAACTTGTTGGTGTGTGTACAGATATCTGTGTTGTAAGTAATGCTCTGTTACTGAAAGCTTATATGCCTGAAGTTAAGATAAAAGTAGATTCCAGTTGTTGTGCCGGAGTAACTGTTGAAAAACATGAAGCTGCTCTGGAAACAATGAGAAGTTGTCAGATAGAAGTCATATAAAAATATATCAGGAGATAAATAATGGAAGAAAATAAGTTTGCAAGAGAACTTTTGGACTTTATAGATAACAGTCCTAGCTGCTTTCATGCGGTAAGCAATATTGCCCAGGAGCTTAAATCCAATGGTTATCAGGAATTGCTTGAGGGTGAAAAGTGGAACCTGGTAGCAGGTGGCAAATATTATGTATGCCGTAATGATAGTGCCATCATTAGTTTTGTGGTTCCAAAGAAAGAATATAAGGGATTTCTGATTACAGCATCTCATAGTGACAGTCCAAGCTTTAAGATTAAAGAGAATGCAGAGATAAAAGCAGAAAAGCATTACATAAAGCTTAACGTTGAAAAATATGGTGGAATGCTTTGTGCTCCATGGTACGACAGACCTTTAAGTGTTGCAGGTCGTATTATTGTAAAAGAATGCTCAGATGACAAAAATGACACTGGTGCTATCCATCTTGTGCAGAAATTGGTTGCAGTAGACAGGGATCTTTTGATGATTCCAAGTCTTGCAATCCATATGAATAGAGATGCTAATACAGGGTATAAATATAATGTACAGGATGACATGCTCCCTGTATTAAGCTGTGATGGTCAGGGTGATTCCCTTATGGATATAGTAGCTGCTTCTGCCGGAGTTAAGAAAGAAGATATCATTTCTTCAGATTTGTTCCTCTATAACAGAGTTAAAGGAACATTCTGGGGTGCTGAAAATGAATTTATTGCAGCAGGTAAACTGGATGACCTTGAGTGTGCATATACCTCCCTCAAAGCTTTTGAGCAATCTTCAAATGCAGAAAATGTTACGATGTTATGTGTATTTGATAATGAGGAAGTTGGAAGTGGTACAAGACAGGGTGCAGACAGTACATTCCTAAGTGATGTACTGAATCGTATCAATACAGGTATGGGTCGCACATCAGAAGAATTCTATACATCAATAGCTAACAGTTTTATGATCAGTGCAGACAATGCTCATGCTGTACATCCAAATTTCATGGGATGTGCTGATCCTGTAAACCGACCTGCAATAAATGGAGGACCTGTACTTAAATTCAATGCCAGTCAGAAATATTGTACAGACAGTATAAGTGCCAGCTTGTTCAAGAGCCTATGTGAAAAAGCCAATGTACCATATCAGACATTTACTAACCGAAGTGATATGGTTGGTGGAAGCACTCTCGGTAACATAAGTACTGCTCATGTAAGTATCAATTCAGTGGATATCGGTCTTGCACAATGGGCAATGCATTCTCCATACGAAAGTGCAGGTGCAAAAGACCCTGAGATGATGACTAAAGTAATTACTGAGTTTTACAACTCCACTTGGTCACTAAAGCGATAAAAACTTTTATTTATTGGAAAGCACTATTGGTATATTGAAGTGCACTCCAATTATTGGACAGTTTAATTAGACTGATTTTAAGGGCTGATTCCTAAATTGTAAGGGAGTCAGTCCTTTTTGTTTATCCTTAATCGTAGAGTAAGTGCAGTATCAATTGTTACAGTCATTACTGTAACAAAAGTTACTCTGGTAACTTTTGTTACTAAGTAAAAAGTGACAAAGGTCACTGGCAAAAACTGTTGCATTCTGGTTTGAGAGGCAGTATATTCGAGTTATACCAGTCAGGTTGAGACATAGATGCAAATGTTATGTCAACCAAAACAGGTATAACAGAATCTTTGGTAAGGAGGATATAATTTGGAAAACATACTAAATGTGTTGGGTGATAATCTACCATGGCTTTGGGTCGGAGTTACAATAATTTGTATTGTGGCAGAGACTCTTACACTGTCGCTTACAACTATATGGTTTGCGATAAGTGCATTCCTTATGGTATTTGTAGCCTTTACACCGATTCCTTTTGTCGTACAGCTGTTCATATTCGTTATTCTTTCTTTTGTACTGCTTATCTTTACTAGACCGGTATTACTAAAAAAGTTTAACAAGAAGAAAATAGCTACAAACTATGAAAGGGTCATTGGACAGATTGCTGTAGTCACCAAAAAGATTACTCCAATCGATAAGGGTTCCATTAAGATTAATGGAATGGAATGGACTGCTTCAGTCAAAGAGGATGTTACTCTTGAAGAAGGAAGCAAGTGTGTTATAGAAGAGATTGCAGGTGTAACAGCCTACGTAAAAACAATCGAATAAAAAACGTTGTAGTTTAAGGAGAAAGAATATGACTACTTATGTTATTATTGCTTTGATCGTCGTTGTAATGATTTTGATCATTACAAATATCCGTGTTATTCCACAGTCTAATGCTGTGATTATCGAACGTCTTGGTGCTTATTCTGCTACTTGGCAGACAGGTCTCCATGTAAAGGTTCCTTTCCTTGATAGAATTGCAAATCATATCAGCCTTAAGGAAAAAGTATTGGATTTTCCTCCACAGCCTGTAATTACAAAAGACAATGTAACAATGAAGATTGATACTGTTGTTTATATGCAGATTACTGATCCAAAATTATACACATATGGTGTAGAAAATCCAATGATTGCCATTGAGACACTGACTGCAACTACTTTGCGTAATATCATTGGAGAACTGGATCTTGATGCAACTCTTACAAGTCGTGACGTAATCAACACAAAGATGAGAGCCATCCTTGATGAAGCAACAGACCCATGGGGAATCAAAGTTAACCGCGTAGAAGTAAAGAACATCATGCCTCCTGAAGCAATTCGAGAAGCAATGGAAAAGCAGATGCGTGCTGAACGCGAGCGCCGTGAGAAGATTCTTGTGGCAGAAGGACAAAAGCAGTCTGAAATCCTTGTAGCAGAAGGTAAAAAACAGTCTTTGATCCTTGAAGCAGAAGCACAGAAAGAAGCTGCAATTCGTAAGGCAGAAGGTGAAGCTCAGGCAATTCTCGAAGTTCAGAAAGCTACCGCTGACGGTCTCAGAATGATCAAGGAAGTTGGCATGGACGAAGCTGTCATTAAGTTCCGCAGTCTTGAGACTATGGAAAAGGCTGCTAATGGACAGGCAACCAAGATTATCGTTCCAGCAGATTTCCAGAATCTTGCAGGCATTGTTTCTGCAGTTTCAGAGATTGCAAAGAAATAGTCATTCAAAGTAATTACTAAAGAGAGAGGCTCCCAGGTCAAACCAGGAGCCTCTTTTTATTTATTGATGTGGGTCTTACGTATTTTCCGGTCAATTTTTTTGTTGCTGTTGTAATCACTTATAAGTTTTTTGAGAGTGTCATTGTATTCGCATAGATAGATTTCTCCATCTTGGTTGAGAACATACGCCGGATAATATGGTATATCAAAATATGTAATCTCCTGACCCTCTGCATTCATATGGCGAAGATATTCTGCAGCATCAAACTGAGGTAGATCCTTGATGATATCCTCATATTCAGACAGATATTTGATGTACTTGGATTCTAATTCATAGCGCTGCTTGTAAATTTCCTTATCAGTCTTTACTATCTGGGAAGAATACTCTGTGAGAATCTTTACCTTAGGCGAAAACTTATCAACAAAAGTTACTTTGATAGAATTTCGCAGAAAAGTTATCATATTCTGAAAGTTGCTGGAGTAATTCTTTTTGTTACGGAGTAGCTTCTGCTCTGCAGTAAATAATTGTTTTCTGTCGTCATAAAATTTACTTTGATTATCTATTCTTTGCAGAAGCATCTTGTTCTGTTGTATGACGTTTCGGTCGATATACGGATTGATTACTTTTTGAGGTTCCTTTGTCAGATAGAATTCATATGTATTCTTTTTGTCCTTGATACTTATACGGATAAAAGATTCATAGGCTTCCATATCATACATATGGGGAACATTATTTGTGTTTGTAAAAAGTTGAGTCAAATAATTTATATCCAGCGCCTCAATAGTATCTGTATCCGTAACTAGAGTCCCCAAATAAACTTCGCTTTCCTCTGTGATACCTGGGTTGTACCGGAGAAACGGATTCCACAGAAGGGAATAATAGAAGCAGATTTCAGCATTATCATTGATATCCATGATTACTGGACCTTCTGCAAAATCAAACGACTTGATGACACAGTTGATATTCTGCCGTTTGCCATTGATCCACAGATCACCATAATAAGGAGCATTATCTTCTACAGCTGCTTGAATAGGCTGAATCATGATAAAACTGTCAGAATTTAATGTAAGGTTTACTTTCTTAAAGAACCAAGTATCTTCATTGATGTCCTTAAAGTAGTATCCAGGCTCTCCATCTGGATTTAATGCAGCAATGCGTAATTGCCTGTTGTTATTACCTCTGCCAGTTTGTAATATGGTCAGATATTTTGTAATTCTTGCACCTGATGGTAGAGGAGGTTGTTCCTTCCAATCTTCGGCAGGTAATATCCAAGTTGATGTATTTGATTTTGTATCAGTCCCCCTTAGTTGTGAATATTCAGGGACATATGAGTATCTGTAGAGCATTGGATTGGAACCCACTACATTATAATCTGCAAGGCGAGTGAACATTTTGCCCTGACAATTAATCAAAAAGATAGTAGAAGCGCTCTCACTCATAAAAAGAACCTCTGCTTTGTCAGAGGGTAGTTTGAGCTTGTGGCTGAAATCAGACAGACATGCGGGATCACAGTAATTTATGGTGTTACCGTTTTCTGACAAAAACAAGATTGACTCAACACCTAAAGGTCCGTAATTATGCTGATTGCCAAGAGAGTCTTCGTAATAACAGACATCAGTGCGGCTGGAGCCTACACACCATACTTTTTTGTCCTTTACAAGATCACTTTGGAACAACTGGATTTTTGTTGGCCACCCAAAATAGTCAACCCATTCAAATGGTGTATAATTTGTTACCTCGTTTGTATAGTTACGGTATAGCATACCGTCATATGTAAACGCATAAAGAACATCTGCATCAGCAGCAATTTCTGCTACTTTTTTGCCAGATGCCAGTCCTGTATCAAGAAACAAGTGCCATCGGGAACTATCTTGTCCCCGCTTCTTGGAGTATATGTATCCGTCTTGCAGCAAAAACTCATACTCAAAGTTGAAAGTCTGGGTATTTGTCTTGATATATATTTCCTGAGGAAATTCTCCATTGATGCTTTGTATATTCTCTATGCTTTGCAGCGGTTGAGGTTGGCCCTCGTGAGTCAAAAAATGTTCATTACTAAGTGATGCTGACATGCATGATGAAAGCAGTAGCGATGTAACGAGAGTTAGATTTGATAAAGTCGCAGTTAAAAGTTTTTTCATATATGGTTTTTGAAGTTAAAAAATCCGAATACATGGGATTGTGAAAAATTCCATCCGCAGCCGCCTTCAAGAGTGAAGTCACATAATCCAAAAAGCGAAATCTTTGTCCTTGCAAAGCCTCCGGAGCAATAGTTAAAGCTTCCTGTGTAAGATAAATCAAAGAAAGCACCTGTCTTCAACTGTTTGAAGATAATAAGTTCAGCGACGGTAAGATTAGGGGAAAGATTTACAAAGTAGACTTCACTGCTGGAAGTTATGACATAACGGTTAACTTCTTGAGTAATCCGGTCCCTGAAATAATCTTTCTTGTAAAGCCCAATCATAGGTTCTATATCAGGATTAAAACTTGATATAGCGTATCTGACCGATGCGTTTTCCGTAATTCCGGCAGAAAATCTATGAGATTTCTTGCTCAGTAGTGTGAGATTAGCGGAAGTATTCAGTATGGAGCCGATACCTTGTGATAAATTGCCAAAATCTTGACCTGTTATGTAATAAAAGGGTTTAAGCTCGACATAGTATGAATAGTCATTTTCTGACTTAAAGTCAAAGCCAGCTTGATACATCATCTCTTGGGGAGCAAGTGTATAATCACCCTGATATTCTCCTGTGATGAACATATATTCAAAGAAACCTGGCATAAAGGAAGGTCTTATCTTGATATCCATAGCTCCATAGAATAAATCAGGTTTGAATCCGTCATATGTAAAACCATAGTCAGACAGAAGATCCAGCTCAAATATAGAAGAAGGCTTAAACTGGAAATATCCTTCTGTAGCAAACAGGCCTGGTAATTGAAAGTTGGCTCCCAACCTTGAATAAGTATAGGGTGTGTCGTAGAACAGAAAGGCAGCTATACTGGAACTATCATAGAGGATAAAGTCCGGATAATCTATTGAAGGTATTATTGGCCATAACTTGGCATTAAGATATGCCTCCTTATACTTGAGAGGTTCCTTATTTGTTACTCTCTTTATCGCGTCGTCTGCAAGTTTGTCTGTCCTTATGCGTACCTGGTCAAGAGAATCATAGCCATGAGGAAGAGCCTTGATATTGTCCATGACGCCGATTGTTGTCCTATAACCTATCTCACTCAGCACCAAGGACTTGTCAAATTCCATGAACGAGAAACTTTCTACTTGATTTCGGATTATGACAGGTCTGTAATTTTTGATATCCTTGACAGCAATGCGTTCTTTGGCAATCGAGAACATTCGGTTGAGGTCAACGATACAGTTATCGAAATTCAGCTTGGTATCATAGAATGCTGTGGATACAATTAAGTTTTCAGAATATGTTGCAGCAACGCTAAGGGAAGCTATATCAATAGAGCCACTGTCCATTAAGATTGACTCACTTTCATCCAAGGCATCTATTTTCATATGGGTAGGTTCCATTGCGGCAGGCATACAGAAGGCTCCAGTCATAATCTTGGCAAAGTCTCCAGATGCATGATAAATCTGTCTCTTTGTGATCAAATCTTCAGTAGTGATTATGATGGGAATAGGGCAATCCTTGATGTCTGTATATTCATTGCCTAAGAGGTCATTTACTAGTGCACGGAAGTTCCTTACAGAGATGAGACCTCCTTTTGTAGGAGCTACAGGCTCAAAGTATGAAGTTATGTTTATGTTGTTGATGACTTCTTGAATCTTGTCGGGCGAAAATCCATATGCATAGAGCATTCCAATGATTGCACCCATGGAGTTTGCGACAATGAAATCAGGGGTGACATTGTTTTCTTCCATTGCTTTGAGGACTCCAATGTGTGCAAAGGCTCTGGCAGAACCTCCGCACAGTATCAGCCCCAAAGGTTCTCTTCCCTGAGAGGTCCTTATTTCTTCAAGACGCTGCTCAAAATAGTCCGTACCCTCGTAGACAGGTATATCAATTTTAGCCAGACTTGAGTCCATGTCAAGCATGAGCTCTTTGGGAGTCTGTGCTAAAGTCTTAAAACAGATGCAGAATGACAATAATATCTGCAATATAATTATCTTTTTAGAAATTCCAGTCATTTTGATTATCCCTATGCATAATAGCATCTCTAAAAATTGCAAATTTTAGAAATCCCCATAAATAGTTTAAGTCAAAATGTAGAATTTAACTACTTTCTTGCTATTAACCCAGCTCAATAATCATTGAGGTTCCTTTTCCCGGTTCACTTTTACAGTAAATAGTTCCGCCAAGCAGCTGAATAATCCGTTTTACGATAGAAAGTCCAAGTCCACTGCCTTGCTTTTTGTGAGATTCATCACATTGGTAAAATTTATCAAAAATACGGTTTACCTTATCGGGAGGAATACCTTCACCTTCATCCCTGATAATTATTCTACACAGGTTTTTACTCTCGGATATTTTTTTTAACTTGATGTATATGGTTGAACCATCATCTGAATATTTCATGGCGTTATCTATTACATTCATCCATACTTGGGATAGAAGGTCAGAATCACTGTTTATAACAGTTTCTTCTAGATCAAGCTCAAATTCCTGCGCTTTGTGTTCCCATTTTTCTGCCATGAGAATAACTGTTTTTCGGATCTGCTCATCTATGCGAATAGAGTCATGTTTTCGTACTATAGTCTGATTATCAAGTCTTGACATAGCAAGCATACTCTCACAAATCCGAGATAGTCTGGCAGCTTCGTCGTATATCAAGTTGAGATATTCTTGATTTTCGTTTTGCGACAGTCCACCTGCTTTCAATATTTCCGCAAAACCAGTTATGGCCGCTATAGGTGTTTTTATCTCATGGGATACATTGCTCATAAAATCCTTACGCATATAGTCCATACCATCAAGCTCTTTTGCCATATTATTGAAGTTTTCGACAAGAGTTTCAAGTTCGTCTATCTTTGTTGCGTTATGGCTTCCCTCTGCCTGAATTTTGAAATCCCCTGTAGCGACTTCATTTACAGCTCTGTTAACTTCTTCAATAGGATTGATAAATACCTCAGCTCTGTGCATGAGCATATGTCCGCCTATTAAACAGGTCAAAAAACAAATTATTACGCACGAAATCAGCATAGCAATAATAGTGAATTCTCTGTGGTAGAAAAGGGTTACACCAAGACATACAAATCCACATGCAATGATACATGCAATCAGAAGGGTAAAAAGTGTTGATTTTGCATAATACACTCTCAAAGGTATTCTTTTTTTATGTTTCATGTTATTCCTTTATTTTACTTTTATAACCTAGACCCCTTATTGTTATGATTTCAAAATCTTCGTTATTTTCAAAGTGTTTTCTTATCTTCTTGATGTGGGCATCAACATTTCTTTCATCAGAATCCTTTTCCATCCCCCATATTTCGTCTAATAATTCTAAACGGGTAAATATTTTATTAGGATTGCTCAAAAGCTTAAATAAAAGATAAAACTCTTTTGGAGGAAGGTTGAATTCGATATTTCCTGTCTTGACTTCAAGAGTTTCGTAATCGAGAAAAGTATTTTTAAAGCTTAATTTCTTTTCATTTACAAGTTGGGCTCTTCTTAGAAGAGCCTTAACCCGGAGAACCATTTCCTGAAGATTAATAGGTTTTATCATATAGTCATCTGTACCAGCGATAAAACCTTTTTCCAAATCTTCCATTTGACTTTTGGCTGTAGTCATAAGGATGGGAAGGGTGTAATTGGCACCTCGTAATTTCCTGGTAAGCTCATATCCATCTATGTTTGGCATCATGATATCACTTATAATAAGATCTACGTGTTCATGTTCCAGTATATCAAGAGCCTGTTCCCCATCAAATGCTGCAAAAACCTGATATTGTTCCTGTCTAAGTCTTATAGCCATCATTTTGTTAAGGTTTTTGTCGTCTTCTACAACCAAAATCGAAAACATGCAATTAACTCCGTAAGAAAGCTTCTACCAGTTCCTTCTTTTCAAATAACACGCATCCTCCTGCATGGTCTTCCATAAGTACATCCTGGGATATAAGTTTTTCGAAAAGTCTTGAATGTAATGCTTCCCTGAGAGAAGTATCGCGTACATTTATATCTGAGTATGGAGAAAATGGACATGGTTCTGCTCCTCCATGGGAATTAATATGGAAGAATCCACGACCTGCTGCAAGACAACCGCCAGAGGACTTTTCGTCTCCAGGGAATGATATAAATACCATTTCATCATGGTTCATACGGATATCAGACAATCTTTCATTCATGAACTCTCTTTCTTTGTCGCCAGGAGCCAAATGCTTAGCCTCATCTGTAACTGGTACAAATTCAACATAGAAAACTACCTTGCATCCCTGTTCCGCAAGCTTTTTGAGAAATTCATCACTTGTAACTTCTTCCATATTCTCTGTAGTGACGGTAACAGAAGCCCCAAAGATAAGTTTCTTTTCTTTCATCAGCTTCATGGCTTCCATCGTCTTTTGATAGATGCCTTCGCCTCGTCTGTTATCTGTTTTTTCTTCTCTTCCTTCTATGCTGATAACTGGAACCAGGTTTCTGTGGTCTTCAAAAGTTTTGCAGTATCGTTCATTGATTAATGTTCCATTTGTGAAAATAGGGAATAAGATTTCAGGATGAGTACCAGCTTTGTTAATGACATCTTTTCGAATCATTGGTTCTCCACCTGCCAGGAGAATAAAGCCGATACCCAATTCTTTTGCTTCTTCAAAGATTTTATCCCATTCTTCATCAGTAAGCTGCTTTACTGGAGTTTCGTCAGAACATGCATGATTTGCCCGGGAATAACAACCTGCGCAATGAAGATTACAGCTGCTTGTTATACTTGCAATCAGGAATGGAGGAATATGTTCACCCTGTGATTCAGCTTTCTCGCGCTTTTTGGAAGCTTCTTTACTGGCAATAGCATACTGTGCCATAAAGAGACTTTCCTTTGGGTTAGATAAGGTAGCTTTTATAGCACCCTTGACTATGTCTTCTACGCCCTGGGTGAGATATTTTTCCAGATTGAATTCTTCGCTCATCTCTATTCTCCACAGGCAATTGATTTAGCAAATTCAGCAGCCATCTGCAGGTCACTTGCGTCTGGCTTGTCTTTATGCAGCATCTTGAACTGACCTCTGCAGTGAAACTCCTTTTCGGACAGCTTAAGATCCGTTTTGGATATATATTTCTTTATATTATCATAACTTGAGCTTACAAGAGCTGCTGTGCTGAAGTTGTAGATCACTCCATTTGGCAGTGACAGTGAATCAATAAAATCTTTTACTTCTTTATCTACTCCTGCAAAATAAACAGAACTTCCCATAAAGAGAACATCTGTATCCTTATCTACCGGATGAGACAAGTCGTAGGCTTCGACCCCAACTGCTTTTGCAATGGCATCTGCAAGTTTCTTTGTGTTTCCCAATCCGCTTTTTGTGAAATATCTAACTGCTATTTTCATTTGTAATACCCTCCTGCTATCGGTACCAAGATTATTTCATCTGTAATAAATATTACATTGAGTTTATGACCTTAATGTGACCTTTAAAAATTACAGATTTTTTATTCAAATAATGGTTCTAATAGTAATTATGATGACATTTATGGAATTAACAACAAGAAATTTAAATTTTACAGTGTTTTATTCCATTGCCAAGATAGAGTTTATGGCTTAAAATGGATATGCTGGTTGTTATGTTTGCCTAATTTTTCGTATCAACTGGAGTTTTGGAATATGTTGGTGATGTGGCGTTACAATATTGTATGTTGTAACGCCATAAACTGACTTTTTATATTTATTATGATAAAAAAATTATTTGATAACCCTTTCAGGCTTTTATCTGCAGTAGGCTCCTTTTTTCTTCTGGTTCTCCTTATTGTCAACGTAATTACAGGATTTGGTTACAAGGACTGTATATATCCTTACGGAAGGATTGTAAGCATTGCATGCGAAAGTGTCGGTCTTATCTTGTGCTGTATGTCGTTTTTCCTTGATAGCAGACATTATCTATACTATGGTGCCATCGAACTTCTTGTATTTCAAAATCTATATACAGGTAATGTCTATACCTCATTATTCTTGTCTTCAATACTGCTTGTCCTGCTCCTTGCAGAAAGATCTGTAATTACAGTAAAGAACATAGCTGTATATTCTTTACTGGAGGTTATAAAGATATTTATCATAGTCCCATATGGAATAACAGAATTCTTCTATTATATTGGGCTTTCTCTATTTGCCCTGTGCACTATCGGATGTATCAACCTTTTGTTCCGTCATGCATATGCCCAGAAAGATAATTCCAACATAAATCTGGAAGAGTATAAGCTCTCTGACCGCCAGAAAGAATGTATAAAAGAAGTGGTATTGCACAACACAACAATAAAAGAATTGGCTCTTACCCACAATGTCAGCGAAAGTGCCATAAAAAAGGACCTTGCCAAGAGCTACAAAGTCCTAGGTATTACCGGCAAAGCTGATCTAAAAGCACTTTTTATTGATCATAAATTTGACTAGTAAATTGATTGATACCAAATATGACACCACATATAATTATTTATAGCTCAATGGGAAAAATTGCTTAAAAAAATCAAATCACTTAATCAGGGGGTGCGGTTTGATGAATTAAGAAAAGAAGGGTGCAATCCTATTACAATTCCAAAGCATGAACCAATTAAGGTTGTTTATGTGAAAATGGTTAAAGCTGTCGTTGAATCAGAAGAATCAGGTTTTGTTGCTTCTTATCCCGAACTTCCTGGCTGTATTTCCTGTGGAGAAACAATTGCATTAGCTGTTGCAAATATTGAAGATGCAAAACGTGAATGGTTACTTGCTGCTATTGAGGATCATAATGCAGCACTTATTTAATATGTTATGAAAAGTAAGGAGAATTTACGGAAGAGTAAATTCTCCTTTTTTTTTGAGTTTTATTCCAATCTTTCCGAGTTTTGCAATATTACGTTTTCTACCTTCAACCTTGTTTTCGTTATTTTTCTCAATCATGTACAGCTATAAATTGGTCTGATTCCTAGCTAGGAATCGGTTTAAATCCTAACTAGGAACTGGTTTAAATCCTAGCTAGGAACTGGTTTAAATCCTAGCTAGGAATTGGTTTAAATCCTAGCTAGGAACTGGTTTAAATCCTAGCTAGGAACTGGTTTAAATCCTAGCTAGGAACTGGTTTAAATCCTAGCTAGGTATTGATTTAAATCCTAGCTAGGTATTGGAGACTTATGTCGTTGTACAGAAAATATCAGTGGAATTGTGCAAAGAGACTTGCTGCAACTACTGTTAGAAGGCCGGCCACTGCAACAGCGAGAGAACTCATGGCTCCTTCGACTTCACCAATTTGGTATGCTTTGGCAGTACCCAGTACGTGACTGGCATTTCCGATGGCAACACCTTTTGCGATACTGTCAGTAATATGGAACAGTTTGCTGAGTTGCTCGGCAAAGAGATTTCCCAGGTTGCCGGTAATGATGATCATTACCATGGTAAGAGGTACGATACCTTGAAGTTCTTTTGTAATGGCAATACCTATAGCTGTTGTAACAGATTTACCTAGCATTGAGACGTACTCTGTATGACCTATTTTGAGAATAAGGCAGAATCCCAATATCATGGCAAGATTAGTCAGGACTCCGGCAATAATTCCGCAACATATGGCACGCCAGTTGGACTTTAGCTTGTCCAGCTGTTCATATAAAGGGACTGCTAGACATACGGTAGCTGGAGTCAACATAAAGTTAATCACTTTTGTGTTGAGTTCAAAGCTGGTATAAGTCAGATGAAATACCTTGATAATTACGATGGAAAGACACATGGAAACAATCAGTGGATTAAACAGGAAAAAATGGGTCTTGTTGAACAGCCACATGCCAAAAAAATATGTCAGAAGGGTTATAGTTACTGCAAAAAATGCTGAGTTTTCAAAGAATATGCTTAAATCCTGCATCAGACTTCCTCCTTGGGATGTTTTTGTGTGGTTTGGGCAGTATTTTTTGCATGTTTTTGGGTATTACCAGCTTTTGTCTTCATCAGAGCCTGAGTAACAATACCTGTTACTGCAAATACTGCCAGAGTTGTTACTATTGAAATGATAGTTATCTGCCACCAGTATTCTTTTATCGTATCTACTGCAAGGATAATGCTTACACTGGGAGTCACAAACATGATAGGCATGACTTCAATCATAAAAGCCGAGGTTTCTTTTACTTTGCTTACAGGAAAAATTTTGAATCTAAGGGCACAGAACATAAGCAGCAGTCCGTAGATGCTGGCGGGAATAGGGGCAGGAATTACTCTGTTGAGAATCTCACCCATAAAAGAAATAATGACAATAATGGCAAATTGTTTTACATATCGCATAGTGGGGTAATATTATGTCTTTGGGATAATGGGGTCAATATAATTTATTGCTTTTTGTTGACAAATAATGTTAAAATGGGGCGTTCGTCAACATCAATACGCCAACTACGAGAAATTTATGCGGCAGACCTGCCGCTTTTATTTTAAATATCTAACTCAAAGGAGTAAACAAATGCCAGTAGTAACCCTAGAACATATACACAAAGAATATCCTCTTGGCAAGCAGAATGTAATAGCTGTCAAAGACGCATCTTTCAGCATCGAAAAAGGAGAATTTGCTTCAGTTTCAGGACCATCCGGTTCCGGAAAATCTACACTTCTCAATATGATGGGGCTCATTGACCTGCCTACATCAGGTTCCATAAATATC
>JAZLGX010000030.1:0-19927 GCA_045616545.1 Treponema sp. | reverse complement strand
TTTTAAAAAAGTATCCAGTATTTTTTTAAAAGTATCCAGTATTTTTGCAGGTATAAACAGCTAAAATCTTGATTTACCCTATGTATCGTATAATATCTCAGTATGAAAAGACTAAAATCATGGGAACTTTTAGATGGAAGTTACTGAACTTTGTAAGGAAAGATGCTGAATGTATGGATCTTTGTGATGTTTAGGATTTTAATCTGGGCAAGACTTTACGATTGATCCGTAAAAATCCTTGCCCGATTCGAGTTATTGTGGAGTAGGAATTAGTTCTGCCTCAAAAACTAAATTCGTACCTTTCCGATGCATTTTTTTACTTTTTCAGGTTGTGAAATAGCAATTCCTGGCTTGTGGGCAACTTCTGGCAGATAGATTGCATAGCTACCGGAAGTAAGTTCCATACGTGCCATAGTTTCGGCATCATTCCAGAACATAGCATCTATTGCTTCGTCGTATTCTGTTTTTAGGGTGCAGCAGGTAATCGGAGCAATATCAATTGCTTCTTTTCCACTGATAATCATTTGAATGTCTGCATAATTCTTGTGAGATTCAAATTTGCAGTCTTCAATATTTTTTGTTTCATATTCCTGAATCAGATAGTAAAAATCATCATTTACCTGATATTTTCCTGTTTCCAGTCCAGCTAAATCTAATTTTTTGAGATATGCAACAGCGTCATCAAGTTTTTTTTGTAATGTCATTTTTCCCTCTTTGTTTTCTAACCTACGATCATAATAGTTTCTAAAGCAATTATTTTCAATATGGACACCTAGTTCAGACAGGAAAAATCATTGCTATGCTACAGCGGCAGTTATTTATCTTTTTTTGATGGATACGGCATCATTATATTAAGACAAAATATATTGTCTTTTGTGCTGATGGTCATGTTTCCATCATAAGTTGAAACATAATGTCTGATACTTTTAAGTCCATATCCGTGGTGCTTCCGATCTTTTTTTGTTGTCACAGGAAGTCCGTCTACAATATCCAGTTTGGCATCATAGTAGTTTTCTGAATGTATATACAGAAAATCCTGTTTGACCCCTGCAATGAGTGATATTGTGCGCTTGTCCTTTGTCTCGAGAGTGGATACAGCTTCGATGGCATTATCCAGTATATTTCCAAATATTGAATACAAGTCTACTGTCTTAATATAATCAAATTGCTTACCGTCTACGATGCATGTAAGGACAATATTATTATTGTTGCAGTAGAGATTTTTTTCTGTGAGGATTACATCAAGAGCGTGGTTCTGTGTATTGATCATGGAATCATATTGATTTATAGCTTCCTTTAATTCCAGGTTTTCGTTTTTATTGACTATATGCTTAAGATCATGGCAGTACATGTTGAGCAGGGCTATGCTTTGCTCAGATGCTTCAAACTGTTTTTTGTCCTTGTTCCAAAGTTGTCTGATTGTAGCCAGTTCTGTTGCAAGCTCCAGTCGATGTGTTATTCCAAAAAGCAGGAACAGTGCTAGTATGCAGCAGACTAGGGAATACACGTATGTAATGATAGTAAGCATTGGATCCTGATGATTTGAGTACTGCGAGTGTAGGCTGTTAAGGAATTCAGCGACAAAGATTACTGTGATTCCAATAAAGATGATAAAATTATATCTGTTGGTTCTGTTGATAGTGAAATTATTGGCTTTGCGGGTCAGGAGAAAATATTCTGCAATGTAAATCGGGATAAGAAGTCCAATCATGAGACCGTGAGAAAATGCAATGGAAGGAAAAATGGTACTTACTATACATATGGTGCAATAGGAGGAATGTTGTATAGCAAGTCCTGTTATGCTCCAATAGAGTATATTGTAAAGTCCAAATTCGAAACACATATACAGTGGTATCCAAGAAGCAAAATATATGACCATGTATTTAAAAAACTCAAACATGTTTATCGGAATAATGAATACGCCAATGGAAAATGCGTAATACAGAAGTAGACTCAAAGATAAGCGAAGTATGAATTTATTCTTTTTGGGTACTTTTACAAGAGGAATCAGCTCTGCAATAAGCAGTTCTGTTGTTACATATAAGGGTGCCATGAGGAGATAAAGGTTTATCACATCTGTCCTCCAATATAATTTGTTACGGCATTGATAAAGTCATTCTTCTTGCTCCGGCTTATTATAAGATTGTCTCCTCCTACGACAGCTGTATTGTCGTGGATGAGAGTGACGTGCTTCAAATTCACAAGATAACAGTTGTTGCATTTATAAAAGTTGCAGCTACTAAACTTCTGCTCTATGTTTTTCATTGTATTACGTTCTTCGAAAGTGCCTTTCTTGGTATGATATATAATGCTGTGCTTTATTACTTCTATATAATATATGTCTGATATATATAGGCGCTGGATATAACTTTTTGTACTAACAGTGACCTGTTGTTCTGTATCAATGTCGACAAGATGCAGTATACGAGGCATCTTTAGATTGAATGAATAGCTGCTTATTGGTTTGAGGATATAGTCAAGTGCGTTGACTTCGTATGCATTGATTGCATAATGAGATAATTTTGTAAGGAATACAATAGCTGTGTTGTCTCCTCTCTGTCTGAGAGTGCGGGCAAGATTTACTCCTGTAGTTTCTCCCAGATCAATATCCATAAAGATTAAATCGTAATTTCCTGAAACATAGTCAGATAAAAATATTTCTGAACTTTCGAATCTCTTTAGGGAATATGGTTGCGGATCCTGAGTTGTAAAATAATTTTTTACGGAAGATTCAACATCCTTGTAATCCTGATCTTCGTCTTCTACAGCTGCAATACGTATCATGCCTTTAATATAGCACAAAACGTATTGGTCAAAAAAGCATTTATTTGTAGAGGCTTTTTAGTAAAGCTATTTCTTCTTTGTAGCCGTCAAGCTCATTTGGTGTTTCAAGTATGAATGGTAAGTCTCTTAACACCGGATGATTGATTATCCTTGTAAAAGCCTCGATTCCAATTGCTCCCTGGCCTATTTTCTGGTGACGGTCTTTATGGGAATTAAAAGGATTCATAGTGTCGTTGATGTGAATGGCTTTGAGTCTTGAAAGTCCTATTACTTTGTCAAACTGAGTTAAGACTCCGTCAAGGTCATTTACTATATCATATCCTGCATCGTATACATGACATGTATCAAGACATACCCCCATGTGATCTTGGAGCTGGACACTGTCGATTATTGCTTTTAGTTCTTCAAAACGGCTGCCAACTTCGCTGCCTTTTCCTGCCATTGTCTCAAGGAGTACTGTTGTTGTATGTTCGGCTTTGATGCAGGAATTGAGCATATCTGCAATAAGGGGTATACCAACTTCAATGCCTTGCTTCATATGACTTCCTGGATGAAAGTTATAATACTGAGAAGGTGTATATTCCATTCGGTTAAGGTCATCGGCAAATACACTTCGGGCAAAATCTCTTACTTCTATTTTGTCTGAGCATGCGTTTAGAGTATATGGAGCATGGACTACAAGAGGGGCAAAAGACTGGGCCTTCATATGATCAAGAAGATTCTTTACATCGGTAGGTTCCACAGCCTTTGCAGATCCTCCTCGTGGGTTCCGGGTAAAAAAAGCAAATGTGTTTGCTCCAATTTCTGTTGCTGTTTTTCCCATGGCATAGTAACCTTTACTTGCACTAAGGTGGCATCCGATATTTAGTGGCATTATTGTCTCCTATAAAATTGTTGTGACTGTTTGGATAATGTTTATTTACATGAGTATCTCAAGTTTCATGCTAATACTATTATATCAGATTGAGATCCATCATTTCTAGAAAGAGAGGTACTAGCTCAGGATCAAATTGCTTTCCACTTTGCTCCACAATTTGTTGCCGTATATAATCTTTTGTATATTTATTTTTGTAGGTTCTCTTTGTGTGCATGGCATCGTAAGCATCTGCAATACATATGATACGGGCTTCTATAGGTATCTCCAAGCCTTTTAGTCCTTCCGGGTAACCTGTTCCATCAAAATGTTCATGATGATATTTTGCTCCGAGTTCTATATTTGGAACAAGAGTCAGGTCTTTGAGTATATCAGCTCCAATAGTTGTATGAGTCTTTATGATATCATATTCCTCTTTGGTTAGAGCTTCCTCCTTGTAAAGGATTCGTTCGGATATACCGATTTTTCCGATATCATGGAGAAGGGCTATGTTGCGAAGATTCTCTATTTTGTTTTTGTTCCATCCAAGTTTTTGGGCAAGAATACAGCAGTATTTTGCGACACGTTCTGAATGCATTGCTGTATAGCTGTCTCGTGCCATCATTACTTTATTTATGGATATTATGGTTTCAAGCCATGTTTTGAGGACTCTGTCATGTTCTTCGTTTACGGCAGTTTTAAGTTCCTGCTGATAGTTATTCTGTCTGTGAAGCAGATACTTGATTTCTCCTGCGGCAATTATTGTTACTGTAAAGAACGCAAGGTATAAAAAAGGAAATCTCTTTATGAAAGTTACCGTATAGTATGGCTCGATTACATGATAGAATCGTGGAGTGTAGCAGAAGAATATGAGTAAAAACTGCATGTAAAGGCTCATATAGAACCCAGTCTGATATGATGCTATGGACATGGATATTATGGGAATAAAAAGAAACCATAATATTGAAAATCCTTGGCTTGCGCCGGCACCTTCGACAAAAAAAGAAAAGTATGTAAACACTGCACTTATACCAAAAGCTGTAATATTTAAACCAAGCTTTAATTTTTTTAATACGCAGCAGACAAGTATGCAAAGTAATTCAAAAAAAAGTAGAAGGGAAGATGAAAAGACAAGCTGATTGTATTGATGGACTATATTACTGAATAACATGGCAGTGGTTACTACTGACAGTGCAGACATCGTAAAAAGAATAGCCATGGAATGAATCTTTGGATTTATGGTATTAGTTTTGAATAAGATTCTGTATAGTTCAGTTAAGTTTTGTTTCTGTAATTTGTTCATTTTACCAGGTAATATACGCCTTTAATCAAGATATGTAAGAGTATGAGATTCTTACATCGCTACAGATTATATCTTTTTATTCGTGTTGGGTATAGGGTGAATTTTATATAGTACTATATTTTATGTAGCAGAATATGTACGGTGCAGTTTCAACTTGATAGTTTGATATAAACTGTAGTGGTTTTATGGTAGCAGATTCATTAAACCCGTTGTAAAGAGGAGCTTTACAACAAAGCAAGGAAAGAACTTTTATCAATAAGCTAACTTTGCTACAGTTTATATCTTTTTATTATTCGCGTACAAGAATGCGCATCCAGTTTGTGTCTACCGGAAGTTTTTCTCCTGTGTGAATATAAAGTGTCTGTCCATTGAGTACATCTGTATATTTTCCGGAGAGGCCAGGGACTTCAATTTCTCTGTTATCATCTATATTTATCGCAACTATTACGCTTTGTATCTGGTTTTCTCGCTGGAACACAAGGCTGGTGTTGGTTATGCTTAGGTTTTTATATGTGCCATTTATAAGGGCAGAAATGGATTTACGTATGGAAATAAATCTTTTGATATCTTTGTAAAGATTATCACTGTCTACCTGTGGTATAGCATAATCAGGATAGCTGGAACAAAATGGTGGAATAGTTGGTCTTAACTGGAAGTCATCATTAGTTCCGCGTTCTCCTCTTATTCCATATTGGCCGTCATAATATATGGATGGAACTCCTGGAATAGTAAAGAGAAGTCCATATACAAGACTAAGCTGGTTGCTGTCCTTGAGTGTACTTGCAATACGGTTGACATCATGATTTTCCAAAAAATTATAAAGCGCGGAATAGTTATATATCCCTTGGGGCCCAAATTCCCTATCAAGGTTATAGCTTAATTCAAACATGTTCCTTTCATTGAGGCAGGACCATAAAGCCTTATATATCTGATAGTTTGTCACCGAATCAATGCACTCTGGATTTGCCCACTCAGTATAATCTCCGTGAACAACTTCGCCCATAACCCAAAAGTTTTCTTTGATATTTTTACAATATCGGCTTAATTCACCCATAAAAGATTTACTCAGTACATCAGCTGCATCCATCCTTAGTCCATCAATATCAAATTCTTGTATCCAGAATTTGACAGCTTCTTTAAGATGGTTACGTACATCAGGATTGTCAGCGTTAAGCTTTACGAGGTCCATGCAGCCAGCCCATCCTTGATAGTCAAAGCAGTCTCCATAGCATGATTGTCTTGAAAAATCCAATCCGCTGTACCAGTCTCTATATTGAGAGTTGTATCCGTTCTTGATTAAATCCTTGAAGGCAAAGAATTCCCTTCCTGTATGATTAAATACTGTGTCAACGACAACTGATATTCCTTGTAAATGACATTCGTTACAGAAAGCTTTGAAACTGGCATTGTTTCCAAGACGCCTGTCAACGTGGAAATAATCTACAGTATCATAGCCATGCGCACTAGATTCAAAAACAGGTCCTATATAGATACCTGTAATTCCCAAGTCTTTGATCTTATCCAGCTGAGTTGTGAGGATTTCGAACTTGTTTCCTGCAGGACTTGCATAATCATTATGATGTTGACATCCACACATTCCGAGGGGATAAATATGATAAAATATTTTGTCTGAAAAAATGTTATTCTGCATATTAGTTTGCTACTCCATATACAAATGAATGAATGATATGATAGATTGTTTCATCATCGCACTTTATCTTTTTGCTGAGTACGCTGATTGCACATTGATTGACACTGTTTTCAAACAAAATGCTGTAGAGTGTTTCTTTTCCCCGCATGTTTCCAAATTCGTTAGTAGAGTTTATAAAAAAATTTAGGTATGCATCTGAGATTTGAGTCTTTATCTTGTCATAAATGATTGCGCATTCATTCTCGCAAGGGGAATTACATAGATTGATGTGTAGCTGGAAAAATTCCTTGTTGTCACAGGCAAAGTTTACTACTCCCTTTAGTACAAGAGTAAGTGATTTTATGAAGTCGTGCTCATAACGGAGGCTTTCCTCTATTACTTGATATAGCTGAGTTCCATATGTGTCAGTTATCGCCTGTAACAGTCCCTGCTTACTCTTGAAGTAATAGTATAGGGTAGGTTTTGTTATGCCGGAATCTGTACAGATTTCCTGTATTCCGACGGCATCATATCCCTTGTGGGCAAAAAGATTTACTGCAGTTCTAAGAATGTTTTCTTTGTTTGCTGATTCCTTATCCATCAGTTATTTGTATCCTTAATATAAAAATCAAAGGCGTTATATACCATACGGTATATGTTTAATATACCGTATGGTATATTAAACGTCAATAACTGATATGCTGATATAAATGTGATTCCTATGTAAACTTTATGGATAAATCAAAACTTTTCCCCATGATTTTTTATAGTTTGTGGTGTTTTAATATTAGATATCAGTGATATTCTATAAATACTTGAGAAGGGGTAAATAAATGAAAAAAGTTTTAGCATGGACAGCTGTTCTTGCATCAGTATCTCTTGTAACAGCGGTATTGTCCTGTAATTCCACAAGGAATAATTCTATGAAAAATCAAAGCAATAATGCCATACAGCAAGCTATGGATATGGAACAGGAGAGCATGAACTATGTTGACTCCATTCCAGAACAGTATCTTATCAAGTTGAACAATGCAGGTTCAATCCAGCGTATTCAATATAAGACCCGCGATTATTTTGGAAATGGCGCAGAGATAACAAAGTATGCAAATGTGTATCTCCCTGCAGGTTATTCTGATGAAAAAAAATATAATGTCCTTTATCTGATGCATGGAATCGGAGGAGACGAAGATGAGTGGGGCATGAACAATGATAACTCTATTGTCAAAAAGATTATGGATAATCTTTGGGATAGGGGAGAGATAGAAGAGTTTATCGTAGTTACTCCAAACGGAAGATCAAGTGTTGATTGCCAGAACCGCAACTCTGATTATAATAGTTTTTATGTATTTGGAAAGGAACTCCGTAGTGATTTAATTCCATACATCGAAGAAAATTTCAGCGTAGTAAAGGACAGGTCTGGAAGAGCTATGGCAGGTCTCTCTATGGGAGGAATGCAGACTATCAATATTGGTTTGTGTGAGTGCCTTGATTTGTTCAGTTATTTTGGTGCATTTAGTGCTGCTCCTACAAGCAATACTTCTGACATGATAGTAAACAGGCTTGAATCCTTTAAGAATCTTGATATCAAATATTTTTACAATATTTGCGGTACAGATGATTTTATTGCTTATGATAGTGCACGTAATGCAGTTGAGCATCTGCCTGAAGTATGCAATCTTATCAACGACAATAACTTCGTATGGCAGACTCTACCAGGGAACCATGACTTCAACATCTGGTATCTTGGATTTTACAACTTTGCCCGTGTCGTATTTACACGTTAAAAATTATTAGTTTGTATTTATAGTATATATACTCCGAAAGAATATACTTTAACCATTTTTGAGCCCGGTTCTCTGTCCAAGAATCGGGCTCGCTTTTTTTATAACTGAGAGAGACTTTCGCTTATACTGAATGCTCTGTCTCCAAACTTTTCTATCTGACGGACAAGATCTATATACAGAAGTTCTGCCTTAACATTTGCACCGTCTTCCAGACGTTTGCGAGCTGTCTTTTTGAGAGATTTTCGTGTTGCATCAATCTGATTCTCAAGATTTGTAGCAATCTCCAGCTGTTCAGTTGTGAGATGAGTGTTCATGTTAGTGTCAATGAAATTAAGGAGTTGTGCTGCCAGATCGAGGTAAGGATTAAGTTTTTCCATATCAGAATCTGAGAATTTCATCTTCTTGGTATATGCCTTTTCTGCCATAAGGGCCATGTTGTAGCATTCATCTGTCATTTCTTCAAGATCAACTACAGTTTGCTGCATGAGACTAAGGCTTTCTTCCTGTTTTGGGCTTAATGGAAGTCTTGCGCAGTTGATGAGGTAGTTAGTCAGCTGCTCCTTCATCTGATCTGTGTAGTCTTCATCTTTTTTGATAGCTTCCATGTGTTCAAGGATACTGTCATTGCTTTTGATAATATCAGCAGAAACGGTATTGAACATTCTTACAACAATACTTGTCATGTCTTTGATTTCTTTCTGGGCACGGATAATAAAGCTAGAAGCGTTTTCTTTTCCGAGAGAATCATTGAACTCAAGTATATAAGGTTTGTCGGTCTGCTCATCAGTTTCTTTGAGGATGAGTTCTGCAAGATGAGCAATCTGTCTTGTAAATGGTAGACAGATAAGGGATGTCACAGTCTTGAGGACAGTATGGAGCATAGCGATATGGAGTGTAATGTTTTCGTCTGGAGTACCACTGACAATAAGGTCGATAAAAGAAAGGAATGGTTTGAAGAATACACAGGCGATAATTACAGTGGCTAAGTTGAACATAAAGTGAACAAGAGCTGTGCGTTTGCTTTCTGTATTGCATTTCCATGCTGCAAGAACAGCATCAATAGTTGAACCTACGTTACTTCCGATAACGAGAGCAGCTGCAAACTCCCAACTGATAAGCTGGCTGTGAGCCATGGTGATGACAATTGCACTTTCTGCACTGGATGAATGAATCAAAGCTGTAATAAGTGCACCGGCAATGAGTCCGATAACTATACTCCAAACTCCGTAGTTACCGAAGTTCTGAAGAAAGTTGAGAGCGCCGTTTTCTGGGCTTATGGCACTGCTAAGCCAGCTTAGGCCAATAAAGAGCATTCCAAAGCCCATTATTGATTCGCCAATGCCCTGTTTGTTTGCCTTTTTTGCAAGGGTAAGATAGTATCCTACTCCAAAAATAGGAATTGCAAAGCTGGCAATATTAAAATGGAATCCAAATAAGGCTACTATCCATGCTGTTATGGTTGTTCCGATATTTGCTCCCAATGTTACACCTACAGACTGTGTAAGGGTCATAAGTCCTGCATTGACAAAACTTACTTCCATGGCTGTAGTTGCGCCACTGGATTGTATTATTATCGTAAGAAACAGGCCTGTAAAAAAACCTGTAAAACGGTTTCCTGTCATAAGGCCAAGAGTTTTTTGCAGACGTTCACCAGCACTTTTCTGGATACCGTCACTCATCATCTTCATTCCGTTGAGAAGGAATGCAAGACTTCCAAACAATTGTAAAAGGGTCTTAAATAGGTTCATAATATACTCTTTATGCTGAAAATGTTCCTTAGTATAACTGATTATCAGATCATAAAGAAGTAGAAGAACAAAAAAAGAGTCAAATCCAATTGATATAAACTGAAATAATCTATGTATTCTCTATTAAATTGTATAGGGAGACTCAAAAATAAGGCTTCAGAGTCCCCCTATGGTGTTTAGAATTTGTGAATCAGACCTTAAAGGAATCAATTTCTTTGTCTATCTGACTTATAGTATTTTCCATATTTACAGATATGGTGTTCAGTGCATCTCCTGTATCATGGATGTTATCTGCACCTTCCTTCATCTGACCAAGACTAGTCTGAATGTTCATTGTAACAGATTCAAGCCTCTTGACTCCTTCGAGGATGGATTGGTTGCCACTGGCCATTTCTTTGGAGGCTGTACGAACTTCTGATGTACTGTTTCCCATATCTTTTAAGGCACCGACTATCTGTTTGCTTCCCTCATGCTGCTCTTCCATGGCATTCTTGATCAAGCGGACAATTTGGTCTGTCTGCCGTATGCTTTCTGCAATCTGATCAAAAGTCAGCCTAGTTTCGTTTGCAGTAGTAACGACAGAACCGATGGAACTGTTGATACTTTTAAGCTGCTGCCGATAGTCTTGGACTGTACTGACGAAGTTTCGGACAGTTTTCGGATTTCATCTGCAACAACACTGAATCCTTTACCGGCATCTCCTGCATGAGCTGCTTCTATCGCTGCATTCATGGCCAGAAGATTAGTTTGATAGGCAATGGATGCAATGGCAGCATTTGCTGTCTGTAGCATAGAGGACTGACCTTCGATAAGTTTGACTCTGTCAGCCATTTCAGTCTGCTTGGTTGTTCCATCCATAACCTTGTGCTCCAGCTGCTCAAAGGAAATTGCCATCTTTTCTACAGAGGCATTTACACTGTCTATGTTTCCAATCATTTCTTCTACAGCAGCTCCTGCCTGAGTAACACCTGATGCTTGATTTTCAATCATATGCTCAAGAGAGGATATGTTGGATGCGATTTCATTTACAGCTCCTGCTGTTTCAATGACACTGCCTCTCTGCTCTTCTATGCGGTCTGTTATATCCTGTATATTACCAAGGATGGTATTTACTGAATCGCTGTTTTCCTGTATTCCGCTATGCAAATCTATTCCTGCATCTCTAAGATTTTGCTTGGAGCTCTGTACTTGCTTCATGATTTCGTGGAGTTTGTCCATAAACAAGTTGAAGTTGTTTGTGACAGAAGCTATTTCATCATGGCCATGTACAGGAATGCGCTGTGTCAGGTCTGCAGTTCCGGATGCGATCTGCTTGATGTTCTTTTCAAGATATTTAAGAGGTTTTATTGTGAACCAAAGGCTTGCTATGACAGAAAGTATGATTGTAACGGAAATTACAAGCCCAAAGCTGGACATTGTATGGCGCAGGGATCCCAGTGCTGCAAACATTTCTTTTTGAGGAATAACCAGAGCCATAGACCATGGTGTATTTTTTATCGGGGAATAGACAAGAAGATATTCCTCACCCTGTAATTGTATCCAACCAAAGCTATCTCCTCCTGCCATCATGTCGTTTACAATCGGATTGAGATTTGTAAATCCCATTTTACTTTCCATATTAAGGGCGTTTTCCTTGAGGACTATATTATCATCCGGAGGATATGCCATCACGGTACCGTCACTTGTAAGAAGCATAGCAAACCCGGTTTCTCCGACTTTGAGATTGTTTACTGCCTTGACGAGAGTCTCGTGATTAATCGTTCCTGCAAAAAAAGAGACAACAACTTCGTTACGTCTTATGCATTTACAGACATAATATTTGGAATCCTGATAGCTGGTGCCTACAGGGTCGCTTATGTATTGGCTTAAGTTTCCAGCAACAATTTCCTTGAACATTTGAGTATTACTGAAGTTTTCGACTTTGCCAGTATCAGACCATGCTTGGCCTGTTGAAACATCACAGTAGTAAATATCTTCAAAGTCTCCGCCTCTAAAACTCTCATGAGCAATAAGCCAGTCTACAATTTCCTGCGTAGTTTTTTTCTTGTCTTTGGCTATGTCAGAGTTAGTATAAGCTCTAAGTTGCTGTGTAAATTTGCTGTTTCTGTTTACAAGGGAAGTTACCTGGGCATCTACCAGGCTACCATAGGATTCTGTTAAAGTTGTTGTAAGGACTTTTTTGACAGAATTAATACTTAGAATCTCCAATATTGTAATGAGAACTGAGATTTCTATAAAAAGTTGAAGAGCAAATTTTACAGTTATTCTGGATTTTCTTTCGGACATTATAAGACGCCTCCACTGTAGTAATATTTTATGACATATATTTTATAAATCAATTTTCTGAAGTTATTTAGGGAAATTTAGTGGTAGTATTTTACAATGATGGCATATGTCTGATTTACCAAGTTGTTGGTGTTGACCTTGTTTCAAATGGGTAAAAACATTATTATTTGGGTAATATATTTTGCTTTGCAGATGTGGTATTGTGCAAATATCTGTACCAGTGCAAAGTTTTATAGGAGTTACTATGATTAAAGGTATTAAGGTAATGGTATCTGCCCTCCTGGCAGCCGCTCTTGCTCTTCCTCTTGCAGCTAAACCTGCAAAGGCACCTGTTGCCAATGACAATGACATTGTTGTTCTCTATACTAACGATGTTCATTGTGGTATCAATGGAAATATCGGTTATGCCGGTCTTGCAGCCTACAAGAAGGAAATGGCAGAACAGGGCAACTATGTTGTTACTGTAGACAATGGAGATGCAGTACAGGGCGAAGTTGTTGGAACTTTGTCTAAGGGTGAATACATTATCGACATAATGAACGAAGTTGGTGTTGACTATGCAGTAGTAGGTAACCATGAATATGACTATGGTATGGAACAGCTTGCAAAACTTATTGAAAAAGCAAATGCCCAGTACCTTAGTGCCAATGTAACATATAAGGGAAAGAACAAGACATCTTACCTTGATAAGACAGTTCCTTTTGCAATCAGAGAATGTGGCAATAAGAAAGTTGCTTTTATCGGTTTGTCTACTCCAAACAGCATTACATCAAGTACACCTACATACTTCAAGGAAAATGACAAGTATGTTTATGACTTTAATGCTTCAAAGCTCTTTAAAATTACACAGAATGCAGTAAACCAGGCTCGTAAGCAGGGTGCTGACTATGTAGTGGTTCTCTGCCACCTTGGCGATGAAGTTACAGGTGCAAAGGATACAAGCCGTGAGCTTATTGCCAACACAACTGGTATTGATGTAGTTCTTGATGGTCACGCTCACTCTGTAATTGCCCAGGATGTTCTCAAGAACAAGAAGGGAGAAGATGTTCTTCTTTCTTCTACAGGTACAAAGTTTGAGAATCTTGGAAAACTCACAATCTCTAAAGACGGAAAGTTCTCGACAGAACTTATCAATTCATATACAGCTAAGGATTCTGCAACTGAAGAATTCATCAAGGGAATCCTTGAAGGTGAGAGCTACAGAGCTGCATGTGATGCTATTGTAGCAAGCACAGATGTTGAATTGAGCATTGCTGCACCAAACGGTGCACGTATGGTACGTAACCGTGAGACAGCTATTGGAGATCTTTGTGCTGATGCATATCGCAACATTGCACAGACAGACATTGCTGTTGTAAATGGTGGTGGTATCCGTACAACTCTCAAACAGGGAGACCTTTCTTATGCTGATGTAATTGCTGTTCACCCATTTGGTAACGAACTTACTTCATGCTATGCTACTGGAGCACAGATTCTTGATCTTCTCGAAGCTGCTAACCGTCTTGTACAGGCAGAACAGTCTACAGAACAGGGAAAGCCTGTTGGTGAACTTGGAGGATTCCTCCAGGTATCTGGTATTAGATTTACAGTTGATACATCAGTTGCTACATCTGTAGAACTTAATGACAAGGGTGAATTCGTTGCTGTAAACGGAGCTCGCCGTGTTAAGAATGTTGAAGTACTTGATGGAGATAACTGGGTTGCTCTTGATCCTGCTAAGACATACACAGTTGCAAGCCACAACTACCTTATCAAGAATGGTGGTGACGGACTCAATATGTTTACAAAGAATAAGCTGATTATTGATGGTGGTATGCTTGATAATCAGGTTCTCATCACATATCTCAGAGACGTTCTTGAAGGCAATGTTGGTGCTCTTTATTCAGAACCACAGGGTCGTATTACAATTGAGTAATCTCTCCTAATCTGATATATAAGGTTCTCCATGTAACTGGGGAACCTTTTTTTATTTATTTGACAAACAATTTTAGAAACAACAAGTTTTTTCCTTCCAGTAACAATGTGGTACTAATTTTTTCCATTTTTACAATTAGTTTTTTTTGATTTGGGTACGTGGTCAAACAGAGATTTATGGAATAAACTCTATGGTAAGACACCTTTGATTATGGAAAGTTCGGATTACCTTTTGAAGCTGAGTAGTCAGCTGGAAGATATAAATAAGAAAAACGCCTCAGAAATCTCATTTCATTATCTGGATATATATGATTATCCACAGGAGTTCCGTAATCTCATTGTTGCTGTAAATCAGACTATAGAGATTGGAGAAATCAAGACAAAAGAAGAACAGAGTCATACCAAGATGATTCATGATATCATCAATAGTGGTATGTGGGGTATTGGTTTTGATGAACGGGGAAGCATAAACAGTGTTTCTTATAGTCCTGATTTTCGTAGTCTGATAGGATTTACCAATCAGGAAGATTTTCCTGATGAGTATATGTCCTGGTTCTCACGAGTACACCCGGATGATAAGGTTGCCGTATCAAAAAACTTTATGGCTGCAACTTCCGGTGGAGATGGGGATCGTATCTACGAGGTGGAGTATCGACTCCTTACCAAACAGAATGAGTACAGGTGGTTCCGTTCATCGGGTAAAGTTTCTTTTAGGCGTGATGGTACACCGTATTTCTTTAATGGTAGTTTTGTTGATATAACAAGCGAAAAACGTAACGAGAAGTTACTCAATGTCATAAAGGCTCTATGTAAGGATTATGTCGGAGTCTTTGAAGTTAATGTAAATGATAATACATTTGATTCTTATATATTCTCTAAGTCTGTTTATGAGTCAGACAATATATTTAATAGCAAATATACCTGGGATCATGTAATCGAATATTATGCACACAGTTATATAACTTCCGTGTATAGAGAAGATTTTTTGAACATATTCCGTTCCGAAAATCTCAAGAAAAATCTTGAGCACCAAAGGAGTTACGAATATGAATTCAAGATAATGGAAGAAGAAGATATACACTTTTATCTTTTCAAGGCTGTAAAACTTCGTGATTTTATAACATCTGGTCTTGTAGTTGTAGGTATCCAAGATGTGACAAACATCCGTGAGGAGGAACATCGAAGACAGGCTGAGCTTGAAGAAGCTCTTACTCAATCTCAGTATGCTAGTGAGGCTAAATCCAGGTTCCTTTCCAACATGAGTCATGACATGCGTACTCCTATGAACGCAATCATTGGATTTACAAATCTTGCCAAAGTACACATAAGTGACCAGGAAAAAGTTCTTGAGTATATAGACAAAGTGTCTGATTCAAGCAATGTTTTACTTAATCTTATAAATGATATTCTTGACAGGAGCCGTATCGAAAACGGACAGCTTATACTTAATAATCAGGAATGTAATCTGTCAGACATGGTTCATGAACTTGTCAATATGCTTCAGAATCAGGTCAAGAACAAGAAACTTGGTTTTTATATTAATAACTTTAATATACAGAATGAAGATATTTTTGCAGACAAGCTTAAGTTGAGTCAGATTTTTGTAAATATTCTTACTAATGCTGTCAAATATACGCCTAGCGGTGGATTCATAATATTCAAGATAGAGGAGACTTCAAGTCCTCAGCAAGGTAAGCGGCGCTATATATTCAGAATATCAGATAATGGTATTGGTATGGCTCCGGAATTTATAGAACATATCTTTGAACCATTTGAGAGAGAAAAATCTGCTACCATAAGTGGAATACAGGGAACTGGACTTGGTATGTCCATAACAAAGAGCCTTGTTGACCTTATGGGGGGTACTATTGAAGTAAATAGTGAAAAAAACAAAGGTTCTGAATTCAAGGTTGTATTGGATCTTCTTGTGATTAATAGAGAAAAGAAATCTGATGTTATTGAAGACCTAAAGGGGCAGAAGGTTCTTGTTGTTCACAAGGATTATAGTACGTGTACGACTATCAGCAAGATGCTTAGTGATATTGGATTTACAGCTGAGTGGACTGTATCAGAGACTAATTCCATTGACAGGGTAATGGAGTGCAGTAAGGATAAACCTTTTGACTGCATAATTCTTGAGTATGACAATCATGTATCCAATATGGAGTATATTCTGGATGAATATATCAAATACAACAAGGATTGCAAGATAATACTTACCTGCTATGATAAGACTGAAATCGATAAGAGTATTTTTACCGGCAGAACTTTAGCCTTTCTCCCAGAGCCTATCTTTATGTCTGATTTGCAAGAGTCTCTTATGGTTGCCTATGGATTATTAGATGATGATGAAGAAGCATCTTCTTCCTGGACGCAGGAAAACTTTGAAGGAAAAAGAATCCTTTTGGTAGAAGATAATGAGCTCAACATGGAAATTGCCAGGTCCATTCTGGAAGAAACTGGATTCGAGGTGGAATGGGCTCCTGATGGATCTGATGCTGTACGTATGGTATCTGACAGCCAGGAATATTATTATGATGCTATTCTAATGGATATACAGATGCCGACTATGAATGGATTTGAAGCTACAAGGATAATCCGAAGCTTTGATCGGGAAGATTCGCGCAAGATTCCAATTTTTGCAATGACAGCAAATGTAATGGAAGAAGATAAAGAGGAAGTCATCAAGAATGGCATGAGTGGTCATATTGCCAAACCTATTGATATAGAAAAGTTTCTTGATACGCTCAAAAAATTTTTACATTGACACGTACTATGCTAACTTGTGACAAATCGTTATAATACTCAAACTTATGAGTCAGAATTTAGGTGAAATAAGAAATTATGCCAAGAAGAATTCCGTTCCTATCATGAAAGATGACGGAATGGATTTTATATGTCAGTATATTGTAGAACATAATGTGAAGAATATTCTTGAGATAGGAACAGCTATCGGTTATTCATCAATAAGATTTGCAGGTCTTACAGAAGGCATACATGTTACTACATTGGAAATTGATATTGATCGTCATATACAGGCCAAACAGAATATTCATGATACCGGAATGGATGACTGTATAGATGCAATCCAGACTGATGCCCTCCAATGGTCTACAGATAAACAATTTGACTTGATTTTTATCGATGCAGCAAAGGCTCAATATATAAATTTCTTTAACAAGTATAAGAATAACCTTGCTCCAGGTGGAGTTATTGTCAGTGACAATTTATCTTTTCATGGAATGGTTGAAGATCATAGTCTTACTCATAATTATTCTACAATTAAACTTGTTACAAAAATTAAGAAGTATATTGATTTTCTAAAATTTAATGATGAGTTTAATACATCATTCTATAGGGTGGGCGATGGTGTTTCTGTTTCTGGACGAAAGATGCAGTTAAATCAATATCTTGTGAACATCTTTAATGAAGAGCCATATGCAAGACAGAATGTAAGTGTATGTCTTACTAGTGGAATAAACCTGACGGAAGAACAGAAGTCATTCATAGCAAGAGCTAATGGTACTCCAGAGACTGCTTTTTTGACAGATGACAGATATGTGGAAACTTACACATGTAAAGGAGAACCTGTTCTTACACCGAGAGCTGTCTTGGCTGCAAGTTATGTCTTGAATCATAACGGAACCAGATCTATAGATAAAATAATATTGTCCAGTCCATATGGTGAGTTGAGTATTGGCTACCAGTGGGCTGTATATGAACTGAAGATGACAGAAGAATCTTATAATGTGCTTGATGATGAATATAAGGCTTTGGATCTTGAGACAACTTCAGAAAGTAAACGCATGTACATCAAGTGCCACGGTGCTATATACAGTCACAATGTATCATATCTCTGATGAATTAACAGCAGATGGAGGAGATTTGTATGACAAATGTCAAAGTAAAGATAACTGATATTCCGGAAGGAGAAATTAAATTCTTTGTCGTTTCGCGAGATGGAATAAATTTATTTATGTCACTGATGCTTTCTGGTTTTATTCAGCAGATGCAGGTGGATGCTTTTACTGTGACTTCAAATCTCTACGAAGATGAGAGAGGCTTTGTCTGTGATGGCCGAATCTCTGATGATATTATAATCGGCAAAGTAGAAGAGTATTGTTCACGCTTTAATATTTAGGTACAGCTTAAAATAATTTTTTGTTCCTATTGGTAATCATATGCCAATCTAAAGTCATATTTTGTTAATGAATGAAATTTACTGCATTGATTAATTTGTATGATGTGAATAGCTAATATTACGCCCTATAGATCATGTGTGAGCTTTTAGGTTTATCCTCAAAATTGATGGTTATTATATTGAACTGGTACTATACTTAATTTGATAGTTTTTAACCATTAATTATAGGAGCATAAAATGATTGGTAATGAATTAGGTACAGAACGTCTTGCTTTTCTTTTTTGTGAAAAGAATTTTGAAAGGGTAGAGGATAGTAAAAAGATAGAATATACAAAAGAAATCGCAGGCTTATTGAATATTAACTACGATGATTTGTGCCTTGGAAGATCAGAAGGAAAAGATCCTTTCCCTGTTACAGATAGTGATATCCAATCTGCAATCAAAACTATCGGGGAAAAATACAACATTAATGTTCTAGCTATGAGATGGCAGACAACAGAGTATGTTCAGGATTCAGATGGAGCTGATACAGATGCTCAAGAGTGGTGGGCATTTGCTTACGTAGAAGGAAAAGATTGTAGTGCAAATATTTCAGATGTAAATAATTTTTATTTCTGTAATAAAACAGACTGGTCTCCAGTGGTCCTTGATGACTATTCTGGAGAAGGCATTATCGAAAAACTTTCTATCGAACTTACAGATACTTTAGACTGTGATGATGGAGTTACAGATTTTGTTTTTGGCGCTGTTGAAGAATTATTTATCTCTATCTGCGGTGAAGTAGAAAATTGGGTTAACATTGATGATGTAGAAGATTTAGATTTGGATGATGAATAAGAAGCTTAATCCTTCTGGCATTTTATGTTTTTAAGACAGTTTATCTGTAAGTTGCGCCCCAAAATGCAAATATGAGTTTGACTGTTTTTTTTCAATATGTCATTATCAAGTAATGAAACCATATATACACAAAGTTAATTATTACGAAACAGACAAAATGGGAGTAACTCATCATTCTAATTACGTTCGATTTATGGAAGAAGCTAGAGTTGATTTTATGGAACAACTAGGCTATGGATATGACAGAATGGAAAAGGAGGGAGTTGGGTCTCCGGTAATTGGTCTTGAATGTTCATTCAAGAAGACAACAACTTTCTGTGATGAAGTTTACGTCTATGTTAAGGCAGAAAAATGCTCAGCCTTTAAGCTTACTATTGCTTACGAAATGAAGGTTAAGGATGAGGTTGTGTTTACAGGAAAAAGTTCCCACTGCTTCCTAGATAGCACTGGAAAACCTGTAGTTCTTGAAAAGAGATTCCCTGAGTTTTATCATAAGCTTATGGAAGATGCTTCAAGGTAAGTGAAGGTGAACAGAAATAGGGATAAGAGATAAAGGAAAAGCTTCTGGGATGAAAGTTCCGGGAGCTTTTTTTGTTTGGAAAAAGCTCAGCATGTATAGGGGTGAAAGCTCAGCAAGTCAGAGGGTA
>JAZLGX010000029.1:0-2530 GCA_045616545.1 Treponema sp. | reverse complement strand
CTAATACATCATCACTTGTATTAGAAATAAATGGAGCTAAACTGACAATTCCAAATGGAATTGATTCAGTACTATTATCGCAAGTCATAGCTGCAATGAAAGGCAGCTTATGTTAGGCGATATCTCCGGTGTAAATGAGATTTATATAGTCTGTGGATACACCGATATGAGAAAGTCTATTGATGGACTATGCGCCATTATAATAGATCAACTGCATATGGATCCTAAGCGTAGTGCCTTATATCTGTTCTGTGGTAAACGATGTGACAGAATGAAAGCTCTCCTATGGGAATCCGATGGCTTTGTACTATTATACAAGCGGCTTGCAGTTGAAGGCAGGTACAAGTGGCCCAGAAATAAATCAGAAGTCAAACCACTAACCTGGCAACAGTTCGATTGGCTTATGTCTGGACTGGAAATTGAACAGCCTAAAGCCATTGCACCTTACAAAAATGTTGATAACCTACTTCCTAAAAATGATGGTTGTGAACAATACTTCAATACCCCGCAAAGCCTTGAAAATACTGCATTTCTTGCTATGAATGGCACCTATGATTTGGTATAATTTAAGTATCAAATCAAGGAGAAAATACCATGGCAAAAGGTGCTAGAGACATTCAGTTGCAGGAACTGAAAGACACTATTTCACAACTTAATACTACTGTTTCAGCACAGACTACTGTCATTGTTCAATTGCAAAAGTCTATTGACGATGCCAATGCCCGCGAAGCAGAATCTCAGGCCTTAATGAGAGAAAAGGACCAAAAGATTGCAAATCTCCTTGAACAGATCGATTATCTTACCAAGAAACTCTTTGGCACGTCCAGTGAGCGTAGGACTGATGATATCGATGGTCAGTTATCCCTCTTTGATGAAGCTGAAACTCTTCAAAACGAGGAGTCTGATGATCCTGATATTGAAACAGTTGTTAAGGAATACACTCGCAAATCAAAAACAACTCTTGAAGAGAAACTCAAGGGAATCCCTGTTGAAGAAGTCATTGTTGATGTTCCTGACGAAGATAAAATCTGCCCTCAGTGTGGTACTGAACTTGAACTTATAGGCAAGGAACTGATTCGAAGGGAAATCGAATATATCCCAGCCAAAGTAAAGGTCAAGGAATACATAAGTTACCATTATGGCTGTCCAGAATGTAAGAATACTGATGAGCCATATATCATAAAAGCTACAACTGAAAAGAAACCATTGATGAAGCATTCTCTTGCATCTGAGTCAGCCGTTGCATGGACTATATATCAAAAGTATGCCAATGCAATGCCTCTTTACAGGCAGGAGAAAGATTGGAAGCAGTACGGAATAGACCTAAGCCGTACCACCTTGGCAAACTGGATCATCTATTGTTCAAAAAACTATTTTGATCCACTTTATCAGTTCTTTCACCGAAAGCTATTAGAAAGAAACTTTCTAATGGCTGATGAGACTCCGGTTCAGGTATTAAAGGAACCAGGTCGAAGGGCTGAGTCAAAGTCCTACATGTGGGTGTATCGTACAGGCGAGGATGGCTTACCACCTGTAATCCTATACGGTTACTCCGAAACCAGGGCAGGAGAAAATGCCAACTACTTCCTAAAAGGATTTGAGGGTTATCTTGAATGCGATGGTTACCAGGGTTACAACAAGGTAAAAGGCATTACAAGATGTTGCTGCTGGGCCCATGTAAGAAGGTATCTTATTGATGCTGTTCCAAAGGGCAAACAGTATGACTATTCAAATCCAGCAGTACAGGGAGTCCAATACTGCAATAAGCTCTTTGAGATAGAGGATTCTATTAACAAGAAACATGTCTCATATGAAGAGCGTTATAAGCTTCGTCTGCAAAAAGAGAAACCTGTTTTGGAGGCTTTCTTTGCATGGCTTGATTCGCTAAATCCTGTCAAAAACTCTAGACTGGATAAAGCTGTAACATATATCAGCAACCGTCGTGAATTCCTCATAACATATCTTGAGGATGGACGATGTAGCTTCTCTAATAATGCAAGTGAAAATGCCATTAGGCCTTTCACTGTAGGCAGAAAGAACTGGTTATTCTCAGATTCACCAGCAGGAGCTACTGCCAGCGCTACCATTTATAGCATTGTTGAAATGGCAAAAGCCAATGATTTAAATATCTATAAATATATCGAGTACATCTTAAGCCAAAGACCTTCAAAGTCATGGACTGATGATCAGTTGGAGTTAATTGCTCCCTGGAATCCCGAAGTACTCGCAAACTGTAAAAACTAATTAGAGTAAAATGCTCGCATCCTCGCATTAAATGTGGGATGCGGGATAATTTTAGAAAGGACGCCTTTTTATTAGGCGCTTACGTTTTAATTTTATTACATTGTCAAAGTATTTTTTATTTCTTGAATTTCATCATCAGTAAACTTCTGGTGACTCCATGAGCAAATTGTCTTGTCTGGATCATTCTCATATCTTGGAATTAGATGAATGTGGAAATGGTTTACTGTCTGACCAGCAGCTTCTCCGTTGTTCTGCACCATATTTACTCCAGCACATCCCAACTTAT
>JAZLGX010000028.1:0-30591 GCA_045616545.1 Treponema sp. | reverse complement strand
ATAATGATGCTGGTGGCCATAGTGGAGAGGCAATACCCGTTCCCATTCCGAACACGGAAGTCAAGCTCTCTAACGCCGATGATAGTGCCCTTTGGTGCGAAAGTAGGTAGCTGCCAGCTTTTTTTATTTTAAATCGATTTCATTTTTCCAGACGCAATCATCTGCACGTACAAATGCCAGCACCAAAGGGGAACCCTTTGATGCGAAAGTAGATAAATTGCAAGCAAGTGCGTAGCAATTTAGCCAGCTTTTTTTATTTTAAACAAATTCCCATTTCCAATACACAGTCATCTGTCCAAGCGTATATTCGCACCAAAGGGGAACCCTTTGGTGGGAAAGTAGATAAATTGCAAGCAGGTGCGTGCTGGTGCACAAATATGCTGGATGCGACCATGTGGGAGCAATCGAGTCAGCTTTTGTATGAGTTTATTAACTCTCTTTTTCTACTAACATAAATTCAATTTGCAATTACTTCGATTTTTTTGTAAAATATGTGCCAATTTTAATCTACATGGTGAGGTTTTGTATGAGAAAAATTATCTCTTTAATTATATTATTTGGGATTTGCATTCTATCTTCATTTGCGCAAGTTCTTGTATCAATTAATTATGAAAACATTGAAATTGATAGTGTATTTTATAATGATGTTAAAGTTATAAATGTTGTTAAGGTTTTTAGCGATACAGAAATTACACATAAGAAATATTTGCAAAAGGATATCTTAAAGACTAATGATAGTTTGTGTGCCACAGCTTTTGGAAATGTGATTGGGTTTGCCAAATATATTCCATATACTTATTCAGAACCTTTTGTTTATTATGAGGTTGATGACGAATGTAATCTTATACCAACTACAAAAGCTAAATATATAAAGGAAGATTTTCCTGATATATCTATTCGTGGAGAATCTAGGGATTTAGCTGAATATGAACCTAATAAAGTTGCGATTTTGTGTAATAAAACTGTTGAACGATACGATATTTCTGATCCAAATTCTCCTAAAGAAATAAAAGCTATTTTTAATTTGTTCAAGGAAACTCTTGAAACTAAGGATACTTCTATTCTTGATAGTTTATTTGACTATCAATTAGACCCTTTTTATTATGAAAACTATGATTGGAATAATACTGTCTTGGATATGATATGTCAGACAAAGTCTCCTGATTACATTGTAGACAGTCTCAAAATAATTAGTAAATATTATTCTGTTCCTATACCATTTAATGGTGGAGCTCTCAATCCTATTTATAAACTTATAGAAAATAAAGATAATGCGTCTATAAAAAAGCTTCTGGAATGGAAGCCTTCTTTAGCTGCTTTAAGGACAACAGGTGGTCAATTTGATAGTGAAGATCCTATAGTTGATGCTGTTATTCTAGATCAAATCGAGATTGTAAAACTAATGCTCCCTAATATTAAGAATCCAAACGATGTAAAATGCCTTAGTGATAAGCGAGCCGACGGAGGTGGAGTATATAGTAATATATGTAATCTTCTTTCATTTGCTTGCTCTGAAGAAATGAAAAAACTTCTTATCGATGCTGGTGTTGATAAATATATTAAATATGACAGTAATTATGAAAAGTTCAGTTATGTTACTGATGATAGAGTAAATATTAGAGAAAGAGCAGGACTTGGTGCAAAAAAAATTGATCAGGTCAACAATGGTGAAAAAGTTGAAGTAATCGGAGTTGATCCCTATTATTACAAGATAGACAACTACAAAGGACATTGGATTCACATTAGATATGCTGGAAATAAAGAAGGTTATATTTTCGAAAAATATATTTATCAATATTTCCAATAATTGATGCTGCGTATTTTGTTCCCCAAAAATGAGGCACTTCTTGTTTGAATGAGTGAACTATTTTTCTATTAAGTCTGTAGTCTGTGATAAAAAATTGATGCGAATTAATGCTGAGAGTGTGAAGTTCTTTCTGTAAATCCAGTAGGCTGCGGTAAAAAGATTTAGTGCGAGTTTCTCGCTTGCAGCTGACAGCTACTGTTTATACTTCGAATATAAAATACACTTGGATTTTTTTCAAGGGGCTAAAAAAATTAAAGACAACTTGCCCATAAGCAGGTTGTCTTTTTTTATGAAAATTTAATCTGGCAGTCTGCCTTCGTACATTATGCACATTTCACCAAATGCCTGCCCCCATTCATGAAGAGGCTGGGTCCATTTTTTTGTTGCTTCAAAGGTTGCAATGCAAAACGCTTTTATAAGATCATGGTCATTAGGGAATACACTTAGTTGACGATTTAATTTGCGATAACTTGAGTAAAAGCCTCAATGGCATTTGTTATTGTTTCGCCTAAGTTGAATCAGATTCACAACATCCCAGGTATCATATGCTCGTCAAGACTCTTAATCCCAATCATATATAGCGCAAAAAATCCTTGAGAGGAATTTCTTTATCTGTAAAAGCTAATTTGTCTTGGGTTAGTGTTTTTAAAAGTTCTTCCTGCTGATTCCGTGTACATGAAATTGCTCCATACCTATATTTATATTCCAATTCCATTCCTAAATCCCAGTAGGCAAAGTTGTTATATTTTAGATATAAACCTAAAATGCACATTTGTACTGTACCAATATCATTTTCGCAGTGAAATCCACTTAGACTTGCATATGCATTGTGAGTTATAAACCCAATTTCTCCGGCAACAAGTTCATTATTATGCCATATTTCTACTGAATCCACACTTATTTTGTCTGTAGGATTTTTGTTAAGATACTTAAACTTTTGTACAAGAGGAGGATACAACCAGGTCTCAGGGTATGCTTCAAGTAATTTTTCCATGCATAAGTCGAAGTTCTTGTTGAATGTGATTGTATAATCTGAGAATTTTCCATTCAACCAGCTTTTTAATTTTTTTGTTATGTGTAAATTATCAAAAGGTATAATCAATTTTTTTGAGTGATACTTCACTATTAGAAGATAGCGATAAAGTTCATCTATATTAGGAAAATTTAGTTCATCTGTAGAGAATATTTTCTTTTTGGTTGCCATCGGATAAAATCCGGCTTCCAAGGCTTTAGTTATGATATCAATATCAAACGAATTACATAGGGCTTCATCTTGTATGATCTCTTTTATAATATGCTCAGGTGGATCCGAATCATCTAATAAAGGTTCATGTTTTGCATAATTTTCTTCTAAAATTGATCGTAAGTCATCAATCTGTTCTGCAGAATTTATTATTGCCGAAGTTCCATATATAATAAAAGAAAAAATATCATCCAGTTCCATAAGATATCCTCCATAACAAGGTTTGTTCTAGTATAAAAAAAAAGAGAGATTTAATAAATCTCTCTTTTTTACCCTATGTAGGGGAGTTGAATCAATGTGTTCTAGCTAAATCTTAAATTTGATAATCTCGTTGATGATGCTTTGTATAGCGTCACCGTTTTCAACAGTTTTATCATTAATGTTTTTCATAGCTATTTTTATCTCATTCATTCCAAATACCATCTCATTCATGCTGTCGTTAACCTGTGTTGTTGCATTACTTAGATTATTCATTTGGGTAATTACATTTGAAACACCTGTCTTCATCTCTTCGGATCCAGATCGTACTTTTTGTGTAATGGAGTTAATGTTTTCCATTGCATTTAATACAAGATTGCTGCCTGAACTTTGTTCCTCCATAGCACTTTTAATTATGGTTTCCTGTTCACTTACCTTGTGTGTGTTTTCGTAGATTATCTCAAACTGCTTCTGGAGTGAAACCGTAGATTCAGTGATATTATCAATCATTTCTTTGAGACCATTTAATGAGTCACTGATATGCTTACCCTGATTACTTGAGTCTTCTGCCAATTTTCTGATTTCATCTGCAACAACAGCAAAACCTTTACCGATTTCACCAGCGTGAGCAGCTTCGATGGCAGCATTCATGGCAAGAAGATTAGTCTGTTCTGCAATACTCTGAATAATTGTACTTGCTTCAAGAAGACCTTCAGAGTCTTCGTTAATTTTGTGTATCAATTCCACAGTTTTATCGACAATAGTTCGTCCTGTTTCGGCCGAAGAACTTAACTCTGAAACTGAAACATCATTTTTTTCAAGTATTTTTGAAACGGACCGTATGTTTGAAACCATTTGTTCTATTGCGGAACTAGAAGAAGATACACTGTTAGATTGTTCCACAATATTATTGTTTAACTCATCAATAGAAGTTGAAATATAATTAATTGTCTGAGTTGAAGCGTCTCCTACAGAAGTTTGATTGATCATCTGAGATTTTATGCTTGCAAGACTAGTATCTATCTCATGAATTGCACTTGTAGTCTCGACTGAGTTAGATGATAATTCTGTGGCAACATAAGACATTGTTTTTGAGACTTGATTCATGGTGCTGACTGTCTTGTGTATTTTCTCAAAAGTTTCATTAAAGTACTGACTTAATAATACAGTTTCCTTTGTTCCTGTCAGAGGGAGCCTTACAGTAAGATCTCCATCTCCTTCTGATACATTTTTCAATGCATTGACGGTGGTATTAACTTGCTTGCAAATTAATGAACCTACAAATATAGCGTCAAGCACAAGAATAATCAAACTTATGGAACTAAGGATAATTATCATTCTTAGAATTTGACTATTGGTATAATCAACTTCTGCTGCAGGACAGATAAATACGTATTCCAATGGAATGTAATCATTCTTAGATGCAAAACTTCTAAGCTCATAAGTTTTGTTTTTATCAGTGTATCTCTTAATTACTTCTTTACCAAATTCAAAATCATCGCCAAATAGTTCAATGCTGCTTTCTGTTATATTTTTAAACTCATCTTCTTTAGATATCTGATCTACAAGTATCGTACCGTTTCTGTCTAAAAGTATAAAAGATTCAGAAGAACCTTTATCTTTGATTACATCAAGAATTTGACTTAAGTAATCAACATTAATATCGACAGAAATTACTCCTCGTAAATCTCCTTTGGCATTATTAAAAGTTGCACTTGAAACAATTGCTCTGTATCCAGCTGACGCAACATAAGCATCACTTAAATTGACATCACCATTTTTATTTTTGGCATTTTTGTACCAGCTTCTTACTCTACTGTCATAGTTATTAGATCTTGGTTCCTCTGGATATCTTATAAATGCACCATTTGATTCCAATGCAACAGAAATACCAACTAACTCAGATTTTGCCTTAACAAAAGTTTTTTCAAGTTCGTAAACCTGTTTTTCATAGGGAGTAAAAAGATTTACATCCATTGGAACTTTTCCAGAGGGATCTTCCTTATCCACATATGTAGTTATTGCATCAGTATCTTCCTTTACTAATTCAATATCTCCAAACATCTTTGTAAGTGTAACTATATTGCCAAAATATTGATTTAACGCTTCATCGGTAGATACAAGAGTACTTCGTAATTTTTTGTCATACTGGGAATCATTTATGCCACTTATATTTTTATAAACAAGTAAAACAAGTACCGTAAGAACTAGAACCATAGCAAACGATATGTATATAGAAAACATCGCGCGTATACTTAATTTTTTAGCCATAGATAAACCCTTTTTTTTTACTATAAAGCAAATATGTGAAAAAAAAAGAGGTTTCATCAAAAATCATATAGACTTTATTTTACTATGATATCTATTTGGGCCTTGTGCATCTTCATGTAATTCAATAATTCGTTTGATATTTCTTTTCTTCCATACAAGAAAAACTCTGCAGGTTCCCATATTGCAACCCATCCGAGAATACCAAGACTTTCACTCAGTACTTTACTAAATGAGAGCTGTTCAAATTGAGGCAGTGATAGAATATGTGCAGCTGTCAGACAGAATCCAAGACAGATAAGACCTACAATGAGGTTCTTTATCCATTTACGGTGCTCTTTTGTATTGGAATATAACTGTTCTTTTGCCTTATTCTTATAGAAGTTATTTATCGAGTCCTGAATAGTTTTGGAATCAATGTTTTCTTTTGCATTTAAGTATATGGCTAACCTTATCCTTGTAGGTGCAGGGATCTTTTTACATTGACTGAGAATGTACTCCTGTACTTCGTAAGATAACTCTCTGTCTTGTAGTGGAGATGGATCGTAACAATTAAATAAACTGCCAATATTATCAGCCTTTATGGAGATAGTTTCAGTGGGGAGCAGAGAGTCTATCTCTCCTAGCAGATTAGCTTTTCGTTCCTTTTTTTCAAGTTCCTGCAGTATATTAAGCTTAGCCATATTATATCCAGAGTTAATTTTTATTGAAAAGACTATCGAGACCTTTACCTATACTGTCACCTAAAGAATTAAAGGATTCCTTCAAGTCTTCCTTTATCTTATTTTTCTTGAGGGTAACTTTGACACCTTTGGCCTTTAAAGTCATTGTGTCACCGGCAATCTTAAAGCTAGGTTTCGCATTGATACATCTGATAAAACAATCTTCAGCATCCATGTCTTCAGGTTTTCCTGCCATCTTGGTAATTGCTACATCTTCAAAAATCATTTTGTCCTTTTTGAACTGGACATATCCATGAAATAAGTTGACTCCGGCATCACCAGAAACTGCTTTGCCACTTTGTCCGGCAGAAAAGTGATTGATATCATCAGTAAACAGAATCCCTGCACTTGGTGTATATGTTTTCCCCTTATACTCTATGGATGATATTTCCCAATATCCTTCAGGAATAACTAAATCTTTTGCCATTACTGATATAGTAACGAAAATCAAACAAACTAAAGCAGAAAAAATTTTCTTTTTCATAAACATACTCCTTTCTGCTGTAATTATAGAACACAACATGACAAAATACAAATGCAGCAGCTTTAACAGTATTTATTTAATATGTAGGAATATTATGCTAGTATAAGGGAATGGGTAAAAGCAAAAAGCAGCAAGTTTATTATCATCTTCCTGGAATCTTTGAGTTTTTTGAATTCTATAAAGTATTTGTCCCTCTGTTTTATGAACATAGGGAGTTCTTTTATCCCTGGTGCACAATAGGCTCTGTATATGGGGCTCCCTCTGGTGCAGTATGGGGCGGGGGCAGAGCAGGCTTTGGTTGTAATAGCATTAATAGAGATGTATTGGCCTTTACCAGAGAATATAATTTGCCTCTCCGGTTTACATTCAGTAATTCTCTCATAAGTAGAGAACATCTATCTAACAAGTTCTGTAATGACCTGTGCCAGATGTTTGAGAGTAGTAATAATGGAATAATTATATATTCAGATCTGCTCCTTGAGTATATACATAAAATGTATCCTGCGTATTACTATGTATCTTCCACGACTAAAGTCCTGCAGGAAAAGCAAGAATTACTTAAGGAACTTGACAGGGATTGCTTTAGTTATGTTGTGCCGGATTTCAGATTCAACAAGGATTTTACATTTTTGGGCAATTTATCTCCAGCACAAAAGGATAAGATAGAGTTCCTGTGTAATGAATGCTGCTCTCCATCTTGTACTTTGCGTAAGCAATGTTATGAGAGTGTCTGTCGTCACGTGCTTGGGTATGATGATTACGAGTGGAAATGTGGTTCTGATGTGGATAATGAAGGTTATAAATTCTCCAAGGCCATGAATAGCCCTCTCTTTATATCAGTCAAAGATATCAGGGATATATATATGCCTCTTGGTTTTTCCAATTTCAAGATTGAAGGTCGTAGTCTTGGCAGTGCACTTATTCTGGAGTTTATACTATATTATATGGTCAAACCTGAGTATCAGATTGAAGTAAGGGAGCATATTTACCTTGATAACACATTGGATTTATTCTGATTTTTCATAGAAAAATGATTTTTCTATGAAAAAACTACGTTTTTAGTAGCTTTTTTGAGGTCTTAATTGAATAACAGTAATCCTGTGCTATCTTGTATAGGGTGAAATCCTATGCTGATAGAGAGGAATCTATGTCTAAATTTGTGAAAATACTGCCTGTATTTGCTATAGTAGTAGCTTCGTTTGTCTTTGTTATGGTAACTACTCAAATTAACTATAAAAAAGATGTCAATCGGGATCTTATTAACATAAGCGAAAAGACTGAGATTGAGTTGAATGCAAATCTCGATAGTCAGATTTCTTTGGCATTACATATGGCTTCATCTCCTCTGATAAAGCATTACTTTGTAGATCCGGAAGATAAACAAGTCAGAGATTTGGCCTTTGAAGAGCTTAATTCCTACCAAAACTCTTTTTTGAGCAAATCTATCTTCTGGGTTAATGATGTAGATTTAGGTTTTTATTCAGATTGTGAGTTTTCTTATACAGTAAATCCTTCAGATCCAAATGACTATTGGTATAATATGACAATGAACCAGCAGGAGGATTACAATTTCAATGTCAACTATAATCCAAACCTTAATGCGATACAGCTGTGGCTCAATGCAACTGTAAGAGACAAAAACAAATCCATAGGTATGGCTGGAACAAACATTCCTCTTTCTGATTTCATCAACAAAGCTTATGAAAATATGGGCGGTGACTTCAATATGTATATGTATGATTCAGACACGCTTGTACGAGGTGCCAAGGACCATACGCTGATCGAAAAAAACATTACTATGGACAAAATTTATCCTAATATTCCTGGTAAAGCATTAAAATTTGATACAATACATACATTTTCATCTTCCAACGCAATATACCTGATTTATCCAATCAATAAATTAGGGTGGGGCATGATCGTAGAGTATCCAATGAACTGGCAAAGATTCTTTGGTAAGACAATATATTCCGTGTCGATATTGCTTATACTTTTGGTAGTCTACTTTGTAGTCCAGTCTGCACAGAAAATCATGAGGCCTCTGAAATCAGTACACGCAACAGTAGACAGCCTTTCTACCGGAAATGCTGACTTAACCAGACGTATCACCATAACTGAAGCTGGTACAATTTCTGTTATTGTTACACTCGTAGACAGTTTCAATAAATTTTTGCAGAAACTGCAGGACATAATATCTAGTGTAATGCAGAGTAAGTTGATGCTTGTATCTTCAGGGCAGAAACTGGATGCAAGTATATCTAATACGGCAAGTACTATTGATGCGATAGGTGTAAGCATTGAGGATATAAGCAAAAGTCTTGTTGTACAGACAGAAAGTGTTGACTCAACGACAACAGCTGTAAATGAGATTTCCAGTAACATTCAGTCGCTGAGTGATATGATTAATACCCAGACTTCCGGAGTATCTCAGGCAAGTTCTGCTGTAGAACAGATGGTTGTAAACATTAAGTCTGTAAACGAATCTGTTGGCAAGCTCAACAGCTCATTCTCCAGTTTGCAGAGCAAGGCTAATCAGGGATTGATCAAGCAGCAGGATGTAAATGAGCGCATTGGAAAGATTCGTGAACAGTCAGAAATGCTACAAGATGCCAATCAGATCATATCTTCTATTGCAGAACAGACAAACTTGCTTGCCATGAACGCAGCTATTGAAGCAGCTCATGCAGGGGAAGCTGGTAAAGGATTCAGTGTCGTAGCTGACGAAATACGAAAATTAAGTGAAACTTCTTCTACTCAGTCAAAGACTATTGGAGAACAGCTAAAGACCATCCAGGATTCTATTCATAGCATTGTAACTGTTTCTAACGATTCGCAGAAAGTATTCTCTGAAGTTGCAGATGAAATGAAGTCTACTGATTCCCTTGTCAGTATGATAAATAATGCCATGGAGGAACAGACTCAAGGCTCCAGACAGATTTATGATGCTCTTAAGATGCTAAAGGCGAACACCGCAGAGGTAAAGTCTGCATCTACTGAAATGACTGAGGAAAGCAAGATCATATTGGATGAAGTTGCCAATCTTCAAAGTTCAACCCTTAAGATGAAGGATGGTATCGGACTTATGACACAAGGAGCTGATACTATCAATAAAGCTGGAAAGGAACTGAATGAGATTTCGAAACTTGTCAATCAGTCTATTAGTCAGATTGGAAGTCAGATAGACGAATTCAAAGTCTGATTGTAATAAATCCATAAACCTTTTGACAAGATTGTTGTAAGCAAAACTAAGTTTTTTGTGCATTCCATGGTGCTACAGCATGGGTGCACTTTTTTATTGTCCGGCAAATAAATCTAATATTTCAGCTTCAGTAATAAGCGAAAGATATGGTAAAAAATACTCATTGACTTTGTGCCTTCTGGAGTCACATCACTTCTATCTTCCTTTGATTTTATACGTGTCCGAGATTTCTGCAGATGAATTTAGAATAAAAGATGCATAAGAGTACTGATTTTTTTGTATCTTTGATATACTCTATAACAAATTTAGTGCGAATATTTATAAAAGATGGAGAATAAGAATGAAACTTGCATTTCCCCAGATGGAAGAAACTGTAAACCCTAACTTTAAGGGTGGGCTGAAAAATACAACGACAAAAGTATTCTTTGATGGCAAAAATAAAATCCTCTATGGAAGACTGGAAGTTGGTGCTACAATCGGACTTCATACCCATGATACTTCAAGTGAAATAATCTATATCTTGAACGGAGAGGGAAGAGTACTCTTTGATGATACTGTGGAATATGTTTCTGCAGGAGACTGTCACTATTGTCCCAAAGGACATACTCACAGTCTGCAGAACAACAGCGAAAAAGACGAGCTAGTATTCTTTGCAGTAATCCCGGAGCAGGATGTGTTTGCTCCTATCAAAGCCCGCCGCAGCGTAAGAAAATTCAAGGAAGAGATACCATCCAAGGCTCTTATCGAGAAAGTTATCGAAGCTGGACGATGGGCTGCCAGTGGCCGTAATCGCCAGACTTCCATAATAGTTGCAGTAACCAACAAAGATATCATCAGTAAACTTACAAAGATAAACGGAGAGATTGCCCAGCGAAATAATCCACTGGGAGAGTTTTATGGAGCTCCTGTAGTCCTCATAGTATTGTCAGATAAAAACTGGCGTAACAAGACATATGACGGCTCCTTGATTCTTGGTAACATGATGTTGCAGGCTCATGATCTTGGTCTTGGCACCTGCTGGATTCATCGTGCCAAAGAAGAATTTGAGACAGAAGAGTGGCAGCAATGGCTTAAGAGTCTTGGCATCGAGGGAGAGTGGGAAGGTGTTGGACACCTTGCCCTTGGATATCCTGATGGAGATTATCCAAAAGAAGTTGAGCGCAAAGGCAATAATGTCTATTGGTGTGAATAGGAGAAGCAATAATGGCAATACAGATATTTGGAACAGCAAAGAATTTTGATGTAAAAAAGGCTGAACGGTATTTTTCTGAGAGACGTATACCTGTTCAGGTCATTGATCTGAAGGAAAAAGGTATGAGTAAAGGTGAGCTTGGGAGTGTAATAAATGCTCTTGCCCGCAAAGCAGGTAGTAGGGAAGCTGCAATTGATTTGCTTGCGGATAAAAAAAACAAGGACTATTCCAGCTTTGCATATCTTGATGACAGCGACAAAGAGCAGAAGCTTCTTGATAATCCGTTATTGCTTGCCCAGCCTGTGGTACGTAATGGTAAAGATTTTGCTACAGTAGGCTACTGTCCTGATGAGTGGAAAAACTGGGTGTAGAGGTATGATAAGAGTGAACAAGAAAATTTCTGTGGCAGTACTTTGTCTTTTTGTATGTACGACAGCTATCTTTGCCAAACCAAAGAAAGGGGAGCGCATGTTTGTAAACGTGCAGCAGGCAAGTCTTAGAGTCAAAAAGAGTAGTCTTTCCAAAGAGACTGAAAAACTTTCTTTTGGGGATCCTGTAATCATAGAATCTGCTGATAAAGAGTGGTTTTATGTAACCTCACAGATAAGTGGCAGTAAAGGCTGGATAAGTGCCAATTCTGTCACAAAGCACCGGCCTTCTGAAAGTTCCGGCTATTCTACTTTGACAGGGGAACTTGCACTTGCCGGAAAAGGTTTTACTGAGGAGGTAGAGAACCTTTACAAAGAAAATGGTGTCATAGATTACAGCCTTGTGGATTCAATCGAAAATACATCGGTAACAACAAATCAGGTAACTACCTTTATAATAGAAGGAAACCTTAGTACTGGAGAACAGAAATGAAACGTATTGCAAAGATTCTTGCGGCTTTATGTTTAACAGTCCTCTTGGCAAGTTGCGAATCCTTTGATTTTGCTAACTTTGGGTTTGATAACGATTTTAGAGATGCGTACGACTTTTATGATGAAGAGGACCCTGATTCTGACTGGGAAAATCATGATAAACAGTTAAGTCCTGAGACAATTGAAGCTTTAAACAAGGCTGCCCAGTCAATGGATTATGCAACACAGAAGTTTACTCCTGAAAACGAATATTATATTGGGCGGTCTGTTGCCGGTGTGATATTAAGTCGTTATCCACTGTACAATGATGTATTACTGCAATCCTATCTTGAAAGTATACTTGTGGCTTTGGTAGCTAATTCTTCCAAACCAGAGATTTATAATGGTTATTGCATTGCTGTCCTTGATACAGATGAAATTAATGCCTTCAGTACCCCGGGAGGACACATTCTTATTACAAAGGGAATGATAAAGTGTACATCTAGCGAAGACGAACTTGCTGCAGTGATTGCCCATGAGATAGCTCACATACAGCTTGGTCACGGTATCAAATCCATAAAGACAAGTCGTGGTTCCAGGGCTTTTGCAGATTCAATAAATGCAGCAAGCAGTATAGTAAAGGATTTCTCTCCTAGTGTCAGAAGCATGGTTATGACTTTTGAGACAGATATCAATTCCATTACCGAAAGTCTTTTCAATAAGGGATATTCTAAAGAGAGTGAATACCAGGCAGACCGTTATGCTGTAAGTCTTTTGTACAAGACAGGATATTATCCTATGGCAATAGACAATATGCTTATCACCATGAACAGGAATGAGACTCAGGGAACAGGTATGGCTAAGACTCATCCAACCCCTTATCAGCGCATGGAAAAGCTTGATAAAGAATTCCGTAAATACAGGAAGGCAGAAGATAACAGAAGATTCCGACAGGATCGATTTGAACAGAGAATAGGGACTGTGGGCAGATGAACCTCAAGCGTTCCAAATCAGAGCATAACTTTATGATTCCTGCAGTAGTTGCAATGGTATGCTTTGCCTTTGTAACAGTACTGGAAGTCCTTGGCATATTTGATTATCCTGAATGCAAGGTTTATGACGTAGCCGCCAGGAAGAGTGCAGTTGATACATCTTTCTGTGATGATATAGTTTATGTACCTATAGACCAGGAAAGCCTCGATAGAATGTTGTTGGAAAGAGGCTGGTCCTGGCCGTGGCCACGGGAAGCTTATGCTTCAATGATAGACTATATAAGCTCCGGGAATCCCAAGGCCATAGTATTTGATATATTGTTTACAGAGCCGTCTCTGTATGGTCAGGACGATGATATGGCTCTTGCTCTTGCCCAGGAAAAAGCTGGCAACGTAGTTCAGGTTGTACACTTCAATAAAGGTAAGTATCTTTATCCAGTGTCCCCTGTAAGAGAGACTTCCGCCATATGCGGAAACATTACAAGTAAGAGTGATGCTGACGGGATAATCCGTAAGGCGCGTATATTCTATGAGAATTCTGATGGAACAATAACTCCGAGTCTTGCCTTTGCTCCTTTGTTACTGGAAGGATCTGACAAGGACAGCCTCCTTGATACCATAGGACAGGATATTCCCTTTGCAGATAGTGACAGTGCGTATCTTAAATTCAAAGAAAACAGCCAAGGTTCCGGAGTACCTTATGCCCACTACAGTGCCTGGGATATACTTGACAATGCTTCCAGGTGGAAACAAAGCCTTGACTCAAGCATAGATGATAAAACCAGCTCTCTCTACCTTCATCCAGAAACCTTCAGTGATAGTTATGTATTTGTAATGCTTTATGCTCCGGGCTTATTTGATATCTGTCCTACTCCTGTCTCCAAGAACTATCCGGGAGCTTTTGTCCATATGACAGCACTGGATAACTACCTTACCGACAGTTTTGTCCGACCTGTAAGCAGAATATTCTCAATCATCGAAGCTCTTGTCTTTACTTTGCTTGGAGCTTTTTCTATATCCATGATAAACCGACGTTATCACAGGTCCAATGTATTTTTTGTATTTGGGGTATTCATTGCAGTGACCGGAGGAATCAATCTATTCTACTATTGTATGCTGGATAAGTTTAACTGTAAGGCTGAATACTTTTATCCGCTATCAGGATTTGTCACTTCATTTTTTTCAAGTATATTGGTGATGTATTCCATTGAAGGCAAGCAGAAGCGTTTTATCAAGACAGCATTCAGCCAGTACCTCAGTCGGGACGTAATAAACAGTCTTCTCGAGCATCCTGAAAAACTCAAGCTTGGTGGAGAAAAGCGCAACATCTCTATATTTTTTTCGGATATCGAGAAGTTCTCCACAATATCTGAAGGAATGACTGCAGAAGAACTGACAAACCTTCTTAACAGATATCTTACGGAGATGACTGACATAATACTGAAATCTGGAGGTACCATCGATAAATACGAGGGAGATGCCATCATTGCTTTTTGGAATGCACCTAATGATACTGCAGATCACGAAAAGCTTGCTGTGGAGACAGCAGTACAGTGTCAGGAACGACTTGCTGAACTTGCAGATGAGTTTACCATTATGTGCGGACGTCCTTTGTGGACTCGCATAGGTCTTAATTCCGGCGATGCTGTCGTTGGTAACATGGGCTCCTCCAAGAAGTTTGACTATACAATGTATGGAGACAGCGTAAACCTTGCAAGCCGCCTTGAAGGAATCAACAAGCAGTTTGGGACTTACACCTTGGTAAGCAAGGATATCAAGGACAAAGCTGTCAGTGAAGGAACAACTCTGCACTTTAGGGAAGTAGCTACAGTTACAGTTGTAGGAAAGAAAAACGCTGTCAGAGTCTATGAGCCAGTTTCCCAGTCTGTGTATCAGCAGAATATAGATAAATATTCTGTATACGAAGAAGCTCTGGATCTTTTTTATCAGCTGGAAACTGAAAAAGCCCTGGATCTTTTTGAATCAATCATGGATACGGATGCAGCTGCCAGAGCTTATGTAAGACATTATAGGGGAGATGATCCTATTGTAAACACAGATGGAATATATCACGCAAAAGACAAATAGCTACTGTCGAAGCTGCTTGAGATATTCTTTCTGCTGTGATGTTACACGGTAGCTTTCGCGGGCTTTTTGGATTGTCTTGTTGTGGGTGCACTTATCAAGCTTGTGTTCCTGTAAGAATCTTATTGCCGTATCCCACTGCTTTATCAATGCATCGGCAAAGAGCCATGCAGTCATCATATTGACATAGTACTCGTCACTCCTAATGGCGGCTGCAAGCTCAAGATATTCTTCCTTAAAATCTTCATCCAGAAAATGTTTTTTGAGGATAATCATGGCTACCCGTTTTGTATAAGGCTCATCGCTTGTAATCCACTCCCGGACTTTTTTTATAAGCTTGTCCTTATTCTTTGGGAAGGTCTTTGAGTCGAGACTGTCGCTTATGGCCCAGTTGTCTATATATGGCAGAAAATCTTCCAGCATATGGATGCACTGGTCATAATCTTTGCATTTGGAGATAAGGATTATGTGCAGTGCGTTTTCCTCATGGTATTTGTGCGGTAGTGATTTAGTGAAATTATCTATTTCTTCCGGATCAATGTCCTTTAATTCCTGCAGTATCTTTTTGTATTCAGGAGATCTTACTCCGATAAACTTTTCCCGTGGCAAGGTAGGAACTAGTTTTGCAATAAAGTCTCCGTATTCCTTGTCCTGATGACTGAACAATATTGACTGAATCTTTGTCATTTTATCTCCCATGAAATTCTCATAAAGCTTAGAGTCAGCGATGAGTTTTAGTTATTATTACACGTAATGATAACTAAAATCTATATTTTCGAGTACATTTTGGTGTATGAATAAATATATATTAAGATAGTAAATTAACTTAATTTACAAAGTAAATAAATATTTGTTAACTTTATGAATAAATGTTTATTCACTAAGTAAACAAATGTTTATTAACTTGATTAATTAATATTTATTCATTAGAGTAAAGCTTGAAGTTTATCTGATTTTTACAAGTCATTACCAGGAGAAAAGCTTATGATTTACATCTACAATAACGTTAACAAGCTAAAAAGTAGTAAACATCCTTACTGTTTCAGAAGCCGATGTTCGGAGGTGATCTCAACGGAAGAATTTATCCGTAAGGCCAACAAGTCTACTGTAACTCCAGCTGATATGTTTGCCTGTCTTGAACTTACCAAAAGTGAACTCATACATTATGTGTCCAAGGGGTTCAAGGTCCATCTTCCTATAGGAGATTTTTATCTCAAGGCAACCGGTACAACCGAAAACCTTAATGACGGTTTTCTACCGGGAAAAGGCAATCACAAGTTTACTGCCTGTTTTGACATAGACAAGGAAATGGCCCAGGCAATGGAAGACTGCCAGGATTATACGATACTTGCCAGAGGGAACATCATTGTTCCGGGAATCGAAGGGCTTTATAAGATAGAGGCAGGTAATGTAATTAAAAATGACTTGGTATTTCCTAGAGGGTCTGTTATCCAGCTTAAAGGCCACTATCTTAGCCTTGATATAAATGACGAAAAGCAGGGAATATTCCTTAAGAGAGAGGGACAGGATATGATTCGCCTTTCTATGTATACTCGTCTTGGTAACAGGATTGTGCAGGCTGTAGTTGATTCTTCTGTCCCGTCAGGTCAGTATAAAGTAATGATTGTAACAAAGCCGGGACCTTCCCGCTATGAACAGTCTACATACAATACATATATATCCGTAGAATAAAGGGAATATCTAAAAAGTGTGTTTTCTAGATGTAATTTTGAAAGCTCAGAAACATCTCTAGAAAGTAATTTTTAGAGATGTCCTAAAACTAATCAGCTTTTGTTGATTTTATAATAAACCGTGTTATCTATATAAAGGTAGAGGTGTTTTATAAAATGGAACAAAAGCAAAAGAAAGGTAAACTTTATCTTTTGGTCATTATTGCAATCGCAATATTGATGATGACTTTAAATACAATCGAGACTCTTACTGGTACGCATATTCTCAGGAAAGAAATGGAGGAAAGTGCCCGTAAGAAATACGACGAATATTCATTTATGGTCAGCAATGCCATCGAAAATGACATTGAATCTTATTTTGCTTATATGGATCAGTATGTAAAATCTGATATAGCTCAGACTGGTAGTACTCCGGCTGTCAAGGAGTGGCTATTAAGCAGGATTGACCTGAGACCTGAGACAATAAGCTATGTTGGATATGCGGACAAAGACGGTAACAGCTGTAATGACCTGGGAGGTGGAAGCAACATCAGTCCTAGGGATTACTATCAGGCTCTTGCTGCCGGAGCTGACAGATACATAGATAATTCTACAATCGCAAGAACTTCCGGTCGTCTCATCGTACATGTTACCCGTGCTGTCAAGGACAGAAATACAAACCAGTTCATAGGCCTTTTTTATGCTGTAGTAGAACTGGACCAGATATCAAGCTTTTTGAACAAAATCCAGCTGGGAGTTCCAGGCTATTCCATCATGTGTGCCACGGATGGGCAGCTTGTGGGGTCAACCTTTGGTAGCAACGAAGAACTGCAGGAGGAGCTGGACTATCTCAAGGAAAATGATACTGTCTCTTACGAAAGTTTTGTTACTGCCATGACTTCTCCGGATTATTATTATGGAGAACTTGCTGACTCCAAGGGAGTTAATCATCTATGTTTTGCAAGGCCTATCAATGGTACCAATCTTAAAGTCGTCATGATCATGAACAAAAAGAGTGTATTCCATGCTGCAAATCTTGTAAGAAACATTCTTGTCTTAGGAGGATTCCTTGTAGGAGTTTCTTTGATTACCCTTATGAGCATTATCATGGGACATGCCTTTAAGCCTCTTATGATTGTAGAGACAACTATAAAGGATATCGCAACAGGAGATGCTGACCTTACAAAGAGAATAAACATTAATGTAAACAATGAAGTCGGCCGTGTCGTAGATAGCTACAATAGTTTTGCCGAGAAACTTCAGACCATAGTTGCAACGATGAAAGTCTCCAAGGATGAGCTTATTGATACAGGAAGTCTCCTTAAAGACAGTACAAGTGATACATCTGATTGTATCAGCCAGATTCTGTCAAATATTCATGAGATGAATGGCTCCATTGATACTCAGTCTAACTCTGTGCATGAGACAGCAGGTGCTGTCAATGAGATAGCCTCCAACATAGAATCCCTCAACAGGATGATTGAGGGCCAGTCTAATGCTGTGTCACAGGCAAGTGTTGCTGTAGAAGAAATGATAGGTAACATTGACAGCGTCAACATTTCTGTCCAGAAGATGGCTCAGGAATTCAAGAGGCTGGAAGACCAGAGCAGAGCCGGAGTTCAAAAGCAGAACGATGTAAATCAGAAGATAGGCGAGATCTCCATGGACAGCGAAACTCTACAGGAAGCTAATGCCGTTATCCAGAGTATTGCCGAGCAGACTAATCTTCTTGCCATGAATGCTGCAATAGAGGCAGCCCATGCGGGAGAGTCCGGTAAGGGATTTAGTGTCGTAGCTGACGAAATCCGTAAGCTTTCGGAAGACTCTACAGCCCAGTCCCAGTCTATCGGACAGCAGCTTACCAAGATTACCAATAATATTCAGGCTATTGTACAAGCCTCTGAAGCTGCCAGCAGTTCCTTTATGGAAGTTTCTGGTGGAATTGACTCTACAAATCATATTGTAAATGAGATTACAAGTGCCATGCTGGAACAGCAGGAGGGGTCAAGACAGATATCTCAGGCTCTTAGTGCAATGAATGACAGTTCCAACGAAGTCAAGATAGCTTCCTTTGAGATGGCTGAAGGCAACAAAGCCATAATCAACGAGATAAAGAAGCTGCAGGATTCCACTTTTGCCATGAAGGATCAGATGACTCTCATGAATAGTGGGGCTACAAAGATAAGCGAGACAGGAACTGCCTTAAGTGAGATATCAGATCAGATGGCATCTTCAATAATGAAGATTGGGGATCAAGTAGATAAGTTTAAGGTTTAGAGAAAAAAACGTTTATTTCTTTTGATGTTGAGTTTAAAAATCCAAAATCTGAATTATAATTTGGGTAAACGGCCCATTGTGGGATATATAGAATAATAACCAGGAGTTTATTAATGGCTAAAAAAGAGCTGGATAGATTTGAGACTAACTACAAAAAAGACATGACCATCAGAACCAAACTTATGGGTATTATTATTGGTGCTGTTTTACTTAGCTGTATTGTCACTGCAGTTTTGTCAATCAATATCTATAGCAAGAAGCAGATGGAGAAAGAGACTCATCTTATTGATGTCAACGCGACAGGCATGTTGAGGGTTATAGATGAATGGAGAGTTCAGCTTGTACAGTATACATATCTGTTTGCTGCCAAGGATTCTCTATCCCAGTCTCTATACAACAACGACGGCAAGTTTGGCAGTATCGTAGATGATCTTGTCGCTCATTTGGATCTGGATTTTTATGCCATAACTGATGCGCAGGGAAAGATTATCAAGGCTCATGATCTTGGCGGAGACATCACTGGAAGCAAGGCTGTCAAAAGTGCCCTTAAGGGAGAGCTTGCCTGGTTTTATGAACCGATAGACAGCCACTTACTTGCTGCTGTAAGCGCAGCTCCTCTAAAGTATGAAGGAAAACTTGTCGGTACTGTAGTTCTAGGCTATACCATTACAAATGACTTTATTGGTCAGGAAGGAAAAGATAGCTATGCTGTAGAAACTATGATCTTCAGTAATGATGTCAGGGCTTATACAACAATCAAGGATTCAAGCGGCAAGACTCATGTAGGGACAAAGCTTGAAGATGCTGATATCGTAAATACAGTCCTCAAGAAAGGAAAATCCTATTCCGGAGAAGTCAGTATTGAAGGTAACTCTTATATGGGCTGCTATAAGCCTATAGTGTGTGATGATGGATCCGTAGCTGGTATGATATTTGTTGCTAAGAGTCTTGCCAGTCTTTCGCAGGCTAAGCAAAGCACCATAATGTTTGTAGCTCCGGTATGTGTTGTAATATGTGTACTTCTGTTTATCTTTGCCGGTAGTTTTGTAAGCTGGCTTATGTGGCGCATCAAGAAAGTAAGTAACCTTCTTGAAGAGATGGCTAGCGGAGACGCAGACCTTACAAAGCGGTGTGCCCTTTATATAAGAGATGAGATTGGATTCCTTGTAATCAACTTTGATGCTTTCTGTGATAAGCTGCAGAATATTGTTTCGGAAATCAAGACTACCAAGCTGGAACTTACTGATGCCGGTACAAATCTTGCTTCTTCCATTGAAGATACAGCATCTTCCTTTAAGCAGATTTCTGCTAACATCGATAATGTCTCTACACAGATTGTGAATTCCGGCAACAGTGTAGGAGAGACAACTCGCGCTGTAGATGATATTTCTACCAATATAAATACTCTTGATACAATGATTCAGCAGCAGTCTACCGAAGTAACAGAAGCTGCGTCGGCTGTACAGGAGATGATTGGTAACATTACTTCCGTAAATCACTCTGTTGAGTTGCTTGCAGAATCATTCAAGGGACTTTCTGCCAATACAAATACTGGTTTTGTTAAGCAACAGGATGTCAATGAAAAGATCAAGCAGATTGAAGTACAGTCAGAGATGCTTCAGGAAGCAAACCTGGCTATCTCTTCTATTGCAGAACAGACAAACCTTCTTGCCATGAATGCTGCCATTGAAGCAGCTCATGCTGGAGAAGCCGGTAAGGGATTTAGTGTCGTAGCTGACGAAATCCGTAAACTTTCTGAGACTTCAAGCCAGCAGTCCAAGACTATCGGTGATCAGCTGACTAAGATCAAGGATTCCATCTCTGAAGTTGTAAGCGCTTCAAGGGAGTCTCAGGAATCATTTGAAGCAGTATCATCCAAGCTTCAGGAGACAGATGAGCTTGTAGTGCAGATTAAGTCAGCCATGGAAGAACAGACTGCAGGAAGTCAGCAGATAAGTCAGGCTCTTAAGTCTATGAGTGACAGTACTTCGGATGTTAATTCTGCATCCAAAAATATGGCTGCCAAGAAGGAAATCATCCAGGCAGAAATCCGTAAGCTGGAAAACATTACTTCTGATATTCAGAGCAGTATGAATGAAATGACTGAATCAGAAAAGAAAATCAGTGTATCCAGTGCTACTCTGGATAAGATTTCAGCACAGGTGGAAAACAGCATAAACAAGATTGGTTCACAGATAGACTTGTTTACTGTCTAGATAGTTTAATATTTCATTATTTACATAGGGAGCAGGCTATAGAGCCTGCTCTTTTTTTGTATTATATGTAAAATAATTATATTGCATAAAATATAAAAGCAGTCTATATTATAGGTATGAAATGTGGAAGAATAGTAAAAATCAGTTTGATGATGATTGTACTAATGTTACAGAGTGCAGCATTTGCGATAGGAATTGCTCATATGTCGTTTAAGCAGATTACACAGGCAGAAGCCAAAAAGATGATGGATAATCAGGATAATGTCGTTATCCTTGATGTCAGGACTCATGATGAGTACAAGAGTGGCCATATCGAAGGGGCCATATGTTATCCTGTTGAAGATATTACTTCTGATGTGATCGAAGAAATCAAGGACAAGAATACTGTAATACTTGTTTACTGTCGTACAGGCAGAAGGAGCAAGCTGGCTGCCCAGAAACTTTATGATATGGGATATAAGAATATCTATGAGTTTGGTGGCATCACTACCTGGAGATATGGTATAGTCACCTGAGTTTTGTCTTTGATTTTAAGGCAGCAGACTTGTTTTATTGATTTTTCGCATTAAAATTATAGGTAATAGGTGGGCCTCTTGGCCAAAAATAATGGGAGGAATCTATGACCTTAAAAGAAAAATACGAACGCTGCCTTATTGATTCAGAAAACTTTATTACTAGCGAGAAGGAAAATGTTACTCCTTCCTATAAGGCTGGTGTAGTTCTTGCCAAATTCTTTAATGATGATTTGGACTATACTGATATAAATATTCACCATGGATATCCTATTGAAAAGATTAAGAAGGATGAGTGGGATCTTAAGATAAGGTTCCAGCTTCGTAAAAGTGATATAAGTAATTCTTCTCCACTTGAAGCTACCCATGTATTCCTGCATCTTGCAACTCTTGCAGACTCAGACTGGACCAAGGGTGAGCCTATAGACAGCTGTGCCAAGGAAATCATGCGCGGTATGAGAGATAACCTCCTGCCAATTCAGGAAGGTCTCAAGATCTGCAATATCATGGTAGAGTGGGCTGTACACGTTCCTGATTGTACGACTTTCTATGTAAGCTTTTTCTACGAATTTGATGAAGGTGACGAAGAAGGCTCCTTTGACGAAAGCTTAGGTGAAGAAATGTAATCGCAAAAGTTCACGAGCTTTTATGTTAAAGTTACTGAGCTTTTGATCCAGAGTTCACGTACTTTATGGGTAAAACCTCACGAGGTTCGTACTGCTAGCTCATGAGGTTTGTAGTCATAGCTCACGAGGTTTATACCATAAAGTTCATGAACTATATCCCCTAAACCTCGTGAACTTTGTACCTATAACTAGCTGAGCTTTGACCCCATGACCTTGTGAGCTATTTACTTAAAGCAATAGTTTAATAGTACCTACTGTCAATAACTTTTTAATTTTTCGTTAATAATTTTTTTAAATATTTTACGAAAAATATTTTTAAGCAGAATTTTAAGCAATATTTTTTTTACTTTCTTAATTTTCGGTTAAAATTATATACTAAATTATAGTTTTTATCATTTTTTTGTGTGTTTTTTTAAAACACCTTTACCCCTCGAATTCGAGGGGTTTTTAGAGAAAAAAACATAATATCTTTTATGCAGATATTTTTTTTGGTTTTATTTGTGAAAGAACTACATCATCGATGTCAATATAAACCTCTCGGAATTTTGGTTTTGCATTTTTTAAAAATGTTCTTTCAATTAAATCCTTCATTACTTCTGGCATAAGACCTGAAGTATCTGTTTCAAGAAGTTTCACTGAATGTCTTTTTGTTTTATTAACTTCTGTAACCCAAAGTCCTTCTTTTTCATTAAGGTTAATAAGAATCTTTTTTCCTGCAAGTTCTGGACAGAAAAATCTATAGCCCTTAAGAAGAAATACTCCAGAACGGTCAACACATCCTGGGAACGTAGCTTTGAGAATCTGATTTATTATATTTTTATCACTCTTAACAAAATAAGATTCTTCAGATTTTGGTTTTACTGGAAACCAGTTCTGATATATTTTGGGGAACTCATCTCTTAAAAATTTATTTGCAGCTTCAACAGTGTTAATACCTTTTAATCTAAATAAATTTGGAAGTCTATGTTGAATTGTTTGCCAGAATCTTTCGATTCTTCCTTTTGCCTGTGGTGAATGAGCAGGGAACATATCAACTCTAAGATTTTCCATCATAATTCCAAATTGCGTAAGATGCTTCTCTTCATCTTTAGTTTTTTTATTAACAAAGAATATTCCTGCTTTATCTGGATAAAGCTGCTGAGGAATTCCATTTTGACAAGCCATATTACGAAATGCTTCAGTATAACCAAGAAGACATTCATTTTTAGTCATATATAATCCGACTGGATAACCTGTGGCATCGTCAACGAAGCCCTGTATACAGTAATTTGTTCCAGTTTTAAACCAGTCGTAAGGAGTTCCATCTGCCTGAACAAGTTCTCCTGTATGCTCTTTTCGTTCTCGGAATAAATGGATATTTTTATTTATTTTGACACGATGTTTGATAGGTGTTTTATATCCAACAGAGTTAAGTATCTCCTTTACCCATGTTCGACTAACATTAATTTTGTATTCATCTTTGAGAATTATGGTAAAATATGAATATGTAATATCTTCAAATGGATTAACACCATCTATTTTCGTATTTTGAAAAATATCTATAATACGTTTTCTTAAAATAAGTTTTTCAGGAGAGTTGTGCTTTTTTCCAATATTTCCATGAATAAAGCTCGAATCTCCCCTTTCCTTATACCTTTGTACATTTTTTTGAATAGTTCTTATGGTTAAGCCAGCTTCAATTGCAGCTTGTCTGGTTGTTTTTTCATTATTGATGCATGATAGAATTAATTTCTTCCGCATCTGTTGCGATTCTGTGAGTATAGTTTTCATTTTCTTGTCCTTACTTAAGTAATTAACTCACTTTTAAGATTTTTACAACCAGTTTTACTGTTTTTAAACTTTGTCTTTAATTCTTATAATTTCATTTTTCTTTTTTATCTGTCCTATTCTTTGCCTTGAAATTCCATACTTTTTTGATAATGATGAATAACTTTCATCAGTCATTCTTAAATCTTGAATTAATTGTTGATACATTTCATCAGTTAAAACAAGAAAACTTTTCTTTTGATTTTGCCTGACTTTTTTGAGATTATATTTGTTGTAAATTCGCCTAACTTTTGCATCGGAAACCTTAAACTTATAGCACATTTCCTTGATAGATAAAGTATTTAATTGATACTCTTTTAGGATTTTATCCTCTAACCGTTTTTGTTCGACCCCCCGAAAATTATGCTCTATTTCATAACGTTTAATTATAGAATTTAACTGATTCAAAGAAAGATTCAATTCTTCGCTTATTTCATGTCGAGTATATTCTTTCATACACATTTCAATAATTCGAGATTTAAGAAACTCAATTCTTATTTCATCAAGTTTTGAAGACTTTATAAAATTAAAAACTTTAGAATAGCTAAGTTCTAGTTGTTCCGAAATAATTTTTACAGATTTATTTGCGAGATACATCTTTTTTATTTTTTCTTGGCGGTTCTGGTCTATCATATAATTCCTTAAAAAAACAGGTCATTAGATTTGTTATGTTCATAAATAAAAAACTCATAAAGTTTTTCCCCACTAATCAATTTTATTTGTGGATTTTTCTTCAAGATTTCTTTGGTTTCATCACCTGTTTTCCCTGTATGTATAAAATAACCACAACACTTATGATAGCGACAAGTTTTAATGAACTCTTGTACATGCTGAGGATTTATATAATCAGAATATCTTTTTGCCTGAATTAAATATTTTTTTCCAGCCTTTTTGATTCTTCCATCTACTCCACCATCATGAGTATAACGTTTATTTCTTTTTATTCGAAATCCATGTTTTTTAAATGCTAATAGAATTAATTCCTCAAATACAAATGGATCAATTTTTCTCAGATAAGAAAACAACCATCCTCCATTATCATTTTTTATACCGTTAATATTTTTATATATTTTTTTTGCAGACCTTATTCGAATAAGATGTTTTGTTTTAATAAAGCTTGCAGCAATATTTATTAATAAAAATAAAATTGTGAATACAATCCAAAATATTTTAGTTGCTGTTGTCATTATCTTTTATGACCTCCATTTCTTTTTCCTTATATTCCTGTGTATTATAAGCTAAAAATTGTTTCCAAGATTCAGCTTCTTCTCTTGTTTGAAATATGCTTAATAAATAAGATATTTCTTCTCCTACATACATTAGTTTGTATCTGATAAGGTTCTTCTTCATTTTTTTTGTTTATTAAGGTATTTCTGATACCGTGTAATATCTCCTCTCTTACATTTATGTTCTTCAAGTGTTGAGTAATCCATAATTTTTCTTTTCACCTTAAAAATAGGTTTCCCACATTCAGGACAAACTTTAAGTCCAGATTCAACAGAATTATTTTTATCTTCCTGGCAAAAATGAGGTTGTCCAGTTACATCATAAGGCATCCATTTGTTGTTAGCTGTTCTTGTATAGTTGATTTCAGTTCCACAATATCTGCAATAACTCATATTTAATCCTATTTTATTTTTTTTCCTTGTTCATAAGCTGCATACATCACATTCATAAGATGAAGTTTTGCAAGATTCATTTCACCACAACAAACAACCGTTTTTGTGATTTCATCCAAGTACTGGTCTTCAAAAATTTTAGACTTACTAGAAAATCAAGGAAATCTGAATCCTCAAATCCAAAGCTTTGATAAGTCCAATAATTGTCTTCCATGGTATTATATTCTTCATATAACATCTGTTTTAAATTTTGAATATTTTCGTTTATATAAGCTTCATATGACTCTAATTCAGTGGTTTTAATAATATTAAAAATAAAGTTAGGATTAAAAGTAAGTTCAATGCCATGAAGCCTATCATTTCCATATAAATATTCTCCATCTACAAGGTATGAAAAAATATGTTTTATTTTTCCATTTTTCGTTTCTTCAAGAGTTGTCCACTTTGCTGACATTGCTTCATCCATAAGTTTTTGAATAACTTTATACTCATCACTTTTTTTTGTGATTCCAAGTTCATTTTTATGTTCATCAACACGGTAGCAAACTTTAAAATCAAACCATTTAACTCTTTTAAAATAGTGAATGTTTTCTTTACTAATCTTTTTGTATTCATTTAAAGACAATTCTGTTTCTGATTTTTGGAATCTCCTATTAAGTTCATGAAGACCAATACGAATGATTGGATTATCTATTTTTAAGGCTTCTATATTTAATTCATAATTTTCCATTTCTTTTTACCTTTCCCTTTTTAGCGCCGAATGGCGCTTATTTATTTTTCTCTGATAAAATCTTAGTAAGAATTTTTGAAAGTTCATTTTGAAATCCAATAAATTTTGTTTCTGGCGAATATTTCAATTCTGGAAAATACTGATTTAAAGCCGAAATAATTAATGCAGTAACATTGTTTACATTCTCTTTTTTTGAACATACATCTTTATTTTTATTTTCCTTTGATACACCAATCCAATAATCATGAGCTAATACAATAGGTTCAATATCATTCATATTCATATCCTTAATGAGCGCCAAATGGCGCTTATTTATTTTTATGCTTATTTACAAATTCTTGTTCAAGTTTCATGGTTTGCAGGTTTAATTTAAGCTTTGCCTTATATGCATTTCCATTTTTACTTTTCAGTGTCTTTGTGGAGGTTGGTTTCCCAGAAACAAGAAGAACAAGGTCATTTTGTGTAATATTTGTCCCAAAAGAATTTTTAAAGATTACAAAGTTACACTTTGGTTCTTTATTTATATTTGTACAGAAATATGATTTCTGTCCTTCAAAAACTTTCCTACCACAGAGAGGACATTGTGTTAGTCCTGGTCGTTCATAAACCTCAACTTCTGGATGAGTTTTTACACATTCCCTAATAAAACTTATGATGTATCTTTCAAAGGCTTCTGGATCTGTTTCCAGTTGTTTTTCCCATTCTGTGGTCTGTGATATACTTGCTATTTTGGAAGTCAAATTATTTTTGAAAAGTAATTTCAAAAGATAATATGCTTTATCTGTTGCATAATATTTTTTAGTTTGCTTTATGACATACTGATATTCTTCAAGTTTAGAGAGTATTGCTCCTCGTGTTGCAGGAGTTCCAAGCCCAATCAACTTCTCATCTGATTCTTCATTTGTCGGATTTTCCATAAATGCCAAAAGTGAAGTTTCCGTAAATTCTTTTTTTGGTTTTGTCATTTTTTTCAGGATTTCGGTATTTTTCAAAAAACAATTATTTTCATCAAATGTAATTACATCCTCCTCCTCATTTTCCTTTTTAGCGCCACTTGGCGCTAATTCTTTTTCAGCTTCTTTCCAACCTGCTTTTACAATAGTTTTAGCTGTTGCTTTGTAAAGATATTCATCGTTATATATATTCATCTTTTTTTCTTCATAAATACATGAATCCATACATGACATAAAAAAGTGTTCGAGGACAATGTTGTAAATATTTTTTTCTGCCTGAGTAGCTCCATCTGGAACAAAATCAAGAGGAATAAGAGCATGATGGGAATCAAGCTTCTTTGAATTGAATATATGTCTGTTTGAAACTGATATGAGTTCGGGATTGCAATATTTTGATATAGAATATCTTGATTTCAAAAGGTCATATTTTTCATGGAAAAGACTTACATCATCATCTCCAAGAACAGAAGAAGGTGTTCGAGGATACGAAAGACATTTATGTTTTTCGTATAGAGCCTGTGCAAGTTCGAGTGTTTTACTGGATGAATAATCATACTTCTGTGCGGCAATTTTCTGGAGTTCGGTTAAAGACAAGAGTTTTGGAGGTGAAAGCGTTTTTTCTTTTTTTTCAATTTCTATGCGTATATTTTTATTTGTATTACTATAATTATGAGCCTGATTAATATAAGAGTTTAATTCTGTAAAGAAGAGTTTTTTGTTAGCAGGATTATAAAGATATGCTGAAAGCAAATTACCATTATTATCCTTGAGATTTGCCTGGCACTGATAATAAGGAGTTGGCACGAAGTTTTTAATTTCATTATTTCTTTGAGCAATTGCAGCAAGGATTGCTGTCTGAACTCTACCGACAGGAAGTGTAATCTTATGTCCTGCCAGAAGAGTTTCGTAAGGAGTAATATTCATCCCTACAAGCCAGTCTGCATGTTGTCTTGCGAATCCTTTTTTGGCAAGTTCATTGTATTCAGACCAGGGTTTAAGATTATCCATTCCTTTTTTGATTACATCTGGTGTAAGAGCTTCTGATACCCAGAATCTATAACAGTTAGATGTATTTGATAATCCAGCCTGTTCAAATACAATTCGTGCAATTACTTCACCTTCACGGTCAGCATCAGTTGCAATAACAATTTTATCATTTCTATGCTTTTTTAGAAGGTAAGATACTTTTTTACTTTGCTTTACAGCTTCATCTTTCTGATTATAAAGATATGTTTCTGGAATAATAGGAAGATTCTCAAATGACCAGATTTTAAGTGATTCATCATAATCTTCTGGTTTTGCCAGTTCGTAGAGATGTCCTACGCAGTTTGTGATTTCTATTGCATCGGATGAATAACAACCAGATTCGTTGTCGTAAGGAATGGATAAAGCCACAGCAAAAGATTGTGCGACAGATGGCTTTTCTGTCAAAATAAGCAATTATAAATCCTTTCGTGTGGTAGCTCCAAGATAAACCATAAAGGCGTGTCCTGTCAATATCTCCTTATTTTTGGATACGGTTTTTAACATCCTCCTCCATTATTAATTTTGAAAATAAACATCTGGATTCTAAACTTATTTTTTTCTGATAATTCTAATTGAGCGCCAAATGGCGCTAATTGAAAAAAAATAGATAGCTACTCTTCATTCCCGAAGGGAAAATAAATCGACATTAATAATTACTTTTTAGCGCCATTTGGCGCTAAAAGAATTTTTGTTAGCTACTCTCATTATTTTCTGAAAGAAAATAAAATTATGATAACTTAATTTTTAAATGAGGAACTGCTTCAAAAATAAATCACCTGGATTTTGTGAGATACATCTTTTCATTCTATGTTGAAACACTCTTTAAATGATTAAAACTATATACTATGATGAAACTATAGTGTATAACCGATAGGCAAGATAAAGGATGGTTGACCTTGTTGTTGTTTTTCCTGTTGCCAGCTGGTTTTTCTAGTTGACCTTTATTTATTTTGGGTCTACCTTTTGACAACCTTTGGTCTACTTGGTAGACTGTTGATATTTATTTGGTTTTACTGTTGATTTTTTCAACTTGATTTTGTTGTTAATTTTTTGTATATTGAATACATGGATACAACTAATACAGGCTGGGGCGGAGCAAGAGCTAACTCTGGTAGAAAAAAAACTGGAAAGGCATATAAGACTGTTTCAATTTGTGGAACGGAACAGGAACTTGATGTTTTAAAGGGGCAAGCAAAAGACAAGGGTAAAACCTTAAGTCGTTACATAATCGATGAATTAGTTCCACCTGAACAAATCGAAAATGAAGGGTGAAGTTTAAATTTTTTTTACGCAATAAGTGTAATAGAAAATAGAACTTATTAGCGCCATTTGGCGCTTAAAGGAAAAGATAAATGATTTGTAAAAAGTGCTTTTGGTTTTACACAAAGGATTTTAATCATACTGTGAATTTTTGCAGACAAGTTGATTCTTATATTGTTTGTGCTTCTGTAAAATGCCCAGCATATAAAGCATTGAGATTAAGAGATAAAATTAAAATAAGATTAAAGTTTTATTTTAATTGAACAGTGTAATTGGGAGTAGAACTTATTAGCGCCATCTGGCGCTAATTAAATGAAGAAGGATGAATTATGAAAGAACTGAGAGATTACCAGAAATCTTGTGTTGATAAAGCAGTGTTTTCAGAAAAAGACCTTATCGTTTGTCTGCCGACAGGGGCTGGGAAAACAGTAATAGCATCAGCACTTATTGATGCCCTGAATGAACTTGGCGATACAGTTGTTTTTATAGTTCCAAGACTCGAACTTATAAAACAAGCTGCAAGTGAATTCGGTGACTGTGATGTAATCTGGTCTAATAAAACAAGCATTACTGGAAAGAAAATAATTGTTGCATCTAAAGACAGTTTAAGAACTCAAGTTAAAAAGATACCAAAGGATGTTATCTTAATTTTTGATGAAGTTCATATTGGTCTTGAGCAAACTCATTCTCTAATCAATGTAATAAAGCCCAAAAGAGTAATTGGTCTAACTGCAACTCCAGAAAGAATGGATGGTAAAGCTTTACTTAAAGGGGATGATGCCATCCATAAATTTGGCTGTTTTGATTCTATGATCCAGGAAGAAACTGTAAGTAGCTTGATAGAAAAAGGGTATCTTACACAATTGA
>JAZLGX010000027.1:0-134476 GCA_045616545.1 Treponema sp. | reverse complement strand
AAAGAGGAAATATTATTATTATTTAATGCAAGATTTGAATTAGCCAATGCATCAAAAGATTTTTTATCAAAAAAATCATAGCTAATATTTTGATAATCTAATCTCAGCATATTTTCGACTAAACCGGCAGTAATAATTTTTCGCCTATTCGGTAAAGCTGTTTTATTACACTTTTTCCCATCAGGATTTAGATTCCAAACAGTGTTCACTAAATCAAGGAATTCCCTAAATTCAACATCCGCCAAGGGTTTATTTGAATCACTATGTGCTTTATAATTGTCTATTATAGAAAAAAGATTCCCCTCCTGTCCCTTACATTCATCTGATTCAACTGAAATATGAAGTGCATTCCATGCCCCCTTTATCTGCTTATCATTAAAGTTTGTAAAGTGAGTTCCAATATATACAAAATCATTTTCCGACTCAGAAGAATACCGCCCATTCGTATACTTATTAGTCTCATCCATCAGTTTTAATATAGATCTTCCTATCTTGATTTCTGTTTGAGGTAGCTCAGTTAGACCGCTATTCCCACTATTACCATCTTCCAAACTATTGGTATTATTCTTAAATCTATCATATTCAATCTTAACACAACTTCCTAAATATTGAAGAAATGTCACTCCTTGCGATGGATCATAATTTACAAGACACCCGTTTGAAACACCTTCACCTTTTTCGTTTTTTTTTCCTATAAGAATATCAATAAACTTATGATAAAAAGATTCATTCTTTTGTAGTTCTGTAGATTTAAAATTTTCATTATACAGCTTCGAAAAATAATTCCCGTACTTTTTATCAAAGTAATATGAGGCAACATCATTAAATAATACCTGCCGTATCCTCTTTTTTTCGTCAAGATCTGTCTCTAATGCCATTCTTTCAGCTTGGCTATTTATTTTACTTTCTAGTTCCTCTTTTGTCATAAACTATTCTCACATCAGTTGGCAAAGAATGCATCTACTACTCTAAGAGCTTCTTCTGCCGAAGAACCTTCAATCTTAGAAGTAAGACTTGTCAAATAATACAAAGACGTAACATCAAATATTTCTGCAGATCTTTCAATAGCATCTTCTTTAGATTCTCCTTCTTTTGGTTGAGTATTGTAATCAAGTTTTCCATAGATTATGGCTTTTACATCTGCATCATAGAATTTTTCTGCAAATTTAAATACAGATTGTAATACCCAGCTCTGGGTTTTCTGTCCAAAAGTAATATCTGCAATAATTTCCATATTTGGAGTAAGTACATTCAATAATTCACGAAGCCTTTTTTCATGGGCTCCCTTTGTTTCAACAAACTGGTTGGTAATATATTTACTCGGCAAAATTTCAGCACCAATATTCATATTAATGTTCGACAGTTCTTCTTCAAAGTCTTTTGCATAAGCCATTGAATTTTCAGAACCATCCATAAGTATAATAAGTTGAACTTTTTCGTCTTTTTTCAAAGTCTTAGCAAGTACTGCATTTATTGGAAAGAATACTTTTCCATCATAATCAAAATTTTTGTTTTCGTCTGACTTATAATGGTATGGACCTTTTCTTCTTGCTCTGTCTACTAATGGAAGTATTGTAAATACTGTTTTCATCTGTTTAATTCTCCTATGTATATCTATTCTATCACTACTTTATAATATTTGAACTTAAACCCCTCGGGCAGCTTAGTGGCACCCTCCGGTAGCCTTCCTCCCTGAAGTTGTGCAAGATATGCACTGTCACCTTTATGCAGCTGAACATTAACCCTATTATAAGGAACCCCAAGGATATTTGCAGTATCGGCATGTCCAATAGCACTCTCAAGCCCCTTTGGTAAAGATTCTACCTCATTTACAGAGACTTCACAAGGAAAGTCTGACAACATCTGTACACTAAAAGAATTAATCAAGTACATAAGTTTCTCCTATTATTATCAATATTTGGATAGTCTTTCATATAAACTGCTATATTATATGTAATTGGCCTTATAAATATTTCTCAGCAGATTTTATCTGAGTTCCTTCTCTTATATAGAGATAGAGACTGTCATAATTGACAGGGAAAATAAAAAAAGCCATCGACCTTGACCGATGGCTTAGAGATAAATAGATATTCAGTAAATCATAGAGTTACTTCATCAATGTACACTTACACCAACCCATTGGTACATAATCTCCATTGTAATCAAGTAAAGTCCTTGTGGTCCCATAAGGCTTTTGTCTATGATCCCGTCCTTTAGGAGTCTTAGGATATCTTAATCGTTCTTCAAGAGTTACAAACTCTACCTGGCTCCAACGACCAACCCGTATCAGGAACTGGTTACTTGAACTTGTGATTTTTTCTATTTCCTCCTTCAGTGACGAGATATAGAGAGTCTTATTGATCGAATCTTTATAGAAAGCATTATACTCGGAGTCGAATTCACTTTTGAAGAAGAAATTACATGAATCAATAATACTATCCATCGAAATTTTTTTTCCCATAATAAATGTTTTTTTTGGATCATCATTTGTAATTACACTTTTCTGCAAGTCCTCATCGATGGTAAACTCTCCTATGGATTCTGAGGTTCCCTTTATAAGTCTTCCTTTAAGACATTCAGCCATTATCTGCGTGGGTATAGCATTAAGTTCTCCAGAATGTTTATTACAAGAAACAATCTCAAAACTTCCTACACATCCTGCACCATTAAACTCAAAATCCCTTATTTGAATAGACCTAAAAGGGTCATCTTTTTCATTTCTATAAGAAAGGATTTTCTTTTGTATATTCCTCTCTTCTTTTGTCTTATCTCTTGATTCATAAATCTGTTTATCTAGGACATCAAATTTTTGATCAGTAAAATCGGATAATTCCTTATTAAGTATTGCAGTTCTGATTGCTCCTTTTATCGATGAACCTGGAATAATTGGATTTGGTTTATCAAAATCATTTCTTCGATACATTAGTTGAACTTCAAGAGCATTCTGTGTAGGATCTTTATTAATGTTCTTTGAATATAACTCATTGAACTTCTTTGTTACTTCACAGTAATACTCCATGGAAGATATTTTACAATAGGTATGAAAGGACTCCTGCATGGAAAGCATGTTATTTGCCGAACTTAGTGTATAGAACTCGTTTATTGCTTCTGTTTTATTATTCTCAATAAGATCACTTAATATAGCATCACTAGAATATTTAGCATATACAATGGAAGAATCCTCACTTTTTACAAGTTTATAATCTAGGGGAGTAATGCTATCTCCAGTCCCTATATGAACAGCAGTCAAAGGTTCTATTTTTATTTTGCAAATCTTCTTCATCTACAAATCCTCCTCCCTAACTGGAATGACAGGAGCAAAACCTGATTGACATATCCTAGGATCAGCATGAATATTAGTCAGAAGTCTGCCACAATAATTCATATTATCATCCGATTCAAATACAGCCCCCTCTGAGAAAAGAACTACAGTCTTCTTGAAAGGTGACAAATCACTGAATTCTCCTCCAAGTCTACCGCTTCTGACAAACGTATCAGCTCTAAGGTTCCTGATATTCTGACATGGATCAATTACAAATGGAGCTAATGACATGTATAGTCCGGTATCATATATTAGTTCCACCTGTGTCAATGAATCTGCAACAACCGAAATATTACCTTTGCCTGTTGATGCATCAGCTCCGTATCCATTTTCAAAAGCCCATTCAATCAGAGTTCTTAATCTGTCTGCAGAGTAACTAGACTCAATGTAAATATCCATCCTATTATTATCCCAAGATATCCAGTCTTCTGCTTGTGAATACAGTCCACCTTCAAGGACAGCTCCAGACCTCCTGTCCATTGTATTATGGGTTACAGACACAGTCATAATATTTGGTTTATCAATATCTTTGGGAGGTTCCTCAACTCCCTTGAGCAAAGTTGATGCCTTTATTATGCGACGTTTTTTGCTTTTCTTGATGTCTGTGTAAGAATCCACATTCAAGGCTTCTTTCCGTTCACGAGGTTTTGGAATAGGTCTGCATACATAACCTTCAGGAAATGCAGAAGATACTACAAGTTCAGGTTGTTGCTTCTGTTCCTCCAAAAATGACGAGACAGCTTGTTCACCTTCGTGATTTGCAATCCCCCATACTATATGTCCCCATATAGTATCACCCTTTAATGGTGTTATTAGAGAAGATTTCAATTCTAATGTTATCCTGTACAAAGCCATCAATTAATCCTTAAGAACTATTTCCTTTCCATTTTCATCTTTAAGATCAACAAACTCTATCTGTCCATTACCACGGCTTCCACCACCACCAAGATAATCCAACTGTAATATTTTAAGTCCCTCAAGGACTACCGAATTAAAATATTCAAAGTCTGTTTTTCCTCCATCACCTGTATCAATCACTCGATAAGAAATATCAAAATTAAACTCCACACCAGGAACTATACGTTCAATAGGTCTTGGATTAGCTACAGCTGTTATTCGATTAAGATTATTTTCCGACTTTTCTTCAACAAGTGGTTTACCAGCTCTATACTTATCACTCCAATCTTTTGCAAGAACAGCATCTCTTACAATAAGCCGTGATGGGCCCCTCTCCTTTGCTTTATCTGTATCCCTTGAACTATTAGCACTTCCAAATACACGACAAACCTTACAATCAGGCATACCACAGCTACAAGGTTTTCCATTGGAATATACAACTTTATCAAATTTCCATTCAAGCAAGGCTCTCATCTTTCCTTTTATAGAACTACCAGGAATATAAGGTTCTCTTGTATATGGATTACGGATGATAGGATTATCCATACCACCAATTTCAATTTTATTATTATCAGCTCCAATATGGAGACCTGTCTTTACTCGAATCTTTCCTGTTATCTTCTTAAGTGCAATCTGTTTCATCTTTTCCTCTCAATATTGTCAGTTACTAGTTCTTTGGAGCCAATTCATAATAAAATCCATAAACAGCTTCAAACAAGGTGGCAAATACATGATAATCTTCTGCTGATTCTACGCAATCAATACCTGATGATAAGAAATCAGATAAATTCCTGTAATAAGGCTTGTTCCAATCAGTAGATTTTATCCTTGCAACAGAATAAGCGATTTTTGACTTAAGCATACAAACAAAAGGTTTGTGATTTTTCCATTCATCTTCTGAAGTTGTTTCAAGAATCATATCGTATCGCTTTACTTCATCATAAAATCTTCTGAGCTGAGTAGAACTTACTCCTGCATTTGCCTCTCTTGATCCCAGTGTTTCAGCAACTTTTTTTGCTGTTTCATCAAAAAGATCATTCTTAATAATTTTTTTTCCGCTAGTATCTTTTTCATAAAAACTAGTTATCTTTATAGAAGCAGGTGCATCTATTTTATAGTACTTATGTTTACCTTTATCTTTATACTGATCCATCTATATTCCTCCTATAATCCTTTTCTCTGCGTATATAAACCATAGCTTACTGCTATTTTTGACTTAATTATATTCTTCCCAATCTCATTACCAAAGAAATCCTGCACAGACTTATCATTCTTGCTAAGGTTCCTTGCAATAATATATTTGAAGTTGGAACGCCACATAAGGTTCCTTGGATCAAGACTTCCATTCTCTGCAGCCTTAGCCCTTTCTGAAAAGTTTATCATCTTATAGACAGGTGCAGTAGGCACTATCTTATCTCTAAGATAACCTTCTATTTTATTGCCATTTACCAGCTGTAAATCGTATTCTTCCCAACTTACTGTCGTATCAAATACTGTCACAGCATTTTTTACAATACTACCGTTCTCCTTGCGTCCCTTGGATGTTTCAAGCTGTTCTTCGGTATTCTGTGCCATAAACCTAACAGGAATAGAGCTAGAGAACAAAGAAATACCTGCAGACAGTGTTACAGAAGGATTGCTGTTGGTAAATAATTCCATCTTCTTATGGAAATCCGCAGCAAATTTCATTATATCTTTCCAGTTACCTATAACACACAGATCATCTCCACCAGAGAACACTGTATATATCTGATTTTCATAGTTCTTCTTGACAAAATCAGCATAATAGACAGAAAAGAAATAATGGAACAATCGGCTCATCTCTGCATAACGGGCAAAGCACATATTCTCCCCCAGAGAAGATGAGAATACAAGTCCCAGATTATCAATATCAGATTTGAACATAGCAAGCTTATTGTTTCCATTACTAGGTACTGCAGCTATTTCTTCAAAAGTTTTTAATTCTCGTTCCTTCGAATCTTTCCATGGTGCTACGTAAGGAAGATATAATATTTTCCGTCCTGGAACATATTCATTTATTTTGGCAAAACTCTTATCCTCATCATTAAAATCAAAATCAATCATCTCTCCAAATGGCTTAAGTCTCCCAGACTTTATCTTGATTGACTGTGCATGAATAAGATTCTTCCCGATTTCTATTAGAGAATCGCATTTGCTGCATTTTCTGCCATCACCTAAAGATGGATTGATTCCGCAACAGGGACACACACCGTTGATCTCTAACTGCTCATAAAGTTCGTCAAGTACAGGACCATTCTTTTGTAGCGCATTTTGCATCTTGCTCTGCTTAGCAATATCTCCATCATAACCAATATCAAGAATAAGCTTGACAGTATCTTTTTTTTCACATAGATTCCCTGCTGTTGCAGCAGTTCCTTCAGATATGACAATATCTAGCTTTCCTGTATATTCCCTCAAGAAGTATGTCTCGTACTCCGTTTTTAATATGGGTAACATCTCAGTTACACTGTTTATATTAGGAACAGCAACAATGAACTTGCCACCCGAAGCTGTTATAATATCAGCGACACTACCATCAAAAGAACTAACAAGATTATCAGACAATATCTGTGATATAGCCAAAAGTTCAAAACTCTTGGCCCTAAGCAACTTTGCATTATGTTCTGCTGATTTGAGATCAAATATGTATTTCTGGATACCAGATATATCTCCATTTATAAATCTGAATTTTTCTCCATCAGTCTTTACATCCAGAGCAGTTGTCCTATTTATCGATATATGATATCTGTACAATATACTTGCAAACGATGCTGATAACTTTGAAATCTGGTACAAGCTGATATCTACGTTATCGTCATCGACTGCTGGTATGCACCAAAGATATTGTAAAAGCATATTGTCTAACACAGATAGATAATCTTCCTGACTTACACCTCCAAGGTTTGAAAAATCCTTCATAAATTCCTGATAAAGTATTTTATAGGAATCCTTTGATATAGTTGTAATACCAGTTTCTCCCAAAATTCCTTCAGGTGTTAGTTTTCCAACCTTATAGTAAGTCTTTTTTGTTTTTTTTCTATTATCAATGCTTAAAGTTGATAACAGAGAAACAAGCGGTTTTACTTTATAAGAAGGATTCCATTTGTCTCCACCAAACGCAATTCTTATACCTTCACTCAAGCATGTTTCTTCAAAAGAGACTGGATTTTTTTGCTTCCTTACTAAGTTTATTATCCTTTCCGCATTCAGACAATCCGGCAGAAATTTTTGTAGTTTTGAACTATCTGAGAAAATGCTATTTTCCTCAGCCTTACTTGCCAGTTCATCAAATGCAAACAAATAACCAGCTATAGTAAGTTCTTGTAATATAGCTTTATATTCTTTATCCATTAAGTTTTCTCCATTCGGATATATTATTATCTAAATAAACGATTCAGCTTGCCATCTATGCCTCCAATCGTTCCCAGTAGTCTACCTGCCCAAGACCAAAGTTAGTGTTCTTACCGGTACCAAAGAGCCTTGCACTATCAATCAGAGATAGGTCATAGCTGCTGAACTTTCCTTCAAGAGTAAAGACACCTGTCATACCTCCAAGCAGCATAGAAGACTTTTGTCTTGCCGACCATCGTTCGTAGTTAACCCAGCGAATCTGACTATCAGTTATGGACATAGTATTTGTATCGAAATTAAAAATTTCACTTTCTGAACATTCTCCATAAAGACTACAAATAGTCCACATGCGACGGTAAAGACACAGCATAAAGTCCTTTGCTGTAGGCTGACTGACAAACTTTCCTTGACTCTTATATCTTAGAGGTGACTTAAGCTGTATCAGCACCTGCCCAGTTTTTACAGATTCTCCGCTATCATAGCTACTATAATCAAAAGTCCAGACTTTAACAGGCGTATCAAGGACAAGTCTTTCTCCCCTATATATTGATACCCCATCTACTGTAATATCTTCTATCATAAAGGGAATTCTTTCCTTACCGAATCCTTTTTTACCAGCATTCTGAAATGCACCCACAATGTATGGCAGATATTTAATAAAATCTCCAAACATTGTCAGATTAAGAATCAGTCTATCTACCTGCTTATGTAGTGTAACATCCTCTTCAAGAGAAAGAACATAAGGATGTAATGATTTTTCCCTACCCGGTAGTACCGTATTTTCCTTGTCTATACAAGATTCAAACAATGTTGCATAGACACAAGTCTGATTAAAAATACATTCATCGCAACGACGACATCTAGAATTAATGCAGGCCATATCGTGCAAGTTCATTCCTAGTATGGAACGAAACAAAAAGACAGGATTGGTCCCGAACGAAAGAATTTTTTCAAATTTTACTACTATTTTATATTGTTGATACATCACCTTCATATACCAAGTATACCCCACCATCTATAAAAAAACAAAAAAACAATCTAAAAAAATCTGACCATTATATATAAACATGCAAAAGCAAAACTCTGCTTAGCCTATTCAGGACATGCCCCATCTTATACTGCATTACGACCAAATACCTTATCTAGAATCATATTTGTACTGTCTGTTCTATATCTACGGCCAAACTTAGTAAGGTCAAAATTTATCTGCTTCATGGCAATGGATATTGGAGTTTCAAGAAGAGAATCACTATAAGCATATTCGTCACCAGTACCGTTTTGAAAAAGGCTGCCATTAGGCGCTATCATAAGATAACTTTCTGTCATAAGCTCATTATCCTCTATATATATAGGTAATTCTGAAATACAATTATTATAAATGAATGTGTAAAACTGTTTCTCAGTTATTCCCTTGGCAGAACCAAAAGGCATCTGGCGTAGAATTTTAATTCTATTTGTACCAAGTTCCTCCATCTGTGGAATTACCTTGGAATTCCAATTCCATTCACTTACTACCGTATTAATCTTGAGTTTGAAGTTTCCTCCATTTCGTCTAAGCAGATCCAGTTTAGATTTTAGGTCATCCAGGCTAAGTGTGGTGTTTCCTCTGCATCTACCAATTCTACAGTTAGTTTCATTATCCCACGAGTCTATTGAAATGCCTATCTGGCTTATGTGCTTTATTACAGGGACAAGAGTCTCAAGTCTGGTTCCATTTGTCTGCACAGAGAGGTCCATCCCAAGTTCTATCGCATATTTCATTATAGGAATTATTCTATCAGCAAAAAGCAAAGGCTCACCACCAACAAAGTTAAGTCTATAGCCAGATTTCCAGAACTGCTTGAGATTATCAAGAATGGCCTTTGCAGATTCAAAGTCATCCCAAACTTCCTTGTCCTTGTTCCATTTTGCAAAGCAGAATTTGCAGTTATAGTTGCATTTTTCTGTTATGTGCCAATTAATTACAAGATTTTCATTTTCCATAGAATTATCTCCTTTGTCTATATTTGATATCTATATATACAATCAAAGACCATCATTATTGACACTGTAAAAAATATTTATTGTTGCCGACTTATCGCCGGCAACTCAATTTACAAACTCATACTATATAGAAGTGGATTTTAGCTGATGTACAATCTTGTTCTGTGAGCGTTTTATTTCCTCCATTATTCCATACTCATTATCATGCATGAGATCATCTTTTACTTCGTACATATAGCTTTCGATGTTTGCTCTTAATACGGGTTTATCATTTTTTACAGTAGAACCATAGTCTAAGATATCCCAAACAAGTACTGCAGCTGTCACAAAGTACCCTGCATTATGTACCACTGAGTGGCTAACAGATTTACTTCCTATTTTGACAGATTCTTTCGCAAGTACCTTGGAACCATTCTTAGCCAATATCCTGTCAGTTGTTTTTCCAAACACTTTCCCCAAATCAGAACCTATTTTCTTGAAGCATCTAGATCCCAGATCTCCGACAACAATCATTGTTACAGCACCACCTGCAGCGATACCCTTCTCGTATGTAGGAACTAAAGACGTACCTGAATCTGTAATTGTATTGCAAAGACCTATAATGTACGAATCCCAATCAGGATCAGGAACATTGTATCTGACTTTGATATCATTGATTCTGGAAGTTAGAGTTTCTGAATAAACTTCTCCTGTCTCCCTCATGATTCTTTTGAATGTAAGTTTAGCAGTAGATGGTTGTATCACTTTAGAACTTATTTCACTGTTCAATTCCTCAAGAAGAGCATCCTCTGCAGACGTAACAACATCCCCTAAAAACTTGTTTCCCAAAGTATGATACACGTCACTAACTTCCCTAATCTTGACGTGGGAATAACGATAATAATCATCTAGGAAAGAGTCAGCATTTTTCATTGTTTTCTCAACCCACATATCAAGCTGGCTATCAGCGTACTTCTCCGCTTCAACATAAGCCTGATCCAAAGCTTTGCACACTGCCGCATCAAGCTCAGCTTTAGAATATGATGGTGCAATCTCCCTCTCGACCTGAGGTCTGACAGACCTGCTTCTAAGAGGTTTTCTTTTTACAAAAAGTGTAACTATGATTACACAAAGAAATGAAATGCATACAAAATCAAATACAAAAGCTAATGTCTTCTTCATAACAAGGATCTCCTTAAAAATTAGTCTAAAAGTATATAGATTTTTCTATACCATGAGTTGACAGATTTATTATTATTTCCGAAGCACTTCCATAAAGTATTCCAGAAAACCTGTTCTACATTGCCATCCTCATTGCATTATGCATCCTGTTGATTTCTGTAAATATTCCATATTCATCATCATCCAAAAGAAAATTACAGAGTTCAACGATATATTCATTAATATTCTGTCTCAATATAGGTTTATCCTTCTTGCTACTTATATTGTAATCAATAACATCCCAAACTATCATTCCTGCTGTTACTGCAGCACATGCTACAGTCCCGGCTACTGCACCTCCTGCTTTGGCAGCTGTCCCACCAGCACCTACTGCAACAAGACGCGAGCCATTTCTGACAGCAATATTAGTTCCTGCTTTTCCAAAGACACCAGCAATATTTCTTCCAAGGAGAGAAAAACACTTGAATCCTGCGTCACAAACAATAATTGTTGCAACCGAAATTCCTGCAAAATTTGCCTTGGCATACCCCTTGGTTACAGATGTTCCTGTATCTACTATTACATCAGTAAGCTTGCTAACATAGTTTTCCCAATCCTCCATCTCCATCGGATATTTACTTTGTATCTCACACATGCTGTTTGTCATAGACCTATTGTAGATGTTCATAGTTTTCTGTGCGATCCTCTGAAATTCCTGCTGTGTTTGCTCAGGATCAATAAGTTTATTCCTGACAGCTTTTTCAAGTTCATCCCTCTGCCATTCTGTTGATGTACGGGTTTGCTTATTGAACACGTGCTTTATATCTCTGGCTAGTCCTTCACATTCCCTTCTCTTTACATTGTAATAAGAAAAATACCAGTCAATGAAATCACTATCTGCTTTAGACATAATCTTACTTTGCCACTTTGCAAGTTCCATCTCAGCATATCTGCGGGCTTCGTTCCTGGCAACTGTCATCGCAATCTTCATCTCTGCATCGACTTGTGCTTTTGGGAAAACAATCCGCTGTGGTTCAACTACAGAATTTATAGTCTCGGACGCAAATGTCACTTCCTTATCCTCGTATTCTACATTTGGTGTTTTTGTTGTATACGTAGTGATTGCGACAAACAAAAGAATCAGAATGCACACGCATCTTAAAATAAATAATAGTACTGTCCTCATAGTCAATTTCTCCTACAAATAACTGAATATATAACCGGATATTACCAACTCATTTGTAAGCACAACACCAGTTAACTATATAATTATTAGGGTTTAATCAAACGATAATTGACACTTTTTTTATAAAAAGATTAAACGAGGCACAAAAAAATTACTGATATATATACTTGGGAATATCTATCAGTCCAGTTTCCTTAGTCATTACAGTTTTTTTACCTTGAGATTCTATGCAACTTTCATAGTTAACAAACGAAGGTGACAATAGAAACTGGTACTGATAAAAAGATTATTCAAAGGTACTATTTCAAACTATTTTTTAATTCTTCAAAATATATTATAAAATCTTTAAGATATGTAGTGACCTTTGACTTATCTTTATGTAAGAAAGCAGCAAACTCATTCTGTTTTTTAATATTAGCTTCCTTCATTTCACGAAGAAGATTAAAGTCTATCCACTCTACACCTTGTTCCTGCAAATAATTGATTATATCTTCTGAGATATCACGAGACAAATACCAGATCATTATTTTTTTATACCAATCTTTACGATCTTCTCTTAATTTCTTTTTTCCATCACTTCTCTCAAGTATACTTGAAAACTTAATAACCAGATTATAAATCTGTTCCTTAGAATTTTCACTTTCAATAATACCGTCAGACTTTGACCTTTCGTCTTCACGGTCTATTTTGATGCTATCATCATCCAAAGAAATATTTCTATCTATACCCCGTCCAAGAGCTATATCGATACATTGCCTCAGCGATTCTTTGTCTTCAAAAAAAATTTCTTGCAGAGAATAAAGATATTCATTTGACAGATAATACGATTCTTGATGCTCGCCTGACTCGTAACTCCTTTTTATCATGTTTATAATTTGTTTACGTTCTCTTGGTTCTATTTTAATTTCCTGGATTTTTGTTTTTTTCTCCAAAAAAGCAAGTTGATCTCTTACAGCATTAGATGCTCTGTATTTCAAATCTCCAAGAAAATAATTAATCCATGGGCACTCAACAAATTCATCTTTTCTCTTTTCGAGCTGAAAGTCATCAAAACATCTTATAGTGGTATCCCATTTAATAAAATCATTATTGTATTCCCTTCTGATGAATTTCTGTAACTCTTTTGGAAGATTCTCTGTTTTTCTTTTTCGTGTACTTTCGCATATAATCTGAACCTTCTCAGAAAAAGAATCTCTTATAAAAGGTTTTCGGTTAACATCTTTTTCATAAATATCTGTTACGCTTTTCTTCCACCCTTTTGAAAGCTTTTCATGATATTCTATAGTATTCAAAAGGTTATCTTCCTTAACCTTGGATGTCTTATTAGGATTAGGTTCATGATTGAGTCCATATATTTTACTAGCCTTTTTTTCAATAGTGCGTTCTTCTTCAGTGTAATTACTTGACATCATTCTACTCCAAAAAACTTTTTAAGGGCATGTTTTGCTCTCTCTGGCTCAGAAGGTTTCATAATATTTACCAATCCCGTAAAATCATAAAGTGCTGTTACATCACACAAGTGTCCATTATAAGCAATAGTTCTCTTAATCTCTTCAGAGTATTTCATAGGTGCTTTACCATATATAATACTATCTATGTTTGCGTTATAAAATTTTTCTGCAAAGGTCAATGCTGTGCATAGCATAAGGGAAAAAGGCTTTGTTCCAAAAGTTACATCAGCTATGATTGATACATTTTCTGACAAAGTATCAAATATGTCAAAGAATCTACCGCCAAATACATCTCTTGTTTCCTCAAAGGCTGTATCGAATACTTCAAAATTTACAGTAACATCAAGGTTATCTGCAACCTCCTGGACCTCCGTTTTAAGTTGACTCATGAGTTTACTAAACTGCTGATATTCACGATCAAGTTCCTCAGGTATGTCGCGGCGATTTTCTTTGTCAGTGAATCTAAAAACATAAATAGTTAATTCATCTCCCTCTCTAAGGTTTTCATTCAGTTTTACAGTAATGGGGAAATACACAAACTCTCCATTTCCTTTTAAGTAAGCAGGATAACCATTTACAATATCCTGCATTGGCAGTGCTGTATAAACAATCTTTTTCATATACTAAAGTTCCTCCATGATAATGATTCCATTATGTACAATCATACTTCAGATTCATTTTCAAATTAATTATAGTCTGTATACCCACAAAATCAAGTCTGTATGCTAACTGACAGGTTAACATACAGACTTACTCTTTACTTCCTATCTGAATATTTGAATCTTAGCCTATTTTCCTCAATACTGGCAAGTTTACGAATTACCCCCGGCTTAAGTTCCATCTTTGTAACACCGTTTTTTGTAAAATCATTTCTCCTCATTTTTTCAAGTCCTCCGATACGCGCATTAAATATTTCTGATATTCCTTCTTGAGATATCTTTCCAAGATATTTACCTACAAGCTCATCTGCAAATTCTTTGCTATATCCCCATTCTGTAATCCGCCTAACAGCATCCTGTTTTGCATGGTAAATTTCATTCGGATAAGACTCCAACAATTTATTGTACTTTCCAAGTAAAGGAAGAAACACTATATTACCTACAACTTCAGCTATTCCTCCTATATGGGAAGCTCCGTGAATCTTTGCACCATTTCTGATGGAACCTATGCAAACTCCTGCTCCTACAACCAAACCAACTCCAACCGCAGCCGGTATAGCAGCAATAGCCGCTGTACTAGCAGCACCAATTGCAGCTGTAGTGACCGCACTTGAAACGTAAGTCCCTATTCCCTCTCCTATAAGTGGTAGCCATGTGAGATGTGACAATATAAGCGGTAAGCCCCCTACGGCTGCAGGACCTGCTAAAAAGACTGAATGCCCCACCGCCACCGCTGAACTTCCAACAACAAAGCTTCCTGAACCTAGACTGCTGCTTATTGTCTTTACAGCTATACGTGCTGAAGTTAAATCTACATAATGCTGTTTAAATGCTTCTTCACTACTTAGTATTTCCATCGTAACTCTCCTATAAATAAATTGTCATGAACTACTACAAACGATATTCTCTGTTATAAGAATTAATCTTATGCACGAAATCCTTTACTGCAGGCAGATCTGCCAAATCCATTAACATCCCTGCTGCAATAATCACCGGATAAATAGTCATTACAAGGAACTGCTGCAAGTGTCTAAGTCCAAACATTGCATGAGAGGTCATGTAATTCAACAGAAATATCAGCAGAACTCCGCATGCAGTATGAGGACACTTACTAATGACATCTACGATATATGATATAAGATTCTGTCCTACTTCAACCAGTTTACCACCTATGCGTACTGACAATCTTGAAATATCTAGTAACAGCTTTCTAAGCACAGATGCCTGCCCATACGACAGACGTTGACTCCTAGGAGCATTATCACTTCCATCACATGTTCTGTTAAAATTAAGACTGTTTATCCATTTCTCACTGTCAAAAAAAGGATTTTCTGATTCAAATGAAATTGTTTTAACCATTCCATCTCCTCCTCTAAAATTATTAAGATTTGATTGTATTCCACGTATTATAACTAGTGATAAAAGAAGTATTAGTTGTCACTTTTTTGGATATTTCTTATCTAAAAGCAAAACTATCATACTTTTTTTTCTTGCCGTCTATATATGTTCTGTACTGCTTTGCCTGGAAAAAGATAATTTCCTTGTAACTACAAATCCGATTTTCCCCTGTATAATAAATTCCTTCCTGCAGTTTTAACTCAAAAGCTTCTATAGCTTTGGACATTCCTTTGTCAGTCAGATATACTGCACCATCATCACAAAACTCAAAATCATCATTACATAGGATTCCCATATTAAACATGGCACAGCACACAGTATCACAAAGTGGAGTCCTGAACTCTTCCATGAGATCGTATACAAGTGATAAATTTCCATATTCAACAGAATGCATAGTCCCAATCATTGTATCAAGAGTACATGACATTGCTGCCGTTTCTACATAATTAGTCAGCAATGTATACAAAAAACTAAGTACAGCATTTACATTGCTCTTTGGAGGTCGAGTACTTCGCTCTGTGAATTCAGCCCATTCAGGTGTTATATTGTATCGTAGTACATTAAAATACAGCTTAGAAGCATTACCTTCATATCCTCTAAGAGAATCTAAGCTGGTTGCTCTTTGTAGATTGTTCCGTATCTTATCTACTTTTTCTGCAGCTGCGGTAATCTCCTTCTTAAAGTCTGAATATCTGGTATTACGAGCAATACGTTTCATGAAAATGGATTGATTCCTAATCTTTCCATTTACAATTGACCTGGCTGTATCGAGATTTTTTCCTTTATTAAGATAAAGTTCCATCTGTTTTATCCGAACAAAAACATTCTTGGGTTCGGCATATTCCAGTCGTGTTTTGTAGTGCCCTGTTCGGCTCATTATAGATACAGGGATTTTATTGCGGCACAAAAGGTCCAAAGCTTCACCTGTTATGCTGACAGGCGCACCTATAACAATCTGATCTGCATCTGACATCAATATAGGAGTTTCTTTATCATCCTTATTGCGAAACATAAGATGTTCATTTTTCTTTTGTAATTTACCATACTCTGTCATAAGATAAAGTGTTGACATGCAATATTTCTCCTCGCAGCTATAACACTGCAAAACATTTTGTTACAACCGTATATGATTGTGCAGTTCCTATAAGTTCCACTTTCTCAAAACATTCTGAACAAAGAGGCTGAATAAATATACTATCTTCCTTTGGCTCAATTATATTGACAAGCTTATTATGCAAATCCTTAAACCTTCGTTCATCCATTTTGCCATAAAATATTGATTTCTGAATTCTGACACCGTAGTTCTCCATAATTTTAGCTACATTTCGTAGTCTATATCCATCGGCAATATCATAGGCAATAATATACATACTCTTGCTCATGTCATGTTTCCCTCTGTGTATATATAGAGATACAAAAACTATTAGTTGACACTAATCTATTTAATTTTTTATCTGTCTTGAATTGTCAAACTAAGTGCAAAAAAAAGACACCATTTCTGGTGTCTGTAATTTGAAAAAACTAAAAACTACTTATGGATAAATAATCCCTTAAACAGGTCAATTTTATTCGAACGTGGATAAATATATCCCAGCAAATCTCTTTGATGTGAACAAGTCTTAATCCCTTAAACAGGTCAATTTTATTCGAACACAGCTGATGGGAGGTTGGTATGGAATTAGAAAGAAGGTGGGTCTTAATCCCTTAAACAGGTCAATTTTATTCGAACTAGTAACTCTCTAGAGAACCAAAATCCCTTTTCATCACTAGTCTTAATCCCTTAAACAGGTCAATTTTATTCGAACCTGGTAGGTGAAGCAGCAGGTGCAGCATTTATGAATTATGAGTCTTAATCCCTTAAACAGGTCAATTTTATTCGAACTAGGCCTACCGAGGATCGAATCCTCGAAGTAGCTGGCAGTCTTAATCCCTTAAACAGGTCAATTTTATTCGAACTAATAAACCAAAAGAATTGTTTAAACTCAAACATTCTAGTCTTAATCCCTTAAACAGGTCAATTTTATTCGAACTTGGAATAATGACGAAACATATCAATTCATGTTGTCGGTCTTAATCCCTTAAACAGGTCAATTTTATTCGAACCAAGATTCGAATTGGAAGGTTCTGTTGAAGAACTCAAGTCTTAATCCCTTAAACAGGTCAATTTTATTCGAACTTGTTGTGGATAAATATGTTCCAGCAAATCTCTTTGTCTTAATCCCTTAAACAGGTCAATTTTATTCGAACAGTACCCATCTCAAAGCCTTTATCAGTAAGGCTTCCAAAGGGTATTTGCGCGAACCTCTCAAATTTTTCATCAAAAAGCTCCTTTTCTGTCCGAATTGTTCGAATATGGTTCAGATTATTCATTGTATAATAACAACTTATACAATTGCGCGAACCTTACGCATTTTTACCCAAAGTTTCACTTTCACCCCAAAGTAAACTCAGAAAAACATCGCTTTCTTCTATACTATGGTTCATGATTCTTTCGGTATCTGAGTATTTTTAACTAATTTTTTTGCTAAAAATACTCAAAACTTAATATAGTCTTATCCATAAATAATAATGTCAAAGAACGTTATACCTTTACTATACTATATTTATCGCCAAAATCAAGATGTATCACAAGTTTAGTTTATCATTAGCAACTCTACATAATCAGTAAAACTGCTCAGATACAGAACCATGAAAGTGTCTTAATTCTTCATAGAGAGGATCCGTATTATAGACCCATTTTAATGAATGCTTCTTGGTACGTATTGAATCCTCAGCCACTTCAGGATATACATCTTCTTTTATATTATCCCAGTTATCCAACTGTTGCTGCTTATTAGTACACATGTAATATGGTTTATGAGATTCCTCAATATAACCTTTTATATATTCCTCGAAAGTGATTCTCTTTATGTCAAGAATTGCGTTCTTATGGTCATGTTTGACCCTTGGGCGATTCCGTACAACACTAGCTGCTTCAGAGCCATTCTCTGCATAGACATAGAACTTTCCCCTGTAATAATTGTTTTTGCCAACATGTCCGCACTTGGCAGATACTACATAGTAATCCATAATAAGCCTCACATTCTTCTAACTGTAAATAACAGTGTTCTCTCTGATATTAGATGCAATTTCATCTGCCTGTATCTCAATTTCCTCACAGTAACAACTCTCATCATACAAACCAATGTTTACAGTGTTGTAGTTACCTGTATCTATATTATTGACTATTGCGTGACTTAGATTACGTTGTCTCAGATAGTTCCTGATGTATCCTCGCGTAAGTTTTACAACTGAAATAACAAGCGTAGTACCAGCAGCGACTGCTGCTACAATTCCTAATACCAAAAGTATACTCCTTAACATAAAAACTCCTATCAGACACTCAGGTCCAAACTAAGTTTATAAGGCCGCCAGTTAGCAAATATAAGGGCAACCTAAGCCATGGATTCTAACTGAAGATTATCATATCCTTGTCAGCAAACTCTATTTCGGTACGCTGATCTACAGATTCAGCTTGTATTGCCTGACTGTCATCTATCTCGATAACCTGATTTGTCTCGCTGTCAAAGATACAATTGACTACAGCATAATCCCCGTTTTTTATACGCTCCTTCATACTTATGGCCTGGAGTCTTCTATTCTCATTAAGCATCCTGACTCTTTCGGGATCCTTGAAGTAAGCAACGATGTTACGCACAAAGTTGAGTATCTTATAAAAAATCTTTCGAACATGATTCCATATCAAAAGGAAAAATTCTCTCAAAAAACTCATTCTTTTACCCCCTAGCCTAGAATTACCATATTCTTGTTACCAAATGCCTGTTCAAGGTCAATAGAAATCCCTGCGCAAGTCACAAAAAGCACATGGTCATTACGGTTCATCAAAGGATTTCCTGCTTTGTCAGTAAGGCAGACAGTAATACTGATCCTATCAACATCGTTTACATTGCGAAATATACAAGCTCCCCTGTACTTCTCTTTGTCATAGTTATCAGTTACCCATCTTATACAATCCTCAAGGCTCAGAATATTAGACTCCTTTTCCTCCGTAAAATATGCTGTCATAGCCATACTCACATACTTCTTTGCTGTGTGAATCATACCCTGGATACTTGATCTGCTAGAACTGATACCACAATGATTGTCTTTGTTATTTTCCATAGTAATGAGCCTCCTTTTGCTCTATCCTATTACTAGAGATTGCTTTCATTAAAATTGTCACTTTTTTTGTTTGCCATTATTTTCTGTTCCATAGTTTCTTTCTGCTCCAGCTTCTTGCGCTTAAGCTCTTTAAGTTCTTGTTGCTTATATGCAAAGCAACTACGTAATATATCTGCAGTCACCTGCCTTGGGTTTGAAGATGCAGCTTTACCAAGGGCACTAAAAATTATATTCTTGATTTCTCTTCCAGCCATTCCATCGCAAAAATCTGCTAATTCCAAAAGCAAAACATTGTCAAATTCACCGTTACCATCAAGAACATCAGAAGAATATGGGGCCCTACCAGGGAGCTTACTTCTGATGATTGCAGCTCTTGCTTCTTTATCTGGCATGGAAAACCCTATGTGCCTTACAATACGGCTGTCAAATGCAGGATCATAGTTATCATGGAGATTGGTTGCAAAGAACACTATTCCATCAAAATCCTCAAGTAACATAAGGAATTGACTTCTTAACGCATTGATTGACTGGCTATGGCTGTCAGTTGAGCTTGTAATACGTCTACTCAAGAAAGTATCAGCCTCATCAAAGAATAGAACAGCATTTTCTTCTTTAGCCAGCTTAAAGACCTGAACCAGATTCTTTTGACTTTGCCCTGCATACTTAGATTCTATATCTGCAGATGAAACTATAATAATATTGCGGCCAAGGGCATCTGCAACAGCGTGGACAGCCATTGTCTTACCTGTACCAGGAGGTCCATAAAAATTGACAAGACACTTACAAGCAGGATCAATCTGCTCATATCCCCAATTCCTATAGATAAGGTTCATGTTCCGGATAAGTTCTATGGTATCCTCAATCTCTGCTTTCTTTTCGACAGGAAGAATCAACTGGGACATCCGGTACAATGGTTTTGTTGCTTTGCCACAATATTCCTGACCGTCTTCGGTTATTGTAGTACTGCAGGATTTCTGATGTTCCAGCTTGGGTACAGAAAAATTTCCGGTCTCATTGCCTTGGGATTTTTTAGTTCTTATGCTTATCACGATAACATTATTCTCAAAGTCATCAATTCTATAATCCCTGAACAGACTGTCGATTGTCGCCCTAAGAAGACAACCTTTGACATCTTTGAGAATACTTGAGGTTTCTTTTGCATATTCTATCTTGTAATTCTGGATATTACACTGATCAGTAATATTTATATCATATTCAATGTTACCAAGATTATTTACAGTTTTCCAGGTATCAATTCGATTCTTTAGTTCCTTTATAAATTCATCTCTAGTCATATATGTATCTCCTATAAAATCCGAATGTATCACAATGAACATCCGTACTGATACTTTTAAATAGGGATTGCAATTTATAAAATTGACACATATTAAAAAAAATCCGAGTGCAGAGAAAATTATAGAAAATGCTTTACCTCTCGCTTCTACATCTCGAATGACAAAAGCATTATAATGTATGAGTTTCAGATGAATTTAGGAAATTTTACTTTTATAAATGAGTTTTCTTAAACATTAGTTTATGATAGTAATTGCAACTGCATATTTATTTTTCACTCCAGAATATTGATTTATCAGTTCAAAGCCGTTTATCCCCCAATATCAGTTAAGCATTATAATCATGCTTGACTAGCGTTCATGCTGTCATATTGACTCAGTCATACTGACCCACTAATACCTTCCGTTTGACAGTACCAAAGCACCCATTTGATACCATCTATATAGGGTATTTGACAGTACCAAACGGGAGGTTTGATACTGTCAAATGATGATTATGATACCATCAATATGACTAGGTCATATCATTAACGGTTTCAGTCCTGCTATTGTATCATGCTTTTATGCTATCACCTGATTATTCAAAACGCAATACACTTTTTTGCTTTTTTTGTCCCAAAAAATTTGGGACAAAAACCTTAATTTCGCCCAACATGGCAAATAAATATTCTGCTATAATCAGTCATATGAAAAACGGACATACTATTTTCTTTAATATCTCTGCATGCAACAAATACGGACTAGGCCCAACAGATGCCTATATTCTTGACTGGATATACAGGTTTGCCCACTCTGGCAAGATGTACAACATACGACACAGAGAGGAAACTACCGGCAAAATTTTGACTTACTATTGGGTATGCTATGACAAGCTCATACGAGATTTCTGTGGATTCCTAAAATTCCGGAGCACCCATAACCTGAGACTGCAGTATATCAACAGATACGTTACAAGTGGTATCCTGTACAAATTTGTATATACCGTTCCAAGGTCTGATTCTGCAGTACAGCATATTCCGGCCTTATCAGATGGACAACATCTTGCACCTGGCAGCTATACATTTTTTGCCATTAACGAAAAAATATATCTGGAACTTATGGGAGAGACAGATACCGAGGATGTACAATTTTGTATGCCAGTCCCGGACAATCATGTACACCCCTCCCCGGACAAAAACGTACGCCCAAATATAACAACATTAAGTAATAACAATACAACAACAACTTGTGATGCGGAGACATCAAACAATTCCGACACTGTCAGTGAAATAAAGAATCATATCAAGGATCTCTTTAAGGACAAAAGTTATCTGCAGGGAAATGACTTTGCACATAACCTGATTGACCAAATGACCGATAACGGGATAACTGATATACAAGACCAGAAGGATTACATTTCATGGGTATTCAGATATTCACAGAACAGAGCCAACAAGAGATTGAGCAGCTACTTCAGGTCGGTAGCCTGCAATGCAGACTTGATGAAAGAATTCCTTGGAGAGAGGGACAAAGGCCGCACCAAGGACGCTCTGAAAACCAAATCCAACACAACAAGATGTCCGGTCTGCAACACTCACCATTACATAGGTTCGACATGTCCTGAGTGTGGTCTCATAGATGCAGCAGATACAGTACAAGTCACACGTCTTATCAACATCCGGAAGCTCCCCACACACAAGCAGGTCCAGCTGAACCGCAGGATTGACAACCTGTACAAAGGCTGTTCCCTCAGTGACATGGGAGCAATACTGAGCATCCAGCGAAAAAAGGAAGAAATCTATGCTGAATATGGGGTTTAAGATAGTCTCCCTCTGCTATCTGATATTATCTTAAGGACAAAAATAATTCTGTGACAGAATTTTCTGTCTCATCCAGAACCTCGTCATAACCTTTGAGAGCTGCAAACGGGAGGAATATCTTAGCTCTGTCTTTAAGGAGCATCCTACCCTTCAGTTGCGGTTGAGGCCACTGAGTATCAATTATGTCAGAATAATCACTTGATATGGAATGTATTTCCATCAGGATCTGTGCCCTCCTATCTGCCTGTTTCGGTCCTTTAAGGTTGATCCATCCTGGAGGCTTGCAGCCTTCAGAAGAGCGTTCTTACCGAATTTTCTTGTTATATCAAGTTGAGCCTGCTGCAATACAGAATCCCGTTTTTCTTCCTTTGAACTTCTGAAAAGGGAAAGCTGGATATTGTCATCAGAACCAACGTCGTTGGCATTTATACTAAGGCGTCTTATGCTCATTGTCTTATCCGTAATATCATCAAATAACTCACCGGCTCTTTCCGAAATAACTCTTGCAGAATTAGTGGAACACCCAAGAGATATGGTCCCGGTCGCACTCTTTGGGATTTCCCTTCCATATCGGTCTGCTTGTACAACTCCCTTAAAAGATGCGTCTTTCAAATTTGCTATATCATAACCTATAACAATTGTAATGGAGTCAGTTATTATATTTTTTTGGAACAAATCCAATGCCAATAGTCCTGCCATTTCTTGAAGTACAATACGAGCTTTTGAATTATCATAGGCACAGTGCAGAACTTGTCCTGAACCTATACCTTTTGTAGAGGATTTGTAGTTTTTGATTTCCTTGATGGTACACGGTTCATACCCCCATGCATGATCGATGAGAATCTCTGCATCAATACCAAATATCCTGTACAACTGGTCAGGATCTGAGAGAGATCTTCTTGCAATATCCCCCATAGTAAACATTGCATATTTACTGAGCCTCCCTTCGATTCCCTTTCCGACCCTCCAGAAATCCGTGATAGGTCGGTGACTCCAAAGTTTACGGCGATATGACATTTCATCAAGTTCAGCAATACGCACACCGTTAGCATCAGCTTCTACGTGCTTAGCCTCAATATCCATGGCAATTTTGGCAAGATACAGGTTGGGGGCTATACCGGCAGTGGATGTAACACCCGTCTGTTCAAAGATTTCAGTAATAACTTTTTGGGCAAGTTGCCGTGATGTCATGCCATACATGTTCAGATACCCTGATACATCAATAAAAACTTCATCTATTGAATAGACATGTATATCTTCAGGGCTAAAGTATTTGAGATAGATTGCATAAATTCTAGCAGAATATTCCATGTAGAGCGCCATCCTTGGACGGGCTGTTACATACTTGAGTTCTATTCCGCTTGTTTCCTTTATCTTTCGGACCAAAGCTTCTACTTCAAAGAGCCTGCATCGGCCAGGCAGTCCAAGCTTCTTGAAACTTGGACTGACAGCAAGGCATATAGTCTTACTGGATCTTTCCTTATCAACAACCACAAGATTGGCTGACAATGGATCTAATCCACGCTCCCTGCATTCTACAGAAGCATAAAAACTTTTCAGATCTATTGCTATATAGGAATGTTCACTCATTTTTCCTGAGTATCAGCGACGACTGTTTCTTCTGTCCGAGATAATCAGGAGACGAATAAGATTTCCGATTGCAACAAGAGCTGAAGCTACATAAGTCATGGCTGCTGCAGTCAAGACTTTCCTTACACCGCTTAGTTCGCGTTTATCAAGGACATTATTGTTTCTTAGAATATTGAGAGCTCTGTGAGATGCATTGAATTCAACTGGCAATGTAACAATATAAAAGAGTACTGCCACAGCAAAAAGCAGGATCCCTATATCTGTAATAAGTTGGGCTATTGAAAACATGGAAGAACTTTGGGCAAAGCCACCAAGAATTATACCGGCAACAGCCAGGGTCGGACCTGCATTGGAGCCGATATTTGCTATAGGAACAAGCGCACTCCTAAGATGTAAAGGAGCATATCCCACATGATGCTGAATAGCATGACCTGTTTCGTGGGCAGCAACCCCAATCGCAGCTATAGATGTGCTGTTATATGTGGAAGAACTAAGACTGAGAACTTTGGTAGAAGGATTATAGTTATCAGTAAGATGGCCTCCGATGTGTCTTATCTGGACATCGGTAATACCATTAGCCTTCAATAGATACGCAGCAGCCTGAGCTCCTGTAATGTTACGGCCACTTCGTACCTTTGAATATCGGCTGAATCTGGACTTAACCATGATACTAGCCCATATACTGAGAAGAACAGCAGGCAAAACATAAACAACATAAGTATAATCCATATATCCAAAATACATATAACCTCCATTACGTCACGTAAAAAAATAGACAGTACCTTGATTATAGCATTAATACAGAGTTCTTCCAGTATATTCTACTGTAAACATTCCATTTTTGAGGTTAAAAACGTTAATCCCAAGGTTTGGAATCTTGGTCCTGGCAAAATCCTCAATGCCACTTCCTGAAAGAATATTTGTTATTCCTCGTACAACTCCTCCATGGGAAGCGATAAGCACAGTCTCAGCTTTACCTTCAAGAGGAAGAATCTCAGTATCTATAAAATTTCTCAACCTGGCAAAGAAGTGCTCAAAACTCTCTACCCCATACTCAGGAACAAACTTTTCTGGAGCGGTAAACCAGCAGACAACATTGGCATATTTTGGATCAGCCTTGAGCTCATCAAGGGTCTTTCCTTCGGCTTCCCCAAAACATACCTCACAGATCCTCCGGTCTTCTACAATCTTACATCCAGATGCTGCTGACAAGATTTCGCATGTTCTCACGGCACGGCTAAGATGGCTCGTAAAGGCGATATCAAATCTTATACCTTCCCTATCCAATGCCTGCGCTGTAATTTCAGCATCCCTGATTCCTTTTTCGTTAAGGGGGATATCTGTATTACCCTGAAGACGTTTGACCGTATTCCAGTCTGTTTCACCGTGACGTATGAGATAAATTTTCATCAGACCTTTGCCTTGGAACTAAATATCTTTTTCCAGTAGATGAGGAGAAGACTCAAAGTAAGTATTATGGCAAAGACATCTGATACAGGACCTGCCCAAAGACATCCTTCTACGCCCATCCATATAGGAAGAATCAAGGTAGCAGGAATAGAGAAAAGTACCTGTTTACTCAACGAAACAAGGGATGACTGTATAGGATAACCTAGAGCCTGGAAGAATACACCTGTAACAACCTGCACTCCAAAGATTGGGATTCCCAAGAGATATATACGCATACACTTTACTGCAAACTCATTGTACAAGTCACTTTCGTTTCCAAAGATACTGATAATCTGGAGAGGGAAAATCTGTGCAGCAAGGAATGCAACCATGCTGATTATTGTTGCTATAGAAACAACTGTCCTGTATGTCTTCTTAACCCTTTTGTAGTCTCCGCTGCCATAATTATAACCGAATATAGGCTGAGATCCCCCTGCAAGACCAAACACAATACACATGATTATATTAAATACTTTCATTGTGATACCAAGTGTTGTAATAGGAATCTCACTTCCATATTTGCTCTGGGCACCGTATGTTATAAGCACATTGTTGCGTGCTGCCATGGCAAGGACAAGGGAAATCTGTGTGATAAAACTTGATACCCCCAGTTTGGAAATTCGACCAATATAACCGAAAGCTGCAGCCCAGTCACTCTTTGTGATATGGAAACTTTTCATTCTGAATGCAAAATACCATGTATTCAAAAGTGCATTGGCAATCTGACCGATAATGGTAGCCAAAGCTGCACCCTTTACTCCCCAATGGAAAACAAAAATAAAAATAGGATCAAGGACCAGATTAAGGAAACATCCGACAAGAAGTCCTATCATATTGAACAAAGGTCTTCCATCAGCCCTGATTATACTTGCTCCTCCTGCACATATAGCACAGAAAGGAATTCCAATCGTAATTATGATGCCATAATCAAGGGCATAAGGCAGGATGGCTTCTGTTGCTCCAAAGAGTCTGCAGAATGGTTCCATAAAGATGAGATAAGCAACAGCAATGATTATTCCGCTGAGAACAAGAGATAGTATACCGGCTGCAGTACCGCGTCGAGCTCCTTCCTCATCTTTCTGCCCAAGCTTGAGACTCATAAAGCTTGCAGCTCCATCACCAAACAGCATGGCAAAAGACATTGCAAAACATGTAAGAGGGAAAACAACGGTTGTGGCTCCGTTCCCAAGGTAACCTACTCCCTGACCAATAAACACCTGATCTACAATGTTATAGAGGGCGTTTACAACCATAGAAATAATGGCAGGAATCGCAAACTTCACAAGAAGCTTACTTATTTTTTCTGTACCAAGAATATTTTCTTTCTTTTCTTCCATAAGTGATTTATACTCCAAAAAATTCAGACTTGAATTTAATGGAGTACAAAATTATTTTCAAGAGGATATAAGAAAATTATTACATTTTTTACTAAATATTACCACCTTCTGCCTGTCTTGCATTCTTATCAATCCCGATTACAACAGCAGATTTTCCTTCATTCTCAATTTCAGCTTTTGCCTGTGCCTGGAGTTCAGGGTCTGCATTAAGCATAGGTTCTACATCTTTACCTTTGATTTTACGATCCACATAGTTCTTTGTAATTCTTGCAACCTGAGGAGCAAGAGCAAGTACACCGATAAGATTAGGAATCATCATAAGCCCATTGAATGTATCACTTAAATCCCATGCAAGTCCAAGGCTCATGGTAGATCCAACAAAAATCATGGCAACAAACACACTCTTGTATATAACCTGAGTCTTTTCCCCAAAAAGATACTGCCATGCTGTAGAACCATAGTGACTCCATCCCAATACTGTACTAAACGCAAAAAGAAGAATCGCGATGGCAATGAACTTTGGACCTGCAGCACCGAACACTGTTGCAAAACCTTCGCCAACAAGGGCAGCCTGTGTATTACCACTTATCATCTTGCCAGATTCAAGGTCAACAACTCCTGTTCCAAGGATAACAAAAGCAGTAAGGGTACATACAACAATTGTATCTGTAAATACTTCAAAAATTCCCCACATTCCCTGTCTTACAGGTTCCTTTACGTTGGAACTTGAGTGTACCATGACAGAACTACCAAGCCCTGCCTCGTTACTAAAAGCACCACGCTTGAAACCCATTGTAATGGCACTGGCAATTCCATATCCTACTATACCACCTGTAGCAGACTTAGCTGCAAAAGCTCCTTTAAAGATTGCAACAAATACAGCAGGGACAGCACTGAGATGGGTAAACAAGATCACAAGGGCACCTGCGATATAAAGAACGGCCATAAACGGAACAAGTTTTTCTGTTACAGCAGCAATACGCTTGAGCCCTCCAAGAATCACAACAGCACCAAGAATTACAAGTCCAATGCCAGAAACCCATGCAGGAATATCAAACGCAGCCTTCATATTACCGGAAATTGAATTGATCTGACTCATGTTTCCTATACCAAAGCTTGCAAGAAGGCAGAAACAGCTGAAAAGTACGGCAAGAACAGTTCCTACAACCTTTAATCCCTTGTAGCTTCCAAGACCGTCCCTAAGGTAATACATGGCACCACCATGCCATTCTCCGCCCTTCCCTCTTTTCCTATAATATATACCAAGCACATTTTCAGAATAATTAGTCATCATTCCAAAGATTGCCATAATCCACATCCAAAAGATCGATCCAGGACCACCAACAACGATAGCTGTCGCTACTCCGACAATATTACCGGTTCCAATTGTGGCTGCAAGAGCTGTACAAAGACTCTGAAATTGAGAAATTGCCTTATTATCTTTATCTGTATGGGCAGTTATGTTCTTATCCCTAAAGATGGCCCCGATAGTATTCTTTATCCAATGACTGAAATGACTAAACTGGAATCCCTTGTTGACAATAGTCATTGTTATTCCCGCAACCAGAAGAAGTGCGATACCAAAGGTTCCCCATACAACACCATTGACAGCACTATTTACAGACGTAACATTCTCAATAAACTTTTCCATAAATGCTCCTTGTAAAAACTTATCGCCAGCAAAAAAAAGAAGCCTACCCTGGGGCCAATTAGGGTTTGACTCAAGGATAAGCTTCATTGCCTTACCGCATTATTACACAAATACTGAAAAAAGAAAAGTATTTTTGAAGTTATTATTGAAAATTTATGCATAAAAAACTTAATTATGCATTATATATGCATAAATCAAGTTTTCTTTCTTACCCATCTGTAAACTTTACAAGATAAAAATAAAACTTTTAATAAAATCAATCTTAGCCTATTGACAGAAAACCCAATAAAGAATATAGTACATTACATCAACAAGCCGCTGTAGCTCAGCTGGTAGAGCGCGTGATTTGTAATCTCGAGGTCCTGGGTCCGAATCCCTGCGGCGGCTTTAACTAATTACTTTGCGAGTATGTTAGTTTTGGGGAGTTTCCCGAGTGGTCAAAGGGGACAGACTGTAAATCTGCTGGCTCCGCCTTCGTAGGTTCGAATCCTTCACTCCCCACTTTTTTTTAAGCCGCTGTAGCTCAGCTGGTAGAGCGCGTGATTTGTAATCTCGAGGTCCTGGGTCCGAATCCCTGCGGCGGCTTTAACTAATTACTTTACAAGTATGTTAGTTTTGGGGAGTTTCCCGAGTGGTCAAAGGGGACAGACTGTAAATCTGCTGGCTCCGCCTTCGTAGGTTCGAATCCTTCACTCCCCACTTTTTTTTTAAGCCGCTGTAGCTCAGCTGGTAGAGCGCGTGATTTGTAATCTCGAGGTCCTGGGTCCGAATCCCTGCGGCGGCTTTAGCTAAAAAAAGCTTCATTTCACTGAAATGAAGCTTTTTTTTATCTTTATTATACTATAAACTGATCTACCTGCTTACTAATATCATCTATAGAGTTGGCAACAAGTCCTGAAAGTTCATGGAGCACTGCTCCGGTCTCATTAATCTTTTTTGCCCCTACTGACATCTCATCCATTGCTTCCTTCATTGAAGTCGTATTCTCCTGAAGATTCTTTACTTCTTCAAGGATAGCCTTTGCACCTTCTGCCATCTCAGTAGAAGCATTAGTTACTTCACTGGTACTGTCAGTCATATTTTTCAGCGCAATAGTAATCTGCTTAGACCCCTCTTCCTGTTCGCACATGGCATTTTTTATTTCCTGAACTACTCCATCAGTAGAAGAAATCCCATTTGAAACAGAACTGAATGAAATTTGAGCATCTTTGGATGCTTCAACAATACCATTAATGGAATCAGCTATTTTTTGGAGTTGCATTCCTATTGTCTTGGATTGCGCACTGGAAGTCTCACTGAGCTTTCGGATTTCATCAGCTACGACGCTAAAACCTTTACCGCTTTCCCCAGCATGAGCCGCTTCTATCGCAGCATTCATAGCCAAAAGATTCGTCTGTTCCGCTATATTGGAGATAACAGCATTAGCTTCCTGCAACGTCTGTGATTCAGCTTCAATAAGCTTGATACGATCATTTACATCACTCTGCTTCTTTACTCCTTCTACAGACCTTGCTTCCAACTCACTGAAAGAATTGGCCATTCTTGCGACAGAGCGGTTTACCGAATCAATATTACTTATCATCTGCGTAACAGCTGCAGAAGCCTCAGTTACGTTCGAAGACTGAACCACAACCATCTTATTGAGGGATTCTATATTTGCACTGATTTGGTTAATGGCAGTGGAGGTTTCAACAACACTAGCAGTCTGATGAGTAATGTTACTTCCAAGGTTCTCAATACAAGCAGTTATCTCTGTAATTGAAGATGATGTATTTGAAGTACTCTCCTTGAGCTTTTCTCCTGTATCCATGAGAACATTCTTGCTGCCTTTAAGAGATATTACGATATCCTGGAGTTTTCCAGTAAAAATATTGAACCCGTCAACAACAGACCCAACTTCTGTCCTGTCATTTATCTCTATGCGCTTAGTTAAATCTGCATGACCAGAAGCTATTTCATGAATACTTGCATTTACAACAGAAATAGGCTTCAACGACTTTGATATAAGGATAAAGATAACTATCATCATTATAAGGCCGCACAAACCACACAAGGAACTGACAATCTTTCGAATAGTAACACTCGAAGCCATGACTTGTGATTTATCTATCATAAAAAATATAGCCCAATCAGTACCATCTACAGGACGGAAGACGTTATAAAAATCCTTATTAACATTACCATAATGTAACCAGTATTCTCCGCCCTGCCCCTTCGCAAGTTTTGCCATATTATCTTTGAGCTGATTTGTAATTTCAGGGCTAGGATCACTCATCATAGAGACTATACTCTGCATATCTCCTGAAGTCGCAATAAAATTTCCATCTCCTGAAGTAATTATGGCTCTTCCTGTATCTCCAAGCACAAGCTTATTGACTTGAGCCTGAAAATGACTTACAGGCACTATAGCAGTAATGAACCCTGTCACAGAATTCCCAGAACGGACAGCTTTACATACATGGACAATATTCTCTCCAGTAGTTTTTGACAAAGCAGCGCTGCTTATATAGATGTCAAAACCTTTTTTCATGATCGCTTCAAAATAATCTCTATCATTTACAGTCGTCTTGGAACCATTGTCACTATAAAAATCTCCCTTAGCATCAACATAGGCTACATAATCAAAATCACTGCTTCTGAAACCCCTTCCATCTCCCTTAAGCCATTCAAAAATAGCTTCGGAAGATCCACTCTTTACAACTTCTGTATTTACATAAAAATCCAACTGTCTAGTATATTTTTCCATCTCAGTCGAAATAAGATTAGAAAAATTATCTGTAAGTATTCTACATTCCTCCAGATAGTTCTTGGTCGTATAACTCCCAATGTTATTTATAAGAATAGTCAGTTGAACAAAAGATGCCAACGAGTACATCAAAATTATTGCACCAAGAACAAGTACAGAAAGCTTGTATCTACGACGAGGTTTTTCAGACATATTTACTCTCCTAAATTATATACATTATCCTCTTAATACAAGCTTGAAACAAAATAAATCAGATTTCAACACAATAAAAAAAAAATCCCTTCACTGTAAAAAAAACAGTAAAGGGAAAATAGGAAAATTAGAGATATTCATTACTATCGTAGTGAAAATGTAACAAATCCTGAGTTCTTCTTAAGAGCAGAGCGTAACCCATCAGGGTTGTTAATATGACCTAACCTAACATAATTTCCGCTACATTCGCATACATCACAAAAAATCGATAATGAGATAGAATTATACAAGGTAATATCACCAGGCATAATATTCCTAATAGCAGAACTATTACCAAACATACGATGATCCAGAGGAGCAAAGTAATCCCCCTGTCCTTCATCATCTCTATCCATGGATACAGTCATTGGAAACTGCCGAACAAGATTCCGGGTTAACTCTGAATCGTAGAAATCTGCTGCAAAAACCTCGGGTCCAACCTTAATGGAAATTTTTCTGTCCATAATGTTCTCCCTCCCCACTCACGAGGACCTTGTAAAAGATAACGCTTATGACATTTTTTTTCTTAAAGATGTAAAGGTATTACTGCACTTCACAATAGGGAATTCTAACACAAACATGGAGATTTTCAAGAAAAAGTGCAACAAAAAATGGCTTTGTCAGCTATATAAAGTGGGACACTGACAAAGCCCAAGTGGGAGTTCAACACCTTGTGGGTATCAAAAATTAGCATTGAACATACAATCTCTATCGGACATATCCTTCCAGAAATTTAGAAAATTCAATCTAATGACTGAATTTATTTCAACAGCTCCAATTGACACAAATTAATAAAAGATATGTATAATTATGCGATTAATACAACAATTAATGCATAAACCTCTTGATTATATTCATCTTATTACTATAATTATGTTATTACGAAATATTTTTAGGGGTTACTATGGCAGACACTACTTTCAAAGCAGAAACTTTCGACAGTCCATTCAAAGGTCGCAGTCTTCTCAACTGGATTGACTGGACTCCAGAAGAGATAAACCAGATATTAGATTATGCATTTCTGGTAAAAAAACAGGCTCATAACGGTGAAGTCCATCAGCGTTTCTTGGGTAAAACAATAGCACTCATCTTTGAAAAGAGATCCACAAGAACCCGATCCTCCTTCGAAACAGCATTTGGAGAAGAAGGAGGTCATCCTGTATTCATGTCTACAGACGACATTCAACTTGGAGAAAAAGAATCTGTAGAAGATACCGCAAGGGTACTTGGAAGGATGTTCAGCGCAATAGAGTTCAGAGGTTTCAAGCAGGAACATGTTGAGCTGTTATCAAAATATTCAGGCATTCCTGTCATAAACGGGTTAACCGATGATTTTCATCCTACGCAAGTCCTTGCTGACATAATGACTCTAAAGGAAACTTTCGGTTACCTAAAAGGACTTACCCTCTGTTTCTGCGGAGACGGAAGAAACAATATGGCACGATCCCTTATGCTAATATGCTCAAAGCTTGGCATTAATTTTTCGGTATTTTGTCCTAAATCCCTTTCTCCGGACCAAGAAATTATCAATATATCCAAACCTTTTGCTGATGCATCAGGAGCAAAAATTACAATTTCTGATGACCCAAAAGTTGTCAAATCAGCAAATTGTATTTATACTGATGTATGGGTTTCCATGGGTGAAGAATCGTTAAAGGATGAACGAATCAAGAAATTAACACCTTATCAGGTTAATAAACCCCTTATGGATGCTACAGGTTTGAAGGATTCCATATTTCTCCATTGTCTCCCTGCAGTAAAAGGACAGGAAGTTACAGAAGATGTCTTTGAGGGAGAAAGCAGTAAAGTTTGGGATCAAGCTGAAAACCGAAAACATACCATCAAGGCAATAATGTTAGCTCTGATATAAATACGGAGATCCAAGGAAGGATTGATGAAGAGGTTTATATTAGCTTTTGCATTGGTTTTCTGTATTGCAGTACTGCCAGCTGTTGCTCAATCACAGGAAGGAACATCACACATTTGGGACCACGGAAACAATGTTTCCGATCTGTCTTATCGAAATGTAACTATTTACAAGATTTATGACCAATCGGAAAACTACATTGTTCTTTACGAAAAGGAAGGAATTAAGATAGGTCAAGTCAACATCCCAAAAGAATGGGTTAAAGTTCAACTTGAGGGTTCAAAGAAACTTGAAATGAGAAGTCTCGATGCAAGCCTTGACCCTTACATGACTGTTTACTACAGGGGTGGAGAATTCTACAAGATTGTACTTAATTTACCTAACACCAGGCTTTCTTCTGTTTGGGGCGTAGCTCCAAGTACACTTAAAGTTTCTACTAATGTTGACAGTTTTAGTATAGAATATTAAAACTATATATGCTTCTTATCTGACTTGAATAAGTCAAAAAAGGGCACGAAATCATATGTTTTATACATTTGATTTCTGCCCATTTTTTTTACTTCCAAAAATTAAGGATATTCTTATGAAACTCATCAACCAAAATCAATTAGATTCTTTTAAGAAATTTGTGGACCGACACGAAACCTTTATAGTGGCAGGTCACAAAGAACCTGATGGAGACTGTATTGCAAGTTGTCTCGGAATTTCATTCATTCTTCAAAAATTAAACAAGCCATATATTCTAATAAACGCAGGACCATTCAAGAGACCCGAAATCAGAGATTTTGCAGACAAGTTCTCCCAGGAACTTCCATTCATGACCCAAGGGGAACGTGATAACACAGGTCTTATCATAACTGATTGTTCTGAACTTTCAAGATTAGGAGATATCGACGGAGACTTAACAGGATTTGATACTTTCATTATTGACCATCATAAAACATCTGAAATAACGGGAGACAATATAATAATCGACCCGACAGCACCGGCTGCAGCTTGCCTCGTACAGCAAATTTTCGAAGGTATAATTGGAAAACTTTCTAAGGATGAAGCCACAATTCTATTTACCGGAATTGCAACTGACACAGGCTTTTTTAGATTTCTCACAGACAACTCAAGTGAAGTTTTCACAGCAACCGCAAGGCTTGTAGAATATGGTGTAAATCCAAAGGAAATTTATTCTCTCATAACCGGTGGAAAAGGCTGGAATTCCCGAAAACTCCTCGGAATCATGCTTGAAAGAGCAGAGAGATACTGTAACGGAAAGCTTGTCGTTACATACGAGACTATGGAAGACACAAGAAAATACGGACAAGAAGGTAGAGACAGCGATGCTCTATACTCATCTATGTTAGCAGTAGATGGAGTCGAGGCTGTTGTTTTCATCCGACAGGAAACAGAATTCAACTGTACTGCAGGTTTCAGATCAAAAGACAAATGTGATGTCAGCGTTGTAGCATCTAAATTCGGAGGTGGTGGTCACAAAAACGCTGCCGGAACAAGCATTGAAGGTCGAACAAATACAATTATACCTGCTATTGTAAAAGAATTTTCAAAAATCTTATAATTTTTTTCAAAAAATCCCAATTTGGCACAATTCTTGCATATATATCTTTTATAAACTCTTAATCTAAATTAGCTTTTGTAAGGAGAAAGTAATGCAAGAATTGCAAGTCATTTATGAAAATTTAATCTCGGAAAACAGAGATAATAAGGTTATTTCTGATCAGCTGTTAGTTTTCATCTTTAAGAATCCATCTTTTTTCAATTTAGGATCAATGGACAAAGATTATTTTTTTGATCTTCTGATGTACATAAGACCACAACTGCTATCCCTTGTCAGAAACTTTGACCCTCAAAAAGGTTCACTGGAAAACTTACTGAAAAAATGTGTGTATTATGCAAAGAACAAGGTTCTCTGGAAGAAAACAAGAAAACTTTGCAAGGAAAACATCTTATACACAATCGAATCCGATGAGTATTGGGTACATCAAAGTTCAAATGTACTCATATACCACGAAAATCCCACAGTAAAAACCAGCATGCTCAAAACTTTTTTACAATACGCAAACACAAGCATATCACCGAGAATTAAACCTTCCGTAGAAGAAGGATTACACATTTTTCTCTTAAAAAATATTTTCTACGTCAGTTATGATACATATGAGGCTGCCTACTCTATTCTTTTTCCAAACTCTGAAAATGCACCGTTCCTGTATGAAACTTGCATAAACAGTCTTGATAAAAAAATAACCCGACGAAACCAACTATACAACACCTTAAATCGCACATACTTCGATATAAGGCATTATGAAATTATGATCACATCATTAGATGAAAAGAGCGAAATGTTCTCTAGATATCAGAAACGCCTGAACGAATTAAAAATGATAAGACAACAACGATTGAAACAACTGAACGGAAAAAGAGACATAATTACAGTTTCCAATGTCTTGATAGGAAATTTACTCAACATATCTCCAAGACATGTTATATATGCATATAACCTTGCAATTAAATACATGGACAAATTTCTTGCATCCAGCTATATTTGTAAACATGAAAATTTACTTAGCGACAGGAAACCTGAATAAAAAAAGAGAAATGCAGGAACTGTTTCCTCAGCACACCATAATTATTCCAAAGGATGAAGGAATTAATTTTGATCCTGAAGAAACAGGTTCTACATTTTACGAAAACAGCCTCATAAAGGCAAAAGCACTTTGGGATATAGTACATTGCCCAGTATTAGCAGATGACTCTGGCATATGTGTAGACGCTCTGGGAGGAATTCCAGGAGTGTACTCATCTCGTTATGCGGGTCCGGGATACGAAAAAGGCAAACCTGATGGAACTAAAATTTCTCAAGATAAGCAAAATCAATTTCTGATAGAGCAGTTAAATTCTGTCTTATCAAAAACACACAGTGACAATCGAAGATGTCATTATGTATGTGCAATGGTTCTTTATTTAGGACCTGACAGACTCTTTGTCATTCAAGAAACCATGGAAGGATTTCTTGTCAATGATATATCAGAAGCAAGAGGTAACGGAGGTTTTGGATACGACCCACTATTCATACTCCCTAACTCAAATAAGACAGCAGCTGAATTAACACCTGATGAGAAAAATGCCATAAGTCACAGAGGGAAAGCAGCTCGAATATTAAAAGAAATTACAAAAAACCTCGATGAATTAAAAAATTAAAAAAAAGGGCTAAAGTTTCACCTAATTATTTCCGATAAAGTATTTAGGTGAGATTATGGCCGCTCAACTTCGTAGAAGAAAACTGCCAAATTTTGCTGTGTAAAAGATTGCAGATGTAGCCTTGTAAATGCAGATGTAATCTTTTACAGATTTGACGGAAAGGATTCTGTCATTACATATCCATGGAGGAATTAATATGGTCATCAACCACAACATGTCAGCAATGTATTCTAATCGTAGTCTGAACATCACAACAGGTGCTATTCAGAAAGATATGGAAAAGTTATCTTCAGGTATGAAGATTAATCGTGCGGGTGACGATGCAGCAGGTATTGCAGTTTCAGAAAAAATGCGCTCACAGATTCGTGGTCTTAACCAGGCTTCTAAGAACGCAGCTAACGGTATTAGTTTTATCCAGACAACAGAAGGTTATCTGCAGGAAACAACAAGTATCGTTCAGCGTTTACGTGAACTTGCAGTACAGAGTTCTAACGGAATTTATACTGACGAAGATCGTATGCAGATTCAGGTTGAAGTAAGCCAGCTTGTAGCAGAAGTTGATCGTATCGCTTCTCAGGCTCAGTTCAACGGAATGAATATGCTTACAGGACGTTTTGCACAGCCAAGTGGCGAAAACGCAGTAACAGGTTCATTGTGGCTCCACATCGGTGCTAATATGGACCAGAGAGTTCAGGTTTACGTAGGAACAATGACAGCTACAGCCCTCGGCATTAAAGATATCGGTACAGAAGAAAAGCTTACACTTGCAACTCCGGAAGATGCCAATCGTGCCATCGGTACACTTGATGAAGCTCTTAAGAGAATTAACAAGCAGCGTGCTGATCTTGGTGCTTACCAGAATAGACTTGAATATACTGTTCAGGGTCTTGATATTGCTGCCGAAAATACACAGTCAGCAGAATCTTTGATTCGTGATACAGATATGGCAAGCCAGATGGTTGAGTTTACTAAGAATCAGGTTCTTACTCAGGCAGGAACAGCAATGCTTGCACAGGCTAACAGTCAGTCTCAGTCTGTTTTATCCTTGCTCAGATAGTGTAAACTAATAATTGAAGGGGTATTTTACTACCCCTTCAATTATTCGGTGCGATTTTATCTCTTCTTTTTCATATCTCTTTGTTTATAAAATCAATCCGTGTTATACTTTTATATGTGATTTTTGATAATGTTTTCTATTTATTCTTTTGTGAACAGCAAGAAACGGTTGCTTAAGATATCTTGAGTAACAGTTCCTGCTGTATGATGATGTCATTTTGGGGCGCAAAAAACAAAATGATTCTCACACAAAAGGCACAATTCATGATGTTTTGTGTAATAGTACATGGAGGACATTTATGGTTATCAATCACAACATGAGTTCAATGTTTGCCAATCGTGAATTAGGGCTTTCAAACAGCGCTATCATGGGTAACATTCAGAAATTGAGTTCTGGTGAAAAAATTAACAGGGCTGGAGACGATGCATCAGGTCTTGCTGTATCTGAAAAGATGCGCACACAGATTCGTGGTCTTAACCAGGCTAATAGAAACATTCAGAATGGAGTTTCATTGATTCAGGCAACAGAAGGATACCTACAGGAAACAACAGATATTCTTCAGAGAATGCGCGAACTTTCTGTACAATCAGCTAACGGTATCTACTCAGATGAAGACCGTATGCAGATTCAGGTTGAAGTAAGTCAGCTTGTAGCAGAAGTTGATCGTATCGCTTCTCAAGCTCAATTCAATGGAATGAATATGCTCACTGGAAGGTTTGCCTCTGGATCAGAATCCAGTCTCGGAATAACATTCCATATTGGAGCAAACATGGATCAACGTGTAACAGCTTACATCGGCACAATGACAGCTACAGCACTTGGTCTAAAGGGAGCTCAGGGCGGAGATGAGCAGTTAAGCATCTCTACTACTGATGAAGCAAACTTGGCTATCGGAACAATTGACGAAGCACTAAAAGCTGTAAACAGACAAAGAGCAGACTTGGGAGCTTATCAGAATCGTTTCGAAATGGCTTCAAATGGAATTGCTGTTGCTGCTGAAAACCTGCAGAGTGCAGAATCTGGGATTCGTGATACTGACATGGCAAATGAAATGGTAGAATACACAAAGAATTCTATCTTAAATCAGGCAGGATCTGCAATGCTCGCACAGGCAAACAGTCAGTCACATAATGTACTGGCTTTGCTTCAGTAGATATTGGATCGTATTAGGGCAATTATTTTAGAGACTTCTAGACGTCATCTTTAAGACTTTGTCCTGGCACGAAGATTGAGGAGGGGGAGCGCCCCCCTTCCCCACTCTTTTCGAGGAGGCAGTTTCATGAATGCTGGAAGTATAACGGGTTCTATCATTCAAAATGATAGGCTCAACTTTCAGAAGAAAACTCCAAATACCAATTCTTGTAAAAAAAGTGAAGCTGTACGAAAATACACTTCTTGCTTTTCAACAAGTGCTGCTGAAGTAACTGAGAAACTTGAAAAAAGAGAGTCAGATATTGAGGCTGAAGTTCAAGAACTTCAACGTATATCTGATATGTTATCCGGCAACAAATTGGAGTTCAAGTTTAGCAAAGAACTTAACAAAGTGATTGTAAAGGTTGTCAATTCTTCTACCGATGAAGTAATTAGAGAAATACCATCTGAAGATTTGCAGCGTATACAAGTCAGAATGAAACAAGTTATCGGAATTCTTTTCGATGAAGTTATTTGATAAAAAACGCTGACATGTAGTCAGCGTTTTTTTTATATAACTTGACTTGTCTACTTTCCTGTAAGCTTGTAGAATAAGATGGTAGGATTATTGAGAGAATGGCTGACGGAATTAGCATACCTGGAGTAACAAACAAGTACAACACTAATGAACTCGTTGAAAAACTGATGGAAGTAGAGAGAATTCCTTTAAAAAGGGAACAGTCTACTCTTGAGACTTATCAGGATCAGCTATCAGCATGGAATAATGTCAACAAACAGATGTCTACCCTACGGGACAGTGTTAAGTCTCTGTATTCTTTTGAAAACCCTTTCAGTAACAGACTTGCGACATCTTCTGATGAACAGGCTATAACGGTAGATGCAGACAGAAATGCAGATTTTGGTTCATTTAAGATTGATGTTATTACTCCAGCTACAACAGATAGATTTTTAAGTGACGATATAGAAAAAAACAAGCAAATCCCGGCAGGAAGATATACTTTTGTAGTAAACAACAAGACAATCGAGTATAACTTCAAAGGTGGAAAATTATCAGAATTTGTTGATGGAATTAACAAGCGCGGGTCCAACATAGTAAAGGCAAGCATTATAGGTATATCTCCAAAGAAATCTGCCCTCCTCATAGAAAGCTTAAAGGAAGGGACTGCTAATAGACTTATATTCAAGAATGATGCACTTGTGCTTGCAAAAGAACTTGGCATGATACAGAATGCAGATTCTGAAACTAAGACTTTTAATATTTCAACATCAAAACTGAAAACAACCAAAATAGAAGATAATTCAATCCAAATGGGAATGCCTGAAATTTCAAAATCAAATATAATCATCAAAGATGATACAGTCGTCATTCCTCCTAGAGGTGGTTTTGAAGTAGAAATACCAGCACAACTTAATAAAGAATCAAATACAATGGAATTCACCTACTCTATTTCTGAGACGAATGATATAACGCAGAAGAATGATGAACCGGAAGAAGACTTATACCCACAGTTACCTTTCGCAGGTGGAATCACATTTGAGGATATTTCTATTGCAAATAATCCTAGCGAAACAACAGTTGTTGCTTTAAAGCCGAAAACTGAGCCAATCAAGTTAAGTCCAATTGAAGACAATAACATATTCCATCTTAAGAACTCTTATGGGATGATAGTTGACATAGACTCTGATTCCATCACTCAAAATGAAGATGGAACAACAACCGTAAAGCTGAATCTGGCAGATTATCCAAATACAGAAAGTCTTGTTGTAGGAAATACAAATACTGGTAAGGAAATTACACTTTCCATGCCAAAAGTCTATGATTCATCATTAGCTTTAGGTTATAAGGCAAAACATTCTTTATCTGAGGCTGGTGATGCAGTCATAAAATATGAAGGTATCACAATAACTCGTGGTACAAATGATATTGATGATGTAGTACCAAATATTACAATGCATCTTCATGAAAAGACAGAAAAAACCGCAACAATTAAAATTGAACCTGATACAGAAAGTGCAAAAGAAGCATTGATTACCTTCGTGGGAAAGTATAATCAAGTTCTGGCAGATATAAATATACTTACGTCAAATAAACCTGAAGTAATAACAGAGCTTGACTATCTGACAGACGAGGAAGTAGAAAAAGCCGAAAAGAAGCTCGGAATGTTTCAGGGGGATTTCACTCTGACAAATGGTAAAGCTTCGATACAGAATATTATGGCAGGAAATTACCCCTACTCTGATAGTGCGGAAGTTTCAATGCTAAGTCAGATAGGTATCTCAACAAATGCCTCTGGAGGGTATAGTGGTTATTCCTCTTCCCAACTTAGGGGTTATTTGGAGATAAATGAGAGTAAATTAGATTCCATGCTTAAATCCAACTTGGTTGATATAAAGAATCTTTTTGGATATGACAGCGATGGAGACTTAATTATTGACAGCGGCATTGGATATCTTTTGGATAAACATCTTACTTCTTGGGTCCAAACAGGGGGAATCATAGCAAATAAGACATCAACCCTTGACTCTCGAATAGAAACATCAAACAAAAAGATTTCAAAGTTAGAAGAACAACTGGAAGATAAAGAAGCTGAACTAAGGTCAAAGTATTCAAGGATGGAGGGAACCTTGGGAAATCTTGAGAATCAGCAGACAACAATAACAAACTTCAATAACCAAAATTCTAAAAAATAAGGAATGATATATGGAATTAAAAGTAAACGGTACGCATGTAGACATTACTATGGAAGGAGAAAAAACTGTAGGGGATGTACTGAAAGCATTTGAAATAGAAGCAAGTAAGAATAATGCTACTACAATTGGTATTACATTGGACAATAAGGATATATCCTCAGAAAATTTTGACTCTATATTAAACAATCCGATTACTGAATCTACAACTCTTGATTTATCAGTAATAACCTTAAATGATATAATCGAAAATTTTAAGGCATGCAAAGACGATTTCAATAACCTTATTCAACAGATGGAAAATATTCCAGTCTTGTTGCAGTCAGGCAAAGATAATGATGTAAACTATATAATCCAAGATTTGGCAAATGAAATTGATGATTTCTGCCATACAGCAACCTTAAGCGCATTATTTCCTGATTTTTATCAAAAACTTAAGATTGAAGACAAAAGCATAACTGATTTTTTTGAAGGATTTGCACCAATATTAAAAGATTTCGAAGAAGCCTTGGAGGCAAAAGACACAGTTACCGTCGGTGATTTATCAGAGTATGAAATATCACCTAAGTTAAAATGTATTTCTGAATCTATTCAAAACTTATTTAACTAAGGAGAATATTTATGGGTGGTACAGGTTCACCAGTAGATGCAAGACAAGGTAGTTTTTTATACACTCTTGTTATTTTTATAGTAATAGGAGTGGTAGTATTATCTTTATTAGGTATAATAATTCTAAAAATACGCGAAAAAAGAAGTTCTCAGTCTTGGGTTGATGGCCACAAAGATTTGCCAACAAATAAAAAAAATATTAAAGCAATGGCCAAAATAGCGAATTTAACACAAAATGAAGCAAGTTTATTATGGGTTATATGTCATTCGCTTAAAGCAAAGAATATTGAGTATCTTTATAAAGATTATGATGCCATTAATGAGCTATTCAAAACAGAATATAATCGATTAATGCAAAAGAAATCTGATAGCGATACCCTTTCTGTTTTTTTTAGTCTTCGCTATAAATTAGAGAAGGCGCACGATATAGCTATGTACATAAAATCCTCGTCAAATATTCAGGAAGGCCAGGTAATTGTGTACACAGATAAAGCAGGGCTTCCTTGGGAATTAAAAATTTCAAATAATACAAAACAAGGTTTTTTTGTAGAAATACCACCTACATTATCTTCAAGTGGCAATAAACCTGATCCTCTTGAAAAAATTTCCATCCAATTTATGACTCAATCTAATATAAGTTACACACTGGATACACGCGTCGTCAGATATGAAATAGGAAAAAACGGTAATGAATTGATGTTCTGTTCTCAGACAAACATCCTCAAGCCTTTGCAACGACGAATGTCAAAACGAATGAACACTGACAAACCTTGTAAGTTTTCAGCTGTAAAAGTAGAAAATTCAAAGAAAAAGAGTTTTACTATTCTAGAAAATCGATATGATGGAAAGTTGAATGATATCTCCCCTACTGGATGTAGTTTGACATATGATAAACCTATAAAAAAGGGACAATTTATTTACGTGGAGTGTAATCTCCAAGAAAATAATGTTACAGCAATTGGAGAGATCGTATCTACCCAGAAAATACCTAATAATAAAACCTATATACTGCATATAAGATTTATAGAGATAGACAAACATCTTCAAAATCAAATTTATGCTCTGATATATGGGTATCTTGACTAATAAGTTACAAAAAAGATGTTTTTATACTGTACGGTGGTTTGTATAAATATTATTTAATATTTTGCATTTATATTGTTTTAAAGTTTTATTTGGATTAAAATAATAAATATGAAGGTTTTGGACATTAATTCCATTTCTAAGGAAGAAGGCTGGATTTATTACAGAAACTCGTATAGGGCTACGGCTAGTATCGAGATATTAACAAAAACAGTATCTATTCCTCTTAGTTTTACAATAGAGACAGGTCCGCTTGGTGATAGGCACATAGAAATAGAAGGAATACCAACTGACCTAGATTATCCGATTTTGCCTATTCGTGTTGCCCTAAAAAAATATATAGATGAAATGGCAAAACAAGGAAAATTACCATAATGAAGTTTAAAACAAAAACAGCAGAAGAGACCATAGCTTTGGGAGAAAAACTTGGTAATCTTTTGGAACCTGGTGACATAATTGCTATGACAGGCACGTTAGCAGCAGGAAAGACAACCATTACCAAAGGAATTGCAAAAGCTCTTGGTGTAAACGATACGATTACAAGTCCTACTTTTTGTTTAATAAGTGAATACGAAGGAAAAATGCCTCTTTACCATATGGATGTGTATAGACTTGAGGGAAGTGATGATTTTGTAAACCTCGGAGTTGATGATATGTTATACGGTAAGGGTGTCTGCATCATAGAATGGTGTGAAAAAGTAAAAAAAGAGATGCCGAAGAAGACTATTTGGATGACAATAACCCCTTCAGAAGATGGAAGTAGAATTATAGACATAGAAAATTGGAATCATCAATCGATAGATTTTTAAGGTAAAAATATGAAAGCACTTGCAATAGATTGTGCAGTTTCTAGGATGGCTATAGCTGCAAAAAAAGATAATGACATAGTAAAGGTCGTTTTGGATGTAGGTTCAAAACAATCAGAAAAACTCTTGCCTGCGATTCAGCATGTAATGAAGGAAATTAATCTGGATGCTAAAGATTTAGATTACTCTGTGATAACATTGGGACCTGGAACTTTTACAGGTTTAAGATTAGGGCTCAGTACATTGAAGGCTTTGAACTTATCATATGATATTCCAATTTATGGAGTTCCAAGTCTTGATGCTTATGCATACCCTTATAACTCTGCGATTGAGTCTGTGTTATCTGTAATAGAAGCAAAGGAAGATGAATATTTTTATTCATTCTTTATCCGAGGACAAAGACTTTCTGAGCCTGATGATAAGACAACAGAAGAGATTCTCAAACAGATTGATCCAGAAACTTCGGTATTGGTTTGTGGTCCTGGGGCAGATGATTTTGTTGAATCGGTAAATCAAAATACACCACTGTTCTCAGTCCATACATTCAAAAATCAGAATGACTGTACTGAGAGTCTGTTTGATATCGCAGAAGTGATGATAAAAGAAGGTAAACCAGCATTAAAGGATTATGATGGTCCTTTGTATGTTCGAAAAAGTGAAGCAGAACTTGTACGAGAAAAGAATCTCAAAGGTGAAAATCAAAAATAGTTTTGCTATCTGTATAAGAAGGGAAACTAAATCCGGAAGCTGTGAACTCCAATGATTCTCCCTCCTTGTACAGAGGGTTGTACAGATTATCACCTTTAATAGGATATCCAATCCAAGCCAAATGGCATCTGACTTGGTGGCGGTATCCTTTTTTTATTGAGCAAACAACCTTGTTGTCTCCGTCATACTTTATTTTTGTCGTGTATAACTCTGTTCCTGACTTTTTCAAGGCAGCTTTTCCTGCTGTGCTGCTGACAGGCCTGACAGATTTACCCTTTGGTCCATATGCTCTAAAAAAGGACTGGATTTCCACTCCTAAAAGCAGTTCTTCATCGTCAACCTTATTTTCATAGCTACAAAAGCCATCAAGCTGATATTCAGCTGAGACTCTCTGAATTTCAGCTGAATATTGTTTTACAAACAAGCCCTTTTGTTGGCTCTCATACAGATAATCATAAAACTGCTGATTTGAAGCTATGAGTAAAAGACCTCTCGTTGCAGTATCAATACGATGAAGTAACCCATGCTCAACAGTTTTCTTTCCCTCAACATCATATAAAATAGGAAACAACATTGCAGTTTGCGTAAAAGCACTATCCTCCCCTTCAGAAAGAGGTGCACTGGCAAGTCCACTAGGCTTATCTATAATAACAAACGGTTCACTATCTGTTGGCTCATGTAATATCGTAATTTGAGGCATTCTATCTATCCTTTTGCAAAATAACCTTTTTATAATCCCTATGCAAAATTTTCATCACAGCAAGGAACCTCTCTGGAGTTTTAGTCTTAAATACAGTCCTCTCTTTATCTCCTGGAAGAGTAATGGCCAGCATCTTGGAATGAAGCATAAGAGTTGCATTAGGAAATCTCTTATCAACCTTTGTGTAAGTCTTATCACCAAGAATAGGACAATTAAGATATTTCATATGAACTCTTATCTGATGGGTTCTCCCTGTAGCAATGCGTACCCTCATCAAAGAATAGTCACCATAACAAGCTATGCAACGATAAAAACTTATTGCCCTCTTACCAGAATCTGTATCTGTAACAGCTTTGAAACGTTTCCTGTCTTTGGGATCCCTAACTATATAGGTATCAATAATACCATGCTGATGCTGAGGTCTGCCAATACAAATACAAATATACTCTTTTACTAAACTTTTATGATTTCTAAACTGATTTTGTAGCCATTCTTCAGAATCTCTGTTTTTAGCAGTAATAATGATTCCTGAAGTGTCTTTATCCAATCTGTGAACAATACCAGGTCTTCGTTTAGCCAATATTTCAGCTGGAGACCCATCCTTGGAATCTTTTATGCTTTCCCTTCCCCAGTGAAACAAAAGAGCATTAACAAGGGTTCCCGTCCAGTTACCACAAGCAGGATGAGTAACCATACCCTGTCTTTTGTTGACAACAGTAACATTTTCATCCTCATAAATTATATCAAGCGGTATATTCTCAGGGACTATATCATCTGGGACATTATCTTCCCACTCTATATCTATCTGATCCAAAGCTTTGACTTTATAAGATACTTTCTGTTTTTTACCATTGACAAGGATTTCAGTTAAACCACTTTTTAACTTACTACGATTCATACCATTCGGAAGAGATGCAATATATTTATCAAGGCGCTCATTTTTATCATATAAAGCATTAACTTTAACACTAAAATATGGCATTAATTCTCCTCTACAGTATCACTATCATCGTTAGTTTCATCTTGTGTCTTCTGCTCAGGTATAGGTATCACAGTAACATTTTGAGAAGCTTTTTGTCGTCTTACAACAAATTCTATTGAACTCCTCTTTATCAGATTCACAGTCAAATCTGTCAAACCTATGCCTGCACTTACCCCAAGCGAAATTAAAAAAAGGTTTTTCTGTTGCTCTTCAGTATATATAGAAAGATTAAATGGACTTGGAAAATCCTCAACTTGATTAGTATTATACATGTATGCACCATACCCCAAGCTGACAAGAAGTGTCGTGAATGGCAATGAACCAAACATTACTATTTCAGTCCTTCGTATGTCTTTAGCCCATTGAGGGAATTCATCATTCCCATAAGGCTCTGCTTCTACCGACTCAGCGTAAAAAAGGTTTACAATCGAGAATAAAAATATTAGCACAGAAACTATCTTTTTTGTAGACTGACGCATTAAATATTATTCCTGATACCAAATATCGCAGTTCCAATTCTTACCATAGAGCTACCCTCTTCAATGGCAATCCTATAATCCCCACTCATTCCCATGCTCAGATTCTGAATCAAGTCTTTAGAGTAAATTTCATTTATCTTTTCTTTAAGGTTACGCAATTTCGAGAAAGACTGTCGTATCAGACATTCATTATCAGTAAATGGCGCCATAGTCATCAACCCAGATAACCTGACATGAGGAAACAATCCATCATTCAATTTTTTTATACACTCCATCAATTCAGCATCACAAGAAAAACCACTTTTTGATTCTTCTCCTGTATGAACTTCGAGGTATACGTCTATTGTCTTATCCAGATTTTGACAAGCTTTCTCTATTTTTTCCAAAAGCTCAATCCTATCAACGGATTGAATGCAATCCGCAATTTCAACAGCTTTTTTTACTTTGTTAGATTGAAGCTGACCGATAATATGCAATTTTATATCTGCAGTTATCGATGGATCTTTTCTCAACTCAGAAAATTTTTCATATGCCTCCTGAACCCTATTCTCTCCAAATAGAGTCTGGCCAGCCTCGATTGCAGCTTTTATCTCATCAACCGTATGAAATTTACTTACTGCGCATAAAGCAACATTACCAGGAAGGCTATTTTTTATAGAATTAATATTAGCTCTTATTTGTTCATTTTCCAGCATTTTTAGATTCCAAAATTTCAGTTAGCTCAATAAAATCTTTTATGGTAAGATTCTCTGCCCTTTCAGTTTTATCTATGGACGTTTCCGCAAATATACTCTCAACAGTCACACCAGCGTTGAGCATAGGCTTAATGTTATTGGCTATTGTTTTTCTTCTGCTCAAGAATAGATTATGAACCAACTTCACAAACAAAGAAGGATTGGAACATTGATAAGGATTCTCTTTTCTGGTCATTATCACAGATTGAGACGCAACATTAGGACGTGGCCAAAAGTTACCGGCAGCAAGTACAATACCTGGCTTTACATCGTAAGCCCACTGGCAAAGAACACTATATGAAGAATAATCTTTACTTCCAGGTTTGGCACACATACGGTCAACAACTTCCTTCTGAACAGTAAATACACATCTGTCAAAAGTCAAACCTTTTACGATAGTATCTGCAATAAAAGTTGCTGCTATATTGTATGGAAGATTTCCAGACAACTTTATATTCAAGGGTTGACCTTTACGAAGTTCTTTGTATTCATCATAAGATTTTTTCCAAGTCTTGAGAACATCTCCCTCAATGATCCTAAAGTGGTTATTTTGCTGGTAATCCTGAAAAAATTCCTTTATACATGCAATGAAACCTCGATCAATCTCAAAACAAGTAAGGTCAGCTCCTCTCTCTAGGATTTCATTTGTCATACATCCCAGTCCAGGACCTATTTCCCATACAATATCATCTTTCTTTGGATCAAGTTCATCCACAATAGTCGTACGAGCCTTAGGATTAACCATAAAATTCTGCCCGAATTTCTTTTGCATTGACATACCTTTGCTATCCATAAATTCTTTAAGGGCAACAGGTGAGTTGTAATCCGGATGAGTCATATATAATTCCTTAAAAACAATTATTTGAAGTATATAGGAGAGACTTTTGAAACAAAAGATATAAAAGCCAAAATAAAATTATATACTCCCGACATTATATAACTAAAAGGACTTAAAAGAAAAGGTATACAAAAGGAAAAAATAAAACCTACAGCCCCTAAAATCATAAAAAACGCTACCAATGGCCCTACAAACAGAGAAGCAACAATTCCTACAGGATAGACACAACCAAACTCTATTATATTTACCGGAATAGTTGAAACGAAAGTTCCCAAACTACCTGCAAAAAACTTTGTTACATAACCTTCAATGTGCGGTGATATCAAGAAAAGACCTGCAACAGCCATGTAACTGAGTTTAAATCCGATAGAATTAGCGTCAGACGGGAACAAGATAATATGCATGATAAAAACTCCTGCCAAAACATATAATCGGTCTGGTCGAGAAATTCCTACAATCCCCAAAAAGAACAGAACAAGAACAAACAAATAGGATCTTGTAAGCGAAGGTGATTCATTAGCAATAAAAACAAAAGCAGTTACAAGCGTAAATGTAATAACCCGGCAAGTTCTTGCACCTGTAACCTTTGACAATAAAAAAACAGCCATCAATGTAACAAATGACAGATGCATACCACTTAATGCTAATACATGGGCACATCCCGCTTCTCTAAAAAAAGTATAAATATCACCATCAAGATATTCTCGATTTCCTGTCAAAAGAGCAAGCATAAGATTTCCTGCTTCTCCCCAATTTGTGAATATGCGTCTGCATAGATTTCTAACCTCAGCCCTGGTCTTCCATAACTTTCCCAATAAAGAATCCGCATATTCAGAAGTAACAATATCATCGATTATAAAGCTGTCTACATTAGTAGACCATTTACCTACAAAGAAACACTCTATTCCCTTTTCCAATATACATTTAGAGTCATTATCAAGATACCCATGGGAAAGCTTTTGAGGCATATATGATTCAAATAAATCACAGGGAATTAATACTTTGATATTCCCAGATGCAGGACTATAGACATCAATCCCCTTGATCTTACCATATACGGAAGAAACTTCTGCTAAAGATTTATAATAGGATCCAGAAGAAGATTTCACGGGACTATCTATAACATGACATTTTATGGAAACAATTTCAGAAGGGTTTATCAGACAGCGCAATTCGTCTTGCCCTCTAACACTGAGAAATCCAGAATACAATAAAACAATGAGAACAAGAGCAGATAGAACCAAAGGATTTTTTAACTTTGAGCCAATCTCAGTTACCATTTAATCTTAGAAAGAGCCTCCTGTGCAGCATCCTTTATTGGCTGAGGATAATTGAAATACCCTACAGCAAGAAGATAATCAAATGCTGTCTTATCCCCCAACAAGGCAAGACTATCAATTACAGCCAAAACAACCTCATCTGAAGTATGAATACCTTTATCCATGAGTGTATTCAAATAATCCAAATACATAGTCAGACAAACAGCTGTTTCCCTTGTATTTGAAATAACAGCTATATCTCTTATTATATTCGAAAATTGACTGGAAACAATTATTCCATTCTCATATTGCAGTCTTGCAACAGAAAAAAACTCCGTTGCAGCGCCTGAAGCTCTTGTCCATCTAAGGAGAGCAAGATTATCAAGCGACTTTAATTCAAGAAGAATATCTACATCGGAAAATCTATAATCTTCCAACGCATTTGATTTCAAAGTAGAAAAAATGTTCTCATAAACATCACCTTTTAATCCTGAAGTAAAATTGTCATTTGATTCAATGATATCTATAGCTTTAAGCTTCTGTTCAGGTGAAAGGACAGCAATAAGAGTAACAACATCCTTCGGATATAAGTAAAGCAGCTTCTGATACATCTGAGTTATTTCATCAGTATATTTCGGCCATATATCCATAACATGGGCCAAAAAGAGAATATTGAAAGAAGACCTGTTTGCATTATCTTCAAGTAAACTCAGACAAGAAAAAATAACATCATCCTCTTTTCTTCCCTGCTGTATACATTCAGCCAAGAAGGAATTGACAAGCAGAATGCAGTCATCTGTAATAAAGTCTTCCATACGTTGCAACACGCAAATCTTTACCTTGTCATCTGAAAAAGCATTAAAAACAAGGATAAGTTTATCTGCTATAATTTTCAGTTCCGTTTCTGACTTTGTTTTATTCAAGGAATTAACACAGGCTGTCATAAAAATATTCAGATCATTGTCATATCCAAGATCCTTTATTATATCCAATCCAAAATCAATTCCTTCCAAGCTCAAGGAATTATCTCCGGATAAGGCATAATTACCGACAGCTGCTGCTTTTTGGATGATATCTCCCTTCAGATAATCCTTTCTGTATGACCTGTAATTCTGAGAATAACAAAGTCCGGGAAAAAGAGAAACGCAACAAGCTAACATCAAAAAATTTTTTTTACAATACATTAGCTTTCTGACTCCGACTTCTCTTCTGATTCTTTATTACTCTCATCTGTACCAGATTCAACACTTTTCTTCATATCAACATCATCCTCCGGTTCCACAAAATCAGATACCTGTGTCTCAAAACTTGAACTTCGCTGTTCAAGACTGGAATTTTTACCTTCCTCACTTTTTTCATCAGCATTTGCCTGAGCAGCAACTTCAGCAGCCTTTTTCTGCTGTTCTTCAATCTCATCATAAATGCTGCCTGTCTTCAACAAATTCTCATCTACATCTACCCTGGTATCATCATCACTTAAGTCCGTATTCGTTATCTCCTTTACAGCCTCATCCTCAAGGTCTACATCAACCTCAGGAATAACATTATAGACATAACTTAAGATGGCGTTTTTCATATTCTTTTCTATATGAATACACTCAAAATGAAGTCTCGACTGATTTATATCCTTATTGTATTCAACAGACCTGACAACTCCATACATCATAACAAACACGTCATCTATCTTGAACTGGAGCTTAATCTGAACATCTTCAACACCTTTGCCTCCGACACGAATCATAGCTCCGTCTTCACTGATATTCTCAATAAGACACTTATAACCAGGTTCAGTCTCTTTCTTATCATAATCAACAATACTGCTGCGTATTACATACATCTGGGCATACACATGACAATCACATCTTACTGACTGACGCTTTTGTGTACGAATCAATTTATTTGTATGAATAAGGAACAGGCAGGATACACCAAGATAGATACCAGCTTTTGCCACTATGGTATCAAATACATAACTGGCATCTCCCTTTCTCCAAAGGTAAACGCTTATACGTCTTCCTTCCCATTCTGAACCTGAAATCTGAAGTTCGTTTTTTAGTCGAGGCATTGTAATGACAAGTTCCCTTGCGTTGTTTACAACCCTGGAATAATAGACACCCTTCCCTTTTAAGATTACCTGCAGTTTCTGTCCCTCATCAAGAGACTTGGTAGTATCAATTCCTCTTTTTTGCTCCCCATCCAAGACAATACGGGTTCTGAACCGATATAACTTTGAAAGGAAATTCTGCATCCTGAGGGTATTCTCCGTTCCATTATGACGAGACTGAGTAATAACCATAGTAATGCACTTATTTAATGTAGGCACAGAATAATAAAGAGAAATCGGATTATCCAGATTACACTTTTTTGCAAGCCTCCATAATACAGCAATCTCAGAATACCTAAACTGATTATCAAAGCCCTTACTGTAAAAATCTATTTTTACCCTATAAGCATTGATTATCAAAACCACAACAAAGACTGCTGCCACCGTTATCAAAAAAGGAACAATAAACTGCAAATTGACCACTCCCCATATTTGGTATAATATAACCACTTGTATATGAAATTGAGATATATAATTGCTGAACTATTAATAGTCCTTGTGTGTCTTGTAGTTCCACCTATCCTAGTAGATAAAGACACATTCCAATTCTCGGCAGATTATCTTACTTGGACAACTATTTTTGAACTGTTACTGGCTGTAATTTTCAATATCCAGCACCATAAAGTATTCAGAACAAAAACAAACAAACCTTCAGTCATAGTATATTTTTACTATCTACCACTGACATTAGGAATACTGATGATTGTATATGCTTTTTTTCAGGGAATATACATCATCTTCCACGATACTTTAAACCAAATCAATTCAGTTCAGTTACAAAAACCAGGTACAATTACCCAATGGCTGGCTTTTACTGCATCAATTCTCATAGCATCTGCCTTTGAAGAAAGTCTGTACCGTCAGTTTCTCCCTGACTGCATGTGCCATATCCTGTCAGACAACAAGAAGTTTCCCCGCATCATGGGAGAACTTGCAATAGTAACATTGTTTGCATTAGGACACAAATATCTCGGACTTCTTGCAGTAGCAAATGCTTTCATTTGCGGAATCGTATTAAGAATGTGTTACCTCAAGACAAAAAGTATATATACCGGAACCATAGCACATTTCATTTATAACATGACTCTTTATATGTTTTTCTTTTTTGTATAAATATACAAAAGCTTACTTGAAATATACAGTCAATTCTGTTAAACTTACCCTTAAAATAAGGATAATTCCAATAAAAGTAAGCAGGGAAAGAATATGATCTACACAGATACCCGAGACAAAACAGTCCAGATTGATTTTAAGACAGCAGTAATGAACGGAATGAACGCATCTACAGGAGGACTTTATGTCCCAACCAGCATTCCAAAGCTTGACAGTTCATTTATCAATAGAAATCCAGAACCTTCTTTCAGGGAAATAGCCTTTGAAATGGCAAAACCTTTTGTAGAAGGAGAAATTCCAGACTCAGACCTTGAAGCAATCATCCAGGATGCATACCCTTTCACGGCACAGATTGTACCTATTGATCCAATTACATACATCCTAGAATTGTTCCACGGACCAACATGTGCATTCAAGGACTTCGGTGCACGCTTTATGGCTCGTGTAATGTCTTACTTTAATAGAACAGAAAAGGATAACCTGCATATTCTTGTTGCAACATCAGGAGATACAGGAAGTGCTGTAGGAAGCGCTTTCCACAACGTACCAGGAATCGATGTTACAATACTATATCCGGATGGAAAGATCAGTCCTTTACAGGAAAAACAGCTTTCAACATTCGACGGAAACGTACGCGCACTGAAGATTAAGGGAAACTTTGACGATTGTCAGAGACTTGTAAAGACAGCATTTGTAGATCCAGAACTTCGCTCAAAATTCCGTCTGTCATCTGCAAACTCAATCAACATATCCCGTCTTCTCCCACAGAGTTTCTATTACATGTACTCTTCTTTAGTGGTAAGGAATCGCATTCCTCATGATTCAAAGATTGAATCTCCTGCTATAATCGCTGTAGTTCCATCAGGAAACTTCGGTAACCTTACTTCAGGTCTGATTGCAAAAGAAATGGGTGCGCCTATCGACGGTTTTGTTGCTGCAACAAATGCAAACCATACTATTCCTGACTGGATTGCTACAGGAAACTATAATGCACGTTCTTCTGTACCAACAATAAGCAATGCAATGGACGTTGGAGCTCCAAGTAACTATGAGCGTATTGCCCACATGTATTCTCTTGAAGAAGTACGCAGCATGTTTGCAAGTTACTGGACAGATGATGATACAACTGTAAAGGCAATCAGAGCATGTAACGACAAGACAGGATATATCATTGATCCTCACGGAGCCGTTGCATGGAAGGCATGGTATGACATTACTCATGGAGCTCAGCCTGTAGAAAATCCTGATGTCCCAGGTATGACAAACAGCAAGCCTGCATGGTTCAATAAAGTTGAGAACAAGGAAGCTGTAGGTATAGTTTTGGAAACAGCTGCACCTGCAAAATTCGGATCAACAGTAGTAAATGCTATCGGAAGAGAACCAAGCATGCCAGAAAGACTTGCAAAAGTAATGAATCTTCCTGACCATGCAATTCCATTAAGTTCAGACTTTGACACATTCAAGGACTGGCTTGTAAACAATCTCTAAGCAACCTTGATTAAGGAGGCAGCTTTTATGACCATGATGATCACTGTGATTATTCTATGTATTATTATCCTCATAGTCATACCTAAAGCTGCCAAGGTTGCATAGTTTTTTATATTTTATATAAACAAAGAGCCTTAGTAAGCTTTAGCAAATGCATGAAGTTTACTAAGGCTTTTTTTGTTTTAAATACATATCACTTCAAAAAATGCAAAACGGAGGCCACAATGAAATTTGAAGCAAAAGAAGTAACTCTCAATGATGGGCGCAAAGTTATCCTTAAAAGTCATGACAAAGGAGAAGGTCAAAATATCCTTGACATGTTAGTACAATGTGCAGAAGACACTTATTTTCTTGCAAATTACCCTGAAGAATTAGAGAACCGTACTGTAGAAAGCGAAGAAGAATGGATCCAAAACGGCATTGAAAATCCAAATGAAATACACATCGGAGCCTACGTAGACGGTAAATGCGTGGGCAATTGTGGAATTTGTACAGTAATGGGATTCAAGATAAAGACAAGACACAGGGCTTCATTTGGTATAGGCATCACAAAACAATATTGCAATTCAGGGCTCGGAAGCATAATGATAAAAGAAGCTCTCACTTGGGCCAAAAATGCAGGGTACGAGCAAGTAGAACTAGGTGTATTCAGTGACAATAAAAGGGCATTCCACCTGTATGAATCAAACGGATTCATACAGACAGGTATCATTCCAAAAGCTTTCAAGCTTAAGGATGGAAGTTATAGAGATGAAATAATGATGACATGTTTCTTTGATTCTGAGGAACGATAAGGTATTGACATTTCTGTTTAGTAAGCCTACAGTAATATTAGTTATACAAAGCAAACAAAAATAGGAGGATTTTTTATGTCTTATTGTAACAACAGTTTCAAAATCAAACAGATTATCGCACGTGAAGTACTTGATTCTCGTGGAAATCCAACTGTCGAGGTTGATGTGTACTCGGAAAACGGTGCATTTGGAAGAGCATCTGTTCCAAGTGGAGCATCTACAGGCGAAAATGAAGCTCTGGAACTTAGAGATGGAGACAAAGACCGGTACCTTGGTAAGGGTGTCCTCAAGGCTGTAAACAATGTAAACAAAGTTATTGCTCCGGCTTTAATCGGCATGAATGTAACAAACCAGCGTCTTATAGACGAAAAAATGATTGCTCTTGACGGTACAAAGACAAAAAGCAAACTTGGCGCAAACGCAATACTTGGGGTTTCTCTCGCTGTGGCAAAATGTGCAGCAGATTACCTCGGAATGCCACTTTATCGGTATATCGGAGGAACAAACGCTTACATTCTTCCAGTTCCAATGATGAACATCATCAATGCAGGTGCACATTCAGACGCACCAATCTGTTTTCAGGAGTTTATGATTCGTCCAGTAGGAGCTTCCAGTTTTAGAGAAGGAATACGTATGGGTACCGAAGTATTCCATGCACTAAAAAGTGTCCTTAAGGAACGAGGACTTTCTACAGCAGTTGGAGATGAAGGTGGATTTGCCCCTACCCTCAACGGGACAGAAGATGCTCTTGATACAATTGTAAAGGCTATCGAAAAAGCCGGTTACAAGCCAGGTTCTGACGTAAAGATAGCAATGGACTGTGCTTCTTCAGAATTCTATGATGCAAAGGCTAAGGTCTATGACTACACATGGAAAGAAGGTTCACAAGGCAAAAAAAGAACATCAGAAGAACAGGTGACATATCTTGAAGAACTTGTTTCAAAATATCCTATCGACAGTATTGAAGATGGAATGGCTGAAAACGATTGGGAAGGATGGAAAGTTCTCACAGACAGAATCGGTTCTAAATGCCAGCTTGTAGGCGATGATCTTTTTGTAACTAATGTTGAGTATCTCAAGAAAGGAATTGAACTTGGTTGCGGCAACTCAATCCTTATCAAGGTAAATCAGATTGGTTCCCTTACAGAAACCCTTGATGCCATTGATATGGCTCACCGTCATGGCTATACATCAGTAACATCACACCGTTCAGGAGAAACAGAAGATGCGACAATCGCAGACATTGCGGTTGCAACAAACTCCGGACAAATCAAGACTGGTTCTGCAAGCCGTTCGGACCGTATGGCAAAATATAACCAGCTCCTACGTATCGAGGAAGAACTTGGAGAACTGGCAGTATACGGATACAAGCGCATAAAATAAAAAAGCCTGCAACAAAAAAAACTCAAGGACTTTCTTCAAAAAGTTCTTGAGTTTTTGCAAAAAGTCTTTAACATTTTGCAAAAAGTCTTTGACATTTTGCTAAAAGTCTTTGACTTTTTTCTAAAAGTCCTTAACTTTTTTTGAAAAGTCAAAGACTTTTTGGGGAAGACAGACAAGAAATTTACTTTTTCAGGTCTTCCTTTATCTTTTCTACAACCTGACCTAGTTTTTCTTTATGATTTTCCCGGCGATCGTCCCTAAGTACTCTAGTCATATCATGAACAGCTTTTGCCGTACCCATATCAGATTCTAGTTTTTCCCTTACACTATCGTTGTATCCCTCAATCTTGGACTTAACATCCTCCCTGAGTTCTTCGTGCAGAACTTTCTTCATGTCGTGCACAGCTTTAAGAGTCTCCAAATCCGACTCTACATGATTTTTTGCATCTTCGATGATTTTCTTTGCATTATCGTTCATTGTATACCTCTTGAATATCAAGATAATGCGATTTTAGCAGGCTGACAACCAAAAAAAACACAAACGGCAGTCAGCCATAGTCATCATAAATTACATGTTAGCATACATCTGGACAGAATCTTCCAGATGCTCAATCTTTATACCTGCATCCCGGAACATATTCATGGAATCTTCTTCATCATGATAATGTTTTTCGCATACTACTCTGACAATTCCGCAGTTTATTATGAGCATGGCACAGGTACGACAAGGAGTCATCTTGCAATATACAGTAGCTCCATCTATGCTGATTCCCCTCTTAGCAGCCTGACAGATTGCATTCTGCTCGGCGTGCACAGTACGCAGACAATGCTGAGTCACACTTCCGTCTGCATGAACCATCTTACGCATAAGATGTCCTACTTCATCACAATGTGGTAAGCCTGCAGGGCTTCCTACATATCCTGTTACAAGAATCTGATTATCCTTTGCAATAACACAGCCGGACCTTCCTCGATCACAAGTTGCTCTCTTGGCAATTGTGCGGGCAACTTCCATAAAGTATTCATCCCATGTAGGTCTGACATATTTTTCTTCTTCGTCACTCATATCTAGGCTAATATATAAAAAAAAGCGGTAAAATACAAGATTTTACCGCCATGTTTATTTACTGAGATCCACTTTACGAAGTCAAGTTACTTTACGTAGTCAAATTATTTTACGTAGTCAAATTATTTGACTGCTTCAAAGACAATTTCTGCCAGGAATACAGCTGCAAGAATCCATGTTGCAACAGGGATATCTTTTGCCTTCTTTCCTGCAACTTTACAGATTACATATGAAATTACACCCCAACAGATACCCTTAGAGATAGAATAGCTGAATGGCATGACCATAATTGTCATGAATGCAGGTATTCCATCTGTAGGATCAGAGAAATCAATGGAAACAACTGACTTCATCATAAGATATCCTACAAAAATCAAAGCTGGAGCTGTAGCTGCACTTGGAATAAGAGCAAACAATGGAGAAAGGAACAAAGCAAGAATGAACATGAATGCTGTTACAACAGAAGAAAGGCCTGTTCTTCCTCCAGCTGCAACACCAGAAGTTGATTCAACAAAGCTTGTTACTGTAGATGTACCAAGACAAGCTCCGACTACTGTACCTACAGCATCAGCCATGAGGGCACCCTTTACATTCTTGATGTTTCCATCTTTGTCCTTAAGGTTTCCCTGCTCTGCTACTCCCAGCAGAGTACCGATTGTATCAAACATATCTGTAAAGAAGAATGTAAAGAATACAACAAAGAATTTAAGTGTAAAGATACTTGTAAATTCAAACTGGAACAAATGTGGAGCGGCAGGAGTACTTACAGGAACAAAGTTTTCAGGAATTGCTGTCACACCAAAAGGAATACCGATAACAGTTGTAATTACTATTCCCAAAAGGATGTTTCCTGGAACTTTGAGTGTGTAAAGAACAACAGTAACTATAAGTCCAATAACAGCTACAAGAGCTGTTGGATGAGCCAAATTAAGGTTTTCAAAACCGATTGTTGTTCCAGTATCAAGGCCAACCACACCGGCATTAACAAGTCCGATCAGAGTAATGAAAAGTCCTATACCAACAGCAACAGCCTTGCGGAGAGGAAGTGGTATTGACTGGATTATTGCTTCGCGTACTCCACAAAGAGAAAGTACGATAAAAATAATACCTTCAAGCAATACTGCAGTAAGAGCAAACTGCCATGTACATCCCATACCAAGAACAACAGAGTATGTAAAGAACGCATTGAGACCAAGACCTGGTGCAAGAGCTACAGGCAGATTAGCACAGAATGCCATTACAAGAGTTGCAATAGCAGAAGATACTGCAGTTGCAGTAAATACTGAATTCCAAGACATGCCGCTGTCACTCAAGATATTAGGGTTAACAGCGAGAATGTAAGCCATTGCAAGGAATGTTGTAATACCGGCAACGATTTCGCGGCTTACAGTTGTTCCTCGTTCCTGAAGTTTAAAAAACTTGTTCATTTGTAAGTATCCTCCAAAGATACAACTTGTTTACGAAAACTCAAGACAAGGTCAAAAAGACAAGGGTTGATTCAAAAAGACAGAACATCCCTATCTCCTTGAATCAACCCTCTCTAAAGTCTTCATATTGGGCTCATTATATAACAAAATAAGGAGAATAATCAATAAATCCGGCATAGTCTTATTGTAACCATAAATGACAAGGATAAAAATATAAAATATATTGACCAAATCACATCAAACTGCTATAGTAATCTCGTTATGCGGCAGTCATATAACGGCTCATTATCTCAGCCTTCCAAGCTGATGACGAGGGTTCGACTCCCTTCTGCCGCTTTTGTTAAGCTCTCTAGTTTTAGGGAGTTTTTTTATTTTAAACTGATTTAACTGGGTACATGAAGCTGAACTTTTCGAGTTGTTCTCCTCTCAAGTTCAACTTCACATCACGGTTTATAATAACTGGATAAGAGTGTTCAGATTTTCTTCTGTTGTAGCCCAACTGGTAGCAAAGCGTACTACAGTATGGTTATCATCATATTTTTCCCAGAAACTGAAACTAACCTTTTTCTTTAGTTCTTCCATCTTTGTGTTATCAAGAATGACAAACTGCTGATTAGTAGGGCTATCAAGGAGAAACTTGTAGCCTTTTTCTGTCAATGCTTGTTTCAGAATATCAGCCATCTTTATTGCATGGCGACTTACGTCAAAGTAAAGATCGTCTGTAAAAAGAGTATCAAACTGAATCCCAAGGACTCTACCTTTTGCAAGCAAAGCACCATGCTTCTTGATTCTGTTTTCAAAATGAGAAGGCATATTATGTTTTGTAAACACAACAGCTTCACCTATCAGGGCTCCGACCTTTGTGCCTCCAATGTAGAATACATCACTCAAAAGAGCGATATCTCTCAGAGTAACATCACACTGACTGCTCATGAGACCATACCCTAGTCTAGCTCCATCAATAAACAATGGGAGATTATACTTATGGCATACATTGCTGATATCTGTAAGTTCTTTCTTGTTGTAGATGGTTCCATACTCTGTAGGGAAAGAAATATACACTATTCCAGGAAAAATCATATGCTCATTGTTGCCATCATTGTAAAAATCTTTAAGGAAAGACTCCAGTTCCTGGCTATCAATTTTTCCTTGATGGTTTGGTATACCAAGAACTTTGTGCCCTGTATACTCAATAGCTCCTGCTTCATGGCAATTTACATGACCTGTCACTGCTGATACAACACCATGAATCTGATCTGTCATAGAATCGATTACAATCTGATTTGTCTGAGTTCCACCAACAAGAAAAGCAATTTCAGCATCTTCCATCCCAATAGCCTGTCTTATCTTTGCTTTTGCGCTTTCACAAAATTTATCATGTCCATATCCTGATACCTGTTCAAGATTAGTTTCTGCAAGTCTTTTCAATATCAGAGGATGAGCACCTTCAATATAATCACTTTCAAACGACAACATATAATACCTCATTAAGTTTAATATAAATGTATACTATCACAGATTGCAAAATTAAGGGAGTTCCTACCACAACATCTAAAAATCTTCTTCCGAACAAAATAAAACTATGATATACTCATCTCCATGGAAAATATTACTGATGACAATATCAGGGAATTCATAAATTCCGATGAATCAACTCTTCTTGTTACAGGGGCAAGACAGACTGGAAAGACATCCACAATAAAAAACAGTCTAAAAGAGTTATTCATACCTTACATAGAAATAAATCTTATAAAACAAAAAAGCATTGCCCTATCCCTCTCGAAATGTAACGATGTGGCACAGATAGAACGTTGTATCTCAGGAACAACAAAAAAAGAACTCTTAGCGGATACTGTTATTTTTATAGATGAAGCACAGGATCTGCCTGAAATGATAAGGAAAATAACAAACACAAAACGTAAAAAGAGGTTTCGCTACATATTTGCTTCTTCGCGATACCTTGGAGAATGTAAGACCCCAAGATTGACTCTCAATCCTTTGAGTTTTGTTGAGTTTGCAGCATCCCTGGGAACCAAGCAGGATATGATAGATCATATAGAGGACTGCTACAAAAATGACTTACCAGTCGACAAGAGAACCCACAAAAAGATGTTGGATATGTTTTACCTATATCTGATTGTAGGAGGTATTCCTTCCTGTGTTGTCAAATTAATCAACAAAGATCCTCTATCAGAAATCTATACAGAACAAAACAACATCATAAACAGGGTTAAGTCTGAGTTTATCAGGTATGAGCGACGGGAAAAAAAGCTGAGAATAAACTCCATATACGATAATATTCCAGATCAGCTTTCCAAAGATTATCAGAAATTTGTGTATAACCTTTTAGATCGAGAATTGAAATTCAACAGATATCAAATATCCTTCGATCTCATGGAAGATTCTGCTGCTTGCATTTTTGTTCATAAGCTGACACAGTTGAAGCTTCCACTCAATAAATATGTAAAGCCACATTTTTTCAAGTTATTCCTAAACGACACAGGTTTATATTCCAGTTATTTCAGTGAAGAACAGAAAGATATCTTCCTAAAAAATCCGGATGAATCAACTATAAGCCTCAAAGGATTATTTGCAAGCTTTGTTGCCCAGCAACTAAACCAAAACGGTATAAAGGCCTATTATTATAAGGAAAAAAATCATGATGAACTGGATTTTGTCTATGAAGACGAAGGAACAATTCACCCATTGTTAGTATCAACAAACTATCAGACTGATGCCAGAGATGACATACCTGACAAAGTGATTTTCTATAGGGGAAATACAGCCTGCCATAACAATGTAAAATATTATCCAATATATATGGCAGGCTTTGTAAAATTAAAAGAGCAGTAAGTTTTCTTCTATATAATAGTCTATCAGTTCTTACTCAGTTTTCACTCCAAGAGACTCCAGTGCCAGCTTTGCAGCTTCCTGTTCAGCGTTTTTCTTGCTTTTGCCTTTACTTGGACCATAGACTGAGTTTCCTAATTTTACAGAAACATAGAAAGTCTGGTCATGATCAGGTCCTGTTTTTTTATTGAGCTCATATCTAGGACATATCTTGTATTTTTTCTGATAATATTCCTGGAGAATGGATTTATAATCTTTATGACCTTTATCACTCTGAACCTTACGGATCTCGGGAACAATTAATTCCAGGACAAGTTTCTCTGCTGCCGCATATCCTGAATCAAGATAGAGAGCTCCGATAACTGCTTCCACGGCATCTGCAAGGATTGCTTTTTTTGTCCTGCCCCCTGTCATTTCTTCTCCCTTACCCAGCACTAGATATTTATCAATGTGCATTTTTTCCAAAGCTATAGGAGCCAAACTCTGTTCACTTACAACATTACTTTTTATGCGAGCCAAGTCACCTTCGTGATTGTTTTCCATATCTTCATAGAGAAAGGCTGCAGTTGCAAGGCCCAGTACACTGTCGCCCAAAAACTCCAGCCTCTCATTATTATATATCTTGTGATCAACATTCTCATTAGAATAGGACCTGTGATGAAAAGCAAGATCAAGAAGAGTCAAGTTCTTAAAGTGGAGATTGAGATTCTTGCAAAATTCCTGCAATTCCTTTTTTCTTTGTGGAGATATTTTCTTTGATTCGTATAATTTATCTTTAATATTCATATAATAATAATACCTTTAAAAAACAAAAAAGCACAGTACCAAACTGTGCTTTTTATTTACCGTATGAAAAACGGCAAGGACTAAAAAAAGTTGTTTATTTCTTCTGTGAAACGATGAAATCGTAAGCATCCTTTACAGTTTCAAATTCATTAGCCTTTTCATCTGGAATCTGAACACCAAGCTCTTCTTCGATAGCATATACTAATTCATATGTATCCAAGCTATCAGCACCAAGATCACCACGGAAAGATGATTCTAATGTTACTTTTGATGCATCAATTTCAAGTTTGTCAGCAATAAGCTTCTGAATTTTGTCGAACAATTCGTCCATAGTTTTCTCCTAATGATTAACCGTTAACTTCTGGTGTGATAACCTGACGTCCACGATAGAAACCACATTTTGGACATACATGATGCTGCATAATAAGGTTTCCACAGTTAGCGCATTCAACAAGATTAGGTGTTGCAAGATGCATGTTTACACCTCTTCTTCTTTTTGTAACGGCCTTTGAAGTTTTTGATCTAGGTACTGCCATAATATATAACCTCGCTATTGATTTTTAGTCGTCTGTATAACGTTGGAAATATTACTACAGATTCCTATTTCATGTCAATAATTATACATTTAATTTAATTTATTTGTCAACAATAATTATGACAAATAATAATTATTTGTCATAATTATTGTTATGATACTTTTCCCTGATTCCTTTCTCCACAAGAGGAGGAACCATTCCACTTATATCTCCTCCAAAACGAGCCAATTCCTTTATGCTGCTACTACGAATCAGAAGATATTTCTGCTCTGTGGGCACAAATAAGGTCTCGATATCAGGATTCAGGGATTTATTTATCATCGATAAATCAAACTCATAAGCAAAATCTAAGGAATTCCTTATCCCTCGTATGAGGACATTTGCGCCAATATCCTTACAATAGGATACAATAAGCCCCTTGCATGTATGAACACTTACATTTTCAAATCCTGAAGTAAGTTGAACCAGCATATCAACTCTTTCTGTATCACTGAACAAATATTTTTTTTCAGGATTTACAGCTATAACAACATCGACATGATCAAAAAGCCTGCTAGCCCTTTCTATTATATTGATATGTCCATACGTAGGAGGATCAAACGATCCTGGAAAAACAGCTGTAGTCATATTCTACTCCCATGAAACAGAAATCGTGTCATTTTATCAAACAAAAAATTATTTCTCAATATTGTTTTTGCATAAATAAGTAATATAGTATAGTATAGAGGCATGAAAAGACACAATCAAACATTATTGGCTGTCATATGTCTGACAGCAGCATTTACAGTTACAGGCTGCGCAACCACAGAAAAGGTACAACCGGAGGCACCTGTCGTCGAAGATTCCGTCGTAGTCAGCAATCCAGAGGTTGAACCTGAAGTAACATCAATCCCAGAAGCAGTTGAAAAAACAGTCTCTGAGCCACAAGACAATGTCGATATGGCAGAATACGAGCGTTCCAAGGGTGCTATTGATATTTCCGTTGAGGAATTTACGAACGACAAGAAAGATATACTTAATATTATATCTAATTTAGAAAGAATAATGGCCGATAAAGATTATGAGTCTTGGGCTAAGTATGTTGATTCCGGTAGTAAAACATTCTGGAGCAACATAACAAATCTTCGAAAAGCATCTAACAGACTTCCTTCAAGAGGTTCTGTTACCTTAAAATCACTTAGTGATTATTTTATCTATGTATTCATCCCTTCAAGGCAGGGACGAAATATAGATGAAATCAGATATATGTCTTCCGATTCCGTAGAAGCTGTACAGGTACTGGAAGACAAAAATGAACTTGTTTACTATAACTTCAAAAAAGTTAACGGCGAATGGAAACTTAGCCTACCACGTATTTGAAGTTAAGTTGTATTGTTACTGATTATGTCAGGAGGAATTTTATCATGAAACTTAATAAACTGATTGCCGGAGCTGTATGTTTACTTATTACTTCTGGCATGGTTTTTGCACAGGCTAAGTCATCCTCAGTCGAAGATGAATATCTTCAGAGCATGCAGGATACTATTATCGAAGAACTTGCTGCAGCAGATGACCTCGAAAGCAAGGGGCTAGCTCTTGACTTCATCGAAGACGCCTTGGCTAATGGAAGAAAATCACCACAGCTTCATGAGTCTTTGGTAGGTCTTGCAGGCGAAGGGTTAACAACTGTTGCAAAAACAAATGGAAGACAAGTTAACAACTACCCTCAGATTCGTATACGTGCTTGTGATCTTTTGGCTCAAATTCCAGACGAACACTCAAAGAATACCTTGATAAACATCGCAACGGCAGATATGGAACCATCAGTAGTTGCCGCTTCCATCCGCTCATTGGCAATCATAGGTATTAACAATGGTGATGAGACAGTGAATGCAATTGAATCTGTAGAACGTTCATTCAGGGCCAGAGCTCCAACAAATGCCAGTGCACTGGCATTTGAAGTTCTCGTAGCTTATGAGAAACTGGCTCCAACTGTAGAAGACAAGAATGCGATGATTCAGTCAATCACAGAGATTTCTGCATGCACAAAATACAACAAGACTGTACAGCATAAAGCAAAAGAGCTTCTGAAATCACTTCAGAGTAAATAAACATACTTAACAAAGAAAAAGCCGCAATCAACTATAAGGCGATTGCGGCTTTTTTTATATGAGAGATATGGGAATCGAACCCACAACCTTCAGCTCCGGAGGCTAACGCTCTATCCAATTGAACTAATCTCTCTATTCATATAGAATACAAAGAGGATATATTTTTAACATTTAATTGTCAATATAAAAAACGGAGAACACAGATGACCCCAATCATACTTGCATCAACGTCGCCTAGGCGTCAGGAAATTTTGAAATCATTAAACATACCTTTCATTGTAAGTCCTGCTGATATAACAGAAGAATACCCCTCTTCCCTTGACTTATCAAGCATACCGGAATATCTTGCTCAAAAAAAGGTAGAAGCAGTTATCAGACGATTCAATCCAGAACAAAAAATTGACTGGATCCTAGGAGCTGACACTATAATAATATATAAAGGAAGAATATACGGAAAACCAAGTTCCCAAGATGAAGCCAAAACATTTCTAGAGGATTTCCAAGGCGGAACCCACCAGGTCATTACTTCCATGGCATTATTCAACGGAAGCAAAAATATGATTATCACACGCAGAAGCGTAAATCATGTCACTTTTGCCCCAATGACAGAAAAGGAAATACTTTGGTACCTGGATACCGGCGAATGGCATGGAGCAGCAGGAGGATACAGGATACAAAGCTTGGCATCCTGCTTTATTGAAAAAATAGAAGGTACTCTTAGTTCCGTTATGGGGTTGCCTATATTTGAACTTTATGATATGCTCAAGTCGCAAAACTATTCTCTCATAGATTAGTTTTTACCCTTAACATACAGGCCGGTGGCAAATAGTATGTTATTGTAATAATCTTCCGGACTGGTTAACAACCAGTTACGAGAAACAGGTCAGGTGGAAGAATCAGCTTGAACCCTCTGCTGTACAACAGTCTGAGATCAAGTCAAGTGCATATTGCACCCTTATGATTTTTCCGGTGAAGGAGTTACTCATGGCAGTAGTAACCATGAAAAGTCTTCTTGAGTCTGGAGTACACTTCGGACATCAGGTAAAACGTTGGGATCCACGTATGAAGAAGTATATCTTCGCTCAGCGCAATGGAATCCATATCATCGATTTGCAGAAAACAATCACAGCTATCAAAGACAGCTATGATGCAATCCGCAAAGTAACAGCTTCTGGTAAATCAGTACTCTTCGTAGGTACAAAGAAGCAGGCACAGCAGGCTATCGCTAAAGAAGCAGAACGCTGTGGACAGTTCTATGTAAACAACCGCTGGCTCGGTGGTACACTTACAAACTTTGCAACAATCAAAAAGTCTCTTCTCCGTCTCAAGAAGATTGAAAAGATGGAAGTTGATGGAACTTTTGAAAAGCTCACAAAGAAAGAAGTTGCAAACCTCCTCAAAGAAAAAGAAAAGCTCACAAAGAACTACGGTGGAATGAAACATATGAAGCAACTCCCTGGAGCTATCTTCATCATCGATACACACAAGGAACAGCTTGCAGTAGCTGAAGCTCGCCGCATGCACATCCCTATCATCGCAGTTGTAGATACAAACTGTAACCCAGAAGGTATCGACTATCCTATTCCAGGTAATGATGACGCTATCCGCGCTATCAGCCTCTTCACATCTATCATTGCTAATGCAGTAATCGATGCTGATAACGAACAGGAACTCAAGATCATCGATACTCTTGGTGACGAGGACGAAGTTACAACAGACGCTTCTACAAGAAATGAAGACGAAGAAATCGTTGACTATTCTAACTACACTCCTACTGAAACAAAAGAGGAAGATGCAGAAGCTGACAAAGATGATGACCTCATCGACGAAGACAAAGTTTACAACAAATAATCTGGAGTATTAACATGGCAATCACAGCTGCTCAGGTAAAAGAATTGCGCGAAACAACAGGCGCAGGAATGATGGACTGCAAGAAAGCTCTCGTTGATACAAACGGAGATTTTGACGCTGCAGTTAAACTCCTTAAGGAAAAGGGTCTTGCTGCTGTAGCTAAGCGTGCAGAACGTGCTACATCAGAAGGACGTATCTTTATCCGTCAGGATGGAAACAAGATCGTTGTTGTTGAACTCGTATGCGAAACAGACTTCGTTGCTAACAACGCAGACTTCATCGCATGTGGAGAAAAGATTCTTGACGAAGTATTCGCTAAGGGTTACACAGAAGTAAACAAGGAACTTTCTGACGTTCTCCTCGATTTTGCAACACGTACACGTGAAAACATGTCTTTGAGCAAAATCAATGTAATCAACCTCCCAGAAAATTCTGTTGCAGGTATTTACATTCACTCAGACAACAAGTCTGCTGCTGTAACTGTAGTTAAGGGATCAACAGCTGACTCTGTAAAAGAATTTGCACGTGACTGTTGTATGCACCTCGTTGCATTTACACCAGCTTACCTCAAGAAATCTGATGTTCCAGAAACATACATCAATGAGCAGAAGGAAATCTTTAAGGCTCAGATGGATGCTGATGAAAAGGTTGCTTCTAAGCCAGAAAATGTTAAGGAAGGAATCTTGAACGGAAAGATTAACAAGCACCTTGCTGAAATCTGTTTCGTTGACCAGATGTTCGTAAAGGATGACAAAAAGACAGTAACAGCTAAGCTTGCTGAAATCGGTAACACAGTTAACGCTCAGCTCGAGTTTGGTGATGTTAAGCTCTTGCTCTTAGGTAAATAATTACCTATAATTAATGACGACTCTTGACTATAAGGGTCGTCATTATTATTTTAAATAGAATAGTATATTACTTAAGTTTATAACTTCAGGAGGAACCCATGGCAGATAATGAAAGCCGCATGGAAAAAACAGTAAACTCTCTAAATGAAGAGTACAAGACAATCCGCACAGGAAGAGCTAGTGCAAACATCTTTGATAGAGTTCGTGTAGACTATTATGGAACACCTACACCACTCAATCAGGTAGGTACAATTTCTATCCCAGAAGCTCGCATGGTAGTAGTTTCTCCTTTTGACAAGTCTCTTATTTCCGCAATCGAAAAAGCTATTCAGAAGGCAGAATTGGGACTTAACCCAAGTAATGATGGTAAGGTAATCAGAATTTCTATTCCACCACTAACTGCAGAACGTCGCAAGGAACTTGTAAAACAGGCAAAGACTGTTGCTGAAAACTACCGCACAACTATCCGTAATATTCGTCGTGATGGTAATGATGAACTTAAAAAGCAGCAGAAAGCTGGAGAAATAACAGAAGATCAGCTCAAGACAGAGACAGACAAACTCCAGAAACTCACCGACAAATATATCGATGAAATCAACAAGATTTACGACGCAAAAGAAAAAGAAATAATGGAATAATAGCAAAGTGAGTGTGGATAATATTGAGATAAACCCTGATGCATTACCTATTCATGTTGGTATCATCATGGATGGTAACGGGCGATGGGCAAAACAACAAGGAAAACCAAGAACAGACGGTCACGAAGAAGGTCTAAAAAGAGCTAAAGATATAGCAAAAGCAGCTTCAGATATTGGCATAAAATATGTTACTCTTTATGTTTTTTCTACCGAAAACTGGAAGCGGACCAAGACAGAAGTCGGTTTTCTGATGAATTTGATTCACACTCACCTTGTGCAGGAACTAGAATTTTATAAACAAAATCAAATTAAAGTACGTTTATTAGGAGACAAATCTGGACTCCCGAAAAATATCCAGAAGGATTTTGAAACTGCAGAAAACGATACAAAAGATTTTACAGGTCTTACCATAAATTTAGCGACAAATTATGGTGGTAGAGATGAAATAGTGCGAAGTATCAAATCCATAATAAGTTCCGGAATATCTCCGGAAAACATAACAGAAGACATTATCTCATCACATTTTGACATTCCAGCTTTACCTGATGTAGATTTATTAATCCGTACAGGAGGAGAAAAACGTCTGAGTAACTTTCTGATGTGGCATTCAGCTTATGCGGAATTACTCTTTACAGACACTCTTTGGCCGGATTATAATAGAGAAGAGTTCTATCATAATATACAAGAATTTCAAAAACGAACAAGACGCTTCGGAGCCGTACCAGTATGAACAAAGTAGTATCGAGACTTTTAGTATTTTTTATAGGAATTCCTCTAGTCGTGGCAATAATTTGGTTTCCATATCCAAGTAATAGCCACCTTACATTGCACTTGCTCATATGTGCTTTATCAGTATTCGGTTCACACGAGTTATATAGGATTTTTTCTTCTAACTTAAAATTGCATCCAAAATGGCTTATTATCTCCGGAAGTGTATTGATTCCTTTCGTGTGTGCAATATATGAGATGTATCCTGCATTTTCAGGAACACCCTTTCCAGTATCAAGTGACGTAATTACACTTACCCTCATTATGGTTTTTCTTGTAATGCTTGCATATGAGGTGCTAACTGCAAAAAGCTTTGAATATTCTAATCAACGTCTTGCTGCATCATTCTTTATAGTAATGTATACAGGTTACATCATATCTTTTATCTCAAGAATGTGTTCCTTCACTAAAGATGGAGTAAATGTTTCTACCCCACTCATCGCCATATTTGCGGTAATGGTATTTATGTGTGACAGCTTAGCATGGTTCTTTGGAATTTTGCTTGGTAAAAATAACAAAGGCTTCATCAAGGCAAGCCCAAATAAAAGTATCGCCGGCTTTTGTGGAGGTTTTGTTGGTTCTATATTAACCGGAATTGCTGCGACATTGATTTTTCCAAATGTTTTTTCCGGTTCTCCTTTAAAAATGGTATTAACTGGAGTTCTAATCGCCTTTTCTTCGATTGTAGGAGATTTGGCAGAATCTATATTTAAAAGATGTTCAGGCTGTAAAGACAGTGGGCATGTCATTCCTGGAAGAGGAGGAGTCCTTGATTCAATCGACTCTATCCTTATGTCTGCTCCAATTTATTATCTTCTAATAACAATTCTTTACGGACCCCTTAAATAATAAGTAAGAGGTTTTTTCAATGAAAAAGAGAGTACTTGTTCTCGGTTGTACAGGCTCCATAGGAAGCCAGACGTTAGATATCGTTCGCAATATGAGTAATGATTTTGAAATATGCGGACTTTCTGTAGGATCAAACCAATCAAAACTTGACGAATTGTGCCATGAATTTAATTGTGCTGGTACTTGTTTCCAAAAAGATGGCATAGCAGGCATAAAAAATCTTATACAATCAAGCAATGCTGATATAGCAGTCAACGGTATAGCTGGCGCTGCAGGCTTAGAACCATCAGTTCTCGTTCTTGAAGCTGGAATCGATTTAGCCCTTGCAAATAAAGAGACAGTAGTAATGGCATGGCCAGTTGTAAAGAAAATAGCAGAAGCAAACAATGCATCGATTATTCCTGTTGATAGTGAACATAGTGCCATATTTAACTTGACCCAGAGCATACAGCCAAAGAATATAAGTGAAATAGTCATTACAGCTTCCGGGGGACCTTTCCGTAATCTTAGCAAAGACGAACTGGAACAGGTAACAGTTGAACAGGCATTGAATCACCCAACTTGGAATATGGGAAAAAAAATTACCATAGATAGCGCAACCCTTGCAAATAAAGGTCTTGAAGTCATAGAAGCATGTCGTCTATTTGATTTCCCAGCAAATAAGGTAAAGGTTGTAGTTCATCCTCAGAGTTTGATACATAGCCTCGTAAGAACAAAAGACGGAATGCTATATGCACAGATAAGTAATCCTGATATGAGACACCCGATATACGGAGCTTTAGTATGGCCTCAATATAAGGAAAACTATCTGGAACCATTTGACTTAACAAAATGTGAAATGACTTTTTTCCCACCAAGGACAGATGATTTTACAATGCTGAAAATGGCTTACCAGTGTGCAGAAAAAGGTAATTCCTACACAATAGCTTATAACGCAGCAAATGAAATTGCTGTAGCTGCATTTTTAAATAAACAAATCACATTTAGACAAATTAATTTGATAGTAGAAAGAACACTTGCTGAAGATTGGAATCTTATACCTGATACATTAGAAAAAATATATACCATGGATAAGCAGGCAAGATTAGTTGCCTCAAGAATCCTGGAAGATATAAGAGGATAAATTAGTTGACCATCATATATGGAATATTAGGACTAGGCTTTCTAGTATTTTTTCATGAAACCGGACACTTTTTAGCAGCAAGACTCATGGGAGTAAAGGTTGAAACATTCTCAATCGGAATGGGACCTGTACTGCTTAAGCATAAATGGGGCGAAACTGAATATAGGATTTCACTTATTCCCTTAGGTGGATATTGTGGAATGAAGGGTGAAAAAGACTATCAGAAAGCGCTGGAACAAAACTTACCAACCATCGAAGGCTCAAAAGATTCCTTCTATGGAGTACACCCCCTCAGAAGACTTCTCATTGCTTTTGCAGGGCCTGCAGCTAATTATATTCTTGCAGTCATAGCTTTTTCCATAATAGCTATGATGGGTTATACATACTATAGTCCAAGCTGCAAGGTATTTATGGCAGACGAGGTATATGAAGACATCGACTCTCCAGCACACATGGCAGGAATGCAAAGTGGGGATATCATTCTTTTTATTGATAACAAGCCTATGAATGACTTTACTGACATAAGTCAGTATGTCTCTCTGAACCCGGATAAAGATTCTTTAATCACCGTAGACAGAAATGGAAATCAATTGGAAATACCAGTCCACATAACACTGGATAAAGACACTGGCTCCGGTAAATTAGGCGTTGTAGCTGATAATACTACTTACAATGAACATACAGTACCATCATTACCCTTCTTCAAGGCTTTGGCAGAAGGTTTTGCCCAAGCAGCAAAAATGACTTCAGCTAGTCTCAAAAGCATCTTTATCCTATTCAAGGGAATTAAAATTACAAATGCTATGGCAGGACCTGCTCATATAACAACACTGATAGGAGATACTGTGCAACAGGGATTTTCTGAGAGTATAAACATAGGTATCATAAGTACCCTTCAACTCATAGCTCTCATAAGCATTTCGCTGTTCATAACGAACTTGCTTCCTGTACCTGTTCTGGATGGAGGCCTCATATTATTTGCTTTGGCAGAAATAGTAACCAGAAAAAAAATGAAACCAAAATTTCTCTATTATATACAATTTGTAGGTGTAGCATTCATCGCCTTTATGCTTATACTTGCAATCACAAGTGATTTACACTATTTTATAGGAAGGTAGAAATTATGAAAATACAGACAAAAATCGCAAGTTTTTTGACCTTATCCTTTTTTTCAATTATTCCTCTATTCCCACAGGCATATAGTTCAACAGAAGCTCATGAGGAAAGAGTAACAGCAATTCTTCCATTTGAAACATCGACACAATCAAGTTCCTCTTTTTTTACAGCAGGAAACGATGGATTCGTTATAAAATGGGACTCAGATGGCTTTGGAGAACACTATCAGATAAGTGACATGCAGATTGGTCTCATAGCAAGAAACCCTCTGAACAATGATATTGCTGTATATGAAACAGATGGAGTATCAAGTCATAGAGTCACAGTTCTTGACTGGAAAACATACGCAAAAAAATATAGCAAAAAATTCAAGGATTCAGTAACAAACTTGTCATATTCCGAAAACGGAACATACCTTATAATCGGAACAGCAACAACAAACGGTATATATATCCTTGATGCAAAAACAGGTTCCACACGCAAAAAAGTAAGCGATATTTCTGCCGTAATATCAATGGCACAGACAGGTAGCAGCGAGCAGACTGCATTATTCTACGCAAATTCCGGGTCATTGATTTATTACGATCTTAAAAATTATAAGGTTCTTACAGAAACAAAGCAGAAAAAGAATGCTGACGGAACAACAAAAAAAACGACAATAACCCATAAATACTCTACAGAAGCAAAACTTGATCAAGTGATGATCGTAGATTCAAAGAGTAAATTTATTGCCGGAGTAAAGGATAATACAATCTTTATCATCAATGCCATAAACGGAAAGCTTATAACTACCTATCAGGCTCGCTCACCTCTCCTACTGAGATCCAAGCTGGAAGATGAAAAAGGGCTTTATTATATTGCAAATGAGGGACGTAATTATTCTCTTCGTCTTATTCCAACGGAGACTCTTGATACTTTGTATACAGAAAGTAAAAAAGGAACTGTATCAAATCCTCCTGACTCTCAACTGATTAAGTATTTTGTGGGACTCAAGAGTCGTGACAATATCACATGTGTCTCAAAAAATGCAGGAACAGTATTCATGGGTACAGCATCCGGAAACATTTACACAATGTCAGATGTTCCGGAATCCGAAACTTATACTCTAATGCCAATGACAGAAGAAATGTATCAGCAGATATACGACATCGCTACAGTAAACAAAGATTTCTTCTTTTTGACAAGCAAAGATATCTACAAGTCATCATACAAAAACCAGACCGTCATTCATGTAGGAACAAACAATAACCAGACGAACATAACTAAATATAACGAGAATCTCATTCTATGGTCCAAGGGGAAAAGATCTGCAGTAGAACTTCTTACCATTCAGGATGATACAGTTGTAGCTTCTCAGGTTATCTTTACCCCGAAACGTGACTTGCAGAATATCCGTGTATACGGAACAAAACTTATCTACATACAGGGAAACAGCGAAGTCGGTATTTACGATATGGAAAAAGATACTTCTTCCATATTATATTCCGGAACATCTATCCAAGACGCTGTTCTATACAATGACAATATTCTCTATGTAGCAAAGGCAAGTACAGGAAATACTGACACTCCATTAATCAGTGTTAATACAGATACAAGGGAAACTGTACCTATAGAACTCAATGGCTACGTAGTTTATTCCCTGTGCTCACAGTTTACGGATACTAACAGCAATCTATACGGTATTCTCATGACATCCAATAGCAATGGAACAAATATAACAGAGTTGTTCCAGTATAATCTCAAGAGTTCTGCATTTACATCAGTATTCAAGATCAATGATGAGGATTCGACAGCATTTACATCTATCCAGTATCCTATAATCTATACAAACCTTGGTAAGAATATGATTTATGCATGTAACCTTACAGCCAGAAAGAACGATACGTACAGAAGATCAGCATCAATTCCAGTCAAACTAGAGAGAACTCCATCTGAAATAGTTATTCTAAACAAAGACGGCAGTCTTACCTGGTACAATACGACAAGCAGGGCTATACAGGCAGAATGGCACCTGACGGTAGACGGAGACTGGTTTGATACAAAAAAATAAAGACATCATATAAAAAAAGAGCAGATGAAGTTTTTCATCTGCTCTTTTTTTTTAGATATTACAACCGCGTTTCAAAGCTTCCTTGTAAACCTCAAGATACCCTTCTGCAGCAAGATCCCAGCCAAACTGCTTCTCCATGCCGCGTTCCTGCATCTTCTTTATGTCTTCCTTCTGGTTATAGTAAGCCCAGACAGCCCATCCAACAGTATTGTATACAGCACTTGGAGTAAGCTGATCAAATACAAAGCCACAGCCTTCACCTGTCTTTTCGTTATAGTTATCAACAGTATCAGCAAGACCTCCAGTTCTACGTACAATAGGAAGTGTACCATAAAGCATCGAGTATATCTGATTGAGCCCACAAGGCTCGTATTTACTTGGCATAAGGAAGAAGTCACTTCCAGCTTCAATAAGGTGGCTAAGATTTTCATCATATCCAATATAAGCCCTGAGATTAGGAAGGAACGACTGCAGCTGGTCAATTTCCCTTTCACACCACTTCTCTCCACTTCCAAGAATAGCAAACTGAACTTTCATATTCTTACAAATCTGATATATGCATCCATAATTAGGAGCAAATACCTCGGCAATACCCTTCTGATCTGCAAGACGGGTAACAATACCAATCAAAGGAATATTAGGATCAACCTCAAGACCCATACGCTTCTGGAGTTCTTCCTTACACTTAGCTTTACCAGACATATCTTTTACAGAGTAGTTATGAGGAATGCACTTGTCAATCTCAGGATTCCATGCTCTAAGATCTGCACCATTAAGAATCCCCTTGATAACATCTTGTCTTACATGCAAAAGCCCATCCATTCCAAAACCACCATCAGGAGTCTGAATTTCCTTTGCATACGTAGGACTAACAGTTGTAATCATATCAGCACAGGATACTCCAGCTTGAAGAAAGTTCAGGGAGCCATTATGTTCAAATCCGGCACCATAATACAACCCCCAATCCAGACCCAATGCAGGGAACTGGTCTTTTGAATATACTCCCTGATAGCCCTGGTTATGAATAGTAAGAACACTTGCAGTATGTTCAAATCCACAGAATCTTGTTACATTCTTCAGTATTGCAGGAGCAAGACATGTAAACCAATCATGGGCATGGATAACATCAGGATACCAATCAAGCTTACGACAAAGCTGGAATGCACCATGACATAAAACAGCTGCTCTATAAGGATTATCATGGAAATCAGATTCCTGCTTTGTGCCATAGATACCATCTCTACCATAGCAAAGCTCATGATCTATAAAATAAACCGGAAGATTCTTTCCACCCGGAAGATTTGTTGTATATACAGCAGACCAGGTTTCTTCCTGTCCGGCAGCTATTGCCATAGGACCTGCCAGCTGCTGAAGATTTTTGCAGTTAATCCTGTAATAACGAGGCATAACAATGCGCACGTCATGACCCATAGCATTGAGCTGTATGGCAAGGGCACTTACCATATCAGCAAGACCTCCAGTCTTGGCAAAAGGGACAGCCTCTGAAGTCACCATCAATATTTTCATAAAACACCCTCCTTAAAAACTATTTATTTAAATCTGTCATCGCCTTAACAAAGGCACTTCGACTATTAACAATACTCTGCTCACTCACACAGTAGGCAAGACGGAACCAACCTCTACCACCAAAGCCACTTCCCGGAGCTCCTAGGATAAGGTATTTCTTGAGATAATCACAAAAATCCATATCATCTCCGTCAAAATTATCAGGAACCTTACACCACATATAGAAAGCACCGTCCGGATTTGCATATTTGATACCAGCCTCATCCAGAACAGACATAAGCTCGTCACGACGTGTCTTATATAATGTATAATCAGCCTTTGCGTTCCAACTTTCAGCAACAACACGCTGGAAAAAAGCAGGTGCATTTACATACCCCAAAGTTCTAAGAGTAAATACACAGCCTGCAACGACATCATCCTTATCAGGACAAGCAGGATTAACTGCAATATAACCGATACGTTCTCCAGGAAGACTCAAGTTCTTGGCAAAAGAAGTAACAACTACAGCACTATCGTAATAAGGAAATACAGGAGCAACTTCCAGACCATCATAAGTAATCGCTCTATAAGGTTCATCACAGATAAGGTAAGGCTTGCGTCCGCATCTTTGAGCATGTTCGTTCAGCAAATCACTCAAAGCCTTTATATCCTCAAGGGAATAAACCTTTCCGCTTGGGTTATTAGGACTATTAATAAGAACGGCTGCGGTTTTTTCATTCAAGGAAGCCTTTATAGCTTCAATATCAAGACCAAAGTCATCCTTCGTCTTTACTTCTACAAGGGTTCCTCCATAATTGCTGACATAGTGGCGATATTCAGCAAAGAAAGGAGCCGGAACAATTACATTATCGCCATCGCTAAGGATACATTTCAAAAGACAGTTAAGAGCACTGGCAGCACCAACTGTCATAACAATGCAGTCTCCACTGACCTTGACACCCTGCTCCATCGTTGTCTTTTCTGCCATGGCGGCCCTTGTTTCAGGATATCCCGGATTAGGCATGTATCCATGGAAGTTCTTGTCATGACATTTTGCGAGACGTTCAATAGCATCAGTAACCTCTTTTGGAGGATCCAAATCAGGATTACCCAAACTAAAGTCAAAGACTTTATCTTCGCCGTATTCTTTTTTAAGTTTTATCCCCTCTTCAAACATCTTGCGGATTACACCCGCACTCTTTGAAGTCATCTTTTCTTTGATAACTGGTGAAATAGCCATTTTTTTACTCCAACTAAGATTATTAATTTTCCACCTAAAATTATATCATAAGTAAAATCATAAGACAAACATATCATAGCCTATCCATGCTTAATTTTTTTCATAATCGTGAATTACAAGCTTTGTACAATAAGATTTGTTGACTACACTCTCCCAAAACTCTATAATAGTTGAATTATGAATAGAAGATTAGTAACATCAGCATTACCTTATGTAAACAACATTCCTCACTTAGGTAATCTTATTCAGATGCTTTCAGGCGATGTTTTCAGTCGCTATTGCCGCAGTCGTGGATACGACACTCTTTATATCTGCGGAACAGATGAATACGGAACAGCAACAGAGACAAAAGCTCTGGAAATGCAGAAGACACCACGTGAAATCTGTGATTATTTCTATGGTGAACATACAAAGATTTACGACTGGTTCCATATCAATTTTGACAAATTCGGACGTACATCTAATGACGAGTGTACAGAAATAACTCAGGAACTCTTCAAGGACTTGGACAAAAATGGCTATATTCATGAACATGCCAACAAACAGCTTTTCTGTCCACACTGTAACCGCTTTTTGGCAGACCGCTACGTAAACGGTACATGTCCTAAGTGTGGCTCTACAAAAGCCCGCGGAGACCAGTGCGATGATTGCGGAAGCCTTCTTGACCCTACAGAGCTAAAGGACCCAAAGTGTTCAGTATGTGGAGCAACACCGGAAGTACGTGAAACAAAGCACCTCTTTATAGACCTTCCAGCCATGAGCGAAAAGCTTGATGAATGGATGAAACAGGCTTCTGTAGAAGGCAAGTGGTCTGACAATGCTATTGCCGTAACAAAAGGTTGGCTCAAGAACGGCCTCAACGAGAGAGCTATTACCCGTGACCTTAAATGGGGTATCCCTGTTCCAAAAGAAGGATACGACAACAAAGTATTCTATGTTTGGTTTAATGCACCAATTGGATATATGTCCATTACAAAGCAACTTGAAGACGAGCTTAAAGCACAGGGAAAACCTGCCTTTGACTGGAAAAGCTGGTGGCTTCCAGAAGAAAGCGAAGAAGCCGCTGGAAAAGAAAAAGTCGACTTATTCCAGTTCATTGGTAAGGATAACCTTCCATTCCACACAGTAGTATTCCCATGTACACTCCTTGGATCAGGACGAAAATGGACTATGCTCCATCATATGTCCTCTACAGAATATCTTAATTATGAAGACGGTAAGTTCTCCAAGAGCCGTGGTGTAGGTGTATTCGGTACAGATGCCATCGAAACAGGAATACCTGCTGATGCATGGAGATTCTATATTTTCTACAACAGGCCAGAGAAACAGGACTATCAGTTTACATGGAAGGAATTCCGCGAAAAGTATAATGGAGAACTTATAGGTAACCTTGGTAACCTTGTTAACCGTACTCTTCTCTTTGTAAACAAATACTATGACGGAAAGATTCCTGGAACAGAAATCGACGAAGAACTTTGGGCAAAGGTAAAGGAACACGAAGCAAAAGCTACAGAATATCTTGAATGGGCCGACCTTAAAGATGCATTCCACGAAGTATTTGCTATCTCTGACCTTGGTAATAAGGCATTCCAGGCTACAGAACCATGGAAGACCCGTACAACAGAACCAGAAAAGGCAGAAAAGCTCATCCATACTCTTTGTTACATGATTAAAGACCTTATGATTATGGCACACCCATATATGCCACAGTACACAGAGAAAGTATTGAGTTTCTTTGACAAAGTTATGGATGAACCATGCTTTGGACAGGAACACGTTGAAGGTGGACTTAACTGGTCAAATCTTGGTGAAACAACAGGACTTGATACAGTAGGTGAAACATCAATCTTCTTTACACCACTTGATCAGAAAACAGCTGATGCATTCAGAGCTAAATTCAGCGGAACACAGTCTGACCGCAAGGAAAAAGAAGAAAAGAAAGCTGAAAAGAAACAGAAGAAAGAAAAGAAAGCTCCTGCAGAACCTGTAAAGGCAGCTGATCCTATAGCTCATTTCAACGAAAAGATTGCCCTCAAGGTAGCCAAAATCGTCAAGGTAGAGAACAACCCTGAAGGGGAAAAACTCTATGTCGAAACACTTGATGATGGAAGTGGAACACCTCGTGTTATTCAGTCAGGACTTCGTGACTATCTCAAGCCAGAAGATCTCTTGGGTAAACATATAATCCTTGCAGCAAACCTTGCACCTCGTAAGATGCGCGGAATCGAAAGCCACGGTATGCTCCTTGCATGCGATTATAAAGACGAAAATGGCAAAGACTGTGTAGAACCATTGGAAGCTCCATGGGCAGCTCCTGGTACTCCTGTCGTACTTGAAGGAGCTGATCCTTCATTTGTCAAGCCAGAAGAAATCAGTGCAGATGACTTCTTTGCAGTAGATATCAACTGTGTAGAAAAGAATATCCAGATTGCAGGAAAAAATCTTGTAGTTGACGGCAAAGCCATTACAACAGTGCACACCGTAAACGGCGAAGTTCACTGATAATGCGCGTATAAAAATACTGACAAAAGTATAAACTAAGGGGACAGGTTAACACTGTCCCCTTTTTTGTTTATGTGGTAATATATCGCCATGAATACACAAAGATTTTTACAGACTTCCTTTTGGGCTCAATTCAAGGAAAACCACGGCTGGAAGGCTTATTATTTTATACAAACTGAAGATGATTTGATCAAAGTAGACAACTATGACAGCAATAACATAAGAGGTACTCCCCTTACCGTCCTTGTACGTAGTTTCAGTATCAAGCTTAAGACTATAAGTATCGCCTATATACCGATGGCTCCTGAATGGGAAGATGGAGACGATGAAGTAAGCTTCCTGAAGCTTATGGAACTCCGCGCTCACCTACTGAAAAAATATCTTCCCTCTAACACTATATGCGTACGCTTTGATCCCCCTGTAGATTTTGAATCCAACGAGGACAGAAGTGATGCCCGCTTAATATTTAACAAAACCATAAAGGACAATCACCTAAACATAATAAAAACAAAGACAGATATACAGCCACCTGATACAACAATATTGGATCTGTCAAAGACCGAAGATGAACTAATGGCAAACATGAAAAACAAGTGGAGATATAACATACGCCTTGCTAGCAAAAAAGGCGTAGAAGTATCCCGCCATTACGGCAATGATGCAGACTTTGACAATGCATTTGAAGAGTTTTATAAACTCTTTACACAAACAAGTGAACGAGATGGTGTAAGCTTTCATAACAAGGACTACTACATAGATCTATTGAAAAGAGGTATTCCGTCAGAAGCGACACCTCTAATCACATTGTATCTTGCAAAGCACGAAGAAGATTATCTAGCCGGTATCATAACAGCTTTCACAAAAGATGGTGAGGCCATATATCTTTATGGAGCCAGTGGCAACATAAAACGTAACCTTATGCCTGCATATCTCCTGCAGTGGACTGCAATACAAGATGCAAAAGCATATACTTCTACAAGTTATGATTTTTATGGAATGCCACCAACTGATGACGAGACTCATCCTATGCACGGTTTGTATCTTTTCAAGACAGGTTTTGGAGGTGCCATAGTCCATAGGATAGGAACTTACGACATACCACTAAGGAAAACCGACTACAAGCTTTATACCACCATGGAAAACATCAGGGCTTTTTATTTTAAGAAAATAGTAAAAAAGCTCAAAAAAAGATAGTGCCAAAACATACGATAAAAGCTCATCTACTTTTGAGTGAGAGTAAGTGAGCTTTTGGTCCATAGTTCAGCTACTTTATCCCTCAAACCTCACGAGGTTCTGACTGATAGCTCATGAGGTTCAGACCAATAGCTCACAAGGTTTACCCCCTAAAGCTCATGAAGTATACCCCTATAACTACGTGAGCTTTCCACCTGTAACTAGCTGAGGTTTTACCCTATGACCTCGTGAACTAATACCAACACTTATAAATGGTTCATCCTCGCTAAATCCTCAGGATTTGGGCTCAAAAACTCTAAGACTTTTTCTTAAAAGTCTAGGACTTTTTTCTAAAACTCTAAGACTTTTTTTTTAAACTCTAGGACTTTTTTTCAAAAGTCTAAGACTTTTCCATGATTGAATACCAGCTGATAAAAAATATTTGTACTTATTGACTAAAACAATACATATGATACAATTAAATAAGTATGAACCTTGATAAAAAAGTAGACCCCGCCCGTAAGCGCAGAGAAGCAGAGCAAAAACGCAAAGAAGAAGAAGAGCGCATAAAGGAAGCTGAACGCCAGGCAAAAAAAGACGCACAGCAAAGAGAAAAGGAAGAAAAAGAAGCCAGAAGACTTGCGGAACAAAAAAGAAGACAGTCTCCAGAGTATCAGGAAGCACTCCGTATCAAAAAGCGGGAAGCTCGCAGGTTATACAGAGAAAACAATAGAGAAAAGATATTAGAATCCCGCAGACGATACTATGAAGACCATCGAGAAGAAATAAACGAACGCAACAGAGTCTATAGAGAAAAAAACAGGGAACAGATAAATGAACGAGCAAGATATCGTTACGCAAATGATCCTGAGTTCAAGGCTACACACAGTGCCATATGCAAACGATATCGTGATACACACAAAGAACAGCAGGCTGCCCATAGTCTTCAATATAGATTGGCACATAAGGAAGAAATCAGAGCAAAGCATAAGGCTTATAGGGAAGCAAACCAAGAAGCTATCCGTGAAAAAAGCGCAATCTATAGAGAGAACAATAAGGAAAGGATAAAGATATCAAACAGTGAGTACTACGAAGAACTTAACTACAAGGTGTGCTTGTATAAAGGAAACCTATACTCCTTTTACTCTCTTTATCGTATGTTCGTAGACTCTGGGGAAACTGAAAACCACGCTAAAACTATAGCCAGAAAATATATCGTAAAGGAAGAAGATTAAGCAACAAGTAGCTTACAAGCTACTTGTTGCTTACAAGCCACTTGTTGCTTACAAGCCACTTGTTGCTTGCCAGCTACTTGTTGCTTACTAGCTACTGTTCCTTTATTATCTGACGATGCAGGTTTTCAAGATTGTCAGCAGCATTCTTCAGACGCTTGGCAGTGTCATTTACAGTATTTGTTGCTTCACTAAAGCTGTCGATTCCTGCACTTATCTGTCTTACTGTAGACACAATCTGGTCAAAAGCAGAAGACTGCTGATAGATAAAATCTTTAATCTGCTTAGCTGATTCAACTGTAAAATCAGAGGACTTACGGATTTCTCCAAAGCGCTCATCAAGTTTTTCAAAGAGTTTTTGCCCTTCCCTGATTTTTTCAGTTCCACTTTCTGAAGTTATAATAAGGTTATCAGAGGAATGCTGAATTTCTGTTATGCGATCCTTTATCTTATCTACTGATGAAGTAATACCTGCAGCAAGACGGCGTATTTCGTTGGCAACAATGTGAAAATTACGTCCTGATTCTCCTGCACTGGAAGCCTCAAGTTCTGCATTAAAAGCAATGATACGAGTCTGTTCTGCAATATTATTGATAATCTTGACAATTTCCCATATGTTTCCAATCTTTTCACTCAGATTCTTTATGCCATTTATGGTAGAGATGTTAGCTTCTGTAATTTCGTCCATCTTGAAGAGATTTTGCTTCAGATCCTCACTACCCTCATCTACCATTGTGGAAGTATCCTCGGCAACATCAGTAACCTCGGTAATCCTGTTTAATATCTCCTTGGTATTATTATCAGTTTCTTCCATTGTAGCAAGGATTTCCTTGACACCACTAGACTGTTCCAGGGAAGTTGTTGCAGTTGTCTGTGAAATTCTTGTAAGCTGATCCACAGGTTCAACCATAGTTTTTCCAATCTTCTGGATATCTTCAATTATTCCCCTAAAGAGTACTACAACATCATTTACGAGACCAATATTATAAGTAAACTCATTCTCAAAATCTGTAGAATTTGGTTTTACGCTAAAAATATCATTCTTGAGAATATGAATCATACTGTTCTGCAATTTTTCGGAACTGACAAGAATATTATGAAGGAATGAATATATACTTACTGCACATACTACAAGACACAATACTATTATCAGGATAAACTTTGGCAACTGTGAATATGCAATACCAGGATAATCACCAAACTGGTACCCAGCATCTGTCGGTACATTATAAAAATAATATGCCACAAACATAGCAAGTATAATGATACAGCTCCAAACTACAGGCACAATGCAGTATGAGAAGAAGCACCTGTCATAGGAATAACCGTAGATACATTTTGCATCATATACTTCATCGTCCAATCTTTCGCTGACTAGCATTTCCTCATACTTGGAACAAATCTTTCGGCTGTAAGAAAGAGCCAGAAGTCTTGCCATATAGGCTCCAAGTAATGTAGCTATAAAACTACAAGCTGTAATAGCCAGTGATACATGCAAAATAAATATATAAGCGGCATTAAAAAGACACGAACATACAAAAAAATACATGAAGGCTTCGAAAGACTTACGCAGTGGTATTTTATGCAATTCATAGAACAGTTCTGTACGTTCTTTCTGATCCAATTTTTGTCTGCGCCACTTTGTCATCAGTATATTTACTTTCTTGCAAATCATGGCATTTGTAATAGATGAAATGCCAAACTGTGCAATAATTATTCCTGCAATGACTATGACAATAAACATCCACCATCTGATGATGCTCAGATTAGCAATAAATATCGCATAAATCAAAATTACAAATCCACAAAGTATATCGGGAGCCGAACTAGCATTAAATATTTCTCGTGTAAAATCCTTTTCTTTAGCTTTTATATTGTTCATCTCTACTCTCCACTCTTTTCCTGATTATTTACCTGTAATGTCTTCAGCTTATCTGATATTATACATAAGTTTTCTGCTGACTGGCTGATATTCTGAGTTGATACAGAGAAGTTCTCAGCAGCACTATGAATCTGATTCAATGTAACTACAATCTGCTCAAAAGATGCAGTCTGAGCCCGTACAATTACTTTGATTTCTTCAGACGAAACAGCAGCCATGGAGGAAGTTTTCTTCAAGCTTTCAAAGCTGTCATTTAGCTTTGTGACCATTTTGTTTCCAGAATCAATTGCATTGCTGCCTTTTCTGGAAGAAACAAGGAGCTCTTCGCTGGAATGCTGAATCTCGATTATTTTATTCTGAATCTCATTGGTTGATTGAATCGTATTATTTGTCAAACGTCTGATTTCATTTGCAACAAGATGAAAGTTTTCTCCTGCCTCTCCTGCGCTGGAAGCTTCGAGCTCCGCATTGAAGGCAATAATATTTGTCTGGTCTGCGATACTACTGATTATAGTCGCTATATCAGAAATACCTGTAATCTTATCACTTAAAGACCTTATACCGTCAACAGTAACTGTATTGGCGACTTTGATTTCCTCAAGCTTATTCATGCTCTCCGTAAGGATATCAAATCCTTTATCAATGTCCTCTGTAGTTACCCTGGCAAGATCTGTTACTTCGCCTATTTTCTCGGAAATATTCTTTGCAAGACGGTCACTCTCTTCCATGGCAGACAAAAGTTCCTTTATTCCTGTAGTCTGTTCAAGGGATGTGGCTGCAGTTTCTTTTGATATTACTGAAAGTTCATTACTGGATCCTATTACATCATTACTTATCTTCTGACTTAAAAGAAGTATTTCCTGCAGCGTACTTATGATTGTATTAAGCAAATAGATATTGTACATAAATTCATTTGACAAATCAGTTTCATTATACTCAGCATGCTCAAGGCTGTTTCTATCCATATCCTCCATGATTTGCTTTATGTTATTTATGCTTTTCATCATTCGCCTGAAGAGCATTGTCGAAAAATGAATATAAAAGATTGAATTAAAAATGGTTATGAATGCAATGCGAGGCATCAATACAATGAAAGGTAACTGATTTATTTCGGCCCTGACGATGAACACGATAAAATAAAGCATCAGTACACACAGAGGTCCAAACAGATGAATTATAGTTACTCCGGTAGATGATGTACCAAATGAATGACGTTGCTCTACTTCTTCCTTTAGAACTCCTTCCTTGATAATTTTTGCAGCATGTCTGGAACACACAATCTGAGTCTGATCCAATCCATACACCATACCGGAATAAGCTCCTATAACACCAGAACCTATAATCATTATCACAGAATCAGTATCTATATGAGCAAACTGTATGCACAAAAGCGTCCAAACAATTATTCCAATAAAAAAGTTCAGAAATACTTCTACTCCGATTTTTTCAGGAAGAGCCATAAGCTGTTTTACCAATCTTGTTCGTTCCTTTGTATCGGAGCCATAATTATAAAAACTATCCAAGTCATCAGATGTGTTCTGCGTTATGAATTTATTGGATACTGGAGCCACTATGAACTGAAGTACAACACATACGCTAATTCCTGCAATAGCAACAGGAATAATCTGATGTAGTTTGATATTCGCAGTAAATATAATGTATATTATGGCACATCCAGATACCAAAATATTATAGAAAACACCTGCATCATAAACTTCTTTTATAAGAGATTTCCTCACAAAGTCCTCACTTTTTTCCCTTTTCAGTTTTCCTTTTAAACTCATATTATTTTCTCCTCATATATTTACTTAGAAGTCAATTCCCTCGCCCCATCCCACTCTGGAGGCGGATTTATTTTATACTGCTGACATATACTCAATAAGAGCTTACAGGCTTTATCACCAGGTGCCTTATCCAAAGCTTTTTCGAAATATTCCCTTGCAAAACCAAAGTTACCTTTAAGGTATAAAGATAAACCTTTCTCGTAGTTAGTCTTATATTCCTCAGAATAACATAAAGGATTCACACTGAATATATCGATACCTTTATTTTTGCCTTTTACCTTTACTTTATCGAGCTGAACCAGATTATATTGACCAATGAGCTTCGTAACCAAAGCTTTACGGTCTACTTCCTTCAACTCATTTCCAGCACCATCTTTTTTTACAGCTTCTTCGATGCCATCAATTACATCTCTCGAAACAATTATATTTGCTCCATATTGTTTTGTAAGGCCTTCAAGACGACTTGCCAAATTGGCAGAATCACCAATTACCGTATAATCAGTCTTATCCTTGCAACCGATGTTTCCTACAATTACTTCGCCATAATGAATCCCAATACCAATATCAATTGTTTTTACTTTTTCGTTAAACTTGAGCATATCTTTTGGTACATCACTTAAAGCCTCAATCATTGCTACTGCCGCATCTACAGCCCTTCCAGCATTATCAGAATAAGAAATTGGGGCTCCAAAATTTGCCATGATGGCATCACCCATGAACTTATCAATGGAGCCTCCTTTTTGCTTTATGATATCCACCATTCGCGTAAAATATCCGTTCAAAAAGTTTACGACATCCTCAGGTTGATTTATTTCACTTAATGTTGTAAAGGACCTGATATCACAAATCAATATAGCAACTTTACGCTTTTCTGTATCCGATTGATTCTTTGATCCATCATTCTTAATCATATCTTCGATGACTTCTTCAGGAACAAATTTTGTAAATGCATCATAAAGTCTCTGATTCTGTACTGACATTTCCGTAAACTTTACAGCATCATATATCATTACCCCGATAAGTTTTGTATACAACTCGAGAGCAGACTTCAAAGTATAAGTAAAGAATTTTCTCTTTCTGGAAGCAAGGTGCAGCGTACCGATAAATCCATTATATTCTATAGAGTATGTCTTAATCGACTTAAACTCAGCGCTTGAACTTTCTGAACTTGATCCATTAAAAAAGTCAAAACAGACTTCATCATATTCTGTGCTACTGGAAATTCCCTGACGCCCTTCAAAGTCAGATTTACTTATCTTAAGAAAGTTCAGCTGATTTTGCTCATCTATCTGCTTGTCTATACTATAATATATCTTTACAGAACTTGTATTCAGTATCATGGCCACAGCATCATATGGACAAAAATCATAAATACTTTTTAGGATTCCCTCAGACAATTCATAAAGATTACCAATATATTTGGATAATTCTCCAACTTTGTTATATACCATAAGCTTTATAAGATTATTTTCCAAAGCATTTACAGCACAAACAGCACTATCCAATTTCTTTATGTCATAATTATTCTCGTCATCTATAAAAAAATTGACATTTTCAGTTTCAACAATCCGCCTGCCGACGATATCAATAAACTCATCAAGGCCATCTACGCTAAGTTTCACCAACTCCGTTTTTGTAAGATTTGCCTTAAAGTCATATCCGTCATCTTCCTCCGTAGTATAGAGGATTACTGGAACGTGAGCGTATTTATTACCTTCCCTAAGTACATAATTCAGCTGATAGCCATCTATGGAGGATAAAACATTGTTACTGACCACACATCCAACAGGATTCTTTAGTAAATAATTAAGGGCATCTAACCCATCATATAAATTTATAACCTGATAATTTTTTGAAGCAAATGCATCAGTTATAATCTTTGCCATTATATTTGAACTTTCTACAACCGCTATTTTTCTATTCACTTCCTAAAAGTTCCTTAACCTTTGCAACAAGGTTCTCGCGTTCAAAATCTGATTTTACTATATAAGCCTGAGCACCTAGCAAATCGACTTTTTCTTTAGTATCATTCTCAAATACAGATGAAACAACTATAACAGGTATATTCTCCAGTTCTGCAGTATGGCGCATATTATGTATGAGTACAAAACCATCCATACGAGGCATACGAACATCAGTCACAACTATATCAAAATGATATGTTTTTAGCAGTTCTAGAGCTTCAATACCATCACAAGCAGTAGTTACTCGATAACCTTCCGCTTCCAGAATAATCTGTTCAATGTGCCTTGTAGTATGGGAATCATCAGCAATCAATACTGAATAGATTTTCTTCTGTTTATTTACTTCAAGATTCTTTATCTCAAATACATTTGCAGCTTTAAATTTATTCATACAATACGGGATATTGAGTACAGGTATTATGCTATAGTTCTCATCAAAAATAACACCCTGTATTGCATTGAACTTTTTCATTATAGGTGGCAACGGTTTTATAACTACCGTATTATAATGAAGTATTTCATCTGCTATCACAGCTATTTTCCGATTAAGATATTCAATGACAACAACAGATGCATTCATCTTATCGGTTCTTACACTGGATTCAATATTCCCAGTTATAATATCAAAGTCATAAACAGGAATAAGTTCATCATGTAATGTAAGAACAGGCCCATGCTGGAGATGTATAAAATTATCCTTACTGACAGTTATGATTTCTCGTATATAGTGGCTTAAGATAAGATAACTATGCTGTCCTTCCCGTACAAAAAGACCATCTTGGGTTGCAAGTGACGTTGGCAAAGAAAGTTCAAAACTTGTTCCTTGGCCTTTTACTGAAGTTACATTAATTTTTCCTTTAAGTTTATCCATTTCACTTCGGACAACGTCAAGACCAACACCTCGCCCAGACAACTCTGATACAGTTTCCTTAGTTGAAAAACCGGAAACAAAAAGAAACTGGATCATATTATTATTATCCATCTGACTGATTTCTTTTTCCCTAGAAGGAAATAATCTCAAAGCTTTTGTCCTTATTTTTTCGTAATCAATACCGGAACCATCATCGCTTACTGTTATAAAGATACGATTACTAGACTGACTGACAGTAATACTTATAAGTCCCTGCTCATTCTTCCCTAGGGCTTTTCTTATCTCAGGGCTTTCAATCCCATGGTCCAGGGAATTACGTACTAAATGTATAAGGATTTTAGGTAATTTTTCAAGAATTGCTTTATCAATAGTGATATCTGAATGAGGTATATCCAACTGAACATTCTTCCCAAGATTTATCTGCTCTGTTGCAATTGACCGTTTTATAGGTTGTAACACCATATCAAGAGGTAACATGCGAAGAGAAATAATCTGCTCTTGTATACCAAAAGTCTGAGTCTCAAGAATTTCCATAATTTCCTGAAGTTCCCAATTATTGTAGGAAGATACAAGTTTTTTTAATTTTATTTGATTGATGATCATCTTATCAAATGACTGTAAAATTGTGTTTATTTGATTAACAGATATTTTTATAGCCTGATTATCATATATATTTTCATCTGTCGTTATACTATCTTCTGCAGATCCTACTGTATCTGATTCAAAAAAATCTGTAGAAAAGTCTACGCCTTCCGAAGCAAACTCAATATTTTTATTTACAAAGTCAAAGTTCTCGATTTGCTCTATTCCACTTCTCTCAAGATAATTTATAGATTTCCGTATGACTTTTATTATACTTATCAAAAGCTGGTTTATTTGCGCTGGAATCTCAGTTTGGTTATTTTGAATAAGCTTAAAGACATTCTCGGTTCCATGGATGATTTTCTCTATCTTATGAAACCCAAGCATACGAGAAGATCCCTTTAATGTATGCAAAATTCTAAGGATTTCTTTCAGGCAATTTGAATCACGATTGTTTTTATTCACCTGAAGTGAAAGATCCCACAAAACATCCAGATTTTCACGAGCTTCCTGTATATACTCATTAACAAATGTCTTATTATCTATTTCCATTAACTTTTATCTCCGCTCCTAAGTGTTTTACATAGGTTATATATATATGCAGGGTCAAAATCATCGAGAATAAAATTATATTTATTTATATGCTCCTTGGATTGATCCATTAATGTCATACATTGATCAAATTTAAGACTAGCCTGACCATATTTACCAATATCTCGTAAGACTAATCCTTCATAGAAAAGTGATGGCCAAAAATCAGGCTTCAGCATATAAGCAGCATCAAATTGTTTTTGAGCATCTTCTTTTTTATCTGCATGATAATAAATAAACCCATAAAAAAATCTAGCAAAAGCTTTTGTTTCATGACTATCTTCTAAACTCTGTACCATTTGTTCGGCTTTTTCGAACTTAGATTCATTAATAAGTTTTATAATTTGCTCGAAATAAGTTTCAAGATCTAAAACCTTGCTTTCTTCACATCTTTTTGTCTCTATGAGTTTTGAACTTGGTCTTTTCTTTTCAATTATTTTGGGTTCTTTATTTAAATACGCTTTAATCTGTTTTACACTGCGTTTATATTCAACTATTTTGGCAGGTTCAGTATAATCATCATGCTTTACAAAGTAATACAGAGAACCATAATTAACTTTATGTAAACCATACTGGACAAACTCATTTCCAAATCCACCAATTTCATTCATTGATAAAATAAGAACAGCCCCATCTGACATTAAAGATGAAACTTTTTCTATAACTTTACATCGTGTTTCCTTATCAAAATAGATAAAAACATTACGCAAAAGAATTACATCCAGTTTTACAGAAAAAGGAAATGAATCCTGCACAAGATTATGATTGAATATATTTATATTCTGTATAAACGATTTATCAAATACAAAGCAATCGCCTTCTTTCTTTCCAAAATTATCCAAAAGGCTCCAAAAATCTTTACCGTCCTGTCTGAACGAAAAATTGGAGCAAACTCCAGTCTTCAACTTAGCCAAGGCTTCATCGTCAATATCTGATGCATAAACAGTTGCATCTACACCAGAATTAATAGCCAAAGCATAAAGAGAAAGAGGTTCTTCTCCTGTAGAACAGGCTCCACTCCATATGCTTATTTTTTTCCCAGAAAAATCCTTAAACACTTTATCTCGCAAAAACTCAAACTCAAGGCGCTCTCGAAAAAAATAAGTCTCATTTACAGTGACAAGATTAATTATAGCTTTAAAATCTTCTGATTTTACATCAATATTTTCAAGATAAGATTTTATACTAAGATTAAATTTTTCTGCTTTATTCTTTATATGCGTTAATAACTTAATCTTTTGGACTTTAGCAAGATTAAGTCCTGCATATGCGTAAATTTTTTGCTCAAGTAAACTGATAATCTCTTCATCTGTCATAAACTTTATACCAATTGGTTCAACCTTGATGCTATAGAATAAAGAGGCAGTTTCTCAGATACTCCCCCAGCATCAACAGCAGCTTTAGGCATACCATAGACAGAGCAAGTCTCTTCACTCTCTGCTATAACATGACCGCCTTTTCTCTTAATAAGACAGCACCCTCTTGCACCATCACTTCCCATACCGGTAAGCAATACGCCAATACAACAATTACAAAAAACCTGAGCAGCACTCTCAAACATTTTATCAACAGACGGTTTCAAGAAATTTATAGGCGCATCATTATTCAAGCTAATAACAACTTTATTATCAAAGTTTTTCTTGAAAACAAGATGCCTATCAGCTGGGGCAAAATATACATGATTTGGCAAAGGTTCTTCCATATCTTCTGCAAGCTTTACTTTTAATGCGACGCTATTATCAAGCCACTCTATGAGTTTCTTATCAAAAATACTATCTACATGTTGAGTTATAAAAACGGGAACACTGCATGAAGTACCTAAACCTTTGAGAAGAGTCTGAAGAGCGATTGGACCTCCTGTAGATACACCTATAACTATAGCTTCTACTTTGCCCAACCCAAGCTCAGGGACAACTTCAGATTTTGTCGTTACTATCTTTGAGTCCTTAAACAAAAGATCTTGTCTGCTGTTTGTCAAAAGAGTCTCAACAGTCATTGTAAATGTATCAATATTTTTTTGATTTAATGTTGTAAAAGAAGGTTTTACTAGGAGTGAAATACCATCAGGACTATTTACCATGGCAAACTCATCAGAAACAAATAATAATACCGGAACTCCAAGTTTTTTACATTCTTCAAAAACTCCATTCAGAGAGGCTATAAACTTATTACCACTTATCACTCTATAATCAACCACAACACTGTTGCATCTCTTTTCTTTAACAGCTATTTTTATTTCGTCAAAAGAGCAGGCCTCCCCTGCAAACTGAAGATTTTTACTATTGCTAATAATCTGCTTCTCTATGGACCTAATTACAGAAGATCCATCAGCTACCAATACTTTTTTCATGAATATTTCCCAAAAACTTATTTATATCAAGTTGATAAAATACTTTGTCATCTCTAAAAAACACAGCATCTATTCCAATAAATGCAAACAATTTCTTATAAAAGCCAGATGGCTTTATTAGGAGTTCTTCATCAATGTACTGAACCTTACAATCGGTACTAGTCAAGAGGCCGTAGTACTTACTGTTATCATCAAATAAATGATTGTTTTTTATAATAATTGTGGTTCTGATTTGACTTGGCAAAGCTGTAGTATCAAAAAGCCTAACACAATCATCAAAATCAATGAAATCTAACTGTTGCCCTGAGAACAATACCTTAGAAATAAATTCCCTGTCATCAGTTATAAAACTTGAGTCATCACAGCATGAGGCTGTACATATTTGTTCATTTGGAATGAGAAAATTAATATTTCTATAGGTAAGGCAAGTAAATCTTTTAGCACTGCTCAAAGTCTTTATCCATTTTCTCAAGAATACTATCTAACTTCAAAACAAACACAGAATCATCATTATGCTTTAAGGTTCCTTCATAATAGTCAGAAATATCCGTATCGGTAAATTTACGTATATCAGATTCTGGTGCTGCATAAAATTCTTTTACATCACTTATACGTATGCATGTATGTGTTGCATCATTTACTACAATGAACAAAGACGTCTGTTGAGTTTTATCCCCTATAAGCACAGCCGGGTCTACCACACAATATGGATCCCCATATCTATTCAGTATCCCGCTGATATAGGATGGGGCAAAAGGAATTGTAAAAACCTGACTATCCCTAAGTAATTCCTTTACTTTACAGGACTGAAGTGCAAAAAGCTTTTGATTTATCGAAAATATCAACCAATCTATTTTTTTTTCAGTTTTTTTATTATGAGGAGACTCTAACTCCATTTTTTTTATCATTGAAAAAACTTCTTCTGACATGTGTTAATTATAAGCTTAATTTCTCTAATTTGCTATATTGCAATAACAAAAATGCGTATCGAATCTTTAAAAAATCAATTTTCTTAATTAAACATGATAGACTTTAAATCAATATACCCTTGTCCCTCATACCTAAAATACAGAGGTTTTACTCCTTTCTCTATACGTAACAAGCACCCTACCGCATGGTAATCTTTACAATCATCAGATTCTACATGAATAAGACCGTTTATCACAGAGAAATTCTGATTCTCTGATACCAGGATAGTACCTTTTGCTTCACCTCTTATTTCCAGCATTACAGAGCTTGCTGTTCTAAATGCAAAATATTTGAATCCCACTACACTACCACTTCTAATATTTGCAATATATTGATCCCCATCACAATCACGATCTTTACCACTTTGTGTAAAATATGGATGTTTCTTAAGGGTTCGCCGACATTTCTTAAGATCATATCGTCTAACCCCATCTTTTGACCACAGATTACAGGCAATTCTAGCCTCATATAGTCCAAAATCCTTCAAAGGACCATCATTTAACCCACAGGAAGTTACTTCCGCTTGAAGAAATTTACCATCCTCGGTCATTTTAAGTTTTTCAGCACATGCTTGACGTGAGTATGAATGCCTATTTGTCTGCCTATGATAGAATATGTAATGCGTATCATTAATCGATAGAATACCACCATGTGTATTTCCAAGATAATTTACTCCGTTTGTTTCATTCGAATTTCCGTCAAGATACAAATCTCCAAGACTTACAAGGGTTCCACCAAAAACAAAATCACGATCCGGATACTCACTAAAAGCATAGCACAATTCGTGATTATGGACAGACGAATATACGAAATAATATAATCCATTTATCTTACGGATACTTGAAGCTTCAAAGAACTCATGTCCCTTAAAACTATTTTTCCCTTTTTTCGGGAAAATGACCTTTGGATCCGCTGATATCGTAACCATATCCCTTTCAAGAACAGTAACAGTTCCCCCATCATGTTTTAATCGCGTAAACTCAGACATAGCAAAAGGTACATGTTTATAAAAACCCGTATATAAATAAACCTTACCATCGTCATCACATAATGCTCCAGGATCAAAAGGAAACTGATCTCCATTTCGACGTCCAAATGCAACACCATTATTATAGTGCACATATCCATAAAACTTATATTTTCCTGCAGGAGTATCACAAACAGCAACGCTTACTAATCCAAAGAAATCCAGAGAATAGTACATATAATATCTACCATCATATCCTTGAACTACATCTGGAGCAAATAAAAGATGATTACCAAGACGATTTTTGGGATCTTGAGTTTTCTTGTATATAACACCTTCATATTTCCAGTCACTTAAATCATCTGCAGGAGCGGAATAACAAACATAATCATTAAGGCAAAATAAATAACCATTATATCTATCATGTGAACCATAAATATATACTCTATTTCCAAATAATCTCGGTTCAGCATCCGGAATATATTCATAAGACGGTAAATACGGGTTAAAAACCTGATTCTTCAATTCCCACTCCCATTATAAGTTTCCAATTTATTCTTAAAAAAAACTTCAGCACACACCATGAATATAGCACAAAAAAAAATTATTACAATTGAAGTAACTTTTTATGATTAATTTGTTCCATAAATTTGTAAATCTATTGTTATTGAATTATAATCAGATTTGGGTACTATTGTTTAAAATTATGAATACAAAGAATGATAAAAATCAGACCTTAAAAATAGAAGCATTGTCTGAGGTATATAATACTACTAAACTTCCCTTTGTTGTGTATAATAAAGCTGGGGATATTATTTGTTCTTTTCCATCTGAGCATAAAGACTTATATATAGATAATCCGCTGATACAATTAAACTTAATTCTAGAACCACGAGGAGTGACACTCTATCAGAGCGGAGAATTTACTTTTTTTGCTGCATGTTTTCTGGATGCAGAAACTATGCTAGTTACAGCTCCGGTATCAACATTACAGACTCCTAATTATTCTCCATTTTTGGCCCAGGTCGCTGTTAAGGAAGATAAAGTGACTATATTCTATGACATGATTCAGAGAGCTCCATCTTTTATGGATGATCAACTAATAAGCTTTGTTTCAACCATTAATTATATCTGGAGTAGAAGACTCTGCGAAGGAGTAAGCGTATACTGTTTGACTCCTCCTGATTCGGAAATGGTGACATCAGACTCAGGAGTTATGAATACTATTATGGAAGATACAAAAGCTGTTGCTAATAGCAAAAGAAGTATTCTTCGGCATATAGATTCATCCTATTTTGAGGATATTTATAAAGCTATAGCAAATGGTGACAAGACAGCTCTTGAAGCAGCGATAAAAAAGCCTCATCAAGGGAAAGCTGGTTTTTTAAGCCATGACAATACACAACAAATAAAATACGAGTGTGTCATAAAATTACATAATGCAAGCAAGGCTTGTATTGAAGCAGGAATGGATTACGATCTTACAAAAGACCTTGTAGAAGCCTATATCAGATCCATAGATACAATGGAGGATATCAACGAAATAAAAAAAACAGAATATTACGCTTATATGGATCTCTGTAACAGAGTCAAGAATAGTGGCAAAACTCAAGGTTTTTCATCTTGCACTATAAAAGCAATACAATTTATGGAACAAAATGTATTTGCACCTATCACTGTCGAAGATATAATAGCCAAAGTAAATTATGATGGCAATTTTGAGGATTTATTCAAAGAAGAAACCCATAAAAATATAAAGGAGTATCTTGTTGAGGAAAGGTTAAAAAAGTCCCTGCTCATGTTAACAGGGACTGATATGACTTTGAAAGATATTTCTCGCCTACTAAACTTCGAAACCCAAGAGGAGTTCACCCAAAATTTCAGTAATATTTACGGCATGACCCCTGGTAAATATCGTGTGCGAATGACCTAAACCTACAGATTAGATTCGTGAGTGAGTCGCCAGTCAATCGCTCTCTGCAAATAGTCTATATACGACTGGTCTCGGCACATACCTTTTCCAGGATCATTACTAAGTTTTGCAACTGGATGTCCATTACATTCAGTGACTTTCATTACAATATTTAATGGTGGAACATCTGTATCATTTGAAATATACGTGCCAATACCAAAAGCAACTTTTACCTTATCTTTAAATGTCGCATAAAGTTTAGCCGCACGCCCAAAGTCAAGACTGTCACTAAACAGTAAGGTCTTATTCTTAGGATTAACTCTCTCATCTCTTGTTTTATTATATAAATCTGAGTAATGCTTGATCCATTTCTCAGCCCATATATAAGGGTCTCCACTATCATGCCTAACCCCACCAAACAAAATTGAGTACGTAAGTCCCATATCACGATGAGTACACTCTTCACCAATAGTATCAGTAAGATAAGTTCCGTTAAGCACGCCATATTCCTTAGTCCATGCATCCATAGCAAATTTATTAGAATACGCTGGATTAAACATCATATTTCCTTGCCCAACACACATAATAAATTCATGTGCCATAGTACCAACAGGTATAACCTTATATTTTTTTGCAAGAAGAATATTTGAAGTTCCAATACATTTTGAGCCTTTAAAATTTACATTATTCTCAACAAGTGTTTTTACGGCAAGATCTTGAGCCTCAAAAGATAATCTACGTCGAAGACCAAATTCACTGAATGCTCCAATTTCTATTTCATCAATTAGACTGCTTACTTTTTTTTCAAGATGGATTTTAAACTCCTGCAGAAGCTCATCATAATTATAGTTCATTCTGAAATAAACTTCATTAATTATTGCAAGCACAGGAATCTCATACATGGAAGTATTAAGCCATGTTCCCTTCGCATCAAGTGTAAATCCTTGATCTCCATCCTCCGTAATTATGAAATCACCAAATCTAGGTTTCCAAATACGAAGATGATCAATATAATCATCATGAATCCATTCTATTGAAGACAAGTACTCAAGTTCTTCTTCAGTAAATCTTACATCACAATAAAGTCTTATCTGCCTCTTGATTTCTTCTACCATATCATGGGAGAATCTAACATTCTGATTCCGACACTTAAACGTCCACGTAGTCTTATATTCAGGATAACTATGATATATTGCCTGTCCCATTGACACCTTATATAAATCAATATCAAGAAGCGACGTTATTATCTGATTCATTTATTTATCTCCGATTTAATATCTTTTATTCTTCTTTTTTGCAGGAACTACAGAAAAATTAATTGTCTTTTCAATCTCCATTCCTGCATTCAAATCTACGTTCCAATATAAGGCATATTTGCCATCATTCGTAGAAACTTCGACCTTATCATCTTCAACTGGCCGATGAGTAGTAATTACATTACAACATAGACCCGAATTTTCATTCGGTTCAAACACAAATGTATTTTTGTTAATATTATCCTGAACTTGAAGGCAGGACACATCTCCCTCTACATTGAGTTTTTTACCCCACTCAATTTCGTTTCTATCTGAACCTCTTATAAAAACAGCACTATACTGTCCACCTTCACTTTTTTTCCCGAATTCAGTCTGAGCAAAATTAAACTCAATTGCAAATATACCTCTCACCTCAAGAGGACTTTTATTCTTTAGTATATATTGAACAACCATTCCACTCGAAGATACAGAATAATTTTTTCTAAGGCTGACACCTTGTGCAAGAGTAGAAAACTCTCCATAACCTTCTAACTGTATTTCTTTTCGAATTCCATTGAATTTTCGTTCAGTAAACTGCACTCTAGAAAATATGCCATTAGATCCATCCCTGTCATTAACATAATTTTCCATTTCTGCTTTATCAAAAAGATGTTCTACAAATAACCCTCTCAAATAATTATCTGTATAACCGTCAAAACCTTCATATCTAGACAGCGATGCCGCATAATTGCCAGAGGAATTTATCAAATCCAAATCTGTAATACATCCAGCTTTTAATGCTATGACGGCAAAATAATTATCCATACGACAAATATATTCATCTAATCCGTCACCATCATAATCATATTTAGAACATGTTTCACCAAATTCCATTGCTTCACGGATATAACGCTCTGCCTCACTAAGAAGAGAAAAAGCTTTCTGTCTCGAATGCGCCGCTGCAGGAAGACCGGATTTCAAATTTATAAAATTAAAGCCACATTGAGCTTCCCATAATTTTTCCTGAGCACTCAATTTTCTCATCTTATCACAACCACGGCAATTTGCCACTAACCGACTTATATCCATAACACGTTCATATAAACGACGCGTGTGAGTATACTGATTAAGATAATCATGTATCGTAAGTGGAAAACGACTCTGATTTTCACATTTCTGATAAAATCTTCGTGCCCACTGAGCTTCAGTCCAGTCCATTCCAGCAGGAACATAAGATGGAATAAATCGCCTTGCTGTAGAAAGATATCTTATCGGTGTTGTAAATAAAAAGTCATCACCACTGTAACTGGAAATATACTCAAAAACAGGAGATTTCATAAAATTTGAAAACTCCTCAAGAGTGAAGGATATTGAAACTATAGGATTAACATCTATCCCTTCTCCAGAAAAGTTTTTCATTTCTTTATCAGATGCTTTCTTTATTCTCGAAAGCCACTTATCAGGCTCTTCTGTTAGCGATGGGACCAAGTTCTTGAATAAAGGTATAACCTTAAGAGCTTTTCCCTGCTCATTTATGATAAGAGGAAGAAAACAAACTTTCCCAGAAGGTATTACTGTATTATCAAGATGAACATACTCCATGCCACATGAATTTAATGTTGTAATAAGCGATGAATCCCAAATATTACCAAATACAGACATTCCCCTTGGTCGTCTACCAGTATCTTTACGAATTGTCGTTGAAAGCTTTTCAATCTGACTACTTCTATCTACAGGAAACAAGAGAGGCAATATTGGAGCATAGTAACCACCTCCAAGTATTTCAACCTGATCTCTACTTGTCAATTCATGAAGTATATCCAATACCTCAGGACGCTTCCTTTCAAGATATTCAAATTGCATACCCGTAAAAGAAATCGTAAGAGGAAACTTAGGATGAGAATACAAGAACGTTAATAAAGGCTTATATACATTAATATAATTATCATCAATCTGTTCACTATCCAACAGACCGCTGTTATCGAAATCAAGTTCTAAACAAATATTTACTACACTCATCTAATCAACTCACTTTCTGTCTAATATTTTATAGCACTTTTGCCAGAATTGTAAGTCCCTCGTTTGAGTTGCAGCCATATTAGGGAAATTATCATCTGTATATTTTCTATATTCTTCAGAATCTACTGGACAAAGCTTTATGAAATTTTTCGGACATCGGCTAACACAAAGTCCACATCCATTACAAGATGTACTAATAACAGCAGTATGATCTTTAATCTGAATTGACTCTGTTGTACAGACTTTTGCACAAGATCCAAGTCCTATGCATCCATTGTTAGCACCAAAATCAGTCTCATAAATCGATGCAAAGAGAAAACAATCTAATCTATCATCATACTTAAACATTTCGTTACTTCGAAGGTTTGGCACCATGACTATAGCTTTTTTTCCCGTATTAGCCCGTCTAAATCTTGTCTCGACAACTAAAGATTCCGTCTCTTCCTTAGAAAACAAAGTCTCCTTTACATTTATTCCCTGTTGCCTTAAGGAAGGTAATAGCATCGTAGAAATAAAATATAAAACACCAGATATGACAATAAGAACCAAAATCATTAAAAGAACAGAAGCTACCAATTAAATACCCCCGGATTAAACCATGACACATTCCACGCCAAAAGAATTATTATTATAGTGGCTAGACTTATATACAAAAGGCTGGAATTTTCTAATTCCTCCATAGGTCTTGACAGTTCAATTCTTTTTCGTATTGCATGAAGTACGGGCACAAGAATATAAAAAGAAAGTACACAGAAGCAAGATATCAATACACAATCAGTAAGACTTGTACTTTCACTGACCGCTATCATAATACATAGCATAGATACACCATATCCTGCTGTATTTGATTTCGCTGTGATGCGAACAAATGTTTCTATGACAATAGTAATGATACAAAAAATAAGCACAGCAACAAATGGGTACAGCTCAATCAAATCTACAGGAAGTAAAAACGTTGTAACTATAAGATAAGTTAACGTCGATGAACTTACAACCGCTAGAAGCATTCTAAAGCCTTCCATGAATACGGAAGAAGCTTTATCACTCATCATTGTCGCCTTGTTTATTCCAATTCCATAAATCAAAATAGCAGAAGAATATATGAGGTAATAAAAGAAAGAATTAATCATTTGTGTCCTTAACCTCCATAGTATTCTTTGCAATCTCTAATTTCTTTGCTGCAAGATTATAAAGTATATATAAAAAAGCAACCATCACAAGTGCACCTGGTATCGAAGCCCAAAACACACCTATAAAAGCAAGATTAGTTGTCCTAAAAATAACAATTTCTTTTATGCCATTGTATACAGGGAAACTTACTGTTCCATAACCAAGAATATCCCTGAACAAAAAAAACAACAATGCGACAATAGAAAATTTTACAGATTCTCGCATATTATTTTTAAGATTACTACCTAGCGTTTCTGATGTATCAGTATATAAAGATCCAATCACAAAAGATGAAACTGCAGGCATAAAAATTGTGAAACCTAGAACAAGCGCTATTATTGGTGATATATATGAAATAATACATTTACAAATAATCGTCATAAATATAAAAAACACACTCATCAGAACGCTTTGAAAATCTTGAAGCTTAAGAATCGATATCAACTTCTTAAACAAAACTCCAAATAACATGAGAATATTAAGAACCGAAATGAGCACTATACCATACGAAAATCTTCCAGGAACTGGAATGAGCATCGTTAAAGCAGCTGCAACATATATATGTAACTGTTTATTTTTCATTATTTTATCCTCACATAATTTTAACTAAAAATCCTTTTTACTGAATATTTGAGGGATTTTAACGACCCAATACTCTATCTGAGATTTCATTGTTGCATCTACAATGACTTTCTTAGCCATTCCTGATATATTGGCAAAATCAATAAAATAAGCAGAAGACGTATTTACATTATAAATAAACAATGCAGCTTGAGCTCCAAACATAGTTGGGCACCTCATAATTACAGCAATGCTATCACATTTACCATCGAGAGACACAAGTCTATATGCTCTCATACTGTAAGAAATAGTTGCTTCAATATCGATAGAATCACCAACATTGAAATCTAAGTCACAATCATCTAGAACTTTCTGTACTTGTTCTTTGATACCATTATCCACAGATTTTCTAGAAGTTAAGGTAAATAAGACAAGAACACCAAACATAATTAGAATAATACCTGCAAGAATCCCAAAGTTCATAAGAACTTTCTTATATTCCTGTACTCTAATATTATGCTGCTCTCCATAATCAATAACATCAGACATGTTCTTCACCCCTCATCGCATTCAACCGAGGCAAAAGCTGCCTTTCTATCTTTATTCTTGTATTTTTACTTTCTACAACATGGATCATAGGTGATATAAGATTCATTATGAGTACAACAAAAACATATCCTACAGGCGATGTTCCACAACCCAATATAAAAAAACCAACTATGCCTGCTAACAATCCGTAAATAATTTTGCCAGAACGCGTAACAGGAATAGTTCCGTACCATTGTAACATAAATAAAGTACTAAATAATGTACCACTTGTTAAAAACGCTAGTATAATGTCACCTTGAAAAGCCTGTCCACCAACCATAAATGGCGATACAACTTTAACAAGCACCCCATACATAAAAAGAAAGAACATAGGTATTAAAATATCTATCATTTCAAATGAGAATAAGAACAATGAAGATACCAATGTCAAAAAATTAAATCGAAATGCAGGTATTACAGCCCCATTATCCCAAAATAAGGAAACATATCCTTCTGGTATACTTATTCCCAAAAAAGAAAAAACTGTATCATTAAGGAATTCGGTTATTGCAGAATCAAAAGAATACATTTCAAATATTCCTTGATTAATGAGAGATAAGGAAGGATTCCGTACTTGAAGAGATTCCATAGATAAAAGGTAAGATGGGAATGATTCCATATTTAGGAAAAAACATACAGCAACTGTAATAGCCACAGGATTCGACCAAGAAGACGCAAATCCCCCATATGCATATTTGTTAAGCAACATACTAGCTAATGTTATAAAAAACACAGCCATAGGATTATAAGTCTGCGGTAAAAGAAAACCTACAACAACTCCTTGAACGATGGAAATAATCCACGAAACAGAACCTTGTTTTACAATAAAATTGTATAAGACATCTGCAAAAAGCGATCCCAACACTGCACAACCAATAATCACAAGTGAAGCATAGCTACCAGATACAAACAAGAGGACAGATTGAATACTCAACAAACATAAACACCAAATAATGGAAGTCTTTATCGATGGAGCAAGGTATGAAAATGGCTTAAGAGTAACAGTATTATGTCTATTTCTAAAATATAGTACAAAATTATCCATTATTATTCTCCTTCAGTATATCAATTGCTTGGCTTAATGGCAAACGAGCCGGACACACAGAATTACATAAAGAACATCCTGTACATAAATTTGCAATGGCAAGCATTTGCGAACCTACCGGTTTTCCCCCAATTGTATGGCGAAAAAGAATATCCGGAAACAGATTCTCAAGACATACACTTCGGCACTTGCCACATTTTACACATGGAGTAGAAGACTGATCTGTAAAAAATTCATAAGGAACAAATAAAACAGCCTTAACTTCTTTAGTTATTGGAGTATTCAATGTTGCAACAGATTCACCTGTAATCATTCCATTTATAATTATTCGTTCCGTCTTTTTTTTGAATCCTCCACATTGCTCAACAAGATTTTTTATGGGAGTTCCTATACGAACTTTTAACATCGCTGCAGATTTTAAGCAACTTCCAGTAACATGAACAAATCTTTCTTCAACAGGAATTCCCTTTACTACTGCATTAAAACCATCATACGCAGTTTCCGGATCTATAAACAAACTTCTATAATTAACAGAAGCAAATACTCTTTCAGAAGTACCTCTAGTCTCCTTTCTTACCAAAGATATTATGTTATTAATGAAACCTGTAGGATATTTTGAGGAATCAGCTTCCAACACATAATGAGGTATATTTCTTAAAATTTCAGGATCTATCACAATCGGTGATTTTTTCCTCTTTATGAAAATTATGCCAGAAGCATGCATTGCACAAGCTATTATTGCAGCTCCAGTAACAACTTCCCTTGTGTAATGGGTAGCAATAAATGTATCAGTTTCTCTACTAGGGTCTTCATCAAAAAGTCGAACCACTAGAAATTGACCTTTTTTATCCATCGTAGACTTAACTTGATCTGCAAGAGGAATCGTATTCAAAAAAGTATTCACAACACCTTTTGCTGCAAAAATTTCCACCAGGCGATTAGGAGAATAAAGAGCCCAATCTTGATCTTCAATCTTTTTACCAAGGTAAGAAAAATGTCCACCAAGCTTGATTCTTACTGCAGAACTAATTCTTCCATTTGGCAAAGGAATCTGCAATAAAGATACTATTTTCCCAGGAACAGGAGAATGAATATCAGCCCCCATATTCTGATTATCTGAAGATACTGCAAGAACTTGTCCTTCTTCTACAACATCACCCTCATTTACAACACACTTATATTCTTTTTCTTTTGTCTGATTAAAAGGAACATCGGTATACAATGGAAGAAAAGATCGTACAGAGCTTTTGAATTCTTGTCGTTCCGATTGAACAATATTATTAACAACTTTCATTTCTTTTTTTCCCAAATATATAATAATAAATAAGAAGAATAAAAGGAACCGCAAATACCACGCACAATAAAATGCCACTCAGACTGCTTTCCTTTTGCCAATCCGAATACTTAAAATTAAGATTCACGTAATCGAACCCTACAAAAGTTTCCTGTGACTGCCATAGCTTCTCAACAGCAGGATATTCAAGTTCATCTAGCAAATTCATTGCTAACTCCTTGAAATCATCATTATACTCATAAAGGACTTCTTCTGTCACCTGTATACCAGTTTCAGTAGAAACATAATGATTGACCAATACTTTCTTATTTTCACAAACAGAGTCCTCTACTCCGTTAAGATTTTTATATGGAAATGTAAGAACATCCCATGTCCACTCATAGTAATCCTCAAGGTTTACAAGTGTAGCAACTTGATTTTCCGCAATCACAGGAGATGGAATACATAAATCACTTACAGATGTAGAGACATTTTTTCCACTCCCACTCATATTAAGTAAAAAAAGAGTCCCTAAGGGAACAATGGATATAAAACATGCTATAACACCTTTTTTAGATAGTACAGGGAATAATTTAGGGGAAACAATGTAAACATATGAGAACCTACGTTTTTTTTCTAATTTTTCCTGAAAAATATGCACAATAACAGCTCCTATAATACTTCCCAAAAGAACTGAAATTGCTGAAAGACCTGCTTGATATGATTCAAAGAAGCAGACTGAAAGACCTATAAGCCAAAATACTATCACACAACTATTACAAAAGGCCTGAAAATACTTCTTACGTCTTCCCCATAACCTCTGTACAAAGAAGAATGAAAGCTCAAAGAGACATACAGCTGACGAAATGGAATAATATGGCAAAAAAAAGCTTAAAATTAAAGGAAAGATGGCAGTAAAGAGGTATACAACTCTATTTTCCGCCATAAAAAAAAGAATGAGCATAAACAAACTGCAGATAATGGGAATAATAATTGGATATTTTGAACTCAAATCAACGCCAACTTTTATTTCCTCTGCTTTATACAAATTGCTTAACAAAAAAACAGCCTTCTCTACCTGTTTTTTTTGATCACGAGGAATATAGTAAAGGCTATAGGACTTTGACTTATCAAAGAAAAAATCATCTCGTTTTGCCAAATACCCATTGTCGATAAAAGGAGCGAACACAGAAGTCTGTTTTTTTAGAGGATTCACTTGTTTACTTAGACTTATAATGTTGGTACAACCTGCTTTTTCGAGACAATCCAAGACAATATATTCATCTATATCCTTTTGAACATACATTACACTGTAATTATCCCATACAGGCACAGAAGTCTGATATCTAAAAAGATAAACGACGAAACATGTTAAACAAACAATAACAAGAGAAAAAAATAATTTTACATATGATTTCATTATTTAAGTACACTAAATGCAAGTCCAACAAAAAAGCCAAGCAGACAGCCTATAAACACCTCCGCTGGGGTATGGCCCTGCACTTCCTTTATTGTTTTGAACTCCATTATTCCTTTTTCCGCTAATTTTTTTCCAATTGTATTTATGACTTTAGCTTGAATACCACTGGCTCTCCTAACTCCGACAGCATCTCGTATCGTTACAAAGAAAAAACCCAATGAGAGAACAAAAACATCACTGTTAATTCCTGAACGAAAACCTATCGTTGTGCATAAGGATGATACAAACGCTGAATGGCTAGATGGCATACTTCCTGTACGCCACAATAACAATTCAAATAACTCACCTATACTACGAATTTTACCAGAGAATAACTTTATTAAAGTTTTTATTACCTGTGCAGAAAGCCAACTAAAAATACAAGCAAGCAACACAGGATTTGATATTAATTGACGTATCTGTTCTTTAGCTGCGGCCATATCTTAAGTATAGCATAGTACCTTGTTTTATTCTATAATATCATTTATGATTTTTAAGGATTTATTAGTTGGCGAAAATGACAATTCAAGAAGGTTTGACAAAGTTTTGTCCCGTATTCTTCCAGAAAAACATGATCCAATTCCAAAGCTTATTCGCAAAAACCTAATAAAACTTAATGGCAAAAAAGCAGATATATCAGTAAGAGTCAAAAAAGGAGATACTATCAGTATCGCTAAATTACTTTTATCATCTCTTCCTGACGAAAACGAGATTTCACAAACTAACATTGACTATGAGACTATTTTTGAGAACAAATACATCAAAATAATAAATAAACCTTATGGAATCAATGTTCAGCCATCAAAAAACAGTAATATTGATTTGTCTACTCAAATTCAAAGAGAATACAAATTAAAAAATGACTATTCTTCATTATCGTTTGTACCAGGGGCTTTACACAGACTTGACAGAAATACGACAGGTTTACTTGCATTCGGACAGAGCCTCATCGGTGCTCAATGGTTTTCAGAAAATCTTCATAATCACAACATAAAAAAGACGTACATAGGACTAGCACACGGACATCTACAAAACCCAGTCATATGGAATGATTATTTACAGGATAAACATTCCCAAAACAATTTTTTTACTGTGGAAGTAACAAATTCCGGCGGACAAAAAGCTGTAACAAAAGCCATACCTCTTTGTTATGGTATATATCAAGGAAAAGATGTTACATTAATTCAGTATGACATTGAAACTGGACGCAAACATCAAATAAGGTGCCAAACATCATTTCACGGACATTATCTCTTAGGAGATACAGCCTATGGAGCGGATCCCCTCGACAATGAAAAGGCCTTTTATTTGCATGCAATAAGATTAAAAATTCCACAGGGAAATCCTCTAGGACTACCGGAAGAATTGATTGCTACTGTCCCCAAGGATTTCAGTAAAATGCTATCTCGAGCCTTGATAAAATGGAATGGAGAACTTATAATTTAATATATAATATGAATATATTTTCAAAAATACTTCACCATGGAATTACAGTCTACGCATTAGTCGGCGAAAGCGGAACTGGGAAAAGCTTTAGAGCTAAGCTTTTAGCCCAGAAGTATGGCATTGATGCATTGATTGACGATGGTTTACTTATTCAAGACGATAAGATTCTCGCAGGAAAGACAGCAAAACATGAGAAAACTTACATGGGAGCAGTGCGCATCGCATTGTTCGATGACAAAGAACATCGAGATGAAGTTGCAAAAGTCCTTCAAAAAACACATATAAAGAAGATTCTCATTCTTGGCACCAGCGAGAAGATGGTTACAAAAATAGCAATGAGGCTTCAGCTTCCCCCTCCTGAAAAAATCATTAAGATTGAAGAAATTGCAACCAGAGAGGAAATCGAAAAAGCCATAAGAAGTCGGCAGATAGAAGGGAAACACGTAATTCCTGTTCCTGCCATCGAAATAAAGAAGAGTTATAGTCAAATTTTCTATAAATCGATGCATGACGTTGCACAAAAAGGCATTCTCTTGTTTTCAAGGAAAAACAAAAAAATAGAGAAATCTATTGTAACTCCAGAATTCAGTAAGAAAGGTCGAATAGAAATATCCGAGGCAGCTCTAAGTCAAATGGCAATGCATTGCGTAAATGAATACAACCCAGATATACGTATACGAAAACTCACAATAAAGACTGACAGCCAAGGATATAGACTTATAATTACAGTAGACATGCCTTTTGGAAAACAACTAACAGGTGAAGTACATAGCGTTCAACAATACGTCATTGAAAACATAGAGCGCTATACAGGGATACTTATAGAAGAAGTCAGCATAATCATTGATAAGATTACAGGTATAGGTGAATAACACCACCTTATATGTAATCTAATTATCAGAAGGCATGCCATGTCTTCGTTGTTTCCTGATAATCTTCACCTGAACACCATACTCGCTTAAAATCTTGCGTACTGCATACTCGAGTTCAGTTCTTTGAGGATTCATAGGTAAAACAAAATTTCTACATCTCGCCCATGTTCTTTTATAGAGATCAGCTGCTGAAGAGTCAGATTCTATTTCCTTACTCCAATCCGTAAGGTCCCCGACAAAATCTCTTATAATATAAACAAGCTTCTCACCTAGTCTAAGCTCACCATTAGAATTCTGCACAGCTTTATCAAGCTCTTTGAGACTATCAAAATATTTTTTTTGATAACTTCTACTCTCAAACATCAAATTTGACGCTGCAGGTTGAAGATACGTATACAAATCAGTATCAAGACAAGCTGAAACAATATCATATGATCGTCCAGAATTTATTATCTTAAGAAGCTCTTCAGTAAGTCGACTAGGAGATACTGGAGATAGTAAAGGCGATGATTCCCTAATTTTCTTTTTAAGAGAACGAGGTATCTTACAACGTGTAGTTGCCCCGTATTTTACAGCCCGTAACATACGAACAGGATCATCTATGAATATTCTCTCCAGAGGAATTACTGGTTTTACAATTCCTTTCTGAATATCCCTTACTCCACCTACATAGTCAATAATCTGTTCCTTCAATGGATCATAATACAAAGCATTAAGCGTGAAATCCCGACGCATAACATCTTCATCTATCGTTCCAAACGCATTGCCAACAGATCCATCTATAGTTGACCTAAACGTACTCACTTCAAAAATCTTACTACCAAAGAACACGTGTACAAGACGAAACCTTTTGCCAATTATTCGAGAATTTCTGAAAATTTTCTTTATTCTGCTTGGAGTTGCATCCGTAACAATATCAAAATCTTTTGGTTCTTTTCCAATAAATAAATCTCTGACAGCTCCACCAACCAAATAAGCATCAAAACCAGAATCCCTGAGGCGTGTAATAACATAAATGGCATCAGGGTCTATCTTTCCAATAGATATATTATGTTCTGATTTTGTATATATTACTGCTTTCTGTACTGGTTTACCATCAGAATCAGTTCCATATCGAATTAACACAGTGGGTATATTTTAATGGTACATGGCTTACAAGTCAATAACTTTATCAATCCATAAAAGTACATCAGTCTTGATTTCTTCTCTGTTCGTTTCATTAAACAGTTCATGTCTAGCATCTTCGTAAAGTTTCAATGTTACATTCTTGATACCATTTGCCTTATATATGTTATATAACTTCTCTACGGTCTTACCATATCCACCGACAGGGTCTCCAGTCCCATCTATAAACAAAATAGGAAGATTTTCTGGCACTGCAGCAATGTTTGCCTTTTTATGTATCCACACAAGACCTGTAGTCATGTCCTTATAAAATCCAGAAGTACACGTAAAGCCACACCATGGATCTGCCATATATTTATCAACCTGTTCAGAATCACGACTAAGCCAATCAAAATTTGTACGCGGATTTTCAATTCTGTTGTTATACGAACCAAAACTTGCTTTATCCATAAAATGAGATATGTGCTTACGCCCCGTAAAAAGACAGTTAATAGCAGCAACCATCTTACCAACTTTTACATATGCACCTGCAGGTCCTGCTGTTCCACACAGAACAACTCCATCCAAATCACAACCATATTTTTCAATACAACACTGAGATACAAAACTTCCAAAACTATGGCCAAAAAGAATCACCTTCTTGCCAGGATATGCTTTTCGTGCATTTATAATTTCTTCATGGATATCATCAACAACACGGAAGAAACCATCTTTTTCTGCAAGTATACCAAAATCTCCCGTTCCAGATTCCTTTGCAAGTTTTGCAGTCTCACCATGCCCTCTGTGATCTTCTGCATACAGTACATAACCTTTTTCATTAAGAAGCTGACCAAAACTATCATATCGGAATGCATGCTCAGTCATACCATGACTCAAAACAACAACACCTTTTACCTCCCCTTCAGGTATCCAGTGGTGAACCATATTGATATTTCCGTCACTCATTGTTACTTTATCAATTCCATACATACGTAGACTTCTCCTTTGCCTGATTTTCTGTTAGACTTGCCAAATGGCTTTAACAACTATTATAACAGATAAAATGGTCTTTGGGGGAGATTGCATAGCAAAAATCGACGGAAAAACAGTCTTTGTCCCTTACGCCATTCCAGGAGAACCACTCCTTGTAGAGATCGTAAAAGAAACAAATGATTACTGTCAGGCAAAAATCGTAGAAATAGTATCTCCTTCTCCACACAGGGTCAAACCATTCTGCCCTCTCTATGGTAAATGTGGGGGCTGTAACATGCAGCACATTGATACTGAATATCAAACATATTTACGCTCCAGCATATTGAAAGACGCATTTGACCGTGAAGGGGTTTCCACTCCAGAAATAGAAATCATTAAAGGAAATCCAACAGGATACCGTTCAAGGTTCCAATTCCATGATGGTGGACTTATGGAACGTCAGAGTAACAATATTATTCCTCTGGAAAACTGCCCATGTGCAACAGAAGAAATAAATCACTTTCTGTCCGAACTCACCGCTGACAAGAGACCAAAGGGAAGAGTCCACGTATTTGCCAGTTCTCATATAACATCAATTCCAGATGGATTTGACAAAATAATCATAGCAAAGGAAGAAGAACGCGCAGTACAAAAAGAAAAAAACACAAATAGGTATGGTAAAGTAAATGAACAGCGCCGTACAGCAAACGGTAGGCTTATGAAAAAACAGAAGCCTATAAAAACTCGTTTTGCTGGAGTTTCATCTGATGCTCAGAATCTTTGTACCGTAGACATTAATGGAAAGAACATTACATTTGACGTACAGGGATTCTTCCAATCAAATCTTGAAGTACTCAGTAAAACAATTCCACATGTGACTGAAGGCCTTAGTGGAAAAAACATTCTTGATATGTACAGCGGAGCAGGCACTTTCTCAGTTTTTCTAGCCGATAAATTCGAAAAAGTATGCATGGTCGAACATAATAAGGCTGCTATTGTTTATGCAGAGCAAAATATGGCAGGAACAAAACACGAAAGCTTCGGTGTATCAGGAGAAACATGGATAAAATACCATGCAGATAACTATATAAAACAAAATGGACCATTTGATGCAGTTGTGATAGATCCCCCTCGAAGCGGTATGGAAAAATCAGTATGCCAGTGGCTTCAGGCATCTGATATTCCTCAGATTCGAAGCATATCATGTGATATAGCTACGCATGCAAGAGATGCAAAATTTCTTATTAGAGCAGGATATACACTAAAAAAACTCTATCTCCTTGATTTTTATCCTCAAACAGGACATATAGAAAGTCTTGCCTGGTTTGAAAAATAAAGAAAACGGACTAAAATATACAGAGTGAACTGTACTAAAATGAAAAAAAAAGCCTTTGTTGTAGTTGGTTTCTTCCTTCTATGCATGTGGGAATCAGCTTCACCAAAGGCTTTTTGCCAAGAAGACTATCAAATAACAAAAATCTCTGACTTAGAACCATGTTGGACTTATGTCGCTTCAGGAGATGTTATAGCGACTCCCATTCATACAGAAAAAGGATATATATTTCTTCTTGATGGAAGAATGGCAGTACACCTTGATTCAGAGGGACAACCGTTATGGCAAAAAGCTTTCCGAACAAAGATAAAACCATTCTGCTCAATAAACAGAGATAACTTGATCCATATAGCAACTTCTACTAAAAATATATCCATGCTCAATCCCAATGGGACATTGGTTTGGACAAAAAATACAGGGTCCGAAGTAAAATCAAAACCTTTATGTGGCAGAGATGGACGATTGTTTGTACAGACATCTAAGGGTATATGCTGTTTCGGTACAATGGGAAAGTTAAAATGGACTTTGGATGTTTCATCTCAGGATTATTCTAAACCTATGATTGAATTGTCTGACGGTTCTATACTGATATTTACTTTAGAAGTCCTACAAAATGGATCCCCAAAAGTCATCAGATTTTCTCCATTTGGAGATATTCTTCAATCCCCAGAACTAAAAACTTCAGTATCGTCAGTAATGCAGACTGAATCCGGACTTGTTATAGCGTATAAAAACGGAACCTTGGAATTGTATCAGTTGCAAGATGATAAATTGCAAAGCCAGTGGACCTTGGACAGCAAGAAAACAAATATTAGAGGCAATATCCAGTTAATACAGGATGACAAGAGTCTTTATGTAATACATGGAAACCTGGCAAATATATTAAAAATTAATCTCTGTTCAGGTGAGATTCTCTCAAAATACCAAAGTAATCTTGTTAAAACAGATAAGTTGATATTCTATGGTCCTACAGATCAAGGATTTATAGTTGCAGATAAGAGCAATGCCAGTTGTTTTGATAATGAAGGAAATCCTCTTTGGACATTTAACTACAGCGATAAACGTGACTGGACTTATCTTTATGCGACAGATACGGGAAATATAGTATTCTGCACAAAAGACTGGATTATTGAAGCTTATTGTATAAGACAATACGAAACTTTTGCAGAGCATGGTAATCATCCTACACCAAAAAGAGAAGATTATTCCAACCTATACCAGATGGACATATCTGAACTTGGCATAATGGATTACTCTGTCATAACCCGGGAAACTTCCGCAGGTAATTATGGCCCTAAGGAAAAAGAGTTTATTGCCTATCTACAAAACGAATTGTATCTAATGTACAACGAATGGACTTCAAAATATACTGGTACAAAGGAAAGTACCCCATATTTTTACAATGATTTGCAATATAACAAGGAAATATTTGGCACAATAAGAAACCTAGAATCAACAGAATTCCGAAAAAACATAATACCCCTCCTCAAAGAAATTGAAGATTCCTCCATTTTGTCACTCTTAATCCGCAGTGCAGGAGAAATAGGATACGATGCTGATTACGAAATATTAAACGCCTTTGAAACTATACTGCAGACAAAAACAGTAAAAAAAGACCAGGAACTTATCGAAGCGATATGTGATGCAACTTATAATATATGTCTGTATATGGGGCAAGATGCTCTCAATGAAAAAGGTAAAGATGTAATATCTTATATGTTTTATCCACAATTTTCATCAAAAATGCAGCGTTATGCCAGGGCTACTATGTCAAAACTAGCAGGAATCAACTAGACCAGGCTGACAAAGTAAGAAGCAAAATCTTTCAGGCGATTTATGACCGCCATACGGATCCTTGCACCGGCAATAGGAAACTTTATGGTCCTGGCAGCTCCTATACTGTAAAAATACCAGTTTTCATCATCATGGAAAACAAATAAAGATATCTTCATATTCTTTTTTGAAACAGCCCGGAAAAACCAACGGTAAGTTACGTTTGTTGTATTGTATGCTTTATATAACGCCTTCTCAGACGAAATAGTTCTTTGCAGATTTATATTGAATCTATCAAAAGGTGGCATATAAAAACGGGCATCAAGGCTTATATCACTTCCATCAGCCCCCCTCTTGATATAATCCAACTGCTGAGATTCCAGGAACAAAACAGTATAAACATCATTGTATTGGCTATAGTACGGAATCCTTACATATGAAGGAATATCAAGCATAGCTTCATCTATGACTTCCAGAATATTCTCACCTCCACTATACGGGAACACCTTTATACATTCGCACAGATAGGTAGGCTTTAATTGACGGATTTCATTCATATACACGGAAAAATCGTCATCTCCAGGTAAAAAAGCAAGGTCATCACATTTATCTAGAACATTTACAAGAACTTCCCCATTGGTAAGAAATTTCATTTCTGCTTCTGACAGATTCAATTTGTTTTTTTGAGCATACACAGATATAACTGCAACAACAACAATAAGAGTACATAAGAGATACTTTCTATTCATGATACGGCTTATTTTAGGTAAGACAACAAGTAATTGCAAGTCTTTAATCATATAGTTATAATAAAAAGCATGGATGAAGATTTAATTGAAAAAAAAATAACAAGTAAAACCATTTACGATGGAGAATTCCTTCATATAAAAAAAGATACAGCCCTACTTCCCAATGGAAATACGGCAACAAGAGAATGGATGTCCCATCCAGGAGCTTCAGCTGTGGTTCCATTGACAGATGATAATCAGGTAATCTTAGAACGTCAGTACAGATATCCTATAGGAAAAGTAACTCTTGAAATACCTGCAGGCAAAATGGACCAAAAAGGAGAAGACCCTTTGGTCTGTGCTAAAAGAGAGCTTTCAGAAGAGACCGGATATACTGCAAAAGAGCTTATAAAGCTTACAACGATAGCAACTACAGTAGCTTTTACAAATGAATATATCCACATCTATTTGGCAAGAGGGCTTTCAAAGGGTGTACAGCATACGGACGAAGACGAATTTATAAATATAGTAACAGTGCCTTTAGATGAAGCCCTGAAACTTGTAAAAGACGGAACTATATTTGATGCTAAAACTATTTGTGGACTTTTATATGCAAAAAGCTTTATTAATATTTAGTTTTTCATATAATATATAAGGTAAAAGGAGAAAAATTATGAGCAGCAAGTCAAAGATGGATATTTTTAATTTCATCTACATTCTCGGGATGGTTGTAGTAATCGTTGGATTCTGTATGCCAGTATTCAGTTCCAGTTTTCTAGGAAAGCATTCAGCCAATGGATTTACAATTCTACAGCATATTTCGGCAAAGAAAGTAGCTCTTCGTATCTGTGACATAGCAGTATTTGGGGGAGCAGTAGCAGGAGTAATCTTTGGATTTATATCAGATTCAGCGTTGGGAAGATTCCTTACATCACTTCTCAAGCTTATCGCACTTACGGTAACCATAGGATGCGGAGTATACTTTTTCAACAATTATTTTTCAGGATTCTCAAAGAATTTCATTGATGTTGGGTTTTATATGATTATCGCAGGATGGTTTATAGCTCTCATCGGAGGTTGGTTTACATCAAAATAAAGGGAGTCTCCGCTATGGATGATTTTAAGATTGAACATATTCTTACACTGGACGATTTAGATATAGTTCTTTCACTTTTGGAAGCATATCAGGAAAACATGTCCAAAGATGACGAAGACAAGAAGGCGGTAGATCATCTTGTAGAAAGCCTTTATGACTTTACAGACAGAATATCTGCAAGGAGTGAATACACAACAGGAGTTGAATGGCCAGAGAACCTGGAACTCCATCTTACATGTTCAGATGAAGATATAAAAAAGTCTTCTGATTAAAATAATAAAGGGCTGCCTAAGTTAAGGTAGCCCTTTATTATTTCGAATTATATATTTGACAAATAGTAATTTCTCAGGTTATCATATGTACTGGATTGTTACTGATAATATCAGGCAAAACCTTTTTCTTTAGGATAGGAAAACTGGGTTTTGCCTTTTTTATTTTTAAACACATATAAGGAGACTAAATTGAAAGGATTCAAGATGCCGGAAGGCTTTTTATGGGGTGGCGCTACAGCTGCAAATCAATGTGAAGGAGCATGGAATGAAGGAGGACGTGGACTTGCCAACGTAGACCTCATTCCTTATGGCGAAGATAGATTCCCTGTAATGATGGGAAAGAAAATCATGCTGGAATGTGATAAAGATCATTTTTACCCAGGACATGAGGCCATTGACTTTTACCATCACTACAAAGAAGACATCAAAATGTTTGCAGAAATGGGATTCAAATGTTACAGAATGTCCATTGCATGGTCACGCATTTATCCAAATGGAGATGAAGAGTCTCCCAACGAGGAAGGACTCAAATTCTATGATGATGTATTTGATGAATGTGCAAAATACGGCATAGAACCTCTTGTTACTTTAGTTCATTTTGATGCTCCTGTAGGACTTATAAAAAAATGTGGCAGCTGGAAAAGCCGAGATATGATTGCATATCATAACAAATACGTACGTACAGTATTTGAACGATACAAGAACAAAGTAAAATATTGGATTACTTTTAACGAAATCAACGTTATCCTTATGGCTCCATTTATGGGAGGAGGAGTACTGATTGAAGAAGGAGAAAACGAATTACAAGTAAAATATACAGCAGCTCATCATGAGCTTGTTGCTTCAGCACTTGCAGTCAAGGCTGCACATGAAATAAATCCTAAAATGAAGGTTGCATGCATGATCAATGCTGGAGACTATTATCCTTATTCATGCCGCCCTGCTGATGTTATGGCAGCCCTTGATGCAAACAGGGAAAACTATTTCTTTGTTGATGTACAGAGTCGAGGCTACTACCCTGCCTACGCCCTCAAACAGATGGAGCGAATGGGAGTCCAGGTTCCTTTTGTAGAAGGAGATGAGGAAATTCTTCGTGAAGGAGCTGTTGATTTTGTTACATTCAGCTACTATTGTACACGAGTTTCTGCAGACAAAGATACAGATGCTCCTAGAACAACAGGAAATCTGATGAACGGAGTAAAGAATCCTTACCTTGAAGACAGTGACTGGGGATGGGCCATTGATCCTACAGGACTTCGAATTACGATGAATTCTATCTATGACCGCTACCAAAAACCTATTTTTATCGTAGAAAATGGTATCGGAACAAACGACAAAGTAGAATCCGATGGTTCTGTTAATGATGATGAACGTATTGAATACATGTCAAAACATATCTACGAAATGGAAAAAGGTGTTGTTGAAGATGGAATTCCTCTTATGGGATATACGATGTGGGGGCCAATAGATCTTGTCAGTGCTTCAACAGGAGAAATGAAAAAGCGATACGGGTTCATCAGGGTAAACAAGGATAATGCTGGCAACGGTGACTTATCCCGCAGCAAGAAGAAGTCATTCTATTGGTACAAAAAAGTTATTGAAACAAACGGAGAAGAATTATAAGTCTCTTCTCAAATAAAAACTGATTATTGACTGAGGTAGTTAACAAAATCTCAGCCAATAATCAGGTCATTCCAGATTATATTTTCTACGTTTAGAGACCAGCAAGACGACGATAACTTAGTGTTCTCCAGTACTCTACAGGTTCACTCCTGGATAAAACAGCAAACAATTCTCCGGCAAATCTAGTATTCCCTGTAGCATAGCAGATTGATGCAAAATTATAATACAGTTCCCAGATACCATTATTATTACCCCAGCTTACAATATCAGTTTGAGAAGCAACCCGATTAAGAGTGTCCTCAAGAGAAACATAAGAATAATCAGTAAGCCTTGACTTCAAAGAAGATGTTATCTTAGTCACAGCAATAATACTTGCCATCGAACTACATCTGAGGGCCTTCTCTTTTTCTCCCCTTGTCAAATAATAGACACTCAGACCTTCCAAAGCCTGCAGGGAATGATAATTCTCACATCGATAGAGCAAAAAGAACTTTTCGACAGATTCAGGCTTATTTTCTGTAATGATACGGTTCATAGCCTTATAAAGACCATCATCTCTATATACATTGTCATCTTTCAAGACTGATAAAAGATACTTTTCATAATCAGATTCCTTTTCTGTATCATATGACAAATCTGCAAGGTCATAAAGAATATCAAACCTGACGTCATAAACATCAAGTTTATCCGCATGCTCATACGCAGAATTCATATACTCAAATGCCAGATCCGTTTCACCTTCAAGCCGGTACACCTTACCCATAAGATAATCTGCTTCCGGATAGTAATAATCTTCTGCAAGATATGCCAATATGGCACTGAAGCTTCCTTTGAATGAATCTCCATTTTTGCCTGTCTGTACAGTCCTAAGAATATTGACAGCATCAGTCTGATTATGAGACAGCAACACAGGAACTACATCCTCTATCAAATCTCCCGCCCTTCTGACATCAGCAAGACGCAAGGTATTTTCAAGAGTATATATTTTCCAGTCATTGTTCTGTTTACGATTCTGTTTAGCAGTCTCAGCACAGGAAATAGCCTTGCCTAAATCCCCTGAAACAAAGGCATTCTCTGCCATTTTTAGGTATCGCCAGTCCTCTTCGCCTTTTACCACATTTTTGACACTTCCCTGTGCTGATATAAAACAAGGACTCAACGCAGTAGATAAAGAGATACAGCAGATACCGACTAAAGACTTAAATTTCATACTTAAAGAGACTCCAGTTCTTCTTTGAATACTTTATCGGCATCTTTAGCATCAATAGTTCGTATTATTTTACCTTTCTTAAAAATTATACACTTATCTTTACCACCTGCTATACCAAGATCAGCATGTTTACCTTCCCCAGGGCCATTTACAACACACCCCATAACGGCCACCGTTATATCCTTATCCATTGAAAGCAATATATTCTGCCAGCGATCTACAAAGGAATGAACATCAAATCCTATACGACCACATCTAGGACAGCTTACAATGGTAACACCTCCCTTCCTAAGACCGCACTCATGAAGTATTTCACGCCCCGTAATAACCTCATTTTCTGGAGTAGAAGAAAGACTTACACGAATAGTACTTCCAATTCCTTCCCTTAAAAGTGTACTGAAAGCCAGTGTAGACTTTACAATACCAGTGATAAGAGGACCTGCCTCTGTAACACCGATATGAAGCGGTATGTCACATACTTTTGCAAATTCCCTGTTAGCTTCAATGGTTTCTGCAACAGATGAAGCCTTCATGCTTACTACCACATCCCTAAAATTAAGCTCATCAAAGATTTCAACTTCCCTAAGAGCTGTCTCAACAAGGGCTTTTGCTCGGGAAATCTTTCCTGCTATCATGTTTTCTTCTATATCGTGAGGTATACTTCCGGAGTTGACTCCAATACGAATAGCAACGCCTCTGTCCTTGCACGCATCAACAACAGCCTTAACTCTGTCTATGCTTCCAATATTACCCGGATTTATACGTATAACAGATACAGGTACATCTCCATTAAGACATTCCAAAGCCAACTTATAGTCAAAATGAATATCAGCAACAAGGGGAACATCTGTACGACTCTGGATAAGTCGTATAGCCTTTGCACTTTCCATATCAGGACAGGCAAAACGGATAATATCACATCCAATGGATTTCAGATTATTTATTTCCTTTAGGATATCATCAAGTTTAGGATTGTCTTCCGTAACATCTGCGATGGTATCCTTCCACATAGTCTGGACTGTTACAGGATTATCTCCGCCAACCAAGATACGACGGATATTGTTATAGCCTCCTATGGCTACTGTACGCGATTTCTTATATTCCATAAGCCTTATTCTACTACTTTTAGCAATAAAAAGGCAACTTTTAATATGCAGACCACACCTCACCCATGCTAGAATTGCCGTATGAAATATGTAAGTTTAAGTTTTGACGACGGTCCTTGTTCGGACAGTCCTGACACAACAAGCGATATGCTTGATATCCTCCAAAAACACAATGTAGCAGCTTCTTTTTTTGTCATTGGCAACAAAATAAATGATTCAAATATCCCTGTACTCAAAAGAGCATTGAGTATGGGTTGTGACATACAGAACCACAGTTTTACTCACCCATTCATGACAAAACTGACAGAAGAACAAATAAAGACAGAATTCAATAAGTGTGAAGCCCTGATCAAAGGTATAGCAGGCACAGCCAGTCAGTTTTTCCGTCCCCCTTATATTGATGTAAATGATCTCATGTATAAGAACATAGACAGAACTTTTATATGCGGTGTAGGCTGTAATGACTGGGACAATAATTATGATGCTGAGTACAGGCTTAATTCCATGAAGGAATCAGCTGCTGACGGGGTAATCTATCTACTTCACACTATGGAAGGTAATGACTATACACTAAAGGCAGTAGACCAGTTAATCCCTTATCTTAAGGAACAAGGGTATACATTTGTAACTGTTCCACAAATGTTCGCACTAAAAAACATCAAACCTGAGCACCACAAACTTTGGAGCATTGTGGAATAGCCGAAACAGCAGCAAGTTTGCTGAACTTGCTGCCTAACATTTATTCTTCATCTTCGTCGTCCAAACTGAACATCTCCAGGATATAGCTTAACTTACCGTATTCTTCATCCTCAGAAAGACGATTCTCGCTACCTTCCGGAGATAGGACAAAACATCCTTCGTACATGGCAAGAGCCTCATACATAACCTGGATATCATCATCATCCATCTTGACAAGAGATCCAATTCCCTTAAGTCTTGGGGCAATACGATCAACATCTTCAAAGAATTCCAGATAATCCTCTTTTATCTCCTGATATTCAGGGGTATCGAAATCTTTTATATATTCATACTCTTCCTGCAGAATCTCTCTTATTTTCTTAAAAACATCTTTCAAATAATTATCTATTTCTTTACTCATAAGTATAGTGTACTCCTAATAAACTATTATTACCATAATTTCAGTCTTTTTTTGTCAGACGGGCAGTAAATTGAATACTACGCTCCGTATCAAGAGATGTAAACTTTATAAGATAAGAATATGATTCCATATTTACCTTGATTATGGTTCCATCTCCAAATGTTGGATGAACAACAACATCGCCTGCCTTAAAAAGTTCTGCCATATGTTTAAGACGCTTTTCATCAGCACTTATTATCTTTTTTGCCTGATCCAAAAGTGAACTATCCAGACTATTTACAATAGTCATGTTTTCAAGACCTGCATCAAATATAAATCGACTCGGATAACGATACAAACCATCATTAGCCTTTCCTTCTGCATCTGAAAGATATAACCTGTCCATTGCCCTTGTCATCGCAACATAGGCAATACGTCTCTCCTCTTCCATATCTTCAGGTGTATTCACTCTACGGCTTGGAAATATCCCTTCATTAAGACCACATAGGAATACTACCTGGAATTCCATACCTTTGGAAGCATGAATAGTCAGCATCTTGACGTTATCCTTCTCATCTTCTCTGTCCAGATCAGTAAAAAGGGCTACATGGTTAAGGAAAAGTTCCAAAGTCGTATCATCATCAAGTCCTTCTTCGTTGACATATCGCTTAAATTCAGCCATATTATCAAGTCTGTCCTGGTCAGCTTCAAGTCGTAAAAAACTTTCGTAGCCGGATTTATCAAGAACAGCCTGCAATATGTCCCCCAGCTTTGGTACAGTATGCAATATGACAGTGCTATCAGGATTCTTGCTATCATGAAGATCTTTAGCCATGGAAGCACATTCTGTTATGGCATCCACATAAGACTGAGCCCCAGTTCCCTTGAATAATTTATTATCCTCAGCCAATAGTTTTTTCAGGGCATCAAAGGCGGAAACATTATTCTTATCCGCACATTCCTTGATTGCCGCAATCTTTGTTTTACCAATCTTTCGGCTAGGCATGTTTATGGTTCGATAGAAGGCAACGTCATCTGCACTTGTAAGCATACGAAGATAACATACAATATCCTTGATTTCACGCCTTCCATAGAACTCTGTTCCAGCAAGAATACGGTAGGGAATATTCTTCTTTATGAAAGTTTCCTCAAGGGACCTGGACTGATAATGAGCTCTATACAGTATGGCAATATCCTTATGATTATACCCTTGATTTTCCACAAGATCCTTGATTGTGTCAGCTATCCAAGCTGATTCCTCAATTTCATCTGCTGCATGAAAATATAGGGGTTTCATACCTTCTTCCCGTACACACTCCATTGCCTTTGGATAACGTACGGAATTCTTTTCTATCAAGCTATTGGAAGCCCTGATTATAGCACTTTTACTCCTATAGTTCTTGTTAAGCAGAATTGTTTTTGCATCAGGATACTTCTTGTCAAAATCAAGAATAAGCCGTACATGACTTCCCCTCCAACTATAAATAGTCTGGTCACTATCACCTACTATATATAAATTCTTGTGTTTTGCACTTAGTATCTGAGCTATACGGTACTGCTTGGCACTGACATCCTGAAACTCATCTACCATTACATATTGCATACGTTCCTGCCACTTAGCCCTCACATCCTCAAAGTTCTCCAGGATATATGTGGCAAAGTTGATAAGATCATTAAAGTCAACTCCAAAGCACTTTTTCTGTTCGTAGATGAACCTCATGAATATCTCATCATCCTGATCCAGGTTACCAGATGAAAACCGCTCTTTAAGTTCCTCATTGTTGAGTTTGTATATATATTCTATATAAGTATCTGCATTTGTTTTCTTGGCTTCCAGAACCTGGTCAATCTTACGTTGGACAGTAGTTTCCTTAAGGGTAATATGCATATCACTAAAGATACGCAGCATTATTTCCCGCCAATCCTCCTTGTCAAGGATAACAAACTCTTTAGGAAAGTTTATGCGATTGATATCCTCATGCAGAAGAATCGTACAGAATGCATGAAATGTACATATAAACCTCAGGTCCTGATCACCCAAGGCATGACGTACACGACGCTTCATCTCCCCTGCAGCCCTATTTGTAAATGTGACACAAAGGATATTTTTGGGACTAATACCAAGCACATCTACAAGGTAACAATAACGACTGGTCAAAGCCCTTGTCTTACCTGAACCAGCACCAGCAAGGACTCGGATATGACCTTCTGTTGTAGTCACTGACAAAGCCTGTTCTGCATTTAGTTTTTCCAGATACTCTGCAATACTTTCCATACAGCAGGGATTATATCATATATGACTCAGTTGTCATATATTCCAGTTTATCTTATAATAGCCGGCAACCGTACACATGAAATATAACAAGATCTTCTTACCAGCCATCAAGTCGCTTACAAAATTTGAAATATTCCTCTGGATCTTCTCTCTTTCAGCAGTAGTGATCAGCTTCATACTTGTTCCCCAAAAGGACTATACAACATTGTTTTCTTCTCTATTTGGTGTAAGTCTGGTGCTCTTTGTAGCAAAAGGTACAGTCCTAGGACAAGTCTTTACAGTCATATTTTCCATTCTTTATGGAATAATATCCATAAAGCAGCAGTATTATAGCGAAATAATAACTTACCTGGGAATGAATACTCCAATAGCCATAGCAACAATGATTACCTGGCTAAAGAACCCTTTTGAAGACAAGGCAGAAGTCACTGTCGCACATATGAACATTAGAAAATGGACACAGCTTTTTCTCCTAACCACAGTAGTAACAACGATATTTTATTTTATACTCAAAGCACTGGGAACAGCAAACCTCATTGTATGTACCATATCGATAGCTACTAGTTTTGCAGCATCCTATCTGGAATTAATCCGGAGCTCATACTATGCAGCAGGCTTTATGTGTAATGATATGGTCCTGATTATTTTATGGATATCCGCTACATTACATGACAGAAGTTGTATGTCAATGGTAGTATGCTTTACCATATTCTTTTTGAATGATATGTATGGATTATATAACTGGCAGAAAATGAAGAAAAATCAGGCTGCAGTAAAATTATCTGCAGTCAGTTAAGGGTTACCTCCACAAATTGCAATTTTTTAAGGTAACCTTAACAATAATTTTCATATAGACTAAGAAGCATTATTTATTGTATTGTATGACCCAAATGAGAAATACAATAAATACTACCAGAATCCCATACATAGAGCAGTTTGAACTGACTCTCAACAAAAAGCCTACAAAGACACTGAAAGGCTGTTTGTCTGCAATGACAAGAAATCAGTTGGAATACCTCCTGGAGAATTATACAAATCAATATACTCCAGAACTCCAAAACAAAGCTGATATAGTCGAATACCTTACTCAATCCATACTTTCGACAGTAGTACACTACATGTATTATGTTCCAACTAAAGTATACGAACCTTTGCTGCTGATATGCAATAATCGTGACGGAAGGTCCGGGGTATCAAAAGTCGAATCTTACAAAAGTACAAAAGAAACAGATCCTATTTTCTATTTGGAATCAAGGGTAATAGAAAATACAATAGCAAGGGGCTATATATTTCACTTTTGGGATGAAGAAGCTGGAAGCTCCTTTATGATTCCTACAGAAATCGCAGAACTGATAAAGCAGGAATGTAACGGCGAATCCGATAATTTTGGAAAATGGATAGAGCTGACTGACTTTACAACAGCATTGATTTCAAGATATGGCGTTGTGACAGTAAATGATTTCAAGACTCTATGGAACACTAATTTCCCCGAAAAATCTCTTACAACTGAACAGTCCATTGAGCACCTGTCTCTGTCTGCTCTCTGTACAGGAGACTACACTTGGTCATATAATTTCAATGCAGTCTATTACAAGAACTTTGACGAAGACCAAGCCAGATTCATTACCCATAACCGAAGTACTTACCCACTCTATCAACCAAGCAAAGAAACAGTAACTACCTGGATGACACCTTTCACATCACAGTACTATGCTGACTCTGCAAACTGTTTCGATGAATACGAAGTAGAACATAACAACACAAACTATAAGGCAATGTCTATCTTCCTCAAGAATCACTTTGCAGAAGATGGAATCGCCGAAGAAATACTGTACTACATAGTCTTTTATATCAAGAACATGCTGTCAATGAATGAAGTCCTGGAAATCATCAACGAAGACTACAGCCTTACAGAATCCCTAAGCACAACAGACTTCCATATCTTCTGTGATATATATCAGAAACTGCATAATACTATCGGGCATTGGGATTTATATGGTTGGTGCCCATCAGAGTTAAGGAGTCATAACAGCGCTAATAATAAGCAAAACCTATCTCTAGATCCTGATTCCATTACCGACAGCATCATACCTCTTCCAGACTTCATGGAAACAACTTTCTTTCCAAAGGTTGGAAGAAATGAACCTTGTCCTTGTGGCAGTGGAAAAAAATACAAACACTGCCACGGAAGATAATTCTAGGATAAATTAGATTTTACCCTCTGCAGAAGAAAAAGCAATATGCTTTTCTCTTCTGCAGTAAAATCCCTCATACTCCTTTCTTCAAGAGTCTCAAGATACGTATCTACCTCCATGGATTTTAATTTGCCCAATGTAGTAAGATATACTTTCATAGATTTTTTGCCACCACTTGTAACAAAAGATTCCTTTTTGACAAGACCATCACGTATCATTTTATCAAGAATAACACTTAAAGTTGCAGTAGACACCATTGCAAGTTCAGCTAGATTTTTTTGAATAATTCCATCATTACGACTCAGTATATATAGAATCTTAGGTTGTGCCTCTGACAAACCTTTATCAGAAATGTCTTTTATTGCATTGTTCTTTTGAGCTGAATATAAATCAATCAATGCCAGTGTAAATTTATCATACATTTTTATAAATCTAGTCCCTGAATTGCATCCTAGCTACAAACAAGGATTTTCTCCAATTTTTCCATTAGATTACTAATTATAATACTAATTAGTAATCTAATTAATAGAATAATGCATACTTTATGAAACTGTCAACAAAATTCTTTAATATTAAGATAGTAAATAACTGATTTTTACAGTAAGAAAATCAAGTAAGTTAGAAAAAAAAATCACAAACACAACCTGACCATGATTCAAAAACTTATCAGGAGAAAAAAGACGCCACAAAAAATTTGTACCAGAAACATCAGCAGCACTAAAAGTAATAATTGAATCAAAATAAAACAAATCGACAAAAGTTCACACTTTCGTGTGGCATTATTTTTATCTAAAAAAAACACAACAATATGTACAATCACACAAAACAAAGCGTTGCTTTATCATAAGCTAAAAGATACATGGATAAAATCAGGAGATTCAGACTTTAGAAAAAGGATTTCCCAGCTATTTTGCAAAATTTACATTTTTTAATTCATACATAAACTACTAATCGGTAACGACAATCATAATTAACTTACCATATTCTCCTGTAAAGTTACCGAGCGTAAGTCATCAATATTAAGATCAATCAATTTATTCCCAAATAAGTTTTCCTATAAGAATAATAAGCTAAAAAGACGATTCACTGACTACCCTACGTAAGTTTAAGGGAAAACTCATCTATAAAGACATTATTTCTCCCACCCCAATTATCAGCTGTAAAGACTTGAGCCTGCTTTATAAATCCATTCTTTTCCAGTGCTCTGGCCGAATGAATATTTTCACTCATTACATAGGCTGTGATTTCAGATATTTCCATATCTACAGAAAGATATCCCTTAAGGGCTGCAATAACTTCAGTTGCGTATCCCCTATTCCAATAATCTTCATTAAATCTATAACCTATGTTCACCCTGCGTTTTCTTTTGTCATAGCCAAAAATTTCTACGAGACCAATAAGAAAGCAAGGGTTCCTCTGCTCATATATACCACAAACGATACTTTTCTTTTTGATAAAATTCCTCCTATATATATTATGTATTACAGCCAGAAGATAATCCTTTTCTCTCTTATACAAAACAGGAGGAATATACCTATATACATTGTCATTGCTTGTTATAAGATACATAGCATCTACATCACTGTCTGTCATCCTCTTGAGAATAAGATTCTTTGTTTCCAAGTACGGAAAAATTTCAAATAACTCAGCCACCCAGTAAATTATATTACATCCATCGCAAAAAAAACATTATGGAAAAAACTAGCTTTTACCATACAATGTGTTATAATTTAATCTTGAGGAGAGTTTATATGAAATTAAAATTTTCAATAAAAACAAAGTTTATTTCTCTAACAATTATAGTAATTATACTCGCAAATATAATAATTGGAATCAGATCCATTATAATTTCCAGTAAAATAATAAAATCATCAGCCCAAAGTGTAATGCAGAACCAGTCAGAATCTGTCTCTAACCTTGTTCAGGATGTACTCGAAAAAGAATTTCTTTTACTCGAAGGACTTGCACAAATACCTTCCATAGGAGATGACAGTGTAAGCCTACAAGAAAAGACAGAGCTTCTTGGACACATAAAGAACATGAATCCTTCAAAATACAACAACATAGGTTACTGTAGTGCAGAAGGCAAATCAATCGTCGGCCCTAGAATCATGGATTTTTCGCAAAGAGACTTATACAAAAATGCAGCAAAAGGATTAAGGTATGCTTCTGAACCATCTATAAGTACATTTCAGGAAGAAATGTGGCTGATGTATTATTCTGTTCCGGTCATACGAAACGGTAAATTTGTAGGAGCAGTGTTATCCGTTGTAGAAGGCAATGACCTTGACAAGATAGTATCAGAAATAGACATAGGAGACGGCTACCACCCTATCGTATATGACAGGAACAAGGGAGAGATCATCGGAACAGCAGACAGGTCAAGTACAGAGGTTAAAGAAAATCCTGCACTAAATGAAGTCCTACAGACAATACAGAACAGTGAAAGTGGCTATCTTATGTACACAGATTCCATAACAAATATACCAATGCTTGTAAGCTATAATTCTGTCAAAAGTGATGTAGCCAAGTGGAGTGTTATCTGTGCAATACCTGCCAGTCATTATCTCAACGGCATAAAGCTTATCAAAGACAGTGCCTTTGCAGCTTTCATTGTATCTCTTGTTCTTTCAGTCGTGCTGACAACTATATTTGTGACACTGATACTAAAACCTCTTGTAAATGTAAGCAAATCGATGAATGATATTGCATCCGGTAATGCAGACCTGACAAAGCGTATTGAACAAATATCTGATGATGAAGTCGGAAAGGTTGTAACAGGCTTTAACAGCTTTACCTCAAAAATGCAGACAATTGTAGAGGACATACAGAACAGTAACTCTTACCTTAGCCAAGTAGGAGAAAATCTTGACAACAGTACGGATGAGACTGAAAAATCCATACAGGGAATAATCGATAATATCTCAGACATACACAAGCAGATAGATATACAATCCAGAAGCGTTACGGAAACAGCAGGAGCTGTAAATGAGATAGCATCTAACATAGATTCTCTTGAAACAATGATCTCAAAGCAAGCCAGTGGAGTTGCCCAAGCCAGCAATGCAGTTGAGCAGATGATTGAGAATATCAATGCTGTAAATCAATCAGTTGACCTAATGACACAGTCATTCAATGAACTCATAAGCAGTGCAAAAGACGGAAGCATTCTTCAAAGTGAAGTTAACGAAAAAATTGAAGAAATCAAGAACCAAAGCGAGACTTTGCAAGAAGCCAATATTGCCATAGCTTCCATAGCAGAACAGACAAACCTCTTGGCAATGAACGCTGCCATAGAAGCAGCTCATGCTGGAGAAGCCGGCAAAGGATTCAGTGTCGTAGCAGATGAGATACGTAAACTGTCAGAAACATCAAGTCAGCAATCCAAGACAATCGGAGATCACCTTACTACAATTCAAAACTCAATACAGAATGTAGTCGATTCCAGCAACAAGTCTAGTCTTGCATTTGAAAATATGACTGACCGCATTACAAATACAGACTCAATCGTACAAAAAATAAAGGATGCAATGTATGAGCAGACAGAAGGCTCTAAACAGATAAGTGATTCTCTGCAGGCTATGAACAACAGTTCAAATGAAGTCCATCTGGCAAGCCAGGAAATGGCAGCGGGAAACAAATCTATCTTGCAGGAAGTAAGCATATTGCAGGAAGCCACCACTATGATGAAAAGATCAATGCAGACAGTCAATGACAGTGCAATAAAGATATCAGATACAGGGAAGAACCTTACAGACATCTCAAAAAAGATGCATGACACTATATCCGAGATAGGATCACAGATAGACCAATTTACAGTCTAATAATATGGGAAATGCTCTGGTAACTACAGCTAAACATTACAGTTATCAGAGTATTCATACTCTGATTGTAAAAAAAGTCCTTAAGTTTTAGAAAAAAGTCTTAGACTTTTCAAAAAAAGTCCTTGAGTTTTAGGAAAAAGTCTTAGACTTTTAAAAGAAAGTCCTAGACTTTTTATGTATAAGAGTACCTATTACCCCATCTCGCAGAAGCTCATTAACTTTTAGTCAGGACTTCACAAGGTTTTGCATGAGAGTTCGTGAGGTTTATACCCAAAACTTCATGAACTCTGAACTCATACCTCACGAGGTTTGTACCAATACCTCATGAACTTTATACCATGAACCTCATGAACTTTCACCCCTATACCACGTGAACTTTACACCATAAACCTCGTGAGGTTTTACCTATGTACATGCTGAACTTTTATATTCGCTAAGTTGTCAAATCAATTGTAACAAATCCAGGTATTTTTCAAAAAAATCCAAGACTCTTTGGAAAAAGTAGTTATTTCACTTTTTTTGTTTCATAATTAGAGTATCCTTATCTAGTATGGAGAACTTATCTTTATGAAGAACAAAGACAGAAAAATAGATGCTTCTGTTTACATTACAATTATTACAACTTATCTTTCTCCCCTGACCGTATACGGTTTATTAGGATGTTTATCTGGATTTTTTACTGTAGATGAATATCTTTTGATTCTAAAGAATCCTCTTATCATAATATATATGTTTTGTATGGTGCTGATTTCTTTATTCTCATGCTATTTATTTACATCAATAGTAAAAAGCTATGATGAAGGGAAATCAAACCAGTCTGAATTAGGGAAAAAACTTGGAAAATTTTCAAAGTACAATATAGTCTGCCCTAACCTTACCAATGGATTCCATGGGATTTTGATCGCATTCCTAATGAAAAAAGGTCAAGTCCATCTTTCTGCCTTTGGAGATGAAATACCCTTTAATACGCTGTTTATGTTCTCGGAAGCAGTTGTAATCAGTGTTGCCTTGATATTTTATGTAATAGGCATCAGACTTCAAGAAAGGGCTATCAATGATATTCCATTTACTGAAAAGGAAATAACTCTGAATATAACAGAAAGGAACTTCCTTACCATTATATTTTGTGTTCTTAGCCTTCTTTTTTATGTATTTTCAATTGTACTCGTCCCAGAAAACTTAAATAATGGTAAGGACTACTTGCTAAAGAGATTGGCCCCAAGCTGTCTGTATTCAATAGTTTATTTTTCTATAATTGAGAAATTCCTTATTGCTGATGTTAAGTTGTGTGTCACTTCCATCGGTCATATCGCATCCTCTCTTACAAAAAAAGAATATACAGTAAAAGATGAAGAAGCCAATAACAGAAGTGAGTTTGGAGTCATTATTCAGGATCTTAATAATTTGAAATCCTATACGAGAGAACTTCTTTTGCAGATTGAACTGTCTACAAAAAGTACTTCAGATAAGACAGAAAGTCTTACTTCTAATATGGGATTAACAGAGGATAATGTAGTTAACATAAAATCCGTAATAGACTCTGTCAACTCCAAGATGGTTAATCAGCTGGAAGCTGTAAATACATCTACAACTTCCGCCACCCAGATAACGCACCTTATCAACAAACTTAATACCGCAATTGATGAACAATTTGTAAGCGTTAATGACTGCTCCAATGTAGTTACGGAGATGGTTAGCAATATAAATGAAGTAACTGATATTCTCAAAAGCAATCATTCAGCTGTCAATAAACTTGCAGAGGCTGCGGAAAAAGGCAAAACCCAAATCAATACTGCAGTGGATACTGCAAAAAAAGTACATGAAGAATCATCTTCTATCCTGGAAGCAGCCAATATCATACAAGATGTTGCAAGTCAGACAAACCTTCTTGCCATGAATGCTGCAATCGAGGCTGCTCATGCAGGAGAAAGTGGAAAAGGTTTTGCTGTAGTTGCTGATGAAATCCGGAAACTTGCGGAACAATCAAGCAATCAAGGAAACCAGATTAGCGGTTATCTCGATAAACTGTCTACATCAATACAAACTATAAGTCAAGAAATTGCTGATGTACAGAATTCTTTTGTCACTATCTATGACTTGTCTCAGACAGTCAAGCAGCAGGAAAAAGTTATTTCTTCCAGCATGGAAAATCAGAGGGATAATAACCAGCATGTACTTGAAACTATTGATGTCATCAATAATTCCACTAATCAAGTACAGTCAAATTCTCATATAATGATTGAAGGCGGAAATGAAATTGTAAATCGCATGGAAAACCTTAAATCCATAACAGATACTATCAATGACAATATGAGCCAGATCCAGAACTATTCGGAACAGATATCAACATCTGTCAATAATTGCATTGATTCAATGGCCAGCACTAAGCAAAGTTTAGGCAATGTGATGAAAGGCATCTCTGAGTTTACCCTTGAATGAGGCACAAAATAAAACAAATTTAGCTCCAGTCAAGTTAAGTCTACTAGGTTATAGGAGTTAAGTCTGTAACCTAGTACCCGACTGAGAGAGAAAGCAATAGTTTAAGATATTCCTCTATATCAGGAATATTCTTAAGTAAGTTTTTAAGCTCATCCATATCATTTACATTAAGTCTACGGCATATTGTGTTTATTTTTTTTACTTGAGACGATCTGGCATAGCCTGATTCTTCTGTAATATCTGCAATACTTTTGTTATTTACCAGCGAGATAAGAATCTTTAATCCCCTGGCATCAATTTCTGCATTCTTAAGTTTTTCAAAATATAGAGTCATACGTTCATCCATCAGAACAGTCTCTGCTTCCTTGGATATGTATCTGACTCCACTTTCAAAAGCTTTTATGTAATCATGTATTTCTTCATCAGAATCAGGCATGTACATGACATCAATCCCTGTCTCATATTTTACAAGGTAATAGATAAAAGGACTATAATAGTTCCCTATGCAGAAAAACAAGATATGCTTTGACTTCCGCTTGAGAGACAACAAGTCTGCATAGTTAAAGACGGCTGTATGTGCTGTAAAAATAATAAAGTCACATTGAGGAACGTCCGTAATCCGAGTCTTTAGTTGGATTTCAGCTTCAGGGATTCTTCCCATATAGCTTGAAGTAAAGGTTTTTATTGTTATTAAATCTGCCATCTGTCCGTAAAGACATATTTTTATACGTTTTTCCTCAATCATATTTTTCCATTATAGTCAATGGTATCATTTTTGTACACCATTGAGCTTTTTTTTTGTTCAGTTTAACTTGTATCAAACTTAATACAATAAAGGATCATTTATGACGAATACAAGACGAGCTTTAATCTTTGTAAACATTATCATTACTTGTGTAGCGACGGCCTTCTTATCTACGGCTTTGACCAGTGCTTTACCCCCAATTATCAGTGAATTCGGTATATCCGCTGTAACAGGGCAATGGCTTTCCAGCGGATTCTCCCTTACAACAGCAGTTATAACTCCTCTTAGCGCTTATCTTATTACCAGGTTCCCAACCAAGAAGATTCACGCCGGAGCTATTGTTTTTGTAGCAGCTGGACTTGCAATATGTATTTTTTCCAGTAACTTTTATTTTATGATGGCTGGTCGTATCCTGCAGGCTATGGGACAAGGGGTACTGACAGCATTAAGCCAGGTAGTTCTCCTTACTATATACCCTAAGGAAAAGAAAGGACAGGTAATGGGATGGTACGGACTTTCCATTGCAGCAGCTCCTGTCATTGCTCCCGTTCTTTCTGGTGTAATAGTTGATACTATAGGATGGAGATACATTTTTGTAATTACCGAAATACTCATAATTATTTCACTGGTATTTGCGGTAGTTGTATTTACTGATGTACTTGAAACCAAGAAGACAAGCTTTGATTTTATCAGCCTTATTCTCAGTGGGCTCACATTCGGCTGTATTACTTTTGGTTTTGGAAATATAACAGGATCCTCTCTAAACATTATTGCTGTAACAGCCATAATTGCTTGTGGATTTATAAGCGGTATTTTGTTTACATTAAGACAGCTTAGACTTTCAAGTCCTCTTCTGGATGTAAGGTCCTTCAAGAATAGAGATTACACTGTTGCAGTAGTGATAAGCATGTGTCTCTACTCTGTAATGATGGGAACTTCCATGATATTGCCTCTTTTTGTTCAATCTGTTTTAAACAAAAGTGCACTGACTTCCGGGCTGGTAATTTTACCTGGAGCACTGGCAATGATTGCATTAAATCCTGTAGCAGGAAGACTTTATGACAAAAAAGGTATCAAGTTTCAGTCTCTCCTCAGCGCATGTCTCCTTGTGATAAGTAATGTGGCTATGCTTTTTGTTACGATGGATATGAGTCCTGCCGTAACTGCTATTATAAATATGTTCAGATGTATGGGGGTGGGGCTTCTTATGATGCCAATAGTAGCATGGGGCATGAAGGACTTTAAGGGAACATCTACAGCTCATGGAACTGCACTATTGACTTCACTAAGAAACATAGCTGGAGCATTGGGGATGGTTGTTTATGTGGGATTATTCTCTACCGGAGGTATACACCTTGTATTTACAGGTATGACAATAATTTCACTGATTTTACTAGGATGTGTGGTTATCTTTATTAGTGGTAACAGAAAAAACTCCAGGTAAAATGAGATTTTTGTGTCCTGAAAGTCCATATAATCCAGACTTTCAGGACCATTTTTATTTAACTATTATTAGGGGAATTGTCATTTCTTCTACTGTCATGCCAGCATGTTGTCCTATGAGAGCATCAGCAGTTTCTCTTGTACGGTACAAGGCAATATCTCCTTTGGCTACAGCTATATAATCTCCTACCATATAATAGGACTGAGAATGAGGTGTCCCTGTACCAAAGAGATTGTTGCTAAAAACTTCGTTCTTAGAGTAAAGATCAAAATCATCACCAAAGTGATTCTTAAACCTATCCATAAATATTCCACCAAAGCCATTCTTTACAAAAAAGCTTACGCATCTTGACTCTATACTTGGTATACGTACAAGACATTCTGTTATATCAGGATAATCCTCAAGACATCGACTTTTGCAATCAATATGTCCATGATCTGCACTGATAATTACGATAGTATCATCAAGCCTACTGCACAAATCCTGTACAACAGATTCCACTTTATGGCACATTGCTTTTGCCTCAGGTCCAAAACAACCTTTTTCATGAAAGGTTGAATCAGGCTCATTCCAATATGATACAATAAGCTTCTTATCTTTTTGATTACACAGTTTCTGTATTCTTTGGCAGATTTTTTCGAGAGTATCAGGGTAAGGCTCTTCAAAAGGCATAGCCCAATAAGCATTGCCACCGTTATCATTTATTATGTCAACAATAGACTTATATGGGGTAAACTTTCTTGCAGCATAAAATCCTATCTTGTCACCTGTATCTGCTTCTATATTCAAAAACGTGGTTACAGTCTTATCAATATCCTTGTAATATAAGTCCCATCCTAGCCAGCCATGTTCCACAGGCTCAAGAGCAGAATAATAAGAAGTAGTAGCTGCAACTGTTGTGGGAGGAACAACAGACAAATACTCAGCTATCATATGGGAATTAAAAAAACCGTCTGGAGCAAAGTTTGCATCCAATATATCCTTACCCATTCCGTCAAGTATCAAAAGGACAACATTCTTGTAATCTTTTGTCAAATGACTATCTAGAACTTCAAGCGTTTCATGAAAAGGCTTACATCCAAAATACTTCAGAAGGGAAGATGATAGATTTACAATACAATTTGAGTAATCAGGTATTCGTGTCTTCATATAGTCAGTATATAAGACATCAATTTTTTTTATCAATAAAGCATTGCTTTAACTCAAGCTCTTCTACAGTTAACTGCAATCTAATACAAACTGATATACAACAACAATACAATTATATTTCACATTTAAATTACATTTTACATCATTAATATTAATTTTAAGATATTCATCGTATTTTATATATATTTACTAATTTTATAATTT
>JAZLGX010000026.1:0-13064 GCA_045616545.1 Treponema sp. | reverse complement strand
TTTTAGCTTCAGTTTTTTATACTGCCCCTGACCTTCTTACATCTATCCTTCTTATATCTATCCTCCTTACATCTGACTTTCCGGCCTGCCAGAGGCTCTTATAGGTCATTTATTCTCTAGACTTGCTCCCTTTCCCCTCTCTCCGGTTACATCTTTACTCTCTCCACACCTTTCTTTATCCCACTTCATCAGTTCCCTTAGCTTCTTCACCTGCACACTTACCCTCTCCAGCTATTTTCCTTAGTCCCTCAAGAGACTCCCTTAATCTTCCTAGCTATCTCTTTACTCTTTTCAGCTGTTTCCTTAGTCTCTATTCCTATTCTACTAGTCTCTCCTGTGTAAATAAATATTTATTTACTTCGTGAATAAATATTTATTTACTTTGTTTATTAATATTTATTTACTAAGTTAATTAATGTTTATTCACTTTGTTTATTAACTTTATTTACTATGTTAATTAACCTTATTTACTCTGTTACTTAACTTTATTCTTTAACCTTTACCTTCTTGTTTCTTTTGATTTTTCTTGTCTCTGAATGTTTTAGGCTTGTAAACTCTCATGATTTCTCTGACTCTGCTTTTGCCAGTTTTAGAAATTAAGTGATATAATTCTATTCATGAAGGATCTTACAAAAAAAGAAATTGCAAAATCATTAAAAGAATTATTGCTGGAAAAAAGCCTTGATAAAATGGATCTGTATTCAGGACGCGGCAGCTTTGAAACAGAAAGATTCATATGATACATGGCAGGAAGGTTTTCTGGAAGTTTTTAAGACAATTGAATATGACAAACCTTTCATAATGAATATATTTCACTGTGTATCCCTAGATATTCTCAATAGATATCTTTATTCTTTGGTTTATCCGGTAATATATGTCGTTGTGAATGAGAAAGCACAGAATTATATCGTCAAGGAAGAGGACAAAGAATTTATTACCAATTTTTATAAATATGCCTTTGTAGCTGTCGTCGAAGAATGGATCGAAAAAGACATGCAGGAAAAACCTGAATCGATAGTAAATAAACTAAGCATACTGCTTGAAGGCACAATAGAAAGAGCCTTATCCAATCTTGGCCGCCATAAATAGCAAAAAGTTTTAGTATCATAAAATAAAAAGAGATTTAGCAATCTTATTATAATTCTGTACATTTGTATAAAATCTAGACAATATCTTAAAATTGTCTAGATTCAAATAACACAAAAAGGTTTACACTTTCTATATCAAACAAGCAACATTTTTTTGGAGGTATAGATATGTATTACGGCGCAGGCACATACGAAGCTTATGCACACCCTGAAAAACCTGAAGGAGTTGATAACAAATCAGCTTATATTATTGGAACAGGATTAGCCGGACTTTCAGCTGCTTTTTATTGTATCCGAGATGGACAAATGAAAGGCGAGAATGTTCATCTTCTGGAAAAACTTGATATCACAGGAGGTTCCTGTGATGGTCGCAAAGACATTACCAAAGGATTCTATATGAGAGGTGGCCGTGAAATGGACAACCACTTCGAATGCATGTGGGATCTGTTCAGAGATGTCGAAAGCATCGAAACTCCAGGAGTTTCAGTTCTTGACGAATATTACTGGCTTAATAAACATGACCCTAACTATTCACTTTGCAGAGCATCAATAAATTGCGGCTAAGATGCACATACAGACAAAAAATTTAGTCTTGACAGAGAATCCGCAATAGCTCTTACAAAGCTTTTCATAACAGCAGAAAAGGAACTTGAAGGAAAAAAGATTTCTGATGTCCTGCCAGATTCTTTTTGGAGCACAAATTTCTGGCTTTACTGGCAGACTATGTTTGCATTCCAAAGATGGTCTTCTGCCTTGGAAATGAAAAGATACTTATGTCGTTATGTTCACCACATTGATGGCCTTCCAGATTTTTCAGCATTAAGATTTACAAAATACAACCAGTACGAAAGCATGATTTTACCTTTACAAAAATGGCTTCAGAACCATGGCGTACAGATTCACTTTGGTGTAAATGTAAAGAATGTAGTTATCGAAAATTCTGGCAGTAAGAAAGTTGCAAAGCAGATTGTCTATGAAAACTCCGGAGAAACGAAAACTATTGAACTATCAGAAAACGACCTCGTCTTCATAACAAACGGATGTTGTACAGACACATCTTGCTATGGTGACCAGAATACAGTTCCTGATCTAAGTGGCATCAAATCAGGTGCCGGAGAATCATGGGATTTGTGGAAGAACATTGCTTCTCAAGCTAAGACAGGAGAGTACGGAAACCCTGATAACTTCTGCAGTGACCCAGAAGCAACAAACTGGATGAGTGCAACAGTCGAAACTGACGATGAAGATATCATCCAACACATCATCAATGTTTGTAAGAGAGACCCAAGATCCGGTAAAGTTACAACAGGAGGCATAGTCACAGTAAAGGATTCTACCCAAAACTGGTATCTCAGTTGGACAATCAACCGTCAGCCTCAGTTCCGATCCCAGACACCGGGAAAAGTCTTGATATGGGTATATGCTCTTAATACGAACAAAGAAGGCAACTACGTAAAGAAAGCAATGAGAAACTGCACGGGAAAGGAAGTCTGCGAAGAATGGCTCTATCATATCGGTATACCTCAGGAAAAGATTTCTGAATATGCAGCCAACAAGTGCAATACAACAACATGTTATATGCCATATATCAATGCATTCTTCCAGCCAAGAAAGGAAAGCGACAGACCAAAGGTTGTTCCAGAAGGAAGCGTAAACTTCGCTTTCATAGGACAGTTTGCAGAAACTCCACGAGATACAATCTTTACTACAGAATATTCTATCCGTACCGGCATGGAGTCCGCCTATACTCTCCTTAACATAGACCGCGCAGTTCCGGAAGTATGGGGTAGTCAATACGACATAAGAGAAATGCTAAGAGCAGCCTATTATGGAGTAGACAAGAAGAGCATTGATCAACTTCCTCTTAAATGGAAGGAGAAAAAAGCTCTAAAGATTCTCCTCAAGAAGACCAAAGGAACAGACATTGAGCTGTTACTGAAGAACAGTGGACTTGTAAAATAACCTCAGAAAAAGAGACGGATTTCTTTCTTTTCCGTCTCTTTTTTTACGTATTCTCCTGTATCTACAAACATTTAGTCCTTTACATCCATAAGCATTTACATTAAAATGTATAATTATTCATTAATATGAGATAATATGCAGGAGATATAAAAAAATGTCACAGTTATATGTACCAGAAGGCTACAAAAGCCTGTTGTCAGTCAAGGAAACAGAAAAGGCAATCATCCTGATCAAGGATTTCTTTCAGCTTTGTCTGTCCACAAATCTTAACCTAACACGCGTAACCGCACCTCTTTTTGTTCAGACAGGAGTTGGATTGAATGACGACTTAAATGGTATAGAAAGAGCAGTAAAATTCCCTGTAAAAGATTTGGGAGACGCACAGATGGAAATCGTGCATTCCCTTGCAAAGTGGAAACGTCTCAAGGTAACAGAACTCGGACTTAATCCTGGATTTGGTGTATATACAGACATGAACGCTATCCGTGCAGACGAAGAATTAGATAACCTCCACTCCATCTATGTTGACCAGTGGGACTGGGAGATGGCAATGGAAGAAGGAGCACGCAATATTCCATTTCTCAAGGAAGTTATCAAGAAAGTCTACCAGTGTCTCAAGCAGACAGAGTTCTTTGTATACGACAGATACGAGCAGATAAAACCTTGCTTGCCTCCAGAAATCACTTTTGTTTATGCAGAAGACTTACTCAAGATGTATCCTTCAATGACACCTAAAGAAAGAGAGACGGCTTTCTGTAAGCAGCATGGTGCAATATTTGTCATGGGAATCGGAGGCAAACTTTCAGATGGAACAATTCACGATGGACGTGCTCCTGACTACGATGACTGGATCAGTCCTAATCAGGATGGATACAGCGGATTAAACGGCGACCTTCTTGTATGGAACCCTGTACTCAATACAGCGATGGAACTTTCTAGCATGGGTATCCGTGTAAGCCCAGACTCATTGAGCAAGCAGTTAGAAGAAAGAGGCTGTACAGAACGTGCAAGCCTTAAATTCCACAGTATGCTCTTGAATAATGAACTTACACAGACTATCGGTGGAGGTATCGGACAGTCACGTCTCTGCATGTACTTCCTCCGCAAGGCACACATCGGAGAAACACAGGTAAGTATCTGGGATGATGCAACACTCAGCCAGTGCAAAGAAAAAAACATACCTATACTCTGATGCCCAAACCTCTATTATAAAACACAAGAAAGACAGCTTCTTTTACAAAAGCTGTCTTTTTTATTGCAGAACATCTATAAAATAAAAAGCCTGAGTTCCTACACAGAAAAACTCAGGCTCCTTGAGACAATTAAAGATATATCTTATGTATATATTTTATTTCTTTATCTCGTTTCTAAGAATCTTTCTTACAAAGATACCGTCCTTACTAAGATCCTTGTCAGGATCCCAGTTACCTTTTCCGTTACGGTCTGCATTATACTTAAGAACCCCAGAATCTTCTCCCTTGTTGTTTACAGACCAGTTTGTCCATGAAATGTTATTCTCCTCAAAGAACTTCATCCATTCCATAGTTGATTCTTCAAATACACCACCATCACCAGAATCCATTGTTGTTCCCCATTCTGTACAGAATACAGGGGCACCTTTTTGTAAGGCATATTTTACATTCTGTCGTGATTCTTTTCCGGCACTTCCAGCATAAAAATGAATAGTATACATGATGTTATCACCTTCAAGAGGATCATCTGCAGCAATCTGTGGCTGAGAACTCCACTTAGGAGTACCTACAATAATAATGTTGTCAGGATCGTTTGCACGGATAACTTTGATAACTTCCTCGGCAAAAGGCTTGATATCATCTTTCCAAGTTACTTCATCACCGTTAGGCTCATTACAGATTTCGTAGAGTACATTTGGATATGAGCCATATTTCTTTGACATCTCATCAAAGAATTCTTTTGCCTGCTCAACATGGGCCAGAGGACTCCTTGTTCCAAGAACATGCCAGTCAATGATTACATACATGCCAAGATCAAGTGCAGCATCTACTGAATCATTTACCTTCAGCTTTATAGCTTTTGACCCAAGGTATCCACCTTCAGTAAGATACATCGCTGCACGCCAAATCTGACAGTTCCAGTCATCCCGAAGCCATCTTATTACATCTTCGTTGGCATACTTTCCATACCACTGAAGCCCGTGAGAACTCATCCCCCTGAGCTGAACAGGTTGCCCCTGTTCATTGCAGATATCAGTTCCTACAACTTTAAGCTGACCATAGCGTTCTACAACAGGCTTACCATTTTCAACGGCAAGTCTTGTATCGTTCTTATATTTAGAAGATCCACATGACACAAAAAAAACTGCCGAACATAAGATTGCAACTGAAAAAATCCTTAGTTTCATTTTTCCACCAGATAATAAATATTTTCTTCCATTATTATACGAAAACAGAATAATATCAAATCATTTTTGCACCACCAAAAATGAGTTTTTCTTTACATTCTTTGTTTTTTTACGGTAATAGTATTTTTCCAAGATTCATTTTACACAGTAACTGTCATATGCATAAAAATATAGTAACTTTTACTTAATTCGGATAATTCATAAAAATTTTATCCCGAAAAGTAACACAAGATACCGAAACCTAATACACTACTTTTTTATGGTAAAAACATGATTTCTAGAATATAATTCCTAGATAAGATACCGAGACAATTAGATTCAAATTGTCCTACAAGAAGGGAAAAATGAAAAATAAATGGTTTAGACACAAATATCAGCCATGTCTCCCACTGGGGGAAAACGGCACAAAGATTTCCTGCTCAAAGGAACATATTGAACTTTCGCGCAGAATTGCAAGGGAAGGCATCATCCTCCTTAAAAACGACAAAGAACTCCTACCTGTAAATGCAAAATCGGCAAACAACAAACTTGTCCTTATAGGCAAGGCATCAGAAGAATATATCAAAGGAGGTGGCGGTAGCGGTGATGTATACACAAAATACGTACGTACCCTTTACCAGGCTTTTTCCGCTAAAGCTGAAGAAGGAGAAATCCAACTCTATTCAGGACTCCATGATTTTTATGCCGAAGAAATATCCAAACAGCACAAAGCAGGAACAGCTCCTGGCATGACACGAGAAATTGCACTTTCCGAAGAACAATGGAAAAAAGCCAGTGAATACACAGATACTGCAGTAGTTACAATCTGCCGTTTTTCTGGCGAGGGATGGGACAGATTCTGCAATCTCGGAAAAGAAATACATACAGAACCTATGGAAGCAAATCCTTGGGAAGCAGAAACTTCCCTTGGCGAAGCTGGTGAAGCAGTCTTCCAGAAAGGAGACTTTTATCTTTCCAACGAAGAAGCATCCATGGTCGAATCTGCAAAAAAATACTTCAAGCGCATAATTGTCCTCCTCAATGTAGGAGGAATCGTAGATACATGCTGGTTCAGTGAAGATCCACAGATTGAAAGCGTACTGTACATTGGTCAGGGCGGTATAGAAGGAGCTTGCGCTGCGGCAGACATATTCTGCGGAACAGAAAGTCCAAGCGGAAAACTTACAGATACATTTGCAAAAGATTTGGCAGACTATCCTTCTTCAGATACATTCCACGATCACAACGATAGTGTTGAATATATAGAAGATATTTTTGTCGGATACCGCTACTTCAATACAGTTCCAGGCAAGATGAACCGCGTAAATTATCCTTTTGGATTTGGCCTGAGTTACACCACATTCAAGACCGAATGCATAAACGAAGAAATAACTGACAAGGAAATCCGTATCACAGTCAGGGTAACCAACACAGGCTGCTATAATGGCAAAGAAGTAATCCAGTTATATTATACAGCACCAAAAGGTCTACTCTCCAAGGCAACAGTAGAACTTGCCGCATTCCAAAAGACACCTATGCTTGCACCTCAGGAATCATGTGTAATGGAACTTGTGTTTGATACAGACAGCATGGCAAGCTATGATGATGAAGGTGCTGTAGCCAAATCAGCATGGGTAATGGAAAAAGGAGAATATAAGATATTCTATGGAAACTCATCAGTAAATCTTACCCCTGTAAAGTCATTTATCCTGGCAGAAAATAAAGTAGTCAGACAACTGTCCCAAAAACTCACTCCAAGAAAGCTTAGCCGCCGAATGCTTTCTGATGGAACATTCAAGACTTTGCAGACATCTGAATATGAACCACTTGAACGTCCAGAAATCTTCAAAACTCCAGAAAAACTCGAAGGACTTACACCTCAGGTACGCTACGAAAGCCGTGCATATATCTTTGACCAGTGGAAATGTCCTCAACCAACTTTGATGAACGTAGTCGAAGGTAAAATCTCCCTTGATGACTTTGTAAATACATTGTCAAAGGAAGACTGGGCATGCCTCCTAGGTGCACAGCCAAATACAGGAGTCGGAAATACATATGGAATGGGTAACAATCCTAGGTTCCAGATACCAAATATCATGACAGCTGACGGACCTGCAGGAATGCGTATTGCACCTGAGTGCGGCATTTACACGACTGCATGGCCATGTGCAACAACTATTGCATCTACATGGAACCTGGAGTGTGCCAATCTTTATGGCAAATCCGTTGCCAAAGAAGTAAAGGAAAACAATGTAGGAATCTGGCTTGCACCGGGAATGAATATTCATAGGAGTCCTCTTTGCGGAAGAAACTTCGAATATTATTCAGAAGATCCTCTTGTAACAGGTTCAATGGCTTCTGCAGTTGTTAAGGGCGTACAGTCACAAGGAATTGCAGCAACACCAAAGCACTTTGCATTCAACAACAAAGAGACAAACCGTAAGAACAGTGATTCTATCGTGAGCGAACGCGCAGCCCGCGAAATCTATCTCAAAGGATTTGAGCAGTGCGTCAAAGAAGCAGATCCTTGGGTCATCATGAGTTCCTACAACATCGTAAACGGTTCCCACACATCAGAGTGCAAAGAACTTCTTACTGACATTCTCCGTGACGAATGGGGATTTAAAGGTATAGTCTGCACAGACTGGTGGACACGAGGTGAACACTGGCGTGAAGTAGCTGCAGGAAACGATGTAAAGATGGCTTCCGGATTCCAGGAAGAACTTGTTGAAGCAATGGAAGACGGTCGTTTATCCGAGTCTGATGTAAAGACAAGTGTCAAGCGAGTGCTTGAGATGATCATGAAGTTAGACTAAAGCATATAAAACTAAGAGGCTGGCATCAATTGCCGGCCTTTTTTATTCTTCCTCCTCATAGTCCGCAATTCACTACGTTTTTTTTTGTTTTTATCATGAAATAATACAGATACCGTATTACACTAGTGTATATAAGTCTATTTAAACTGCAGTGTCAGATATAAACTACTATTTACAAAGGAACAGGTATGGGACGTAAACTTTTTATTTCAGCGCTTTTTCTTTGCCTGATATTTCTGTTTGGATGCGCAAACAAACAGGATATCAATACAAGCAATGAAACTATCGAAATTGAATTATGCTATTACAAACCAGAAAATGAAGACGGACTAAAACAAGTTGTAGCACAGTTTTTCGAAAAATATCCTAACCTTACAGTAAAGCTTGTAAAAACACCAGCCCAAGGAGATTCAATTCTACAAGAGCGAGCTGACGTAGGAGATTTACCGGACATTATCCAGTTACAGTCCTATGCCCGTATAAAGGAATATGCATCACGGGGACTTGTACTTGACTTATCAGATTGTTCTGTCATGCAGAAAGTACTTCCCACAGCATTTGATTCCGTAACATGGAACGGCAGGATATATGCAGTTCCTACAGACTATGCCGGTATCGGCATAATCTATGACAAAGATATTTTCAGCAAATATAATATTGAACCTCCCAGGACTTGGAGTGAACTAAAAGACGTATGCGCAAAGCTCAAGGCCAATGGCATATACCCCTTTGCAGGACTATTAAAAGATATATGGTCCATGGGGCACTTCACATCTCTTATTCATACAGATTTACTTGTCGATAAAGGTATAGACCTAAATGACTACATAACCCAAATGAATGCAGGAAAGAGTTCCTATAGCGCAGTAAATACCAGGCGCTTCTTTGAAATCATGGACTTTTACAGGGATAATATGAATCCCGAAGCAATAGACAGTGATGGCGACGGACAGCAGAATGCATTTGCTTCCAAAAAATGTGCCATGATGGTACAAGGATTATGGTCATACTACGAAGCAAAACAAAGGAACCCGTCTCTAAATGCAGGTTTTATTCCATTCCCTTATTCCGAAGATGAATCCAAAAATATATTCTTTGCAGATGTAGATTCTGCTTGTGTAGTATCCAGTCAGTCATCTGAAGAAAAAACCAAAATATGTCTTGAGTTCATCAACTGGCTTGGCAGTGCAGAAGGAGAAAAAGCCTGGCTTGAAAAATATAAGCTCATTGCCCCTTTTAAAGGAGTTGATGTAGCATCATTTGGAGGTCCTTATGTTGAACTCATGAAATCAGTTGAGGCAAAAGGTTCCAATCCATGGCTTTTTAGCCAATATCCAACAGAAGTATTTGATGATGCATGCAAAAACTCTACGCAGCAGTATATGCTGAAAAAAAAGACTGCCGATGAGGTCATAAAAGATATCGATACCCAATGGGAAAAAGCAACATCAAAGTAAGAGAGAAGAGCCTATGAAAAAGACAAGTTCCGTTGCAAGAGTCATTTTTACATTAATTTGTGCAGGAATAATTTTTTATTCATCCTGTCTGTTTCTCGTCATTTACAACCAGTTGAATCGTGGGTTCCAGAAGTTTTTTCACGAAGAACTTGAACCTCAAAGTGAAATAATAAGTAAAGAATTCAATGCTGTTTTGGGTAAACTTGAGAAAACTCTTAACTGGGTAAAAAGTTCTTACGAAAAAGAAAGCACAAAAGGCGAAGTCGAGTTTTCATTCATGACATCACTGGCAAAAGATGCCTGTGCATATTACGATGCATTTTCTGTATGCTTTTATGATATGTCAGGACACCAGCAGACATCTCTTGATTACGGAATCATACATAATGATGAGCTTATACTAAGATGTCTTGCAGGAGAATCTATATCAGAAGTTTATAAGGAAGGTAATAACCTTTATGCGCTCATTGCAAAACCTCTCATAAACAATGGAAAGCAGGTAGGAGTCGTTGCAGGCAATCAGCTTATATCCTCCGAAGAGATATTATATTCTATCGCAAGTTATACAAACTGTGACTTCTCCATATTCAATGGAAATCGCTGTGCACATACAAGCATCAAAGGACTAAAGTCTTCTATCTTGGATGATGATACTCCTATAAGAAATGCAATGAATGGCGAAAAGACGTATCAGCTCACTACAATAAATGGAGAAGAATATCTTTCCTTGTACTTTCCCTTGATGGATCCAAGAGGTAACTTTGTTACAACACTATTCCTTGGGAAAAAACTCCAAGCTGTACACATGGTTACATATAGCATATTCAGTCCGCTTATGTTCTTTGCCGTCATATTTTCTGTTCTCCTTTTGATCGGCTTAATCGCAATGATGCGCATCCACATTCTTGGCCCTCTAAGAAAAGTCAGCAAAGCCGTCAAGAACCTGTCGTCAGGAGAAGCAGACCTTACAGTGCGGTTACCTGTAAAAGGAAATGATGAGTTTGCTTCACTTAGCTCCGATGTAAATACCTTTGTCGAGCTTTTGCAGAGCATAGTACAAAAACTGCGTGGAGCTCAGGATTCCCTTATCAGCATAGGAGAAAGCCTAAGTTCCAACTCACAGGAGTCTGCAAGTGCAACAACACAGATTCTCGCCAACATTGAATCTGTCCGAAAACAATCAGAAAATCAGAATAACGCCGTATCCAACACAAACCAACTTCTTGATGTTTCGACTATGAGTGTTGATTCACTTGGAGAAATGATTGACCGACAGGACGAAATCATAGAAAACTCTTCTGCATCTATTGAACATATGCTGAAAAATATAACTTCAGTGACAAATGCCATAAAAAAGATGGAAGACAGTTTCTCTACTCTGACAAACACAGTTTCGGTTGGTAACACCAAGATGAGTAATGTCAACGGAAAAGTTGAACAGATGTCAGAACAATCTAAGACTCTCATGAATGCAAACAAGATGATTTCTTCTATCGCATACCAGACAAACCTTCTTGCTATGAATGCAGCCATAGAAGCTGCACATGCCGGTGATGCTGGAAGAGGATTCAGTGTTGTCGCTGACGAAATAAGAAAGCTTGCAGAAACATCTAGTGTTCAGTCCAAGACAATAGATATGGAACTAAAGAATATTTCATCATCCATAGGAGAAGTCGTTTCCTTGACAAAAGAATCCCAAGCTGCATTTGGTGAAATAGTCGAAAGCCTTGGTAGTACCACTTCCATTATCGAAATAATAGAAGATGCCATGCGTGAACAAGGAACAACATCTAAACAAGTATACTCATCCCTTGCAGAAATGAAGGAACAGTCTGGCAATGTTGACTCCAAGTCAATTTCCTTGAGATCCAATGTTCAGGATGTAATAAATGATATGACAACAGTTTCCAAGATTTCAGAAATGATCCTTGGCAGCATGGATGAAATGACCTCAGGAGCCAAGGAAATAAACACAGCCGCACAAGATGTCTCAAATCTTGCAATACAGACAAGCGATAATATTGAAGAAATGAATAAATTGCTCAATCAGTTCAAAGTATAGGAATAAGACCGGCTGCAGAGCCGGCCTTATCTTCGATATTACTTATTTTTTATTGGCAAAGAGTCTACTCTCTACTTGGATTCCAACGAATCTTTTATATCCTGCAACTCTTTCATGCTAAGCCCAGTACACTGTGAGATTATACTAAAATCAGTCCCAGCTCGTATAAAATTCCTGGCAACATCTAGACGCTCCTTGATTCGCCCTTTCTCTTCGGCTTCCTGGCGCTGGGTTCTTATATCTTCTTCGTAGTTATACTCGGCAAATAACATATCTATTACCTCCGTGACTTTTCCCCTGAGATACTCAGACAGGATATTGTTGTCTATGCAGTACTGGATGGCACTCTGATAAAGGCTTGTATCTTTCCGGTCTTTTACCGCATCCATTATCTTTATAAACTGCATGTACTCCTTTAGTATACCACAATTCTTGACCATGGGTAAATCTTTGGAAAGTGCATTAAGAACTTTGACCCTCAGCTCCAGAGCTGGCTCTTCTTCCGTAACGATAAAGCTGTCACTCAGTTTCATTTCATCAGATACATCCCCTGTTACATCTCCTCCGTACACAACGATAAACTCAGGGGAAGGAAACATGACACGTTCCTTAACAACTGACTCTGATGAGTTAACTCTCTTATCTATAGGTTTTCTCCTCCCCTTCTATACCCCGTATTCCCGATAGATCTCCTCCTTCTGCTTTTGGCGCAGGATGATGGCTGTCATGTCAGTAAGACTTGAGCCGTCATATAATGCATCTATACGACGGTGTAGCTCTGCCTGCTTCTGGATACTCAGGTTACGTATGTTCTTTAGCCGGCTTACTTCCCTGGGGTCTCTTGGGTTTATCAGCCCACACTCTGGACATGTTGTTCCTGTCGTGTGATAAGAGCCACACACAGGACACTGTGATGTATTAGATTTTTGCCTTATCTCTTCCTGAGTCTTTGCACTGTCCCTATTCCTTAGGAATTCTCCCATAAGGTCACGGTTACAAGCCACTGATACAAAGTAACTCTTAAGCCTCTTGACAGCTCTCCCCTTGGAATAATTATATACCCAGGTGATATATTCTTTTTGGATAGCAATATCAGTAAGGCCTACTTCCTGTAGAGTATGCTCAAGATGTATCATGAAGTCTTCCCCAAGAAGATATGACTTGTCCCCAAACAATGTAGCTATATATTCTTTGAGCGTATGTGAAGATACAGCCGACGACCTTGTATCATCTATATCTTTTGGTACTACAGCCTTATTATCTCTCTCAGATATATTATCTGTTGTTGTTGTAGTTTTATTATTACGTAGTATGTTTATA
>JAZLGX010000025.1:0-138216 GCA_045616545.1 Treponema sp. | reverse complement strand
CATTTTCAGTAAAGCGTGAAATCCAGCTGCTTTTGGTGTATGTGTGTATCGTTGTTATTTGCAGATTTGTATGCTTCGAATTCCATCTTGAGAATGGAAAGATACAGACATTAAGGGTAGGCTTTGAAGATGATATACGTGATATGATCAATATCATTCCATTTTACTTTCTTGTTGACCGGTATCATGGATGGCAGATGAATATTATTGCGAATATTGCAATGTTCATACCGGTTGGGATCGTATGGCCAATTTGCTTCAGAAAACTTGATACGATTAAAAAGACTATATTAGCAGGTGCCGGGTTTACTCTGCTTATCGAAGTGACTCAGCTCTTTTTCCTCGGAAGACATACGGATGTTGATGATTTGATCTTAAACACGATCGGTGTAGTAATTGGCGCATGTATTGTATTCCTGATTCGGAGAAAGCAGAAGAAAAAACAGTTCTTTATAGACAGTTGAATCCAAGTATGCCGGGATGATGCGATAGAAAAGGTGGATTATGCGGCATGAAATTCGCCCTACGGAAGCTGCTGCGCAGCAGCTCCCGTAGGGCGGTGAACCTGTAACTCTCTTTTGCTATTTCGCTTGTCTACTTGACAGGGGCACTTCATTTACCGGCTGCCGACCGTTCGCGGGCGGCTTTTGCTTTTCACTGATCGCGGAGCGTTCGAGTTTCGCTGAAAGAACAGAAATGCCGGGGAGCAGGTGCACTTATTGCCGAAAACGCAACAAAAGACGAAATTCGGTAATGTAGATGGTTAGGAAACTTGATATTTTATAGGGATAAGTTATAGCTTGATATTCGTGTATCAAGCCTCATGTGGAGCCAGATGATAGCTCCACATGAGGTTCTTTTTATGCCAATCTTTCCTCAAAGTAAATATCGAGCTGTGCCCTAATACGAGACCAATCCTGGCGTCTACCAGTCCACTTCTTTGTAATGTCTTCAGTCGCAAGATATAGAAGCTTCAGGAGGCTATCATCGGTAGGGAATACAGTCCTTGATTTTGTAACCTTGCGAAGCTGCCTATTAAATTCCTCAACGGTATTGGTGGTATAGACAAGGCGCCTTACCTCTTCGGGATACTTGAAGTAGGTTGCAAGTGTAGCCCATCTTTCTGACCAAGATTTGTAAATCTTAGGATACTTTGAATTCCATTTTTCGCCAAAGTCCTCAAGGTTCTGAAGTGCAATCTCTTCAGTAGGAGCCTGATAAACAAGTTTAAGGTCAGTCATAAGAGCCTTTATATCCTTGTATGATACATACTTGGTAGAATTGCGAATCTGATGGATTATACACTGCTGTATCTCTGTTTCAGGAAATACAGCTTCTATTGCTTGCGAAAAACCTGTAAGTCCATCTACACAGGCAATAAATATATCCCTAACTCCACGATTCTTAAGTCCATTCATAATAGAAAGCCAGAACTTGGCACTTTCATTTTCGCCAACATACATACCAAGAACATCCTTATGCCCTTCCAAATCAATACCGAGAGCTATATATACAGCTTTCTTAATAATTCTACCTTCTGAACGAACATGAAAGTGTATAGCGTCCATGTAAACAACTGCATATATTTCTTCAAGAGGGCGTTCTTGCCATTCTTTGATAATTGGCATGATTTTATCCGTTAGACGGCTAATAGATAAAATCAGATATCTCTACACCATATGTGTCCTTCATATGTGCTTCAATGTCTGCTGTAGTCATACCTTTTCCATACATAGATAAAATCTTAGCTTCAAGGTCATTGGATAGAACTGTAGAATACTTTGGAAGTATCTGAGGTTCAAATTCACCCTGACGGTCTCTTGGTACATCAATCTCGGTATCTCCATAGCTGGTGTGAACAGTTTTCTTAGAATATCCATTCCTGCTATTTCCAGTATTCTTACCTTCATAATCATACTTTGAATAGCCAAGATGCTCATCCATTTCCCCATCAAGTGCACCCTCAAGAACAAGAGATATCATGTCCTTCATGATAGAATTTACATCATCACTATTTTTGATGGTGACGTCATTTTCTCTAAGGAACTGACCAAATGCACTCCTAAGTGCTGCCTTCTGGTTGCTTTCGTTTTTTCGTGACATAAAAAATCCTCCTAACTGAGTAATTTTATCTTACGTCAGTTAAGAGGTTTACACAAACTTTGGGATAGTCTCGGATCAGGTCTTTATGCTTAAAAGTGAGAAGCGTAAGTTCCTATGGTTACTAGTTCAGTAACTATATTGAGAATAAGAGATATACTAGCAATCACACTTCCTTTATTTTCTTTTTTTAATGAACGAATTAGATTTACTAAGACAACTATAAAGAAAGCAGGATTTAAAATAAACCAGCTAATAAACTCTATATCGTAGATTAATTCAAATATGGCTCTGTTGTTGCCATATAGATAATTTCCATCAAAGATATCGATTATATCAACACAAAAGAGCAATAGCAGAATAATCAAATGTATTATTCCCATTCTATCTGAATTTGTAAGATTTTTTTTACCTACATTATTTACTTTCACTTTAAGTTAAGTCCTTTGTCCAGACACGAGGTCTGAAAAATAGTAAATTTCAAGCAACCATCTTTTTGATAATTGCGGAAGGAAAACTTCCTTCTTTGTATACTTCGTCAGAAGTTTTGTAATTCAATCCCTGATAAATTCTTTCCTTTTTGAAGACATGAACAAAATCACCAAGTAATTTTCTTAGTTCTTCAGCAGATCTGTAGTCCAGAAGAAAGCTCCATTCGTACTTCAGTGTGCGCAATGTTCTTTCTACGAAAATATTGTCCTTACATCTACCGATTTCATCTATGCTTATTTCAGCATCGTGGGACTTATGCAGTTCTATAAACTCTCCACTGGTGTACTGTGAACCACAATCGGTGTTAAAAACTGCAGAATGCCATATCTTTCAAAAGCCTCTCGGACATATTCTATACAGAAATCTGTCTTCATGCTATCAGAAAGTCTCCAACTTAGAATTTTTCGGCTATATAAATCTATGACAGCTGTAAACTTCCTATACTACATCCCAATTCAAGAAATTCCATTCCTTTTTTGAATAGTATAATTTGAATAAATCCAGTTTTCAAATCCTTTTTTTCTCCTTATACCTCAGTTATGTGTTCGTCCAGCATTGCTTTTGAAATCCGTGTTATGTGATTTTACAATATTATAACCTATTTTTTTATAGATTTTTCAATTTCCTTTACACGTTCTACTACACTTTTTAAAAATTGTTTTTGTTCTTCTTTCAAAAACTTTTCCATTTGTTTATCTATACCAGTATGAAAATATGAAACAGATTTTATATTTTTTAATGGGGACAAATCTTTTGTTAATACTTTAGTTTCAATAAGCCTTAAATTAGTTAAATTAGGAAGTTTTTCAAGGAAGTGCAAATCTGAAATAGATGATTTTACAATTACAAGTTCTTGTAATTCTTTGAGTTCTGAAAGTGGATCCCAATTGGTAATATTTTTAGCAGATGATTCTTCAAACCACAGGTGTTTTAAAGTCTTTTTTAATTTTACTATACCTGTAATATCTTCTAATTTTTTTGTGTATACAAAATGAAGTTCCTCAAGCGAAGGTATTTCACATATAGATGACAAATCTGGTAATGTGCAAAAAGAAATTTCTATTTTCTTTACAGAGGTAAGTTTTTCCATTTGTAACCAGAATGCTTTAAAATCTTTACATCTATGTATGCAAACATTTTCAAGTTCAGTACATTCCGGACTTATAATTACATTTTTACCATATGAAGCAGAAAGGTCTTTTAGTTTTGGAAGTTTTAATTCGATATTTTCCAATTCGCATGAAAGTGATTTTAATTTTTTAAAACTATTAAATAGAGAACAATCATACTTATTCTTTTTGCTAGGATAATAAATTTGAATAGCTTCTAATTCAGGAAACTTCACAAGTGCTTCTATATTGTTGAAAATGTTTTCATTATTGTGAATAATAATTTTCCGAAAATTATTATTTTTTATATATTCATCAATCAAAACATTTTTATCAGAATATGAGTTTATTTCATATACTATATAATCTAGATTTCCATCTTTATCAGTAAAAAACGTCAGACCATCTTGTTTTACATAATGACGAGCCATTTTATTTTTTTCCTTCTAGAAAAATTGTTCAGTGAGCATAACACATATTATCCGTATAAAATTCTTATACCTTGCTAAATCTCTATTTACGGGTATGAGCCATTATAGCATGGAATTACTCTTTTATTAAGAAATTTTTCATAAAGATGTATTTACCATCGTAATCGCTATCCCAAAGCTCATGTACTTTATATCTATTAGCTCAGTATATATTGCCTTTTAGTTCAGTATCTTTTTGATGTAATCTCAGTAGGAAATCTAGTTTTTGACCGCTTGAATCTGTAAAAGTAAACAGTATTTTATAAATTTTACTGTTTACTTTTAAAAAAGAACTGGATACTTTTAAAAAAATACTGGATACTTTTTTAAAAGAACTGGATACTTTTTTAAAAACACTGTTTACTTTTTTAAAAATACTGGATACTTTTGGTGATAGTCCGTGGCAAAAAAGTTGATTGCTACTGTGAAATATGCTGTAAGGTCAGCATGTTTTGGCTAGAACCTAGTGAGATTATTGTTTAGGCGAGAGTAATCATGAGGGTAAAAAAGATGGAAGCGGTATAACTTATTTCTGCTGGAAAGTCTTAATATAAAAAATCTTTGTCACTGCTTTGCCGGATGAAATAGTCTTTTACTTCGGCAATGCTTTCTTCGATGTTCTTGTAGTTTAGCATCCTGGACTGAAAGTAGTGCCCAAAGGCAAACTGCTGGCAGTAATATGTAAAGAATCTTTGTATTCTTGTTTTCCAGAATTCTTCAGGCTGGTATTTTACTACATCATCAATAAAGTCCAAAGCAACCTTTTCTCTGTCAACTTTATGGCATGGAGTGTATTCTGTTTTTGCATCCAGTCCGCATTTGATCTGGTCAAATATCCATGGTCTTGTACAAGCTTCGCGGGCAATCATAAGTGCATATACATCAGGTGCAATGCTTAGAGCATATCTTGCACTGTCTATATCCTTGATGTCTCCGTTAAGGATAATCTTGATTCCTTGAGTCTTGTATCGCTCGCAGAGTTTCTGCACATATTCATATCTGGGGCGCTGCCTGAACTTTTCCTTTACAGTGCGGGCGTGTAGGGTAATAAGTTCCACTCCTTCTGAAACAAGCATATCCGTAAAGGCAAAAAATCCTTCGTCAGTATAATCTTCCGCGCCAAGCCTGCACTTTACGCTGAGTCTCATGTGACAACTTGTTTCAGCTTCATATTCATCAAGAATATGCTTTACTTTGTGAACAAGATCCCTTGTTTGGTTGATGTCCTTAAGCATCCACGCGATTCCTGCCCCTGTCTTGTATATCTGAGGAGCAGAGCATCCCATGTTGATGTCTATTCCTATTCCTCCAAGGGGGCAGAGAACTTTTGCTGCCTGAGCCATGGTATCTGCGTCCCAACCTGTAAGCTGCCATACAATCTTTTGAGGGACAGGTCCAGACATAAGGTAGTATTTTTCAAAAGGACCCATGTTAATAAGGGAAGAAGCATTTATCATTTCCGTAAAATACTCGTCACAGCCGCCAAAACTTTCGATACAACGTCGGAAAGCCTCATGGCTTAAGGTTGCCATTGGTGCACAGATGAGTTTTGGTAATGTTTTGGTTTCTTCCCTTATTGTGTTCATTTATTTTAAAAGAGCCTCTACTGTGTTGACTGCATTGTCAAGGAATGGAGAGTCTATAGATTCAACTTCTCCATTGTCAATTCTTGATGACATGCCGTATTCAATAGGGATACGTGCAAGGACAGGGATGTTGAAGTCCTTGGCAATTTCGTCAATGTGACTCTCACCGAAAATCTTGATTTCCTTATCACAGTCTGGACACTTAACGTAGCTCATGTTTTCAATGAGGCCAAGAACAGGGATTCCCATTGTATTTGCCATTTTGCAGGCTTTTTCTACGATAACGCGTACAAGCTGCTGTGGGCTTGCTACAATGATGATTCCGTCAACAGGCATAGACTGGAATACTGTAAGAGGAACATCTCCTGTTCCTGGTGGACAGTCTACAAACATCATGTCTACATCTTCCCAGACAACGTCTGTCCAGAACTGCTTTACTGCACCAGAGATGACAGGTCCTCTCCAGATGACAGGATCTGTTTCTTCAGGGAGCAAAAAGTTCATGCTCATCATCTGGAGCCCTGATGGAGTTTTGACTGATTTCAAATAGTCAGTTTCCTGACCATCTTTGTTTGGCATTGTTCCGGCTTCTGCCTTAACGCCACCTAAGCCAAATGCTGTAGGAATACTTGGGCCTGTAATGTCTGCATCAAGTATTGCAGCCTTGAATCCGTCCTTGTGAACACGGCTTGCCATAAGGCTTGTTACAAGAGATTTACCAACTCCACCTTTTCCACTTACAACACCAATAACTTTCTTTACAGAAGATGCCTGATGTAAAGTCTCGTGTAATGGACGTGAAGAACAAGTCTTATTGCATGATGAGCAAGAACCGCCACAGTTTTCTGCCATAATTATACCTCTAAATATATTTTTGTTGTTTTTCTTCTATATAATATACTAAATCTGAAACCAATTGTGTAAAATATTTTTACGCAACTGCCCTGATACCGCCAAATACGCCAAAACTTGCTGCCATCATGATAATACCAGCAAGAAGGACTCCTACCATAACGGCGGCAATGGTTTCCTTAAAGTCCATATCAAGAAGGCTTGCGGCAAGTGTTCCGCTCCATGCTCCTGTACCGGGAATTGGAATACCGACAAAAAGCATCAGGGCGATAAAAAGACCGTGTCCGGCTTTTTTCTGAAGTTTTTCTCCTGCACTGGCACCTTTAGTCAAAAAGAATCTGCATATTCCACCGATAACCTTTTTGTCCTGTCCCCATTCTAGAAACTTACGGGCAAAGAGATAGATGACAGGTACTGGAAACATATTGCCTACAATACAGATTATGTAAGAAGGAATTATAGGTAGGTTCATTCCCTGGCTGACAGGTATTGCTCCTCTAAGCTCGATTAGGGGAACCATGGATATCAAGAATATAGTAAGGTAACGTATTAACATAGCCCGCTAAGTATACAGTAAAAGACCTTTTGTGAATAGATAGGGTACTTTTGCTGTATATTCTGTCTGCAAGCTGTATATGGTTTAATTCATGAGATAGGAAATTAAATGGTCCCCTGTGATAGCTTGAACTGTGGCTGCGATATCTTCACCTGGACTCCAGTAGTCAGGGTAAAATCCGATGCCGTCAGTAAACTGTGTATCCTTAACTATTAGCTGTGTTGATGGAATATTCACAGTGATTCCTGAGTTTGGCAGGTAATAGGGCAAGGAATTTCCGTATTCAAGACCACCCAATGTATTTTCGCCGATAACATACAGCTGGTCTGTGTCTGCGCTTTCAGTATTTTTTACAGCCTTTGAAAAATCAATGTCTTTGTTATGGTAAATTATCTTTCTGTTGCAGTCTGTCTTCTTTGACTTTTTACTATGGCGTCTGAGAAAAATTTGCAAGAATGAAGATTTTTTTTAGTTGTATCTCAAATGTTATGGCGTCATCTTTTTGACCTTGAATCGTGCGGTGGTCTTTTATAATGTATATAAATGAGTATCAAAGCTGTCTGCTGGGCCTTGATACAGGATGCTGCCTTTTTTGATGAAGATTATATTGTCGCTTATAGATTTGGCTTCTTCTATATCATGAGTTACCATTAGAGCTGTAAAACCGAATTGTCTTTGCATTTCTTTGATCTCTGTGGCGAGTTTTTTGCGTAAAGGAGCATCCAATGCACTTAAAGGTTCATCAAATAATATGAGTTTTGGTTTAACTATAAGTGTGCGGGCTAAGGCTACACGCTGACATTCGCCTCCGCTGAGAGTTTCTGGATATTTATCTGCCAGGTCCTGGATGGAAAATATTTTCATAAACTCAAAGGCCTGAGACTTTGCGAGTCTTTTGTTTAAGCCTTGGCTTACAAGACCATATGCTACGTTATCCAAGGCTGTCATATGGAGGAATAAGGCTCCGTCCTGAAATACCATGCCGATGTTTCTTTTGCCAGGGTGAGTGTTTGTTATATCTTTGCCATCAAGGGTTATGGCAGTATCCTTACTGTCTGATTTGTCCAATCCTGCAATGAGACGGAGCAGGGTGGATTTACCGGAACCTGATTGTCCAAGTATAGTTGTAAAGCTACCTTTAAAAATGTCAAAGCTAACATTAAGGTTTAAGGTGTCGTAGTTTTTTGTTATATTGGTACAGCTTAGATATGGTTTCATTTTAGTTGTCCTTCTTGAGATAATCGGATACTGCAAATAATGTCATGCAGATAAAAGCAAGTATGAGCCCTGATGCGCAGCTAAGGTTTGTCTTGTAGCTTGAAGCCAGCCGGTAAGTAAATAGCGACAGCGTGTCATAGTTACGGAGAGCAAGTAGCAATGGTATTGTAGAGTCTCCTGCACTCATCGCAAAACAGAATGCAAGGGAACTTAAAAGACTTTTTTTGCTGTATGGCATGAATATATTGAATATGCAGAATGTTCTTGATGGCGTGATCATAAGGTCTGCGTCAATGGTACTTTGCTTGATCTTTGCAAGTGACGGAGAAATCTGTCTGAATGCAAAGGGCCAGTACATAAAGCTTTGTGCCAGTACTAAAAATATTGGACTCGGAGTCTTTATGAGATATGTTATGCCCAGTCCGATTACTACTGAAGAAACGGCCATGGGGATAAGTGGCGCTACACGTAGTATGACACGTAGAGTGATGTTGTCTGTTTTGTGTAGTCTGACAAATGAAGCTGCCGTAAAAGCTACTATGGTACTTAGAACCGCAGTGGCACAGCCTGTGATAAAGGTGTTTTTTATACTCTTTGCAAATCCTCTCATTTTAAAGAGTTTGAGCCATGTCTCAAATCCAAATAAAGTTTTTCCGCCCCTGCTATAACTCATGGACATATATATTATCGAAAAAAGTGGTATAAGGAGAAAAAATGTTATTATCATAAAAAGAATTACGAAGGCAACTTTCTGTCTTGTGTTCATTGAAGTTGATGGTTTTATTTTTTTTGCAAAACTTGAACTTTTGGTACGGTGTCCCTTTTCTTCTATCAAAGTATACATTGCCACGATACTTAACGCGCATAATGTTTCTATTATGGCAAGCAGAGATGCTCCCTTTGGATTAAGGGAACTTTTTGCAGCGTGATATATTGCTACTTCAAGTGTTGTTCCCCCTGGTACACCAAATAAGAGAACGATCATAAAGCTGAAAAAGCAGAATAAAAAGACAATGATTGCGCTACTCATTATGGAGGGAAGAAGTTTGTAAAAAGTTATTTTCCTGAATGTGCGGAAAGGTCTTGCTCCTAAGATCAGAGATGCATCTTCTTCTTTATGGCTGATGGTCATCCAGCTGTCACTTATGGTAGCCATGACTAGCGGAGAATTATAGAATCCCTGTGTGATTACAATTCCCCAAAAACTATAGAGAAATTGTATGGGTGGCTCTGTCGCATGAAATGCTGTCATGAATATTTTGTTGAAGATACCTGCCATCCCGAATGTTGTTATGTAGCCTAATGCAATTATGAGAGGTGGCAGACATAAAGGAATTGAGGATAATGAAAGTAGAAATCTTCGTGAAAAGAAATTGTAGTTACTGACAAAATACGACGTAAAAAAACCGATGATAAGAGCCAGCAGAGTGGAACATAAAGATTCTTGCAGTGTGTATGTGATTATTTTTAGAAGACTATCTGTGTTAAAGTCGCCTTTATTGCTCTGTAGAGGTGAGATTGCTGAACCTAATACCAGAGCAAAAAAAGTAACTGTACATAAAGTCAGAATGATCCCTCCTGAACATAAAGATGTGTAAATTATGCGTCTTTTGTTGAGAGGGATATTGTTTGTCATGTTATTTAGATACTGTGTTTATTATTGTATCTATGGCAGCAGAGGTCTTTTTGCTGTCTGTTGCAAGAGTTTTGTTTGGTAGAGGAGATGCTACCTGGTAGCATTCAGGAATCACTACGTTCTTGTTTGCTGGATACATCCACTGTGTGTAGAGGAATGTTTCCTGCGCATCTTCTGTAAGGAGAAAGTCCATGAAGGCTTTTGCACCTTTTTCGTTAGGACAGTTCTTGAGGATTCCGTATCCTTCAACTTGCATGACGTGACCTTCTTCAAATATGACAGCCTTGTATCTGTCACTACCTTCGTCCCAGTATGTGTATGCTGGACTTGTTGTGTAGCTTATTACAAGTGGAGCTTCACCTTTTGTAAACATTCCCCAACCGGCACTCCAACCTGGTGTCATGCTGAGGATATTTCCTTTTAGTGATTCCCAGTATTCAGGATATTTGTCTCCAAAGATGCTTATGGTCCAGCTTGCAAATCCAAGTCCTGGTGTTGATGTACGTGGATCCATAAGGATGATTTTCTTTTTGTATATGTCAGATGTCAGGTCTGCAAGACTTGTTGGTTCTGGAAGTCCGCTCTGTGTATCAAAAATCATTGCAAAGTGACTGTAGTCATAAGGTGTAAGACGCCAGTCTCCTCCGAGCTGTTCTACAAGACCTGCAGTAAGTATGCTGTCGGCGTTCTTAGGTTTGTAGCTTTTGAGAATGTCAGCTTCGAGAGCTTTTGATGCGAGGTTGTTGTCAATTCCAAGAATTACATCAGCCTGTACATTGTTTTTTTCGCTTACAGCTCTGTTGTATGCTTCGATGGCATCTCCACAATCAACAAGAACAAGGTCATATCCAGTTGCTTTCTTGAACTTTTCGATAAGTTCAGGTCCTGGTCCCCATTCACCTGCAAAGCTGTCGTAGGCATAAACTACAACTTGCTTGGATCTGTTGTTCTTTTTGGAAGATTTTGCAAAGGCTGGCAAAATTGAAATAAATGTTAATAGAGAAAAAACTATTAAAGTAATGAAAGTATTTTTTTTCATATACTTCCTCCGCTGGTATTATCCAGATCAGGATTGGAAACTCATACGAATTCCCGCGAGTGTAATCTCAGGTAGCAGTCATTTTTTTAGCAAAAAGACTGTCACCACCTCGGTATTGAGTGAATATTATATGAATTTGGGTTATTGTGTAAAGAGGGAAGTGAAATAAAAAAAGCCAGACTACTGTCTGGCTTTCTATTTAACCTGTAAGCTTATCTTGCATATTCAATGATTCGTGTCTCACGGATCATTGTAATCTTGATGCGTCCCGGATATTTCAAATCAGTCTCAATCTGCTTTGCAATCTGCTTTGCGAGATTCTTAACTTCGGCATCTGGAATCTTTTCGTTGTTTACAAGGATACGAAGCTCGCGACCTGCCTGGATAGCATATGCCTGTTCTACTCCTGTAAACTTCTTGGCTGTTTCTTCCAGGTTCTCAAGACGTTTAACATAGTTGTCTACAGTTTCTCGTCTTGCACCAGGACGGGCAGCACTGATTGCATCTGCAATCTGAACAATCACAGCTTCTATTGTCTGTGCTTCACAGTCATTGTGGTGAGCTGCAATAGCATTTACGATGCGAGGGTCTTCTCCCATCTTGCGTGCCATTTCTGCTCCAACTTCTGCATGGTTCTGGTCGCTGTCGTTTTCTGCTCCCTTACCGATATCGTGAAGAAGGGCAGCCCTTTTAGCTAATTCTTTGTTGGCTCCGACTTCAGCTGCAAGGATACTTGCAAGCTCAGCAACTTCCTTGGAGTGTGTAAGTACATTCTGTCCGTAACTTGTGCGGAAGTATAAACGACCTAAAGCTCTTACTCCATCCTGACTTAGGTTATGAATACCCAGGTCAAAGAGTACCTTTTCGCCTTCTTCATAAATCTTCTGCTGGATTTCCCTTGTAACCTTCTGTACGATTTCTTCAATACGGGCAGGGTGAATACGGCCATCAGTGATGAGACGTTCAAGGGCAACCCTTGCAATTTCCTTACGTACAGGATCAAAACAGCTTATTACTACTGCTTCTGGAGTATCATCAATAATGATATCTACACCTGTAAGTGTCTCAAGCGCACGGATGTTTCTTCCTTCGCGTCCGATAATACGGCCTTTCATCTCATCACTAGGAAGTGATACAGTTGCAACTGTAATATCACTTGTAACTTCTGTGGCTATACGCTGGATTGTACCGACAAGAATCTCCTGTGCTTTTTTCTCTGCAGAAAGTTGTGCGTCCTGATCAATCTTGTTAAGCAGAGCCTGTGCATCGTGGCGGGCATCGTTTTCAAGACTTTTGATGATAAGTGCTTTTGCTTCTTCTGCTGTAAGTTCTGAAATGCGTTCAAGCTCAGCACGAAGTGTCTGTTCTTGTGTCGAGAGGTTAGCTTCCCTCTTCTGCATTTCAACCATACGATTTGCGAATTCTTTTTCTTTTCTGTCGTACTCTTGACTTCGCTGGTCAATGAGTTCCTCTTTCTTTGAAACACGGCTCTCGTAACGCTGTAACTCAATACGGCGTTCACGATTCTCCCGTTCCTGCTGGTTTCGGTCCTGAATGAGTTGTTCTTTTGCTTGAAGCAATATCTCCTTTTTTTGAGCTTCTGCCTCTTTTATAGCATCTTGTTTAACACGCTCAGCTTTTTGTTCTGACGCGGAAAGTTGTAATCTGGCGTAAAACCAGCGAATTGTCCATCCAAGAAGAATTCCAACAACGGGGAGAATGATGTATAACAACCAAGTGGGCATTTACTACTTCTCCTTATTGTATATAGAATAGTTCACCTATACATAGTAATGTATGAATCGACTATTGTCAAATGCTCTTATGATTAAAATATGTAAAAAAATGTATCCTCTATTCTCAAAATATTCAAAATATTGTATCTTTATACCATTGCGTGAGGATATATTTGAAATCTGAAGTTTTTGCTCAACATATAATTCTTTGGTGAAAATATTATAAAAGTTGCCGAAAAACAGACAGTAAGCCATTGATTAAATTAAAATGAAGAATAAATTTTTCTATAATATACAGCACAACAAAATAAGGGGAGTGTCAGTTAATAATGGAAACTGAAACAATAAGCTTGTTTGATTTGATTAGCAATGGGGATGTTTGTTGCGATATCCAGGGAAATGATGTAGAGCATGTATACGAAGATATATGTAATAAGGCAAAACTTCCATCCGGTGTGGATAAAGAGCTTGTAAAAGTCGAGCTTATGGAGCGTGAAAAGATTCTTAGTACTGCAGTTGGGGAAGGGTATGCAATTCCTCATCCTAGAAAGCAGGTGATACAGGATAATAAAGATCAGTGTGTCATTATCTGTTATCTTGAGAAGGATCTTGATATGCATGCGCCTGATGCCCGTAACGTCAATACTATGTTTGTCCTTCTTACTACAAGTAACAAATTTCATCTTCAGGCTTTGTCTGCTATTGCTGCCATGACCCGTGATCCGGAAATAAAGGTTGCATTAGAAAATAGAGCTTCCAAGGAAGAGATTTTGGAAATACTTAATAAAAACAGGTAAATATTCTTGAAATAATAGAATAATAAGTATAAACTGATTAAACTTGATTTGTATCAAAAATAGTTAATATTAGGAGTATTTGTTATGGATACTAAAGGAATTGAAGCTACAGCTTTATCAATCCGCAGTCTTTCCATGGATGCTATCCAGAAAGCTAACTCTGGACATCCTGGACTTCCTCTTGGTGCAGCAGAAGTTGCTGCTGTATTGTACGGAGAAATCATGAAGCACAATCCTGCAGATTCTGCATGGGTTGATCGTGACCGTTTTGTTCTTTCTGCAGGACATGGTTCAATGCTTCTCTATTCAATCCTCCATATTGCTGGGTACAAGGTAACTTTGGATGATATAAAGACATTCCGTCAGCTTGGTTCTAAGTGTCCTGGACATCCAGAACGTGGAATTACAGATGGTGTAGAATGTACATCAGGTCCTTTAGGACAGGGAATTGCTGCTGCTGTAGGTATGGCTATTGCTGAAAGCATGCTTGCTGCTCGCTTCAATACTCCAAAGCACACAATCGTTGATCACTATACATATACTCTTGTTGGTGAAGGATGTCTTGAAGAAGGTGTTTCTTCTGAAGCATGTTCACTTGCTGGTAACCTCAAACTTGGTAAGCTCATTGTATTTTATGATGAGAATAAGATTTCAATTGATGGATGTACAGATATAACATTTACTGATGATATTCAGAAGCGCTACGAATCATATGGTTGGCAGGTTCTTCGTGGTTCAATGTACAATGTACGTGAAATTGTTGACCTTGTTAATATTGCAAAGCAAGAATCAGATAAGCCAACTATCATCATCCTTAAGTCTACAATCGGTAAGGGAGCTCCAAAGCAGGGTACAGCTGATGTTCACGGTGCTCCTCTTGGAACTGATGGTTGTGTAGAAGCAAAGAAGAATCTTGGTCTTCCAGAAAATGAACAGTTCTACGTAGTGCCAGAAGCTTACAAATATTTTGAAGAACACCGCAAGGAACTTGCTGCAGCTGAAGAAGAATGGAAGGCAACTTTTGCTGAATGGCAGAAGGAAAATCCAGAACTCGCTGCTAAATGGGATGCTTACTGGAACTGTAAGCCAACAGCTGATGTGGCTGCTCCTAGCTACAATATCGGGGACAAGCTTGCTACTCGTGATGCAAGTGGAAAGAGCCTTAACTGCATGGCTGACCGTTATGAGTGGCTTGTTGGTGGTTCTGCTGACCTCGAAGGTCCTAACAAGACAAAAATCAAGAATAATGATGGTGTATATTCTCCTGCTAACCGTAAGGGACGCACAATTGAATATGGTATCCGTGAGTTTGCTATGAGCCAGGTAGAGAGTGGTATTAACCTGCATGGTGGTCTTCGTGCATTTGGTGCTACTTTCTTGGTATTCTCTGATTACCTCAGAGGTTCACTCCGTGTAGCTGCTCTCAGTAATCTTCCAAACCTTTACGTATTTACACATGATTCTATCTACGTAGGTGAAGATGGTCCTACTCACCAGCCAATTGAAACACTTGCAGCTCTCCGCTGTATCCCTAATGTACAGGTTCTTCGTCCAGCTGATGCTGAAGAATCTCAGTTGGCATGGGAAATGGCTCTTGATAGCAAAGATCATCCAGTATGTATGGCATTTACACGTCAGGCTCTCCCTGTATTTGAAAAGGCAGACAAGAACTGGAAGGAAACCGCTCGTAAGGGTGCTTATGTAGTACAGGAAGGATCTGATACTCCAGATATTACTGTAATTGCTACAGGTTCTGAAGTTTCTATGGCTCTTGAAGCTGCTAAGCTTGTAGAGGGTAAGACAATCCGTATCGTATCTGTTCTCGACAAGACATTGTTTGAGTCACAGGACGAAGCATTCCAGAAGTGTATTCTTGGTACTCCAAAGCGTACTGTTGTTGCTGAAGCAGGTGTACGCATGGGTTGGGAAGGATATGCTCCTAAGGAAGATCTCTATACAATCAACCGTTTTGGTGAATCTGCACCAGCTGGTAAGGTAGCTGAGTTCTTTGGCTTTACACCAGCTAAGTTTGCTGAAATTCTTAAAAAATAAGCCTAAATGATAAGCCCCTTGAAGACTTCTTCAAGGGGTCTTTTTTTAGCATAGAATCACTTGGATTAAAAAGAAATTATCTCATCATATATCATTATTGCATACTGGTCCGTCATACCGCTGATGTATTCTATTACGCACTTCTCAAAGCTTTCGTTATCACATACATCAAAGACTTCCTGAGTCTGATAGTGCATGGATTCCTTTGCATCTTCGTTGCCTTTTGGCTTGTAGTTGGAATATTTGATGAGCCATTCTATGAATGTTTTGGATAAATTTGGAGCGTACCTCAAGCATTTGTCTAGTGTCCCGTTTTTGGCGTAAATTTGTGTTTGCATCAAAGTCCTGTAGATACCATCCAGTACATTTTCTGCGTATCGTCTGAATTCAAGAAGCCTCCAGTGATTGTATATGTTTGTGAGACAGAATTTTTTCAGCTCTTTTATAAAGTCAAAATACTGGTCACTAAAGCATATTCCGTCTTCCGGTGTGCTTTGCTGGCAGAGGTCTACGATCATATCGTTTATGAGAACTGTAGTATTTACTGCTCTGCCTGAACGATGAGCTTTCTTGTCTTGATTTTCAAATCCTAATGTTGAAGAAACTATTTCCCTGAGCTGACGATATCCTGCCATATCTATGATATGATAAGCCCTGGCATCTTCTATATCTCTGCCTAAAAAGGCTATCTTATCGCTTACTTTGACTATGCAGCCTTCCCATGTATAAGGCTGTACGTAACCGGGGCGCTTTATATCATAAAGATTGATTGCCTGACTTCTAGGTTTAAGTCCCTGCTGGTCAATCTCTCCACAGTGGCAGATAAGTCCATCTCTTACAGCATAAGTGAGGTTAAGGTTTTTAGCATTACCTTCAGGGTCTCTGAGGATCTCAATATAATCCGCAAGAAAAAGGGAATTCCTTTCGTGCCAGAACTTCTTGGGAGCATTGATTCCTTCATTCTGATTTTTTATGAGGGAGTTTAATATGTCTTCTCCAGTATGTCCGAAAGGAGCATGTCCGATATCATGTCCGATTGCAATGGCACTTGTAAGTTCAGTATTAAGTCCAAGATATTTTGCTATGGTCCCGGAAACGCTCTCTACATGCATTACATGTTCCATACGGGTACATATATGATCATTCTTTGGTGCATTAAAGACTTGTGTCTTATGCTTAAGTCGGCTAAAAGCTTGACAGTGGATAAGTCTTGTGTAGTCTCTCTCAAAATCTGAACGGATGCCGTTACCCCGGTTATATAATGGTGTTTCTCGTTTTATACATTGTTCCCAGTTAGGGGAACCTTCCTGTGTTCTGCAGCTAATAAACGCATCTTTCATACATAAATGATAAGTGCTAATATTGTTTTATGCAACAGCAAAAATCCCAATTGAGAAGAGCAGTCAGGTCTATGTTGTCGTCCTTGGACTCAAGTTTTATAGAAGAGCAGAGTTTTAAGGCATCGCAATCCTTTGTAGCCTGTGATTTATACAGGCACAGTGATATTATCCTTTCATATTATGCAATGCCCGGGGAAATAAATCCCCGTTTTATATTAGAATCCGCTGTCAGAGATGGCAAGACTGTTGCCCTTCCTAAAACTGTCAGTGGAACAAGTCAGATGGATTTTTATATTCTTGGGCAGTCTTCAGATATTTGTTTTCAGTTGGAACGTGGTCAATGGGGTATAATGGAGCCTAAGGTAGAGTTTTGCAGAAAGTTTTCCGCAGATGATTACAAGGACAAAACAATAGCTATGATAGTACCTGGAATGGCCTTTACATGGTCTGGAAAGAGGCTTGGTCATGGTAAAGGATTTTATGATCGATATCTGGAGGATAAACCTCAGGTGTGTAAAATTGCCTTTGCCTTTGAAGAGCAAATTGTTGATGATATTCCTATAGAATCTACTGATATACTTATGGATTATGTTCTGACGCCTATTGATATGCGTAAGGTTTTTTAGCAGGTTAAGAAATCAACATGCACATATGAATGATAGAGAATCATCTAAAAAAACGAAAATGTTACTAAAAAAACAGATATTTCCTGTTTGAAATTATAATATTATGTCATATAATGCTATTTACTTTTTATAAATGGGGACTGTATGCCTGTAGTAACAGCAATAAATGATAATAATGCAATCAATGATATACCAGAGGCTTTGTTAAAGAATAAAAGGCACCTGACAGATCAAGAAATCGATATACTTGTAAGAAATAGAAATGTAAGTGAGGATGTTTCTTGGAAAAATGTGTATGTAAGTGATGTTGACGGAGAGTTTTGTCCGGACTGTGTTTATAATTCTGTATTTAATGGTTATGTCGTATTAGGAAGAATAACTAAGGCAAGACTTCAATTTCACGATCTTATACTTGATGTGGGAATCCGTAATTCTCTTTTGTGTGATGTTGTAACCGGAGATGATTGTGTAATCAATAATGTCAGTTATCTTTGCAATTATCATATCGGATCAAGAGTCATGCTTTTTAATGTGCAGGAGTTAAGCTGTACTAATCACTCTAAATTTGGTGTCGGGATAATAAAGGAAGATGAACCTGAGTCCAATAGGATATGGATTGGTGTCGGTAATGAAAATGACGGAAGAGCTGTTCTTGCTTTTGAGGAAATGATTCCTTCTGATGCTTTCCTTTGGTCAAGATATCGGGAAGACAGTGCTCTTATGACACGATTTATTGAACTTACGGAATTTGGTACGAGTAAGGCAAATGATACGTATGGTGTCGTGGAGGATGATGCTGTAATTAAGAACTGTACTCTTATAAAGGATGCAAAGATTGGTCGTAATTCATATATAAAGGGAGCTTTTAAGCTTAAGAACATAACTGTTTTGTCCAGTCCTGAAGAGCCTAGTCAGATAGGTGAGGGGGTGGAGATGGTTAATGGTATCATGGGATACGGAAGCCATGTTTTCTATCAGGCTGTTGCTGTAAGATTTGTTATTGGACGTAACTGTCAGCTTAAGTACGGAGCTCGACTTCTTAATTCTGTTCTTGGAGATAATTCCACTGTATCTTGCTGTGAACTTCTTAACAATCTTATATTTCCGTTCCATGAACAGCATCATAATTCGTCATTCCTTATAGCTTCGACAGTACAAGGACAGAGCAACATTGCGTCTAATGCAACTATAGGTTCCAATCATAATTCCCGTTCTCCGGATGGAGAAATGATTGCAGGTCGTGGTTTCTGGCCGGGGCTATGTACCAACTTTAAATTTGATTCCAGATTTGCATCTTTTGTTCTTGTATCCAAGGGTAATTATTCTAGGGAACTTGATATAACATATCCATTTAGCCTGGTGGGGACAAACAAAGATAGTGAAAAAATTTCGATTATTCCAGGCTATTGGTTTTTGTATAACATGTTTGCCATTGTTCGCAATAAGTTTAAGTTTGCTTCTAGAGATAAGCGTGTCGTAAAGGTTCAACACATAGAAACTAATCCTCTTGCGCCTGATACAATACAGGAAGTTATCAAAGCTATAGATAGAATTGTAAATCTTACGGCAGAATATTTGAGTTATCCTGAACAAATATGCCGTGATGCGACGGTATTTAATGATAAGCCTGAACTACTAGAGGAATACCGGATACGTATAAGCAAAGCTGTTTATGACGAAGAACGTTATGTTATAGCTAAGGATTATATTCATAAGAATAAAACATCAAAAGTAAAACTTTTTGATTCTGAGAGCCAGAAAAAATATGGAGCTGAACTTGTAAAGCCTTTCCAAGGATATGGCCAATACCGATCTATTTGTAAGTATTTTGCGGTTGAGAGTATCATGGACTGGTGTAGGTTGAATGGCAAGGAATGTCTTGATCTTGATGGAATAAAAAAGATTTTTGAGATTGAATTATATACCGGATGGATAAATGCAGGTGGACAAGTAATTCCTGAGGAGAAAATCTCAGAATTATTCTGTCTTATTAAGAATAATTCTATTGAAAACTGGCGGCAGGTGCATATCTTTTATGATGATTGCCAGAAGAATTATATAAATTATAAGGCAAGGTATGCGTTATATCTCTTGGAATATTTATATTCAAAACCTGTAAGTTCTTTTGATAAGGTTGATTTTGACAAGCTTATTGCTGATGTAACTGAGGTTGCAAAGAATATGTTGGATTCTTCTGTATCTTCCAGAGCCAAGGATTATTCTGACCATTACAGGAGTGTTACTTTCAGAAATCAGGAGGAAAAAGAAGCTGTAATTGGTAAGCTGGAAGAAAATAGCTTTTTGAAACAACTTAAGGTATCAACTGAGGAATTTATCTATGAATTGAATCGTCTGTTCAGTCAATTGGGGTAACTTTTGTATAATTAAAGTTTCTTTACTTGACATAAATAATTCTAAAATGTATAAAATAATTATGAACAATACATCATTGCTACTAACACTACTAGATTCCTCTAAGAAGAGCCGGAGATAGGTTTTGTTGTAGTTGTATTGTATATGACTTTGTTATTACAGACCTGTTGCTTCGGCAACAGGTTTTTTTTATTTTTAGAAACGGGAGAATTAAAGAATGACAGGAATGAAATCAAATGGTAAGTACAAGCCTATGGATCAGATTCCATTGACTGAAAGAAAATGGCCTCAGAATCAGATACTCAAGGCTCCTATCTGGTGTTCTGTAGATTTGAGAGATGGTAATCAGGCTCTTGTAAATCCGATGGGTGTAGAAACAAAGCTTGCATTCTTTGATAAACTTGTAAAGCTTGGCTTCAAGGAAATTGAAGTAGGTTTTCCTGCTGCAAGTGATACGGAATATGAGTTTTGCAGACGTCTTATTACAGAAAATCACATTCCTGGAGATGTAACAATCCAAGTATTATGTCAGGCTCGGGAAGCTCTTGTAAAAAAGACAATGGAATGTATCAAGGGTGCTCCAAGTGTAATATTCCATATATATAATTCAACTAGTCCTGCCCAGCGTAAATATACATTTAACAAATCAAAGGAAGAAATCAAGCAGATTGCCATAGATGGTGTCAGGTGTATTAAAAGCTGTATGACAGCTGAAGACCGTAAGCGTATCAGACTTGAGTATTCTCCTGAAAGTTTTTCCATGACAGAAATAGATTATGCGGTGGAAGTCTGTGAGGCTGTAAAGAATGAGTGGGGCAAGGTTGAAGGACAGAAGATTATTATGAACCTCCCTACTACAGTAGAGTGTTATACACCTAATGTTTATGCTGATAGTATCGAGTATTTTGCCAATAATATTACAGATCGAGAAAATGTAATCATTAGTACTCACTGTCATAATGACAGGGGAACTGGTGTTGCTAGTTGTGAACTTGCTCTTTTGGCAGGGGCTGACCGTGTTGAAGGTTGTCTTTTTGGTAATGGAGAGCGTACAGGCAATCTTGATATAGTAAATGTGGCTTTAAATATGTTTAGTCAGGGAGTAGATCCTGAGCTGGATTTTCATGATCTTACGGATGTAAGAAATGATTACGAGAAGTTTACCGGTATGGAAGTAAGTCCTCGTACACCTTATGCAGGTGAACTTGTATTTACCGCATTTAGTGGAAGCCATCAGGACGCAATCAGAAAAGGTATGGCTGCCAGAACAAAGATGGATAAGAATGCTTTGTGGGATGTTCCATACCTTTATATCGATCCTCATGATATTGGTCGTCAGTACGAAGGTATTATCCGTATCAACAGTCAGTCCGGAAAAGGAGGTGCTGCTTATATTCTTGAGGAAGAATATGGTATTGCCCTGCCGAAGTCTATGCATCCTGTATTGGGAGAAGTTGTAAAGACTGCTGCTGATGAAGCACAGAGAGAGCTTAAGAGTAGTGAGATATATAATATTTTTGTCAAACAATGGCTTGAAAACTCAAATAATCTCTTTATAGAAGACTTGGCAGAAACTCACATAGAAGGTTCTTCTATTGATTCTTCAGAGCAGGCTGCGTGCCGTGGTGTTGTTGTGTGGAAAGGTGAAAGTTATACAGTTGGTGATAAAGGTAACGGTCCTATTGATGCTTTTACAAATGCGCTGAAGATTACTCCTGCTCCTAAATTCAGTGTAACAGCATTCCATGAGCACAGTATAGGAAAGGGAAATGATACATCAGCCATAGCTTATGTTCAGATTACTTGTGAAGATGGAAATCAGTATTGGGGCGCTGGAAAGAGTACAAATATTGGTAGGGCAGGTATAGATGCCGTTGTTTCTGCGTTGAATCAGATATAATACTTTATAATCAAGCAAAGCTCTCGTAAAATTCGGGGGCTTTGTTTTTTTTGTCATATTGAATAAACATCTATATCTCTTTATAATACTAGGGATTTTTATTTTCGAGGTATTATAATGTCTGACGAAGTTAGAGTTAGATATGCACCTTCTCCAACTGGTATGCAGCATATCGGTGGAGTAAGAACTGCACTTTTCAATTATCTTTATGCACGTTCTAAGGGCGGTAAGTTTATTTTGCGTCTTGAAGACACAGACCGCACAAGATACGACGAGAAATATGTTCAGAACCTCTATGATACTATGGCTTGGCTTGGTATTGATTGGGATGAAGGTGGAGACAAGGGCGGAGAATATGGCCCATACGTTCAGAGTGAACGTTTTGATTTATACAAAAAATATGCTCAGGAACTGATTGATAAGGGAGAAGCTTATTATTGTTTCTGTGATTCAGAACGCCTTGAACGCATCCGTAAAATTCAGACTGAAAACAAGCTTCCTCCTGGATATGACCGTAATTGCCGTCACCTTACACCGGAAGAAGTAAAGGCAAATCTTGAAGCTGGAAAACCTTATGTTATCCGTCTTAAGGTGCCTCTCGAGGGAGAAACAAAGTTCCAGGATCACCTTTTGGGTGATATTGTCTGGAAAAATGAAGATATTTCTCCTGATCCAATTCTTTTGAAAAGTGATGGTTTCCCTACATATCATCTTGCTAATATTGTAGACGATCATATGATGAAGGTAAGCCATGTTATGCGTGCTCAGGAGTGGATTCCTTCTACACCTCTTCACGTACAGATGTATCGTTCATTTGGGTGGGAACATCCAGAATTCTGTCACCTTCCAATGGTAAACGGTTCCGATGGTAAAAAGCTTTCTAAGAGACATGGTTCTACATCTCTCAATGAATTCCGTGCTCGTGGATATCTTCCACAGGCTATTGTTAATTATGTAGCTTTGCTTGGTTGTTCTTATGAAGACGGAAAAGATATGTATTCTCTTGAAGAACTTGCAGCAAACTTTAAGCTTGAACATCTTAATAAGGCTCCGGCTGTATTTGACTATAAAAAACTTGAATGGTACAACGGTCAGTATATCCGTGCTCTTTCTGATGAAGAGCTTTATAACTGGGTTCTTCCATTCATTACAGGAACAGGAGATGCTACTCTTGAGATAAATCCTGATAATCCACAGCCTAAGCCAAAAGTAGGACCTGAATTCTCTGGTGTTGCTATGGGTGATGATGGGGAACCATACTGTGTTGACGCAAGTATGAACATGTCAAGCGCTGATGTAAAGAAAAAGCTTTTGGAACTTATGCCTTTGATTAAGGAACGTCTTAAGTTCTTGACTGATGCTGCTGAAATGGTTCACTTCCTCTTTACAGAGCCTGCAGTTCCATCTGTAGATCAGATTGTTCCTAAAAAACTTGACATTTCTAAGACCAAGGAAGTTCTGGAAAAGTCCAAGGATTTCATTAAGGCTCTGCCTACTCTTGATCATGAAGCAAGTGAAGCTCTTGCTAAGCAGTATGCTGAAGAACTTGGAATTAAGCTGGGTGATTTCATGATGCCTATACGTATGGCTGTAACAGGTAGCCGTGTTTCTCCTCCACTTATGGGTTCTATTCTTATTCTTGGAGTTGATAAGTCTATTGAGCGTGTTGAACGTACATTAGCTACATTCTAAAAAAAGAAAAAAGGCGGAGTTTGGATGATGTTTACGACTCTGCCTTTTTTATAAATATTCATTTTTGAAACGTATCTTATACGTTCTCGAGTACCGTAAGTTCTATGGATTTTGGGTATTTCAGTGTACTCCAGTATTTATGAGCTTCTCGGTATTGGTCTTCAAAATAAACGCGATATTTCTTTATTTTTGTCTTGTTAGCATCTTCCCACTCGATGACAAGATAAGTTTTTAACTGTCCAATCATAATTTCTGTCACACTCCTTTGTATTATATTGTAATACATATAATAATCTTGTCTATTTGTAATAAGTAATACTTTTTATGAATGTATTACTTTGAATAAAAAAATCACTAATGTATTTACAATGTGTTGTATATTCATTATGTTATGATATAATAATTATAGAAATTTGTTACTTAGGAGTGTATAAGTATGCAGTTTATTGACGGTGGTGTAACATCTCCTTTTGGTTTTACTGCCAATGGAATTTTATGTGGAATCAAGGCTGGCCGTACCAAGAATGATACTGCTTTAATTTTTAGCGAAAAGCCATGTACCGTTGCTGGTATGTTTACTCAGAATAGAGTTAAGGCTGAAAGTGTTAAGCTTACAAAGAAAAATATCGCTGACGGTGTTTGTCAGGCTGTAATTGCAAATAGTGGAAATGCAAATGCCTGTACAGGTGAGCAGGGAGCCCGTAATGCACTCCGAATGGCTCAGGCTGCTGCTAAGGAACTGCATATTAATGCAGATGACGTAATTGTATGTTCTACAGGTGTAATTGGTCAGCAACTTAATGTAGAGGTTATTGAAAAAAATATAGGGCGTCTTGTGTCTGGTCTCAGTAAGGAAGGGCATAAAGAAGCTAGAACTGCTATTATGACTACAGATACTCATTATAAGGAATGTGCTGTTGAAACTGTCATTGGTGGTAAGAAAGTACATATCGGTGCAATGTGTAAGGGTAGTGGTATGATTCATATTAACCTGGGAACAATGCTAGCTTTCATGACAACTGACTGTGCTATAAGTTCTATTATGCTTGAAAAGGCTTTGAGAAACAGTGTTGAAGGCACATACAACTGTGTTTCTGTTGATGGGGATACATCTACAAATGATACTCTTACGATTCTTGCAAATGGTATGGCTGGTAATGCTGAGATTACAGAAGAGGGTGATGATTATGATGCTTTTGTAGATGCTCTAAATGCAATCAATGCTCAGATGGCAAAGAAAATTGCAGGCGACGGAGAAGGAGCAACACGTCTTATCGAATGTAATGTAACAGGAGCTAAAGATGTGACTACAGCTCGTGTTCTTGCTAAGAGTATAATATCTTCGAGTCTTGTTAAGGCTGCATTCTTTGGTAAAGATGCCAACTGGGGACGTATTCTCTGTGCGATGGGGTATAGTGGCGCAGAATTTACTCCAGAAAAGACTTCTGTATGTTTTGAAAGTATTGTTGGTGCAAAACGTCATGGTTTTACGGATATTATGGGAGATAATGAAGGTGTTTCAAAAGAAATAATGGTTTTTGACCATGGTGTACCGCTTGATTTTGATGAAGCCCTTGCAAAAGAAATCTTGTCTGAAGATGAAGTGACCATCAATGTTACTATCGAAGATGGTAACGCAAAGGGTACAGCGTGGGGGTGCGACCTTACATATGATTATGTAAAGATTAACGGAGATTACAGAACATAATAATTTGGAGTAAATAAATGGAAAATGAAGTTAATAATATAGATCCAAGGCTTGATAATAATACGTGGTCTGATGTACTTGTTCAGGCTTTACCTTATTTTAAGCAGTGGTGTGGTAAAACTGTTGTTGTAAAGTATGGTGGCAATGCTATGCTTAACGAAGAACTTAAGCGCTGTGTTATGGAAGATATTGTTCTTCTGAGTACCATTGGTATCCATGTTGTACTTGTCCATGGTGGTGGTCCTGAAATCAATCATATGCTTGATAAGATTGGTAAGGAAAGTAAATTTATTAATGGACTCCGTTATACAGATGAAGAAACTATGGAAGTTGTTCAGATGGTCCTTACCGGTAAACTTAATAAGGATATTGTTGGTATCCTTTTACAGCAGGGTGGAAAGGCTGTAGGTTTAAGCGGAGTGGATTCTGGACTTATACGAGCTAAGAAAATTAACAAGGATGATACTGATTACGGTTACGTTGGTGAAGTTACACAAGTTAATCCAGAAATTATCCAGTCGCTTCTTAGTCAGGGATTTATTCCTGTAGTTTCTACAGTAGCTCTTGGTGAAGATGGTGATACAAACAGATATAATATCAATGCTGATACTGCGGCTGCTAAGATAGCTGTAGCTTTAGGGGCGGAAAAATTTGTTCAGCTTACTAATGTTCCAGGTGTTCTCAAAGATATAAATAATCCTGGAAGTCTTATCCAGAGAATCAAGCTAAGTGATGTTGACGGTCTTGTCAAAGATGGTATAATCGCTGGTGGTATGATACCAAAGATTGAGTGTTGTATGCTTGCATGTCAAGGTGGAGTTCCTCGAACACATATTATTGACGGTCGTGTACCACATTCTCTTTTGATAGAGATGTTCTCTGATCGTGGTATCGGTACAATGATTTACTAATCCAAAGAGGAAAAGAAGATGGGAAATAAACAGATAGTAAATAATTATGGGTCTTTTGATATAACATTTGCATCTGGCAAAGGATCTGTTCTTACAGATGTGAATGGAAAAAAATATATTGATTTTCTTGCAGGTATTGCGGTTAATTCTCTTGGGCATAATTATAAGCCACTTGTTAAAGCTGTACAGAAGCAGGCTGCAAGAGAGATGCATATATGTAATTACTTTACCAGTGATGTTGGTAATGCCTATGCTGATGAACTTCTTAAAGCAACGGGATTTGAAGGTGTATATTTTGGTAATAGCGGATGTGAGGCTAATGAAGCAGCTATAAAACTTGCTCGTAAGTACGGACAGCTTAATGGTGGTCCAAAAAGAAAGACTATAGTAACTCTCGAGAATTCTTTTCACGGAAGAACCCTTGCAACCCTAAAGGCAACTGGTCAGGATAAATTTCATGCAGACTGTTTTGCTCCATATCCTGATGGGTTCAAGTCTATTCCTGCTAATGATTATGAGGCGCTTAAGACTGCATTTGATGATACAACTTGTGCTCTTATGATGGAGTGTGTCCAGGGAGAAGGTGGTGTAATACCTTTGGATCCTGAATGGGCTCAGGCTGCAGCAAATGCAGCTCGTAGAGCAGGTGCTATTGTTATAGCTGATGAAGTACAGACTGGTATGGGTAGAACTGGTAGTCTTCTTGCATCGGAACAGCTTATGTTTAATCCAGAAGTTGTTACTCTTGCAAAAGGAATTGCTGGCGGAGTCCCAATGGGAGCTTGTTTGTTCCGTGGTAAAGCGGCTGGAGTTTTTGTTGCAGGGGATCATCAGTCAACATTTGGAGGGAATCCTTTAGCTTGTTCTGCTGCAAGAGTTGTTTTGAAGACTTTAAGGTCTCCTGATTTTCTTGCTCGTGTAACGGAAAAAGGGGAATATATGCGGGGCCAGATTGCTAAATGGAATCTTAGTTGTATTACTGATATTCGTGGTCTTGGTCTTATGACAGGTATTCAAGTAACAAAGAATCCTGTAGAAGTTGAAAAAGAGTGTCTTGAAAGGGGACTTCTGTTCTCTACTGCAGGGTCTAATACATTGAGACTTGTTCCGCCATTGAATATTCCTTATAAAAATATCGATGAGGGGCTAGGAATCTTACATGCAGTTCTAGCTAAGTGAATGATGTATCTTTACTTATAAAATAAGGGCAATTTGCAATGTGCTTTTAAGTATAATTGCAAATTGCCCTTTCTTATTGTATTATTATCAATATGCATAAGAAGATTGTACCAGTTTTGTTTATAATGATAATATCTGCCCTTGTTGTTTTTTTTGTATCCACAAAGTATCTGAATACAAGTGATAATGCCAGTACGGAAGCTGTTCTTGTTACTCCTCAGGTAAATGAAGAAAGAGGTAAGATTGTAATTGATACTGCTGCTACTATCGATGATGATGCTATTGTTTCTCTATTGAATCTAAAACAGGATGAATCTCTTGTAGGTGTAGTTAGCATGGATTTTGATGGAGACGGGTATGAAGATCAGGTTAATGCAATAAAGAAGAGTTCGAGTCCCTATATAACTATTCTTATTGGTTTATACAATTCAAAGAAAAGTGAATATGAAAGAGTTGGGGCTATAGAAACTAAAATTAGCCAGACAAGAACTTTTACTTATACCGGATTGGATTTGACAGGGGATCATAGGACTGCTCTTGTTTTCCAAGGATTCAGAGATAATGGAAATTCTGTTTTGCAAGCATATTTCATAACTAAGAAAAACGGGAATGTAAATATAAATAATATTGTGAATCTAGAAGGAGATGGGTCGGTATATATTCAGCAGTTGGATAGATATGATGCATATGAAAGGTCAAATGCAAAAGGTACAAGCTATCCTATATGGGTTTATAACTCTGATATGTCGAATGCTAATAGTACTGATCAACTGCAGTATAGGTATGAGTGGAACAGTAGTAGTGGCAAATATGAATTGGCTGAGACTGTAAGAGTTGCCGGAAGTAAAATAGCTGCTGCAGAACTTGCTCGTATACAAGATGGAACTGTGGATACTTTCAGTAATTTTCTGGAAGGACTGTGGTATAAGACTAACAGTGATGGAAGTTTTCAATATCTATTTTTTGATAAGGAATCTGCAGAAATTATATTTCTATTAGGTGAATCTGAAGAGGTATATTCATGGCTGAAAAGTACAATTAGACGTAATGGTATGTATGTTACTACAACAAATCTTGATATAGAGAATTTGCAGCGACGTATAGATATTTCCTTAAAAACGGTGGATGAAATACACTTGCGTATACAAGATGATGTCAGAATGATTATAAGTGAGAGTAATGTATGGGATGGCGATTATAAGAAAAGTGGTTCTGCTATTTTGTCGGATTATAATGAAAAACATTCTGAGAAAAAAATCTCAAACAATCTTAATGTAATTGAACAGATTGGCCGTTGGAAGCTTTCAGATGGAAGATTTGTTGATTTTTCCAATGGTAGATATACAGTTTCAGGAGAAAATACTGTATCGCAAGGTTCCTATACAACTTTGACGTCTTCTTCTGTCGAGTATATACAGTTTAGAAAAATTACAGGTGAAAAAATCTTCGATGGGACATATCTTTGTGTTTATTCAAAAGCCTCCTCTGAATCTGATAGAGATATTGTTTCGTTTCAGGAGTATAGAGTCAACCCAAATGGATTTCAACCTGCAGAAACCCGTCCTATAACTTTGACAAAATCTGAGTAGTTATTTTACGAGTCGTATAGAATCGATATAGATAACACCTCCTTTAGTAGTATTTGTTATCTCAAAGACTACTTTGTAGATGGATTCTGCATCGATTATAACGTTTGTTGTCTGGTTGTTAAGTTTGAGATCATGGGTCAAGTCGTATATTACGTTTGTATTGTGTCCAATCCCAAGGTTTATGCTTTGCGTTTCGTAAATGTCAGTGAAGTTCCCGTCATTTGTAATGATTTTCAGTTTAAGGGATATAACTGAGTTTGATGTATTGTTGATATCTGCTACAAGATATTTTACATCAGTCCAGTTTGAAATGATAGGTGCATCTGTAATGAAACTTGCGTGATGATTTGATGATGTTGTTTTGAATTCCCATTTGCCTGAATAAGCACCTGCTGTAAACCAATCTTCTGAAAGAGATGCGGAAAATGCACTGTCTAATTCAGGATTTTCTTCTCCTTCCCCATACCAGAAATTCCCATCTTCAAAACTTTCCAGCGTATATATTTCGCCCTCTGGTTCCTGGTTGTTTATTGCAATAACTTTCTCGTTTATGTTCTTTGTTTCTTCCGGTTTTTTTGACGATTCAGAAGGTGTTTCCTGTCTATCATTTTTTTGCGACTGGGTATCAATTCCTGATCTGTCTATTGACGCACAAGAATACAACACAAGTGAAGAGCAAATTAATACTAAAAATTTAAGCTGTTTTTTCATAATCAAGTCCATTTATATTTAGTATTACGGATAAAAGGTATTTTAACTTTAGAAAATGAATATTAGGATAAATATTCACAAAATTAACTTGACTATGTATATTTATAGAGTTATAGTTGTAGTAGCTATGACAAACTTTATCCGTCTGGTAGAAAAATTAAGTACTTCTCGTGTTGAATGGTTCTTTACATTCTTCTATTTTACTTTTTATTATTTTTTCTTCGTTCAGTCGGAAGGTATACTTTTGATTAAGTGATTTGCATAGCACTTGATTATTGGTAGATATGAGGAACCTTCCTAGAAAGGAAGGTTCCTTTTTTTTGTTTAAACGGAGGTTATAAATGATTGTTGTTTTAAAAAAAGGAGCCTGCGATAAGGATGTAGAAAAATTTGTCGAGGGTGTAAAAGAAAAAGGACTTGGTGTACATATTTCAAAAGGTGTGGATAAGACAATTATTGGTCTTTTGGGTGATACGTCTAAACTTGATATAGATGATTTTCTTGCAAATGACATTGTAGAAAGTGCGGAACGAGTGTCAGCTCCCTACAAGATGGCATCAAGGTCGTTTCATCCTCAGGATACAGTAGTAACTGTAGGAGCAGGCCAGAAAGGTGTAATATCTTGCACTATAGGAGATCATAATACTGTTCCTATAATTGCAGGTCCTTGTTCTGTAGAGAGTGAACAGCAGATAATGGATGCAGCTATTGCAGTAAAAAAAGCTGGTGCACGTATTCTTAGGGGTGGGGCATATAAACCTCGTACCAGTCCTTATAGTTTTCAGGGAATGGGTAAAGAAGGTCTTGATCTTTTGTCTAAGGCAAAAAAAGCAACGGGATTACCTGTTTGTACTGAACTTATGGCAATATCTGAACTTGAGTATTTTGAAGATGTAGATTTAATTCAAGTTGGTGCACGTAATTTCCAAAATTTTGACCTTTTGAAAGAATTGGGGCATGCAGGTAAACCTATTCTTTTAAAAAGGGGGTTATCAGGTACAATAACAGAACTGCTTATGTCTGCCGAATATATCATGGCAAATGGTAATGATAATGTAATTCTTTGTGAACGTGGTATACGTACATATGATAATTATACTCGTAATTGTTTGGACTTGAGTGCAGTTCCGTATTTACATAAAGTAAGTCATTTACCTGTTATTGTAGATCCAAGTCATGCTTGTGGTATTAGGTGGATGGTAGGTGTTTTGGCTCAAGGAGCTGTTGCAGTTGGTTGTGATGGACTTGAGATAGAGGTTCATTGTAATCCAGAAAAAGCCTTGAGTGATGCCAGCCAGCAGTTGACTCCTATACAGTTTGAAGAAATATGTGATAAACTTAACAAGTACGCTCAGATAGAGAATAAGACTATCTAAGTAACTTTAGATTACCTGATGGCACTTGAAGTTGCTTTAATATTGTTATAGAGGATAAAGATGACTGAATTAAAAAATCTTACTTATGGAATCGTTGGACTTGGTATAATGGGCGGGTCGCTTGCTAAGGCAATTCGCAATAATGTGCTTTGTATGAGTGGAGCAAAGGGTAAAGTTCTAGCTTGCAATAGAAGTACTGCATGTCTTGAATCAAGTAAGGCAGAAGGTGTTGTCGACGAAACTTATACATCTGATTGTGTTCAAAAAATGCTTCCTTTGTGTGATGTTGTGTTTATTTGTCTTTATCCTCATGCTACTTTGGATTTTCTCAAGGTAAACAGGGATTATTTCAAAAGTGGTGCTGTTGTGACTGATATAAGTGGTGTAAAAGGTATTTTTGAAAAAGAGCTTCCATCGATCCTAAGAAATGATGTGGATTTTATAATAGGTCATCCTATGGCCGGAGGAGAAAAGGAAGGATATGCACATTCCAGTGCTGATTTCTTTATTAATCACAATTATATTCTTGTACCTCAATATTTCAACAGGGAAGATAATCTCAATATGATGAGAGATCTCATTACAGAAATGGGATTTACCCGTATAACAGAGACGACTTGTGATATGCATGACTATAAGATAGGTTTTACATCACAATTATGTCATGTTATAGCTTCTGCCTTGGTTCAGAGTGCAAAAGATCCTGAAATAACTGCATTTGGTGGGGGAAGTTTTGAGGATCTCACCCGTATTGCTATGATTAATGCTCCCTTATGGACTGAGTTATTCATATCCAACAAAGAAAAGCTTGTAGAACATATTGACAATTTTCAGCAAAAAATGGATGATTTTAAGGTTGCGATAGAGACTGAGAATGCAGAAATGCTTCAATCCCTATTAGCTGATACCAGAGAAAAGCGTCTTAGAATGGGTTCTATACGTACAGTATCTGGTAAAAAATAAATTTCTTTATGGATAGGCATATGGATAAAGATTTTGAGACATTAGACAAGGTTATCGGGCGTGTTCCTGATTATCCAAAACCAGGTATTCTTTTTTACGACATTACAGGAATTCTTCGTCATCCTGCAGAGTTCAAGTATTGTATAGACAGAATGGTAGAAATCTATAGGGATAAAAAGATTGATGCTGTTGCTGGAATTGAATCTCGTGGATTTATTTTTGCTGCTCCATTTGCTGAGAGAATGGGTATTCCTCTGATTTTGATTCGTAAGAAAGGTAAGCTTCCTGGAAAAACCTATAACTGCAAATATGCCCTTGAGTACGGTAATGCTGAAATTGAGGTTCATGTTACAGACATCAACGAGGGACAGAATATTCTTCTTGTAGATGATCTTGTTGCTACAGGTGGTACATTAAATGCTGCTAAGAATCTTATCGAACAGGGTGGTGCTAAAGTTACGGATGTGTTTGGGGTTATTGGGCTTCCAATGCTCAATTATGAAAAGGTTCTTGAACCAATGACTGTAACTACTTTGATTAATTATACTTCTGAAGAGGCATAAGCTTTTTAAGTTCTACAAAAAAAACTCCGGGTTTCCGGAGTTTTTTTTGTATGGTGGCAGTTATTGCCAGTTTTGTATGTCTAAACTTTTTTCACAGGCTGCCTCTACAGAATCATCCAGCATAGAGTAGAAATCCAGTCCTGTTCTTTCTTCCAGGGCATCTATTGTTACTGCATAATTCCATATGCTGTCAGAACATTTTGTATTTGGGATTATGAATGCTATTGTCTTATAGTTGCCATGTTTATCTAGAGACAATAGAGCCTTGTAGTAATATTCTGGCACAGAAACTTTATTGGAGCCTATATACTGATATTCACTGTTGTCTTTTTCAAGCACAGGCCCTGTTACTACACAGACAAATCCATATGATTGAGCCCAATCTCTTACCATGTCTTCAAGTTTCTTCCATATTCCACGGTTGAAGCTAGGAGTCTGTGGGGACATATTGCTCATAAGAAAACTTTCCCTGGTACTTCTTTCGCTCCACTCCATATCTGCAGCAGGAGCAAGATGACCTCTGTCATAGCCTGATTTCTTGTAGTCATTCAAGTCTGCAGATCCTGTTGATATTGCCGGATCAGGTCTAAAGTCATCAGTTCTGTTCATGACACTTTCTGTTTCTTTGGCGGTAAGTACATAAGCTACCCATTCAGGTTGTTCATAGCTTTCCCGGTAGCATAATGTAAATCCTGAATAAGTGTGGACTTCATGGTCTTCTACATCGTTTGAATGGCTGGTAATTGCAGGACATAAAGGAATTACCAGGTTTTCATAAAACTGGGATATCTCTTCCTGGGCATGAACACTAATGACAGAAATGAATAATAATAAGTTTGTAATAAAATGTTTCATAATAGACTTAATATATCATAGAAATGAATTTAAGTTCTGCAAAAAAAACATGGGCATCTCTGATAATTGCAATTTTTAGAGATTTTAACTGATATTGATAGTTATACTATCAATATCAGTTAAGTTTTCTTGACATCTTATTCTATAATTTTTATTATGAACTTATGACTATCTACCAGAATATTAATCGTCTTGTGGCATATGGACTTACTACAGGACTTATCGAAAAAGAAGATGTAATATATACCCAAAATCGTCTACTTGAAATGTTTGCCTTGGATGGATTTGAAAATGAGGAGCAGTCTTTAATTCCTTCCGTGAAAGTTGAAGAACTTGAAAGTATTCTTGCAGCTTTACTTACTTATGCGGGTGAAAAGGGAATTTTTGATAATAATGGTGTTGTAAACCGAGATCTCTTTGACACAAAGATAATGGGATGTCTTGTGGGACGCCCAAGTGAAATAGAAAATAAATTTATTTCCCTCTATCGTAAATCCCCTAAGGAAGCTACTGACTGGTATTATAAGTTCAGTCAGGATTCAGATTATATAAGACGTTATAGAGTATGTAAAGATGTAAAATGGAAGACGAAGACAGAATATGGTGAGATAGATATTACTATTAACCTTAGTAAGCCGGAAAAAGATCCTAAAGCTATAGCTGCTGCCTTGAATGCTCCTAAAGGGGGGTACCCTGCATGTCTTTTGTGCAAGGAAAATGTTGGTTATGCAGGTAGGATTAATCATGCGGCTCGTCAGACTCATCGTATTATACCAATAAAACTTGCAGGAAAAGAATGGGGATTACAGTACAGTCCTTACGTATACTATAACGAGCATTGCATTGTATTTAGCTATGAGCATACACCTATGAAGATAAATAAAGAGACTTTTATGAGTCTTTTTGATTTTGTGAAACTATTTCCTCATTATACAATTGGTAGTAATGCGGATCTTCCAATTGTTGGTGGATCAATTCTTACTCATAATCACTATCAGGGTGGAAATTATGAGTTTGCCATGGCAAAAGCTCCCGTGGAAGAAACGTTTAAGATTTCAGGGTATGAAGATGTTCAGTGCGGAATAGTTAAATGGCCAATGAGTGTAATTAGACTTTCTTCCCATAACAGTAACAGAATAGTAAATTTAGCTGACAAAATCTTGAATGCCTGGAGATGTTATACGGATTCTTCATCGTATATTTTTTCAGATACAGAAGGAACCCCTCATAATACAATTACTCCTATTGCTAGGATGCATAATGGGGAGTATGAACTTGATTTGGTGCTTCGAAACAATATTACTACATCCGAAAATCCTCTTGGAGTATTTCATCCTCATGCTGATCTTCATCATATTAAGAAGGAAAATATAGGTCTGATAGAAGTTATGGGATTAGCTGTTTTGCCTGCAAGACTTAAGGATGAGCTTAGTCAATTAGGCAAGGCTATTGTTGAAGGCAGAGATATTGATAATGATGAAGTTCTTGGAAAGCATGCACAGTGGGTTAAGGAATTTACTTCAAAATATGAGCAGATAAATGCTTCTAATATTGATGATATTATCAAAAATGAGGTGGGAATTGTATTCTCACGTGTACTTGAAGATGCCGGTGTGTTCAAGAGAAATCTTGAAGGCAAGAATGCATTTCGTAAATTTATCAAGAAGTTTAGCTGATGACAGATAAAGACAAGATAATAGAATTTGATTCTGTCTCTCTGTTGAATGAAATACCTCATTTTTCAGAGAAAGGTATAACAGAATTTACGCTCCATGATGTTAGTATTGCAAATGATAAAAAAGTTCTTTCTGAAATAGTTAAGGCTTTTGTTTCGTACGCTCCGGATGTGTTCTTAAGTTTGCGAGTATCTCCTTCTGTGTTGGATGTAAACTTTGTAAGAGTTTTAAGTAATCTCTATTGTTCTTTGGAAATACCTCTTGAAGGAACGGTCAAGAATGGTAACCTTTTATTTGATAAAAAGTTATATTCATCTAAGGCAAAATTGTTAAATGATGCAGGAGTTGTATTTGGGTTTGATATGTCCTTTGCCTGTCAGCCAGGTGACAGTTTTAAAGCTTTCAGAGATAGAGTTAATTTTGCACTTACTTTGTATCCTAACCATATTGATTTTGCTCAACTTTATGAAAAAAAATCAGCTAAGAGTACTGGCATTTATTCTTCCAAAGATATTGATTTCAGTAGTGGGTTAGCCTTTGCTTTGAGTACGTTTTATTCTGCAGGTCGTGCAGTTCCTTGGTTTAATACTGTAATCAAACCTTTGAAAATTGATGCATCGACTTTCTTCCTTGATTTTGATGAGTGGCAACAGTGTAATAATTGTTCCATGTTTACAGAATTTAATCCAGAAAATACAGACCATAAGGATATCGAAAAGATGCAGTTGGCTTTTCTTAGACAGAAGTATGAAGAAAAAAACAAGCTGGACTATTTTGATGCAGTAAAGGATATGGTTGTTCTTAATGGTGCTTTTAGTAGAGTTGCCTTTGAGAATGAGGAATCCGTGGTGGAAACAAGTTATAATCCTGATGATATACTTTCACCTTATGCTCTGGATTTGCAAAGTTTTGTAGAAAATGTTACTTATGAAAATTGCAGGGTTAAAGTTTTTGCCGGACTTGAATGTCCAGATTATAGAATTCTCTAAAAAAACAGCCCTGAGTGACACTCAGGGCTGAACCAATAAATAAGGAGTTTATGAAGAAAAAGTAAGCGTCTCTAAGGCTCTTGCTTATACTGTATAAACTCTTCAGGATTGTTGAAGTTACAAAAAAATACTTTTTTATTTTGCCTGGTATAAATCAATTTCTGCTGTTCTGATTGTTTTATCCTGAACTTTGATCCAAAAGTCCCTTAAGTAAGCTCTGTAATCTCCTTAAGAAAGTTGTAGAAAGTCCTTGAAAAAGTCTGTCATTTGATAGGAGAAAGTTGCAAGTTATCTTAGTGTAATCTTTTTTACATCGGCGAGATTTGTTTTTTACATCGACAGTATTCAAAATTTACATCGACGATATTCATTTTTTACATCATCGATATTCAAAAACTGCATGGACAATACCTGTAAAGATTCTTGTCCGTGCAGTTTTTTTATCAGGTCGTTACTTTATTTTGTATGTAGCAGTGCTGATTGTATGACCTTCCGAATAGATGTCAAACCAGAATTTGCTGTTGGTTGAAGTATCCAAAGCTTCATAGAACTCCTTGACACTTGAAATCTTCTTGTCATTCACAGCTGTAATTATATCTCCAGTCTGTAATCTGAGAGCTGCAGCCGGAGATTTGGCCTGTACATTAGTAACTACTATACCCTGAACCTTGTTGCTGAGGTTAAGCTTCTTGCGAATCTCATCAGTGATTGGGGAAGCTGTAAATCCTGGCCAAAGTTTTGTTGAGTCAGATACAATTTCTTCTGACCGTTCTGATGTAGTTATTGTAAGTTCCTTTTTCTTGCCACCTCTGATTACAGTAAATGTGCGGGATTCTCCTGCAGGAACCTTGCCGATTTCGCGTATGAGATGTTCTACATCCTTGATTTCTGCTCCGTTGAGGGCAATTATAAAGTCTCCTGCCTGCATTCCACCCTTCATTGCTGGTCCGTCAATGAAAACTTCTGAAGCCATGGCACCACTCAACTTTTCAACTCCGAGTTCTTTCTTGTATTCTTCTGTAGGTTCAGAAAGACTTACTCCGATCCAACCGTAGCTGATTTTTCCGTTGTTGATGAACTGGTCTATGGAAGATTTGATATTATTGATAGGAATAGAGAATCCAAGTCCCTGGCTTCCACCTGATTGAGAAGCAATCCATGTATTGATACCTATTACTTCTCCCCATATGTTTACAAGTGGACCACCAGAGTTTCCCTGGTTGATTGCTGCATCGGTCTGGATAAAGTCACTTATGGAGCCAATGTTTGTTCCACTTCTGCCTGTAGCACTTACAATTCCCTGTGTCACTGAGGCAAAGTATCCGAGAGGACTTCCCAATGCAAGTACAATGTCTCCCTGCTGTACGTCAGAAGAGTCTCCCATTTTTGCTACAGTAATGTTATTATCATCTGTTTCAAAAGAAACTAAGGCGATGTCTATTCTGTCATCTGCACCTACAAGTGTTCCATCAAAACTTCTGCCGTCGTTAAGTTTTATTGTAATCTTTGTTGCTCCGCCTGCAACATGGTTGTTTGTAAGTACGTAAACTGTTTTGCCTGTTTTACGTACGATAACTCCGCTGCCTAGTCCGTTTGATTCATATTCTCGTGTATTTGGGGTGTTCCCGTCTGGATTTCCGAAGAAAAAGGGTAAATCTCTAAAAGGATTGAAAGTTTGAACTGTTTGCTTTGTTGTAACGTCAACCTCAACTACAGCTGGTAATACTTGACTGCTGATTGATCTGAATGTATTTTGCAGAGCCTGTGTTACTTCAAGAGATTCTTTTGGAAGGTTTACAGCTGGTGAGCTTTGGGCATATGCTACACTTGCAGATCCATTGTTTGCCTTGCAGGATAAAGCTATAGCTCCGAAGGCTATAGCTGCTACTGTAGAAATTCCTGCTATTTTCTTTGTTAAAGTTTTCATAATTAACATGAAACCTCCATATATAAATTGCTTTTTATGGGAGCTCGATGCTCTTGTATATGAATATAACTCTTTTTTTTGATGTTGTGTTACAATATTTCCTTGAAAAAAATGTTATAATCCTTAAAAAGTTGTTAGGTATGGAATATCTAATGTATTTTACTGTATCAAATTAAATTCTATTGACTAAACTTTTGAAAATTTGATAAGATAACCTACACTTATTGTGATTAGGCTGGTAAGGAACCCGTTACTCCTTACAGCAAATATGAGATTTAGAGGTTAAAATCATGTACGCAGTTGTTGAGTATAAAGGCAATCAGTACAAGGCAGAAAAAGACGCCGTTCTCCAGGTAGCAAAGATTAACGATGCTAAGGAAGGTGACACAGTTACTATCGACACAGTTCTTTTGGTAAGTGACGGTGATAAGGTTTCTGTTGGTGCTCCATATGTAAAGGGTGCTAAAGTTACTGTTGAAGTTGGTAAGACTTTCAAAGATAAGAAGGTTTTGGTGTTTAAGTATAAGTCAAAGAAAGACTACCACCGCTTTATCGGTCATCGCGAACAGTATACATACGTAACTGTAAAGAGCGTAGAATTAGCATAAAAGATGACGGACATACTTTTGGTATGTGATAAGGAAGGGTGTTTTAGAAGTGTAACTGCTCTAGGACATGCTTCTTTTGCCCGTAAAGGGAAGGATATTGTATGTGCAGCTGAAACTATAGTGTTGCGTACTGTACTGAACGTCCTTAAAAATACTGAAGGTGTTAATGTAAATGCTAATACAGCTTCCCGCGGAACTCTCGCATTCAGTGTGGAAGCCTCAGTGAGCTCTGTAGAAATTACTGAGCGGTTAAAATGTATGGCGGATTTTGTAAGAGAAGCTTTAACTAGCTTGTCTGAAGAGTATCCTGAATATGTACATTTGCGAGAAATTACCGAAGAATAATATACCGATTCTGCTTGAATCTGGTATGGAGGACTAAGATGGGAAGATCAAAAGGCGGTAGCGGCGCTAAAAACGGACGCGATTCAAACCCTAAACATTTGGGCGTTAAAAGATACAGTGGAGAGGTTGTTACAGCAGGATCTATTCTTGTTAAACAGCGTGGTACACGTATCCATCCAGGTAGCAATGTAAAGAGAGCTGGAGATGACAGCTTGTTTGCATTGATTGATGGAACAGTTAAATACGGTGAAAGCCGCAATCGTAAGATTGTAAGCGTTGAACCAGTTGCAGCCAGCAACTAATTGAATCCGTATTCCGATTTATAAAATGCCCGGCGAGTTTCTTGTCGGGCGTTTTTTTTGTATTTTTAGATGCCATATAAATACGCTGCTTTGGCATCTAGTTTATTCTATTATATAGCAGGTATTTTTATGATTCAGTTTGCAGATGAAGCAGTAATCAGGGTTAGTTCAGGTAAAGGTGGTAATGGTTGTATTTCTTTCCGCCGCGAAAAGTATATTCCAAATGGTGGTCCAAATGGTGGAGATGGAGGGCGTGGAGGTGATGTTTATTTTTGTGTTAAACGTAATCTTCGTACTCTTGCTCATTTAAGATTTCATCCTGTACTTAAGGCTCAGAATGGTACAGATGGTATGAGTTGGAATAAGTATGGTAAGGATGGAGAAGATAAAGTAATTCCTGTTCCTCCTGGAACTACTATCCGAGATAATGTTACGGGAGAAGTTATTCATGATTTCCCTTCGGACAGTGAAGATGAGCAGTTTTTATTTCTCAAAGGTGGTAAAGGTGGCTGGGGAAATGTTCACTTTAAGTCAAGTACAAATCAGGCTCCGCGCTATGCGCATAAGGGAGCTCCTGGGGAAGAACGGGAACTTAGAATTGAATTGTCTGTTATGGCAGATATTGGTCTTGTAGGATTCCCAAATGCAGGAAAATCCAGCCTCTTGGATTTGTTTACTAATGCAAGACCAAAAATTGCACCTTACCCTTTTACAACTAAGATTCCTAATTTAGGTGTTCTCCATGTTGATATGGATAAAGATTTTATTATTGCAGATATTCCTGGTATCATTGAAGGTGCTTCTGATGGTGCTGGCCTTGGAATTAGGTTTCTTAAGCATATAAGTAGAACTGCAGGTCTTTTGTTTATGATTGACTGTAGTGATGATAATTATCTTACAGCATATGATTCTCTGTTGAATGAACTTGAAAAGTTTGGTGCAGGTCTTGCTGATAAACCTAGAATTGTTCTCTGTAATAAAATAGATGTAGAAGGTGCTGAGGAAAGAGCGGCGGAAGTTATAGCTATGTTGCATGAAAAAGATCCTGAAATCCAGGCGCTTGCAGTTTCTGTTATGGCTCGTAAAAATATGGATGAAGCTCGCAAAGTTATCATTGATCTTGTTGAGAAGATGGATCGTTTGCATCATCCTGGGGAATATCATAGCTCAGAGGTCAAAGCAGAGAAAAGTGCTTTCATGGCAAGTCGTTCTGTGGATGATACTATGGAAGAACAGTTTCCGGGAATGTAATATATGAAGATTGCAGTTTTAGGTGGAAGTTTTAATCCGATACATATAGGTCATCTTGCTTTGGCTGATGAAGTTTGTTCTTCACTTGGGTATGATAAGATTCTGTTTGTGCCTACGTATAATCCTCCTCATAAAGAACTTAATGAGTTTGTAGATCCTTATGTTCGGTTGGAAATGGTAAGGCTTGCCTGTAGTTCGGATGAACGTTTTGAAGCCGAAGGCTGCGAAATTGAAAGAAAGGGTATCTCTTATACGTATGATACTATCTGTTATCTTGAAGAGAAATATAAAGGGGTCTTGGACGGTAAGATAGGTTTTATAATGGGAGACGATCTTCTGGCTGGATTTCATTTATGGCATAGAGCCGAAGAATTAAGTAGAAAGTGCCAGTTGATTCTTGCGAGACGACCTTTTGGTGAAGAAAATTCTAGTCACAAGAATAAGGCTAAAGGACAGTATGATTCTATAAATAGGAAATGCTTTGACTTAACTCAAGAAGCTTTGTTTGAAGCAAGTCTTAAAGTTGATAATCCTTCTCTTACTATAAGTTCAACGGATATAAGATATCGAATATCTAGTGGGAGAAGTTTCAAGTATCTTGTAAGCGCTGAGGTTTTTAAGTATATTAAGGACAAAGGTTTGTATGGCTCAGTTGAATGTTAAGTTGATAGAAGATATCAGAAAGTGTGCTGAATTTATGGAGAAAAGAGAACGTTATGAGCACAGTCTCAGAGTTGCTGTTACTTGTCAGGAATTGTGTTTGAAGTTTGACTATGATAGTGACATAGGGTATCTTGCAGGTTTGAGTCATGATCTTTGTAAGAATATGGACAAAGAAGAACTTAAAAAACTTGTTTTGTCCGGTGGTTTTGATGTTACAGAATATGAAGAATCTAACTTAGGGTTATTGCATGGAAAGGGTGCATCTGTTCTGTTAAAATCTAAGTTTTTTATAACAGATTCTGATGTTCTTGAAGCTGTTGCTTATCACACTACAGGAAAAAAGGATTTTTGTAAGCTTGGAAAACTGCTTTTTATATCTGATAGAATAGAGCCTGGAAGAAAACATTGGAGTAAGGAATTTAGGGAATCTTTGAATGGAATGGGTTTAAATACTTTGTGCCTTACTTTACTTGAGAAAAATATGGATTATGTTACGGAATCAGAACAGAAGCTTTGTCCGTTTACATATGATTATAGACAAACTTTGTTGGATTGTATTTCTGGTGGTGATTTATGAGTATGTCTAAAGATCAGAAAAATAGACTTTTTTTGTTGGGGATATTTATAGTTCTCATAGTGATGTCTGTCTCTCTCTTTTTTGTTCTTCGCAAAGATAAAGTAGCGACTAATATTGAAAATGACCAAGTTGTAAAGGTGCTCTTGGTTTTTAGTGATGAAGAAGGTAATGCTTTAGTAACAGATGTGTTTGTGTATTATCCTGTTTCCAGAAAAGCAGCTTTGATAGATATATATGGAAATACTGGTGGTATATATAAGAGTATTGATCGAGTTGATAGAATTGATGCCATATATAAGGAAAAAGGAATAGATGTTTATAGATCTGAAATAGAAAAGCTTATAGATATAGATATACCTTTTTCTATTGATGTTGGTATAGATAATTTGGAATTGCTGACAGATCTTTTTGGAGGAATGAAGTTTTTTGTTCCTTTTCCTGTAGATGTGGTTGTAGATGAAAATACCAGATGGTTATTGCCAAGTGGTGCTGTGACTCTTGATGGAGAAAAAGTTAAAGTATATATGAAATATATACTTTCTGATGAGAATTCATCGGATCAAGAAGAACGTCGGCAGAATGTAGTTGTTGGTTTTCTGAATGGTTTAGGGGAAAATAAAAGTACAATTCTTGCTAAAGAGAATTTTCCAGTATTTTCTTCCAAGATTAATTCGAATGTTGATGAGGCTACCCTTAAAAGACTTATTGAAGAAATTTCTGATGTAGATGCTGACAGATTGAGTCCGCAGGCAATAACAGGAAGTCTTCGTGTTGTAGATGGAAAGACTTTGTTGTTCCCGTATTATAACGGACAGCTTATAAAGGATGTTGTAAAACAGACTGTAACATCTCTTTTAACTTTGGATGAAGTTAGTCAGAAGAGAGTTTATGTGCTTGAAATTGATAATGGAACTTTAACTCAGGGGTTAGCCAGAAATACATCTGCTTTGTTACAAAGTGCAGGGTATGATGTTTTACAGACGGGTAATGCGGATAGAAGTGATTATGAGCATACTGTTATCATAAATCATATCGGTAACAGAGAAGCGGCTGATGCTCTTGGCAATTTTATTCATTGTTACTATATTGTTGATGAAGAAGTAAAACCAGAGGAAGCAGGTGTTTTTACAGCTGCCGATGTTGATTTTACTGTTATTTTAGGAAAAGATTTTGATGGCCGGTATGTACGCGGCGGATATACGGGATCGAAAGATCCTGAAGAGTAACGGAAGGTTATAGGTATGGAAAAGACAGAAAAACAGAAGGTTTTGGAAATTGCACAGCTGATGGAAGATGGTAAGGGAAATGATGTTACAGTTATAGATGTTTCGGAACTTAATAGCTGGACAAATTATTTTGTTATAGTGACCGTCAATAGTAGTGCTCATTGGCAGGGGTTGTATAAATCTTGTAAGGAATATGGAAAAGAAAATGATCTTCAAATCCGTACTGTGACACAGAAAACGTCAGGAGGTGATGATTGGAATCTTGTTGATATGGGTAATATTGTTGTTCATCTTATGTCTCAAGATGCACGTTCTTTTTATGAATTAGAAAAACTTTGGCATGCTGGAAAAATACTGAAATAAACTTGTTCAACAAAAAAAGCAGGCTATACTGATGTAATGGCCTGCTTTTTTTTCTTGTATATGTTTATCTAGCTCTAGAAGTCTAAATCAGCAGGGTCGCTGTCCTCTTCTATTTCTTCATCGTCATTGTACAAATCATCATCATCAAAGTTACGTCTACGATTGTCGTAACCATCTTCCGGTTCTTGGTCATCAAAAGGTTCGTCGTATTCGTCGTCATCGAAGTCGTCGTTAAACCCGTCGTCATATTCATCGTCGAAATTATCATATTCATCTTCATCGTCTGATGAATATTCTTCGCTATAGTCATCATCATAAGAAAAACTTGTTGATAATGAATATTCAAGTAAATCGTCGTCACTGAGCATATGATCCAATTCCCCTTAAATAAACTGATTTAGAAATGTTTATCTCTGTTACCGATAACTAAAATGTAAATTAGAGCTGTTATTTTGTCAATTATTTTTAATGATAATTTTGTGTAAAGTTATGAATTTAATTGAAAATGTCGCAAATGATAAGCAAATTATATTATTTTTATCTGTAATATAATTGACATTGATAGGAAAAATATATATACTGACCAACGTATGATTGACAGTGTGACTGTTGAAGCGCCTGCGAAGATTAATCTTGGTTTAAAAGTTTATCCAAAGAGGGCTGATGGTTATCACAATATAGAAAGTATCTTTTGTAGGATAAAATTAGCGGATTTAATAAAGGTTTCGCTAATTTCTCAAAAAGATACATGTATTGTAAAGTGTGAAAACATGGTTTTACCGGAAAATAATACTTTTACTGCGACATACAAAGCTTTCTGCGTGCTTACAGGTGTTCGGGATGGTGTTCTCGTAGAGGTAACGAAACATATTCCGGCTGGTGGTGGATTGGGGGGCGGCTCGAGTGATGCTTCTTCTTTTTTAAATTCCATTGACAGATTATTTTGTACACGCTTAAGTAGTTCTGCTTATGATTATTTATCTGGGCAGATAGGAAGTGATGTGTTTTTCTTTTCCAAGGCTCTAATGGCTTGTAAAAGAAAGGATATTTCTTCTGAAAATGACAATTTTACGGCGATTGTAGGAGGTCGTGGTGAAGTTGTAACACAGATAGCAGCTAGAAATGATTTTTCTTTGCTACTTGTGCTTCCTGGTGTTAGTGTTTCTACAAAAGTGGCATATACTTTAGTAGATGAGACAATTGCCAGAGGTTTAAATAGGGGTTCTAAAGGTTTTTTTTCGGCAGGAGAGCCGGAATTATCATTAGAGCAGATTTATAAAATGCCAGTAGATGACTGGACTTTTGTTAATGATTTTACAAAGCCAGTTGTTAAAAAGTATCCTGTAATCGGTAAGGCAATATCTGATTTGAAAAGTTGCGGAGCAAGTTTTGCAGATATGTCTGGGTCTGGTTCAACTGTATTTGGTATTTTTAAAAGTGCATCTGAGGCTTTAAGAGCTCAATCAGAACTTTCTGGGAGTTGGCGAACCGTGCTCGCTTGAGCTAGGATTTATTATAACACTTTTTGGAGGTGCGAGTTTATGCAGGTTACGGAAGTAAGAATTCGTAAGGTAGAGGGTGACGGAAAGCTTAAAGCTTATGTTACTGTTACGTTTGATGATTGCTTTGTAGTTCACAATGTGAAAATCATTGATGGTAAAACAGGATTATTTATTGCTATGCCGAGTCGAAAGACTTCTAATGGCGAGTATAAGGATGTAGCTCATCCTATTAGTCCTGAGTTCCGAAATGCTATTCAGGATCAGATACTTGCTGAATACAATGCGGGACATATTGAATCTGGTACTTATAGTGCTGACGAAGATTAGACTATAGATTTAATCTTTGAAGGATTATATATAGGTTAAACTTTTGTGACGTCGTCAAGGGGTAAGACAATGGCTTTTGGTGCCATCATTCCGCTGGTTCGAATCCAGCCGTCACAGTTATCTAATAATATCTACTCAAATAGATTTTATAGTATAAGGAGTTCTTAAATGGAACAGTTTGTAATTAACGCTAAGACACGTAAAGAAACTGGTAAGAAAGTTGCAAAGGATCTTCGTGCGCAGGGTCGTATCCCAGCTATTGCATATAATGAGAATGGTGAGTCAATTATGCTCGATATCGATGCAGCAGAATTCTCAAAGGCTTGGAGATCAATCACAAAGACAACTCTTATCAATCTTAAAATCGATGGAAAAGATAATCAGGCATTCATTAAAGATACAGAATATGATATCATTACAGATAAGAATCTTCATGCAGATTTCCATATTGTATCTGGAACAAAGCCTGTAACATATATTTACAAGGTGCATTACTCTGGAACACCTGCTGGTGTACTTAAGGGTGGATTTATGGTTAAGCACGTACCTGATGTAAAGGTTAAAGCTCTCCCTCAGGATCTTCCTGCTTCTATTTCTGCAGATGTTGCTTCTCTCGAAATTGGTGGAAAGTTTTATGTTAAGGATCTTAACCTCGGAGATAAGGTTACTGTTCTTACAAAGGCTGATGCTCTTATTGTATCAATTGCACCTCCAAAGAAATAAGTAGTCTATAATTTGTAGATTTCACTTTTAGGTAAAAGACCTCTGATTACAGAGGTCTTTTTTTATGCTCTGATTTATAATATACTACCACAATGAGTTTTGAAGTTATTTCTGAGATGGAACAGAAGGTAAGAAGTTTTTTTGAAGAGTTGAATTATAATATCTTAGAGCCGGAACAGATAGGAATAGCTGTTAGTGGTGGTGCTGATTCTATTGCATTATTAACTTGTCTTTGCCGTATTATTGCTGATAAATCGAAAATAAAAGTCATTACCATAAATCATAATTTGCGTCCTAAGGAAGAAACCTGTGGTGATGCTGATTATGTTGAGCTTTATAGTACAAAGCTTGGAGTTTATTGTAAAAGAATAGATGTTCCTATTGGATATATTAATAAGATTCAGAAGGAAAGAATGCAAGGAGTTGAAGAAGCTGCCAGATATGTGAGGTATTCATTATTTGAAAATTTTATTAATGAGCAACACTTGAAATATTTGTGCTTGGCTCATAATCAAAATGATCAAGTGGAAACTGTTATAATGCGATTCCTATCTGGTGCTTCTATATCTTCATTATCTGGGATACCTAAAAATAGGGGTAAATATATACGTCCCTTATATAACATTAGTAGAGAAGAAATAGAGACATACCTTTCTTTGCAGAGGATATCATTTAGAACTGATAAAACAAATTTTGATACAGCTATGTATAGAAATACTGTTAGAAATGTAATTATGCCTTGTCTATCAAATTCTGTTCCTGGATACACGAAGGCTATTTTGTCTCTTGCAGAGAAGGCTAGAGAGGATAACTGTTTTATAGAAAAAATGGTTGATAAAGCTTTGCAAGAGATTGAGTATAGTAATAGAGATAATATAATAAAAGTGAGAGCATCTTTTTTTTATCAGTTGGATAATGCTATTAAGCGAAGACTTTTATATAAGTTTATTGATGAAATAAAGGCAAATAGTAGGGTTCCATATTCTTGTATAGATAGAATTATCAATGCAAATCCAAATAAGAAAAGTTGGAATGAATTTTTTTGTGGTATTTCGGTAAAATTGGATAATGATATGCTTTTGGTAAGCAAAATTGTAAAAAAGGCGACAGATGAATGTTCTTTTGTTATAATAAGGGAAGATGGAGCATATACTGTTGGAGATGTTACTGTACATATAGTGTCTAAGCCTGGTGTAAAGTGTTTTATAAATAAAGTTAACAATGTATCTTCAAGTATTTGCAATCTGGAGTATCCTTTTATATTGAGATCTGTACTAAGTGGAGATGTTTTAAGGTGTTCTACAGGAGAAAATCGTAGTGTTTCAAAGATAATCAGTGACTGGCATGCTGGGAATAAAAAGAATTCTTTGATTATTATACAGGAAATATTTAGTAGCAGTCAGAAATTAAAGGCTTTATTGGGATTGTACGCAGAATGCCCTGATTGGATAGTTGAATAAGAAAGTTTCTAAAATTATTTTTAGAAATGCCAATAATAATGGATTGAGGAATCGGTTTATGAAGAGAGGTTTATTTGTTGTTTCATTTTTTTTGATTTTTGGTGTATTTAATCTTTGGCCAGAAAACTCTTCTGTCCAAGCTAATTATAGGACTTCTTTACAGTGCATGTTGTTAGCACAGAAATATGCTGATTCCGGAGATTGGAATCAAGTATGCTATTATGCTGAAGCAGGATTGGAATATAACGATACAATAAGTGATCTTTGGTACTTGAAAGCTCTTGCTGATAAAAAACAAAATAAAAAGAAATTTCAAGTTATTTCTTCTTGCACTAAGGCTATTGAGTTAGATAACTGGCAGAATTATAACCGGGATAATGCCAGAGTCTTTTATGCAGATCTACTGAGTGATACAACGGATTATTCAAAGGTTTTTGATATTCTAGATGAGTATCCTTATATACGGTCTGCTGATGCAGAGTATGTTCGTATCAAGTCTTATTACAAACTTGGTGATAAAAATTCGATAAATATAGCTCGTTCAAAAATTGATTCTGCACGTCAAATTTATGCAGATGATGCAAGGTTTCCAATATTGTTTTTTAAAAATGAAGAACCTGCTTCTGATGAGTATGAAGTAAAAAGATTGAGTAATCTTTTTATTACGCAAGTGAAACATAAGCTATCAATGACTTATGAGGAGAATGAGGAACTTGAAATATACGCTGCTCAATTTGCAGAGGGAAATGATAAACTTGTTTTTTTAAAATCTTTTCAAGCTAGGGGATTTGTTCATCCGCTTTATGCATATATGGCAATGACGGAGGGTCTTATGACTCAGCAGCAAGCTTTTGATTATCTCGAACCATTTGTTTCAGAAGGAATATCAAGAAAAAGTATCGAAATGTTTATTTCTCATATTACAGATGAGTCTGTACTCCAATATGTTCGAGATTATTTTTTGGTTTATAATGGAATTATTTATGATGATTTTGATGGTGATGGTATCGATAATCTAGCTGTAAAATATTTAAATGGCAGGCCTGATCTTATTGTATTTGATTATAATCAGGATGAAAATCCCGATTACATGATAGAGTGCAACTTTGGGGCCCCTATGACCTGTATTGACTATAATAATAATTTGCAAATACAGTGGACCGAGTATCCGTATCTTTTTAGTGTTGTTGCTTTTGATGAAGATAAAAGTGATTCGGTTTTATATGAATTAATTCCTAATGTGATGTCTTATAGTCCTGTTATAATGAATAGTGATAACTTTATATCGGAAAAAATAGACCATAATTTTTATTTTGCAGAAATTGATAAGAAAGATGATTTGGATATTAATTTAATGATTTCTTCTTCATGCAGGATAAAAGTTCCTGTTAGTGGTACAGAAAATTCATCGATTGTTTTTAGTCTCTTAAACGGAAAAGTAAGCAATGCTGAGTATTATCATGGTAGTGATATGTATGCTTATTGCCAATTTGAGGATGGTTACCCTCGCTTGAGATTGGTAGATAATGATTGTGATGGGGTATATGAGGTTACTGAAATATATGAAAATGATGATGGTGGGTATAGTGTACAATCTTTTGAAGAAGAGCAAGTGATATTGTCTAATATTTATGGCAATGCATCTAACTTTTCTTCGTGTTACTTAAAAAAGATACAGATAGACAAGAATGGAAATTCTATTCCGGATTACTCTGAGGAATATCTCCCATTTGGTGGAAAAATTTGTTCTTGGGATATAGATGAAGATTTAAATTGGGAGCAACGATATGTAAAATATCCTAATAAAGGTGAAGATTCTGTAAGGGAAGATTATATATTCTATGGACCGTTGGATAACTCTCCCATAACAATTACATATTATGCTGGTACTGTATGTCAGTTTTCAAGGAATGGTGTTTTAATAGATGTTACGAAAGATGAAGATAATAATATTTATTGGTTGGGAGACGTAGGTTCTGCTGAATTATCTGAAATGATTTTGGATGCTTTTCATATGCAGGAATATAAAAATGTTTGTGTAGTAATTGAAAAAAATGATGTAAGAATAATGGCTGTGTATATGCATGGCGAAATATATGCTGATATTTTAAAAGGTTATTCTCTAGCAGGAGTTAATTAATTTATATGTTAAATAAAAAAAGTATTATTTTTTTGAGTATTAGTATTTTTTTGTTTTCTAGTTGTCAATCAGATAACGTGAATGAATATGTTTCTGTTGATTATGGAAACAGTGATGCAGTTTTAAGAGAAGTTAGTAATATTGAGGCCTTGCTTGAATCAGATTGTGTTAAGGCGCTTTGGAAGAGCTGTCTCTTGATAGATAATTCTGATGATAATGAAGAATTTTATAACTTAAAGACAGCTTGTGCTGAATGCGTTATTGCTGAGTATAAGAAAGCTGTTACTAAGAGAGATTTTATTGAGGCAAAAAGGTTATACGATTCCTTAAAAAATTGTGATCCAGCTTATGTAGCCGATTTTGAATATGATGATGTCAAACTTTCTTTGTTTATATCAGAATCTATTGAAGCCTTGAAAAGTTCGGATAAAACTGTTTCAAGAGATAAAGTATCAACTTATGTCAAGGGAACTGTTACTGTATATGTTGATAAGGGGATAAAAGTTTATCATGGCCAAGGTGTTGCAGATGTTGTCTTGGGAAGCGGTTTTTTTATATCTAAAGATGGCCATATTGTAACTAATTACCATGTTATTTCTGATTGTGTTGATTCTACTTACGAAGGTTATACAAGATTATATGTAAAACTGGCTGATGATACGGAAACAAAGATACCTGCAAGGGTAATTGGATATGATTCTGTTCTTGATATGGCATTGCTAAAAGTTGAAGTGGATGCTCCGTATGTGTTTAAGTTGGGTTCAAGTCTTGATTTAGATACCGGAGATAAAGTGTATGCTATTGGAAGTCCTCTTGGTTTCGATCGAACCTTGACTAGTGGTATTATATCTGCAACAGACAGAGAGCTTTTGTCCCTGGGAAAAGTTTTTCAAGTTGATGCCGCAGTCAATAGTGGTAATTCTGGAGGACCGTTAATTGATGAAAGTGGTAGAGTTCAGGCTATTGTCTTTGCTGGTATGTTAAATTACGAAGGATTAAATTTTGCTATTCCAATAGAATATTTAAAATATGAACTTCCTTTTTTATATCAAGGAGGAAAACGAGAACATGCTTGGATTGGATGTTATGGGAAGACAAAGAGGGTTGCTGGTAGCGGTGTTAAGAATGAAGGTGTGACTGTACATTATATTTTGCCTGGAGGTAGTGTATCGAATACAGGAATAATTGTGGGAAATACAATTTTGGAAATTAATGGAAAAAGTATTAGTAGTATTGATGATCTCCAAAATTACTTTTTGACATTAAGTCCTAAAACTATAATTAACATAAAAACCATGGAAAGTGATGGAAGAGAGACTTCTTCATTGGTTTATGTTGATCAAAGACCTGATAATCCTGGATATGAAGCTTATAGACGGGATTTGCCTGGTAATTTTCTGTATCCAGTACTAGGTATGGAACTTGTACCAATATCTGAAAATAGGAAAAAATATACTGTTTCAAAGATAATAAAAGGTTCTACAGCAGATGAATATAATTTTAGCGAAGGTGACCCTGTAGATATTATAGGTATTGATTTTAGTGATAATAAATCGTATTCTTACATCCGCTTATCAGTAAATAAAAAAAAGAATGCATATTTTAATTACACAATAGGTTTGCAAGTTCAAATGAATAATCTGTACTATTTTTAGGAGTATCTAGTTACAATGACAGAATTAAAGTATAAGAGAAATTTTTGTATAACAGCTCATATTGATCATGGGAAATCAACTCTTGCTGATCGTTTAATCCAGAAAGCTAAAATTATTGAAGATAGACAAATGAAAAATCAAATTCTTGACTCTATGGATATTGAACGGGAGCGTGGTATTACAATAAAAAGTCAAGCAGTAACGATTCCATATCATGCAAAAGATGGATGTGATTATGAATTAAACTTTGTTGATACGCCAGGACATGTAGATTTTAGTTATGAGGTAAGCCGTGCTATAGCATCTTGTGAGGGAGCATTGCTTCTTGTTGATGCGACACAGGGAGTTGAAAGCCAAACCGTAAGTAATATGTATATGGCTATGGAACAAGATTTGACTATAGTTCCTGTTGTTAATAAGATAGATCTTGCTAGTGCTGACATAGAGTCAGTGAAGCATCAAATTGATCATGATTTAGGGCTTGATTCTGCAGATGCACAGCTTGTGAGTGCAAAGACAGGTCAAGGAATTGATGAACTTATGGAAGCAATTGTAACAAAATTTCCTGCTCCAATAGGTGACCCAGATAATCCTCTGCAAGCTTTAATATTTGATTGTCATTATGATGAATATCGAGGTGTTGTTGTTCATATCAGAGTAAAAGAAGGACGTATCAAAAACGGAGATATTATACGTCTAATGAGTAATGGTGAAGAATATAAAGTAGAGCAGGTTGGTTTATTTAAAATTAAATATGAAGAAACGGGAATCCTTGAAGCTGGAGATGTTGGGTATGTAATTGCCGGTATAAAAACAGTAAGTGATGTTCGTGTCGGAGATACTATAACTGTAGCTTCTAATCCTGCTTCTGAACCGTTGCCAGGTTTCAAAGATGTTAAGCCTGTTGTCTTTTCTTCGATTTATCCCATTGATTCCAATGACTATGAAGAATTAAAAGAAAGCATGGAAAAACTAAAGCTTAATGATGCATCTCTTGTTTATGAAAAAGATAATTCTTTAGCCTTAGGAAATGGATTTCGCTGTGGTTTTCTCGGACTTTTGCATCTTGAAATTATTCAAGAGAGACTGGAACGAGATTTTGGTCAGGTTGTTATATTTACAGCTCCAAGTGTAAAATATAAAGTAAAGCCACAGGGTAAAGATATCATATTTGTAGACAATCCGGCTGATTTCCCTGATGGAAAAATAGAACATTCAGAAGAACCTTACATTAATGCGACAATAATAACTCCTTCAGATTATCTTGGTTCTATAATGGAATTGTGTAGAATGAAACGTGGTGTTCAAAAAAATATGCAATATCTTGATACAAAGCGAGTCGAACTAACATATGAGATGCCGTTGTCAGAAGTTTTGTTTGATTTCTATGATAAATTGAAGTCGTATAGCAGGGGATATGCAAGTTTTGACTATGAGGTAACTGATTATAGAACAACTGACTTGATTAAAATAGATATTCTTATTAATGGTAAACCCGTTGATGCCTTGGCTCAGCTGTGTTATAGACCAAGTGCTGTGGAAAGAGCAAAACAAGTATGCGAACGTTTAAAAGGGGAAATTGCAAGACAGCAGTTTAAAATTGCAATTCAAGGGGCAATTGGGGCTCAGATTATTGCTAGGGAAACTGTTAATCCTGTACGAAAAGATGTATTAGCAAAGTGTTATGGTGGTGATGTTACTCGAAAACGTAAACTTCTTGAAAAGCAAAAGCAAGGAAAAAAACGTATGCTTATGGCTGGAGAAGTAGAATTACCTCAAAGCGCTTTTCTTGCCGTTCTTAAGGAAAAACAAGAGTAGATTAGTTATAGTCTATGAGCTTTTTGAGGGCGGAATTGATTATTTTATAAAAATAGTCAATTTCGGCCCTTATTCTTTTTAAAAATGAAATCTCGAGTGTTGGTTCATGTCCATCTGGGAAATGCATGTAAAGATAAGAGTTATTCTTCATTAATTTTATAAGTTCATCATTTGAGATTGAATCTGGTATTTCGGAAGTTAATAATTTTTTTAGTTGTTCAAGATCTTGTTTTCTGTTTTCAAGATATTCTTTTACAAATTGATTATTTGTAGTCTTTGCAGAGTTATCAATCTGGAGTAAGGGAAATGTAGTCTTGGTTTCTTCTGCGATAAGTAATGATTGTGTGGGACATCCTGTATTTATTCCAAATTGACCGATATCATATAAGTTTTCGGTTCGTGAAAAATAATAACTGAATTGCTTGGCATAGGAAGCCATTACAGGTGTAGTATAGATTATTCTATCCTTTTTTCCTTTGAGTGTGATAGAATTTGGATTAAATGCCATGTAATTTTCGATACTTGTAAATCTATTATTGTTGTATAGTTGAGCTCTGTGGGCTGAAGTTTGTTTTGCATGACTGAATCCAGGAGTGAAGCTAAAGTCCATTCCTGTAAAATAAATCGGAACGGATGTAGATAGCCTTATTTTGAGAGCAATATAAATTGCATATAAGCCGACGGAACCCATAGGGGGAAGTATAGAGTTGAAAACATTGTTGTCTTTTAATATTTTAAAGAATGGTTCTGTACAAAACTCTGATTCAAAATAAACAACATTATCACTAAAATAGTCCGTAATCTCATTTCGTGAACAAATATCAGCAAAAAGAGTGAGATCTTTAGAGTTTGTCCCAATATAGGATTTTTGAATTGCAAATTGTCCCTCTACTGAGACTATTGCATTTGGTCGAATATTTCTTGATGAAAGAGCTTGAAAAGCTGCATCAACACATATGATGTAAAATTTTTTAAGGTTAAAATTGTTCTTAAGGGTATCGTCAAGACTCTGCCCTGCTCCAATTACTAGTATAGGTTTATGAACTGTATTTTCAACATTTTTGAGTTGTTTCGAATTACTAAGACTCGGAAGATTTTTGAAAATATTTTTGGAATATAACTTTCCTATTCTTGTTAGTGTCAATCTGTTTTTCCAAAAAGTAGATACTATATTTTGGCATCCATCATAAACCATATCGTAGAAGGATTGATATAGCGTTGTACCTGCGCTAAAATCTATTCGGATGATTCTTTTGTATTTACCACTAGCAATCTTATTTCGTAGAAGTGAATCAAGGTTCTGAAGATCTTCTCCTGAAAAAAGAGGAATAGAGGTTCTTTTTTGTGAAGCAAGGGTTAAAAGTTTTGGATCTCGCTCTAGGGCAATTAAAAAACAGTTTTGTGGTAGTTTTCTTAAAAGAGCATCTATTCCGTACCATAAACACGGAGAGCATAACAAAAAAACTGATCCCTCAAGTATGGTCATGTTATCGATAGATAATGTTATTGATTTAGGGGGATCATATTTTGAGTAAAGATATTTATTTTTGTAATATATAGTTTGTGAAGTAGAAGAACCTTGATTGATATTAATCAAGCAAGGTTCTTCGTTATTATTAGTTGTTGCCAATGAAATACTGGAAATAAGATGTCATAAAGTTATTTTCAACTTTATCACTTGTTAAAATTGCCTGCTGCGCACTTGACTGATCAATATATTCAATAGAAGAAGTATATGATGATGTATCAATGTTCTTGTCTTCTATGATATCTGTACATTTTGCAACTACAATATTTGAGTCAAGGATAAATGGGTCACTTATTTCATTTACAGATAAATTAAACATAGTTTTCAATGCATTTACATTGGTGTTTAAGGAAGCTAATTCTGCATAACTGGTTGGAACAGGATCTATAAATGCTGAGTTAGCATAGTTCAGTGGGAAAGGTGCAACCTCTGATGACAAAAGATTATACTTTGTACATGCAGATTCATAATCATTTACAGTAGCATCAGTTTTGAAGTTTTTTGCGATATTAATATAGTAATCCTCAATGTATCCGGTCTCATAAGACTGGAGGTAAGAAACTACTACATCAATAGTATCTTGATTTGTAAAGTCGGCTGATTCGCTTCCACCATCATTACGATAAATTGTATATCCTCTTGAAGTTTCGATTACATTTGAAACTTCTTTCAATCCCAAAGCCTTGATAGATTCAAAATCTTGGCTGTCTTTAAGAGAATTTATAATCTGATAAGCATAGGAACTTGTAATTTTTCCTTCGGAATTTGTGAAATAGTTGCTTGATTTTTCAGTTACAGCATCTTCAAATGTAATTTCATTTGCTTTGAGCTGTTTGAGAACAGCATCAGCGTCATCCTTGTTTGTAAGTGAGATAGCAGATAAATCATACTTTTTGAATGTATCTGCGTTGTTTTTTCCGTAGGTCACAGCTTCTTCTCTTGGAAAGTCAGATTTTGCAAAAGAAACAACTGAAAATGCGTGTTTTTGTGTACCCATTGAGGCAATGAAATCATTCTCTCTTGATGATGTTTTTGCACCATAGATGGATTCCCCGTTGAAGGCTCCTGATTGACCGAATATGTCATTGATATAGCGATAATAAGTGAGGGATTCCTTAACATCTTCCCTTATGGATTTTACAGTAGCATCATCTGTCTGGTTATAAAGTTTCTGGGAAAAGTTTCCTTTTTCGTCAGAGAAATACTGAACCATGTTACGATTTACAGCTTTTTCTGAAACTACCCAACCGCTTGTTTCCATAGCATCGGTAATGGCCATATTAAGAATCGTCTGATTGAATGCATCCATCATGATTCTATATTGCATCTGATTTACATCGTACCCTTGCATCTGATATGACTGGGCAATATTTGATGCTGTGTTTGCGAAATCACTACCTTGTACGTATTCAATCTTTTTCCCATTGTACGAACCAAAAACGGGAACGTCTTTGTTTTTGTTAAATAGTTGGAATATTGAAACTCCTCCTGCTGGAATAAATACAACAGCAGAGATGATCAGGACTATCACAGCACCGATTTTAGTTTCTTTTTTTTCTGATTTATGTTCTTTTTCTTCACTCATAGGAAATCTTCCTTATTTGATTAAATTTGCAATATTCTGATTTTATCATTGGTCTATATACATGTCAACGGTGAATCTCCTCTGTAAGATTAATTCCCAAGGAAGATTAGTGTTTTTTTTGTAAGTTTTTTTATTTAAAATATTGACTGATTTTTTTTATTATGATATATTTTCGACATAAGCGATGGGGTGTTAGCGAAGCTGGTTATCGCGCTGGCCTGTCACGCCGGAGACCACGGGTTCGAGCCCCGTACATCCCGCTTCTAAAGCCTACTCAGACGAGTAGGCTTTGTTGTTTTTCGGGTAATAGCGCAGTTGGTAGCGCGTGACGTTCGGGACGTTAAGGTCGCTGGTTCGAATCCAGTTTACCCGATACCTTTCCTGTTTTTTGTATTCTCAAGTATTTTATTTTTTATGTGTTAATATCTAAGTTATGAGAGTACGTGTAAATAAAATAATTTTCATATGTGTCTATATTTTTTTTGTATCGATTTCTTCTGTCTTTTCAATCTCTGTCAAATTGGAATTGGAAGGCGGAATTATTTATGCTCCTGTAATGTCCGGTCAGATATTGGAGTATGAAGATAATCGAAATACAGCTCAGATGACTGTGTCAGCTATGAATGTAATTACACCTGATTTTAGGACTATTCTTGATTTTAACTGGAAATATGTTGGGTTTGAAATTTCCGGTGAATATAGTAGCATTTATCATGATTTAAGATTTAATGTAAATGCAAAACGAGATAAGTGTACGTATTATGTGTACGGATATATCAATAGGACTTATTTTGACGGGTTAGATTCAAAAGAAAATGAATACAGTGTAGAGGAATTTACATCTGGTATAGGTGCAAAAATTGCATTTAATACCGAAGTAATTCGAAATAGAGTATTGGCTGGTGCTAGTGCATATATTGAACTGCAACCTGTTAATAACATGAGAATGACTCCATATGATAGTTCTTATTTGACATATTCTACGGAATCCAAGAGGCACTGTTTTGCTGTAGGTTTTGATGGGAAAGTTTCTTTCTTTAAGGTGATAACAATAGGTGCTAGCATGACATCCTGGCAGTTTAGGGATACAGATTCAGGAACTTTTATTGGAAGTTTTGTACCAATCCAGATAAGAAATGTATTTTATGGTCAGATATATCATAACATTGGTAAGCATTTTGCTGTAGATTTCAGTCTTGATTATTTTTGTGATCATCCTGAAATAACATGGAACTCATCCAAAGGTATAACAAGATCGAATCAATCATACTTTATGGGTAGGTGCCTTGGTGTGTTCAAATTGTAGTAAATGTGTTACATGTATGAAATTCACTTATAAAAAGTTGTACGCTGATGTAATAGGATTTACAATGCAATTAATTTTTATTTAATTTCTCTTTATATATCTGATATCACTTGAAAATTATTACAACAAGAATATACTTAGTCTATGAATTCGATAAAATGGTTTATGTCTTTCCTATCAAAGTATAAGTTAAGTGTGATATTGGGGTTTGTTATTATCACTATTATCTCTCTAATGTCTGTTATCAATCCGAGAATTAACGGATTTGTTGTTGATGAAGTGATAATTTCACAAAAATATCAGTACCTTTTGCCTTGTATGATTATTCTTGTAGGTGTTGTTGTTACAAGAATGCTTTTTGTATACATAGGACGAATGCTTTTTGAACATGCATCTCAGGGTGTTTTGTTTGACATGAGAGATACAGTATACAGGAAATTTCTTAGAGAGGATTTTGCTTTCTACAATAAGAATCGTACAGGTGATCTTATGTCTCGACAGACCGGAGATATGGATGCTGTAAGACATTTTATTAGTTTTGTCATATGGACAACGTATAGAAACATAATATGGGTTGTTGCAGGGATAAGTATGATATTTTTTGTGAATGTTAAACTGGCCCTTATGTTTGTCATAATTATTCCTGTTAGTTCTTTTATTGTTTATCGTCAGATGAAAGCCGTAAGTCCGGCTTTTAGTAATGTAAGACAATGTTTTTCAAGTCTTAATTCCTATGTGCAGGAAAATATTGCAGCTAACAGAGTTGTTCGTGCCTTTTCAAAGGAAGATTATGAGCTTCAAAAATTTGAAAAAGAAAATGAGGCTTTCAGACAAAGCGAAATAGAAGCATCAAAAATATGGCAGAAATATGTGCCTATTTTTGAGTTTATAGGAACTGTAATCAATGTAATACTCATGGTTTATGGAGGCTATCTTACTATAAAATGTGAGATAACAATGGGAAATTTTGTTACTGTGAATGGTTATTTATGGATGCTTACAGATCCTATTCGGCAACTTGGATGGCTTATCAATGATGGTATGAGGTTTAAGGCTTCTATTGACAAGATTTATAATACTTTTGTAGAGGAGCCTTCTATAAAGAACATTCCCGAGGCTATTCATAAATCTGAAATTAATGGTTCTGTTGAGTTTGATCATGTTAGTTATATGACTGACGGAGAATTGATACTTAAGAATATATGTTTTAAGGTAGAACAGGGGCATAGCGTTGGTATTATAGGTGGAACGGGCAGTGGTAAGACTACGATAATGAATCTCATCAACCGCTTTTATGATGTGAGTGAGGGGGCTGTTAGAGTTGATGGTATTGATGTGCGTAATCTTGATGTTCACGATCTTAGGGCCAGCATAGGAATGGCAATGCAGGATGTTTTTCTTTTTAGTGACACGATTGAAGGAAATATTGCTTATGGCGACCCGGATATTCCCTTTGAGAAGGTAAAAGAAGCTGCTGTTCTTGCAGATGCTGATGGCTTTATAACCAACATGGATGAAGGTTATGATACTATTATTGGTGAACGTGGTGTAGGTCTTAGTGGAGGACAAAAACAGAGAATATCTCTTGCAAGGGCTATTGTAAATAACCCTCCTATTATAATAATGGATGATACTACTAGTGCCGTTGATATGGAAACTGAATCACAAATTCAGAAGGCTCTGAAAAAAGTTACAGCTAACAGAACTCTTTTTGTAATTGCATACAGAATTTCTAGTGTCAAGGATTGTGATCAGATATTGGTCATGAAGGATGGATGTATTATAGAACATGGAACCCATGAAGAACTTTTACACCAGAGAGGGTATTATGCCACTGTTTTTGATCATCAGTACGGTGATTTTGATGGTTCTAAGTATGAGGTAAAAAATGGCCAGAAATAAATTTGATATAGATGAATCAATTGACGATAGTTACGATTTTGGACAGCTAAAGAGACTTGGGAAATATATAAAACCTCGGCTTGGATCGTTTATTTTTGTTATTGTGATAATGCTTCTTACTGCTGGTCTTGGAATGTTGACTCCATATTTTCTCAAGCTAATTATGGATGATTATATACCTAACAAGGATTTTCAGAGCATTATTGTTGTTTCCTGTATTACACTCCTTATCTCGGTTTATACTGCTTTTGCAATGAAAATCAAGATTTCAAAGATGACAAAAATTGGTCAGGGAATTGTTCATGATTTGAGATGGGATTTGTTTGAACATATCCAGATGTTGCCTTTTGATTTTTTTGATTCCCGTCCTCATGGAAAAATTCAAGTAAGAGTTGTAAATTATGTTAATAATCTGTCTGATGTGCTTAGTAATGGTTTGGTTAACACTATCACAGATTTATGTTCTCTTATATTTATTATTATATTTATGTTTAGTATGAATGTTCCCTTGACGTTGGTTGTTCTTGCCGGACTTCCATTGTTTCTTATATTTGTATTCGCAATAAAAAAAATGCAGCGAAAAGCCTGGCGAATACAAAGTAATAAAAGTTCAAATCTTAACGCTTATATTTCGGAAAGTATAAATGGAATACGAGTAACTCAATCATTTGTTCGTGAAGAAGAGAATATTAAAATTTTTAATAACCTTTCTTCTTCTTATAGAAAAGCATGGATGAAAGCTGTAAGTGTAAGCTTCATTATGGGACCTTATGTAAATATTGTAGCTATACTTACAAATGTTGCAGCTATTGTTCTCGGATTGCATTGGATGCAATCCGGTTATTCTGCCGTCACTGTTGGAACATTGATTGCTTTCACGGCTTACATAAATCGTTTTTGGTCTCCTATAATGACATTGGCTGATTTCATAAATAATTTGTTGACTTCAGTTTCATATCTTGAGCGTATCATGGAAACAATTGATGAACCTCTAAGTATTAGGGATAAGAAAGATGCTGCTGAATTACCTGCGGTTGTGGGTAAGATTGAGTATAGGAATGTAGATTTTAGCTACGAAAAGAATCAGAAAATTCTTAGTAATGTGAGTTTCTGTGTAGCTCCGGGAGAATCTGTTGCTATTGTAGGTCCTACAGGAGCTGGAAAATCTACCATTGTGAATCTTTTGTGTCGGTTTTATAACCCGGATTCTGGACAAATTTTTGTTGATGATAATGATATTCAGGATGTTACAATAAAAAGTCTCAGAACTCAGATGGGCATAATGATGCAGGATAGTTTCATATTCAAGGGAACTATTATGGATAATATTAGATATGGTAACATGGATGCCACCGATGAAGATGTTGTTCAAGCTGCAAAGACTGTATGTGCCCATGATTTTATAATGTCTCTGGAAAATGGTTATCACACTGAAGTGAATGAACGTGGTACTAGACTTAGTGTGGGACAAAGACAGCTTATATCATTTGCAAGAGCTCTTTTAGCTAATCCTCGTATTCTTGTGTTAGATGAGGCAACAAGTTCTATCGATACTGAGACTGAAATCCTTATGCAGCGTGGATTGAATAAGTTGTTAAAGGGGAGATCTTCTTTCATCATAGCACATCGATTGAGTACGATAAAGAATTGTGATCGGATTTTCTATGTGGACCATGGTCAGATCCTTGAAAAAGGCTCTCATTATGAACTTATGGCAAAACAAGGAGAATATTACAAGTTGTATACATCTCAGTTTGCTATGTTATAGTGAGATATCCATAAAAATATTTACTTTTTGAGTAAAGGAATTTATAATTACTATTGATAGTAATTATTTATGGAAACCGTTCCAAATGTAGAGCTTAACGGGGTCCTGATGGGGAATTATGGAAAATAAAAAAGCAGATTCAGAATTATCAGAGTTAACTGTGTCATCAATAAAAGAAATATGTGGGCTCTTGAGTGGTATAAATGATACTGACTTAATATATGATTTCTTTGGATGTCTTTTCACACCTTCAGAATTGCAAGATTTTGCTAATAGGTGGAATCTTGTTAAGGAGCTTGATGCAGGTACAACTCAGAGAGAAATCGCCAAAAAGTATAGTATGTCACTTTGTAATATTACAAGGGGATCTAAAGAGATGAAGAAGGAAGGGTCGGCTTTTAAACGGGTGCTTGCTCTCCTGAAGGAAGAATTATAAAAAAACCGGATACTTAGAAATTTACACTTTTGAAGTGTATTCTAATTTGTGGAAAATTAGTTTTTCCCTGTATCCGGGCTTTAAATCCTATAGAATTATTTGTTTTTGTTTATGATACGAGTTTCGTAGCTTCCATCTTCAATGTTTATGTATCGCACAAAAAGGGAAACCTTGTTCTCGTCATTGAGGTTTGACCAAATGTTGGTAGTGAATTCGTCAATGTTTCCTCTGATTTCGACAGGTACAGGTTCTCCTTCAAAACTTGGGAGAGGATTTCCGTTTCCCTGATATGTGTGAATAAAGTGTCCGATTCCATTTACAGGATTGTCATAAGTAAAAGTGAATCTTAATGTATTATCTGGATTCCCATTGTCACTTTTGAGAATAGAAATTGCATAATCATATTTGCCATTTTCGTATGAGAGTAATGATGAAATGCGAGGCGTATAGTTTGGAGCGTCATGTTCATATTTACGACTTCTGAGAGATTCCTCAAATGAAAGGTTATTTGACAGGCCTTCGTAAATAGTGTCAGTCTGATCTCCATTTGTAACAATCGTTTTATTTCCCAAGACTCTTACTGCTGAATAGATAATCAGACTAGGATCTCCTGCTATTAAAGATGGGTCAAAAGCCTGGGTTCTGATACCTTCTCCATCTTCAACAAATATGCGGTTTCGGCTTCCTGCACTTCTTCCCATTGTCCAGTATGCGGCTACTGCATATTTCCCATCTGTGGATTTTCCTATAACTATACCTCTTCCTGGGTATTCGTTTGTGCTAAGTTCTTGTGATAAAGATTGGGTTTTCATCAAATTCTCCTGAAAATCGATTTTCGTTTTTTTATAATAGCATAGTCTGCCTAAATTATGCTATATTATTATACAGAAAAAGTTTTCAAGGAGAGAAAGCGTTTTATGGCTAATATTGTTGATTATATTGAGTGGCGTGGTGATTTGTCTTTTGATGTTAATCCACTAAATGAGATAGATGCTCTTATTTTTAGTCAGTTAAGTTATATAAATTTTAAGGATATAGTCCCAAAAGAGTTTGTTCAAAAGAAAAATCCGGCTCTTACACTTGCTGCAGTGGGAAGAAGTTTTTTTGATAATAAAGATTTTGAAAATAGAAAAAATGTTGGTTCCATGATAAATCCTCTTACAATCAAACTTTTGGAGCTGGCCGCAAAATCTGTTAGATATGGTAATCTTGTCGTTTCAGGTTATGAAGATATCATTGATTATTCTTCAGAAGAACAATATTCTTCTATAACTTTTTCAAGAATATCTCTGAATAAAAACTGGAACTTTATAGCATACAGAGGAACTGATGATTCTATCCTTGGATGGAAGGAAGACTGTAATATGGTAGTGGAAGATGTTGTTCCAGCTCAGAAAGAGGCTCTGGCATATCTAAAAAGGGCTGCAGAGTCGCTAAAAGGTAGGCTTTATGTTGGTGGACATTCCAAAGGTGGAAATCTTGCTATTTATGCAGCAACTAATAGTTCTGTAAAATTAAAGAATCGTTTGGATGGGATTTTTAACAACGATGGACCTGGGTTTTCTGCTGATTTTTTTGAGAAATCTGAATTTACAATGATAAAGGAAAAAGTACATACTTATGTACCTGAGCTTTCTATTGTAGGAATGTTATTCAATCATGCTCCCGGCTATTCAATCGTAAAGAGTTCCGAAAAAAATATGATAGATCAGCATGATCCTTTTGGGTGGCAAGTTATAGGAACAGGTTTTATTGAGCTTGAAGAAAGAAGTGAACAAAGTAAGTTTGCTGCTGATACAGTAAATACATTGTTATCAGAACTTGATCGCGACGAAAAAAAACAGTTTATAGATACAGTATTTGGTCTTTTGGATAAGACAAATGCCAGAACAAATACAGAGTTGTCTTCTGATAAGTTGGAAAATATTACAAAAATTCTTAAGGCGGCTACAAAACTTGATGGTAAGACAAAAGATTCTGTTTTAAAGACCATGCAGGCTTTTGTGAAAATTGCATGGAATAATAAAGATGAACTGAAAAGGAGATAAAAATAATTATGATGGAAAAAACAATTGCTACTTCGAGTCCTATTGGAAAGCATTTAGACAAAATAAATGAAACAAAACAAGCTTCGTACCTTATGTTGGGAAATCAGAAGATAAGTCTTGTTGCACAAATTAATATTGGACGAGAATCTGATAATGATGTCGTTCTTGATTCAAAGTTAGTTAGCCGGCATCATTGTATGATACAGAAAATAAAGGGTGCATTTTTTATAAAAGATTCTGGTAGTACTAATGGAACTTTTGTAAATGGGACTAAGCTTCCTGTGGATAAGTATATTAGATTAAATATAGGGGACAAGATTTCTGTCGGTAGTGTTAATCTTGTTATTGCCTGATGTATGGATGGAAAGAGTTTATTAAATTTTCTTGAAATTATTTGTAATTCTGATAGTCTTCCGCCTGAAAGTTTTCTAATTGAAAAGATGGAAGAAGTTATTGGTATCTTGGAATTAGAAGATAAGTATAGGCCTAGGTCTAGTTCAGGTTGTTTAGGGGGCCTTCTAGATTTTTCTGACCAAAAAAAAACTATTATTATTGTACCAGATATACATGGCAGACGAAATTTTTTACTAAAAATACTAAAATTTGAGGTTGAAGGAAAAAGTATTTTTGATCTTCTTTTGCAAAAAGAAGCGATCATTGTATGTGTTGGGGATGCTATTCATACTGAAAGAAAACCGGAAGACAGGAATAGATGGATAAAGGCCTATGAGGAGTTTTCTTCTGGAAGAGTTGTGAACGATTTTATGCAGGAAGAAATGATTTATGATGTAAATACGTTGTTGATGCTTGCAGAATTAAAAATAACGTTTCCAGAAAATTTTCATTTTTTAAAGGGAAATCACGAGAATATTGATAATTCTTGTAGCCATGGCAACAGGTCATTCAGAAAATATGCTCAAGAAGGAAAAATGGTAACAAGTTTTATTCTTGACTATTATTCGGAAGCGGCATTACATGTTATTAAATGCTATGAAAATGCATTACCGCTTGTTTGTTTGTTTGATTCTGTTGTTATAAGCCATGCAGAACCTGTAAAAAGTTATACGAGACAGGATATTATTGATGGATTAACTTGTGATGATGTTGTATATGGTCTTACATGGACAGGAAATGATGTTGCAGAAAAAAATTCTGTTATAAATACTTGTAGGAATTTAAAAGTTGATATGCAGTCAGTCCTGTGGTTTGGAGGACATCGACCTGTACCCGGGAATTATTTGCTGAGGCAGAATGGTTTATACATACAGATTCATAATCCGGATCGCATGAATATAGCTGTTCTTAAGTATGGCTGTGAATTTAATCCTGAAACAGATATTGTGTGTGTAGATAATGGAGGGGGCTTTTAGAATGGCGCAGATACCTGAAAAAATTGGAAAATATGTAATAAAGTCTGTAATTGCTGTCGGTGGTATGGGAACGGTCTATAAAGCTGTACATCCCTCACTAGATAGAGAGGTAATATTAAAACGTCTTACGATATCTAGAGCTCAATCATCAATAAAGGAACGATTCAAACGGGAAGCTCAAATCCTTGTAGATTTGAATAATCCATACATTGTAAGAATGTATGATTATTTTACAGAAGGTAGATCTGATTATATTGTTCTTGAATATGTTGATGGTATGTCTCTAGATCGGCTTATAAAAAAGGAAGTTGTGCTTCCTCCCCCAATGGCAATGCTTATTCTTCTTGATGCGTGTTTAGGATTGAAGTCAGCTCATTCTAAAGGAATTGTTCATAGGGATATAAAACCTGGGAATATTCTTATCTCAAAAAAGGCTCAAGTTAAATTGGCAGATTTTGGCATTGCATCAGGAGAAAAAGGTCGGGATGATATAGAACAACCGGGGCTTTTAAAAAAAGTGGATAGACAAACTATTGATGGAATCACACAGGTAGGTGTTACCTTAGGTACCCCATCTTACATGTCCCCAGAGCAATTTGAAGACAGTCGTTCGGTAGATATAAGGGCGGATATTTATAGTCTTGGTGTAATGCTTTATGAAATGGTCACAGGTCAGAAACCATTTCAAGGAGATTTGTCTCAAGAATATATCGATACTATAAAAAAAGGAAAATATATTGCACCCAAGCGGATTGATAAGTCTCTTCCAAGAGATGTCTGTTATCTTATAAAAAAGATGATGAAACCAAAACCTTCTGCGAGGTTTCATTCTGTCGATCCAATAATAAGTAGAATCAGAAAATATTTGGTAAATTATGATTCACATGCAATCAGAGTAACTATTGCACAAGCTATCGTTAGTAAAGATAATACTCCAATAAATGTTGTTGAGCCGAAAGAAAGAAAAGGAAAGAGAATATTTTCAATATTTGTTGCCGCTGTAGTTCTTTTATCCGGAGTATATTTTGCTTGGCAAGAAGGGGTAATACATAGATATATTTTTAGAAAATGGTATACGCCTGTTGATTTGACTATAGAGTTACCATCAACAGCAAGTATAGATGCTGATTTACCCCCTAAAGTTTTTTTCTTTGTCAATGATAATAATGAAATTCCTGAGGTTGCTGGAAGTCGAAGGGTATTTTATGCAGACCGGAAAAATTCTATAGGTAATGATAGTGTAAATTATAAGATAAAAACGGTATTCCTTAGAAAAGGTGATTATAGAATTAAGGTTGTAGAAGGGCCATATATATGGTGGGATAACATAAATGTTAATGAAGATAATATTAATTTGAATCTTGGTTTTCTGATAAATGCAAAAAGAAGTCTTGTGGTTCATACTTCATGCAGGGACTTTGTTTCTAATGAGGATATAAGTAATATTACAAAATTCAAAGTTGAAATAAAAGATAAGTGGCTTGATCTTGATGTAGTTGATCCTGCTTTATTAAAGACTGGAGCTTCATATAGGTTTTATGCTACAGCAGATGGGTATCGGGAAGAATATTTCGGAGTGAGAGTAGACTGGTATCAAGATGAGTTATTTATAAATACAACTCTGAAGCGAAAAAATTGAAGTTAATTTTTATATGTCATACAATATAAGCTAGTTTTGTATTGGTTATAATGATATAATCTTAAAATATTTAAGTCCGAGGGCGAAGTATGAAAAAAAAATTGAATATAGTTCTTTCATTATTAACAGTTGGTTCTTTTATTTTGTGTTTTTTTACCGGTTGTAGTTCGGTAAAAGTTGATCTAAAAAATTATTCACCTATTGCAATTGTATCTGTGTACAGTAATTCTCATCTGCCATGGTATGATAAAGATGACAGCTCATCTGGTGAAGATGATTCTGGGGATGGCTTATTAAACAATGCAATTTCCGGTGTTATAGGTAAAAATGATCCTGAAATTATGTCTGTCCAAAATAGAGTTGACTATGCAGCCGATTCATTGGTTAAAAGTCTTGAAGTTTCTGGTGTTGATGTCCTTGATCACGATATTGTACAGAATTCTCGAGCTTTGAGTGGAAGAGGGGCTGGTTGGCTTTCCTTTATGGAAACAAAGACTTCTGCCAGTGGGTTTTATAAGATTACTTCTGCAAGTACAAAAAAAACAAGAGATCTTTTAAGAGAAACTGGAGGTAAATCTGCTGCTATTGCATACTTTAAGTTTCAAAAGGAAAAAATTAATTCAGGATTATTTGATATTGACGTAAGAGCTCGTTGTGTCTTACAGATTTATGTGTATGATGAATTAGGTCATAAACTTGTTGGTAAAGAGTACGTTGGATATTCCTGGTCAACAACTCCTTACAAGAATGGGGTATGGGATAAAGAAGCTGTCTGTAACTTTATGAGTGAAGCCACAGATTCTGCTATTGCACAGTTTGTTTTTGACTATACAAGTATTTTTTCCGGAGAAAATCTTGATTCCAAAGATGATGTGACAGCAACTCCCTTGTTGATTACAAAACCTGAAAATTCATCAAATTCTGTTGAACCAGAAGATGTAAATGAATAGTTTTGACTGATAAATAATTTATAAAAGGCAATACCATGACGAAAAATTGTTATAGTACTGCCTTTATATTTTTTAGTTGCTTGGTCTTTTTGCAAATTTATATGTAGCCCAAGCTGCAAATCTTTTGTTTGCCATTCCTGCGACTTTTGCTCTGAATTTCCACTTGAAGGCCCACATCGAGTACATTTTACCGCTTCTACTGTCTTTTAAGCATGTCTTTGCTGTTTTAGTCGCTGGAAGACCATGTTTTACTTCTTTTCTAGCCCCATTGCTTGCAATGTTTGCAAATTCGGTACTTACAGGTCCAGGGCATAATGCAGTGACAGATATACCTTTGTGTTTTAACTCAGCTGCAAGTGCTATTGCAAAACTTAGAACATAGGATTTGGTTGCTCCATATACGGCAAAATTTCCTAATGGGCAAAAAGATGCTAAACTTGCAGTCATTATTATTCTGCTTCCCTTTTGCATATATGGTAAGGAGAATCCTGTTATGCCTGTTAAGGCTGTACAGTTAACATCTATCATGTCCATCTCACGTTCTGTGTCAGTGTTTGCAAATTCTCCGTAAGAGCCAAATCCTGCATTGTTTATAAGTAGGCTTATGCAAAAGTCACCGTTTTCTTTCTCAGATTCTAGAAGTTTTGCCAAACTTTTGGCTCCATCTTTCCCGCTTATATCCAAGTTGATAGTTCTGACAGTAGGATGACCAGATATTCTTTGTATCTCATTTTTTGTTTCTTCTAGCTTTTCTATGCGTCTTGCTATGAGCCATATTTCATCGGTCTTGTATTTTGGGTATAACAAACTTTCTTGTGCGACTTCTATTGAAAAACATTTGCCTATGCCTGAACTGGCTCCTGTAATGATTGCTATTTTCTTCATCAAGCCAGTATATCACTTTATGTTGTAAAAATCATCAGATTTTTATATACTTTTGCCCATGGTAAAGTATTGTGAAAAGTTATTGGTATTAGTTTTTATTTTCCTTTCTGTGACATCAGGTATTTATGCAGAACATATCGAATTTGATTCAAAAGCAGAGAGAGCTATAGAGATGTATTTGGAAAGTCTTCCAATCTCTCAGCAAATATCAGAAATTTTTTTAGTGAATATTGAAGGGAATAGTTCATATCGAGCTGTAGAAGACACAAAAGATCTTTTTGGTGATAAAACAAGCGAACCTCTTGTTCCTGGAGGATGCTTATTGTTTTCTTATAACATAGCTTCAGATCCATTGGAAATGATAAGGTTTAATAAATCTATTGCAGATTACTGTGATAGATATGGAGTAGAGCGTCCTTATATAGCTACTGATCAGGAAGGTGGTCTTGTTAATAGATTAAGAAGTATTACAAGCTATCTTCCAAGTGCTCAAAGGGTTTCTGAAAAGATGAGCCCTAAGGAAGCTTATTATATGTATTATTTTCAAGGTTTGCAGATGAAGTACTTAGGCTTTGATATGAACCTTGCTCCTGTTGCTGAAGGTAGCGAAGAATGGAATAAAGTGTTTCTTTCTAGCAGAAGTTTTGGAAAGACTAATATAAGTTCAGTTTATTCGTATGTATGTGCAAAAGCTTATGAAGATAGTGGTATTGGCTCTGTTATAAAGCATTTTCCCGGTAATACAAATGCGGATCCACATACGGGGCTTCCTGAAATTAATCAACCTTTAAGTATTATCTACAATTATTATATTATGCCGTTTGCTTTTGTTCTTCAATCTTATCCTTCAGGTGTACTTATGTCCCATGCTAGGATTACATCCATTGACGAGAAAGTTCCTGCATGCTTGAGTTCTGTCTGGGTAACAGAAATTCTTAGAAAAAAGCTTGGTTATACGGGATTAGTTCTAAGCGATGATATATTTATGGGGGCTCTTGCAGATAATGGTTTTCCCCCTGAAAAGGCTTGTGTAGAAGCTATAAAGGCTGGAGTTGATGTTATTATGCTTAGTGAAAAGAAATTTGCATCAGTTGCTTTGGTCTTGCTATCTGAAGCAGAAAAGGATGTCGTGTTTCGTCAGCGCTTATTTGAAGCTGAGAAAAACGTTATAAAATATAAAATCCAGTGTGGTATTTTGGATTTGCAAGAAGAAAATGGTAATGTAAAAATTATAAGAAATGATTTTGAAAAACAGAGTGGAGATGTAGAACAAAGATTAGAGTCTTATAAGCTTAATTATGTAAAAGGTGTTAAACTATATAATAGTTGTTTTTAGATGTGAAATATTGTATCTAAATTTCAGTTGATTTGGTTGTATATGGGAAAAAATAAGGAAAAGATTTCGGGTAGTGACGGTTTTGATAGATATTATGGAGATTTTTTTGGAGAAAGATGGGGTACTCTAAAAAAATCACTTTTAGAAGAAACAGTCTACACTAAGATTGATTTTGGACAGGAGAAATGTTATTTTCTTGATCCTGGAAGTGTTTGTGCCGCATTGTGTCTTCCTTCTGTGGGAGGTGAAAAATTTCTTGATTTATGTGCGGCTCCAGGAGGAAAAACTTTAGTTATTGCATCCTGTATAAACGATGAAGCTGTTCTTTATAGTAATGAACGATCTGGGGAGCGTAAAGCCCGTCTTGTAAAAGTTGTATCAACAGTTTTGCCATCTGATATTTCTAGTAGAGTAAAGATAAGCTGTTCTGACGGAGCTACGTGGTGTAGAAGAGAGACTGAAAGTTTTGATAGGATACTTCTTGATGCTCCATGTTCTAGTGAACGTCATGTACTTCAAGATCCAAAATATTTAAGCGAGTGGACTCCTTCTCGTATAAAGACTCTTAGTATTGAACAGTGGGCTTTGTTATCATCTGCATGGCGACTTCTTCGCAAAGATGGATATCTTGTGTATGCAACTTGCGCCTTATCACCTCAAGAAAATGATATGGTAATTCAGAAGCTTCTAAAAAAATTTGATGATGTGGAAGTAGTCAGCCGAGAAGAAACAAAACTATTTTTTCAAACTAACATGGATATAACAAAGGCTTGTTTCACAAGTGAAAGTGGTATTGATGTAAGAAAAGTGTTTGAATGTGCTGAGACGACTGAATTTGGCTATCATGTTTTGCCTGATGTATGTTTTGGATGTGGACCATTATATTTTTGCGTAACTCACAAAATCAACTTGTAAATCTTGTAAAGTGCTTTACAATAATGTATTGGAGTAGGAATGAGTAAAGAAAAGATAAAAAAAGTCGAACTTGAAGAGATCGAACAGCGCCTGAATGAGATAAAAGATACAGATATCCTTCTTGAAAATATTCTTACATATGCAAGGCAAATTGTAAATGCTGATGCAGCTTCGATATATGAGTTTGATAAGTTAACAGAGATATTGACTATAAAAGTTAGTCAGAATGAAACCCTTAGAAATCGGTTGGGAAGTGGACAAGATTTACCTTATGTGTCTTTTAGTTATAAAGCTACAACAAAGATGATATCTGGATATTGTGCTCTTAAATGTAAAGGTCTGAACATAAGCGATGTATATAATATGGATGAATATCTGGATGTGGATAAGAAAATAAAGCGTCCATATAATTTTTCTCCTGAGACTGATATCAAGACAAATTATCATACAACCTCCATGCTTACATATCCATTTTTACTTACCACTGGTGCAGTTGCAGGTGTTCTTCAGGTAATTAATGCAAAGGATGATTACGGAAATATCATCCCATTTGATGAAGAAGCTGAATACTGCATATCTCAGTTAGCTACTCGTGTTGGGCAGATATATGAAAAGGCTTATACGACGCGAAAATCGATGAATCGTCTTGTAAAAATGGCTGGGTATAGGGATCCTAAAGAAACTGCTAGCCATGTAGACAGAGTTGCTGCTTTTTCTGTGGAAATATATGACAGGTATGCATCTAGAAAAGAAATAGGTGAAGCTGAAAGAAATCATTTTAGAGATAATCTTAGAATTGCAGCCCGTTGTCATGATGTAGGTAAAGTTGGTGTCCCAGATGGTATATTAAAAAAGCCTGGTAAATTAACAGAGGACGAGCGAAATATAATGAAAGGACATACATGTATTGGAGCTCAAATCTTTACACCAATTGAAAGTGATCTTGATGAAATGACGAGGGATGTATGTCTTCATCATCATGATTGGTGGAATGGTGATACATCCGGTTATCCCGGCGACGTTGATTATATGGATTATGAACCTTCGACAAGCCTGATTATTAATTCTAGAGATATTCTAAAGGGGGAACAAATACCTTTAGCTGCTCGCATTGTTGCTATTGCGGATGTATATGATGCTTTAAGACATGCACGATCGTATAAGGAAGGATGGACAGAAGAAGATACTTTCAATGAAATAAAAAGAAATGCAGGACTTCAGTTTGATCCAGAACTTGTAGATGTCTTTTTAGATATAAAGAATCGTATTGAGGAAATAAATAAAGCTATCAGTTAGTTCTTTGGATTAAATATAGACTGTGAGAGTTTGCTTTGTAGAACATTGTAAAAACAATTTGCAAAAGAAGCTGCTTCTTTTTTGCCGTAAGAGTCCCATCTTGCACCTTTATTTACTCCAATAGCACTCATCATCATGCTTAATTCCCGTTCTCGGAGCATCTTTTTTACGTTGTCAGGAGTAAAGATAAGACCTCTGTCATTCAATGTCGTTATGTTTTTTTGTATCAGTCTGTTAGCGAGAGGAATATCTCTTGTTATAACGATATCCTGAAACTCTACGTTGCTGTATATATAATCATCCGCTGCACCCTCTGTTCCTGGACAAATTACCATACTGAATAGGGGAGATTGTATGCTGAATGGAATGTTTCTGTTAGCAACATATGTAACGTTGAGAGAATTCTTTACTGAAGCTTGCAAGACAATATCTTTAACTAAAGACGGACAACTATCTGCATCAATCCATATATGAGGCTTTGACATTATTTACGGAGTACCTCTGTAATGCGAAGTATCATATCATTTGTAATTTTCTCAGCTTCAATATCATCAGCATTCTTTCCTTTTTCCTTGTAGAGTTCATCTACCAAGGTTATTCCTGCAAGAATACTTATCTGCATAGGATCCTGTAAATTTCCGGTTCGCTGTATTGTATCAGTTATTTCTTTATAATAGGAAAGTAGTTTTTTTAAATACTCATCATCCTCACGGGCCTGAACAGAAAAAGATGTACCTAATATATTAACCTGTAATCTGCCCATCCCCGTGATTCCTTATATCTGATTAAAAAATATCTGCAATTTCTTCTGAAGCTGGATTTACAGGTTCCTCAGAAGAAGTTACCTCGATAATTGTATCAGTATTTAATGAAGTTTCGATAGCCGATGTCAATTTATCCATGATATTACTGGAAGGAGCTTCTTCTGTACCTTCTGTAACTTCGTCTACAGTAACTTCTGGTTCTTCAATGATATCGATAGTTTCTTCTATATCATTAACACTTACAGAACTAGATTCTTCGGTATCAGCGTGTCTTAAAACAGCATCTTCCAAAGAATCTAATCTGCTCAAGGCATCCATAATACCCTGCTCAATCTGATTCTGGTTTATTTCAAGTGAAGAAACAAACTCCGATTTTTCAGACAATGAACTAGTCAATTCAGTACATTTTGTACGTAATGCTTCATTTTCTGATTTTAACTGTGCTACTTCAGCTGTTAATGAGCTAATTCTAGCAACAGCTGTCTCTACTTTTTCTTGTAATAACAAAATCTGATCGAGTGATATCATTTTTTTTTATGCCTTCAATGCGTTTTTTGCAACTTCAACAACAGCCTTGAATGCTGCTGGATCTTCAATAGCCATATTGCTCAATGCCTTACGGTTAAGCTTAACGTTAGCCTTTGTAAGACCATTAATAAAACGGCTATATGAAATACCTTCTGGACGAACTGCAGCGTTGATACGTGCAATCCAAAGTTTACGATAATCACGTTTCTTGTTGCGGCGTCCTGAATAAGAATGGTCAAGTGCCTTTACAACGGCATCTTTAGCTGCTTTATAATTTGACTTTCTATCGCCCTTGAAACCTTTTGCAAGCTTCAAAATCTTTGCACGGCGATTATTGCGTTTTGTTCCATCTATTGCTCTAGACATGTTCTACTCCTCAAAATTAACCGTATGGAAGCTGCTGCTTGCGAATTCTTGCTGCAGAATCTTCTGAAAGAATACCTGCATGGCGAAGGTGCATCTTTCTCTTTGGTGATCTCTTTGTCAAAATATGACGAAGATTCATTTTCTTGTACTTAACTTTTCCAGTACCTGTTAAAGAAAAGCGTTTTGCTGTTGCTTTCTTTGTCTTCATCTTAGGCATAGTTTTACCTCTTTTAAAAATCCGAACAGTGGAAGTCTTACTGTTTCAGATTAGTTTGTTTCTGCTGGCTTTGGTTCAGCAGACTGCTTTTCAGGTTTATTCTTAGGCTTCTGAACTTTAGAAGATAATGTCATCGACATCATTCTGCCGTCCATAGCTGGTGCTTTTTCAATAGAATATGTACCAGCAATCAACCTCTTTTCAACCTCTTTCAGGACATCAAAACCAAGTTCGGTATGAGCAAGTTCACGACCCTTGAAACGGATAGTAACCTTGACTTTATCTCCCTCGTCAAGAAATTCCTGAACATGTTTGGCTTTGGTATCAAGGTCGCCTGAACCAATCTTTGGTTGCATACGAATTTCCTTGAGTTTTAAAACCTTTTGATTCTTCTTGGAGTCACGGAGTTTCTTCTCCTGTTCGAATCTATATTTACCAAAATCAAGTATCTTGCAAACTGGTGGATTTGCGTTAGGCGAAACTTCTACAAGGTCTAGTTCTCGCTCCTTAGCCATCTTAAGTGCTTCAAGTGTTGGGACGATTCCTTTCTGCTCACCTTCTTCGTCAATGAGTCTGACCTCACGTACACGTATCTGTTCATTGATACGCATTCCTTTATTGTCTGCCAACGATCCTCCTAAGAGTTCTATAGTAATCGGATTACCATATACTCCGAATGATAATAATATTTTTCCGTATAATATCAGAAACTTAACTTATTTGTCTAGTGCGTATAGACTTTTTTTTGAAGAAGATATCCATTGATACGCTACTGCCAATATGAGAAGTGCGGCAGATATAATTGCTATAGCCAAGTGTAATGTGTTCAATCCTCTTGTATAAAAAAAACTTAGGCATAGTGCTGGTATTAAACTGGCAATCAAAGGGATAATCAATAGGATTTTTGCTATAGGCTTGTTGCTGGTGATAGATTTTGTACATATCATCTGGGAAAATACAAGGACTGCGGCAACGATAGTTGGATAATATAATAACATATAAATAGAATTTTTTTCATAGGATGTAAGAATTTCAAAAGGTAATCTCACAGAGTAGTATGCTCCTAACAGGGAAAGAAGCAAATGCATCTTGTATTTTAGGTTGTCTCTTGAAAATAAAAAAAAGATTGCGATGAGACCTGCTATAGGAATCAGTGTTCTTACGGTATATATGTGGATAAAGGTTTTTGTGAGAGATACTGTCCATATTGGAGTTGAATAAAAGAATAATCCGTCGATAAAACATACAGAAGAAGCCAATATCAACCCTGTGATAAGAGCTGGAACATGATTTCTGAAATTGAAATCTTTATTTAGGATTATGTATAGCAGAGTATATAAGGGAAGTGCTAATAGTGAATAAATGTATAACATATTAATGTTAGGTTAACATAAAACTAGGGAAATGTGCAATAAAAAAAATTGATTGTCTCTCGTGACAAAATCAACTGTACGAATAAATAATGGGAAAAAGCAAAAAACAATAAAAAATTTAATTATTTTTTGACAAAGCATTATGAGCGAAATATAATTAATACTGTAATCAGGAGATTGCATGTACAAGACTTAAAGTTTTTTTTGTTTTGTACCGATAAAGGTAAATAGGTGTATTCCGTTTGTTTGGTAATTACCTTGACCTGTTCTAGGAGAGGAAGTTAAGAATATTCGGAAGCAATCATGTTCAAGGAGATTTGAATGAAAAAGGGCGTAGTTATTTTGGGATGCCTCGTGCTTGGGCTTGCATTCTGCGTTCCGGCAGTAGCTCAGACAAGCTTAAAGGCCGTTGAGACAATCATTATCGATGATTTCGACACCCCTGACGGAAAGGATTGGAAATGGAGTTCTCAGGCAAGTCGTTATGTGGCAGAAAATTATCCTGTTGTTAAGACTTTTGATGGAATTCCGAATTCTCTTAAGTATATCCACAGTGATATAGAGAATCCTAAGGTTATGGGTTGTAAGGTAGCGTTCAACCGTAAAGGAGACAACTGGGTTGAGATTTATCCTGGAAATGAGGATGGTTCTGTTCATGAGGTTGAATTCAAAGGTACTGTTGAAGTTATAGACTTCTGGGTATGGGGAGCAGGTTATTCCTATAGACTTGAAGTACTTCTCAGGGATGCAGACGGAAGAGTTCATGTCCTTGATGCAGGACACTTGAATTTCTCAGGATGGAAGAATTGTGTGCTTAATGTTCCTACATATATAAAGCAGCATTCTGAACTCAGATCAGGAAGACCAAACCTTTCTTTCGTAGGTTTCCGCGTTCGTTCTGATGCAACAGCTCCTGTTGATGATTATGTAATTTATTTTGATAAACTTGAATATACATCTTATGTTCTTTCTAATATCTACGATGGATATGATCTTAAGGCATTGGATTTCGAAGAATCTGGAGAATAATAGGTAGGTAGGCAAATGAAAAAATTACTTAGTGTTTTAGTTGCTTGTTCAATTTTTGCGACAGGTACTGTTTTTGCCCAGGCTAGTGTAGCTGATCCAGATGCTTCTGGTATTGGAAATGACAGTGCTCGTCAGGCTTTGCGTGAAATCAGTATAGATCGTTTTGAGCGTGAAGGGTCTTGGAATGTTCATATATCACCAGATAACGGTGTGATTGCAGGTCGTTTGTTTGAAGGTAGTCCTTCATCAAAGGATCCTTTGCCAGAGAGCGCTGGTGAGAATCCAGAAGATTCAAAGGTTTTGGGTGTTAAGGTTGAGTTTTTCAAGAGAGGTGTAAATTCTTTCTATATTAAATCAGCACGTCCTATTCCGATTGAAGGTATTACAAAGACTGTTTCCGTATGGGTTTGCGGTCGAAATATGAAGCACGATATGTATCTTCTTGTTCAGGATTATTTTGGAAGATCTTTTGAAGTTTGGCTCGGATCTCTTGAATTTTCCGGTTGGAAGAAGCTTACTGTGGCAATTCCGCCTTCAACAGATAATGAGCATGGTATTGTACAGTCAAGCGTTTATACAGGAGATAAACCTGGACTTCGTGTTGTAGGATTCCGTGTAGATTGTAATCCTGATGATGCAAGAGGTTCTTACTACCTGTACTTTGATGATTTGCGTGCAGTAACTGATCTTTATGACCAGGAAAATAAAGACGCAGATGATATGAGTGACTTGTGGTAATAAGTTCATGAAAAAGAAAGGGACTGTCCTTAAAGTTCATAAATAGGAACTTTTGGACAGTCTTTTTTTTATCTATCTATCTTTTTAATCCCCTCATATTCTGACTGGACATTTTTTTTCTTCCAATACTTAATTTTTTTATTCCTGCGCAGTTTGAATTTTCGGAAATTTGAGATTTCCATTTTGATGCTCATGCAGTCGTGTCAAATACTGTCTTTTTAACACTGTCTCTTTTTTACCTTATGTAGACCGTTATCGGTATAGTAATTTATTTTCGTGATTATAAGTCCCCGTTGGAATTGATTATTATCCCCAATCATACATATACGGCTATAAATTTGACCAATTCCTAGCTAGGAATTGGTTTAAATCCTAGCTAGGAATCGGAGACTTGTGTCGTTATGTATATACGGCATTAATCTAAAGAAACACAGGTAAAATTCCAAAATGATAAAATTTAAGCATGAGCAGATAAGGTATCATTAAGTTCCTGGAGGGACTTAGCTGATACTGGCAAAAGAATTGATAACGGACTTGGTTGTTATGAGCGTAGAAGACTGGTACAACTAAAAGATTCGGATGGAGGTTACACAATTTGCTGTCAGCAACAAAAAAACTGACAGCCTTTTTTTACGGTTGACTTATTGTATATAAAAAAGACTTTCCGAGTTTACCGTAATATTTTATATAATCGGTTTTTGTATAAAACCATATGATAAGCCTTATTTCTCTTTGGGATACATTGATTTTTGATTTTTTAAGAATCTCAGTAAGGTCCTTAACTGTAAAGAATTCTGGTAGGTTCTTGGGAAAAAGATTATTCCAGTCTTTTTTGCTGTTTAGCGTTATTTGTGAATTGATGGATTCAAGGAATTTGTTTGTCTTTGTATAATTCTTGGGATGGTGACTTTTATAAAAGATAGGTGTATCTGATTTTGTTCTTTCTTCCATTATCGTTGTATAAAGAATTTCAATCGTCAGATTTGGTGAGTCTATAAGCTCCGTGTATTTTGTAAATTCCCTGAAACAATTGTAAATGCTCTTTCTTTTTGGGCTTTTTCTAGTTGATAATATTTTTCCCTCCGAATCAATTGTTCTTATGATTTTTTCAGCAGGTAATGGATAGATTATGGTGATGTGTCTGCCTGCGTTAGAGAAATACTCTATTTTTTTTGTGAGTGTGGCAATGTTTCCTGTCTGTATCTCGATTATGTCACCTGTTTTTGTCTCAATGTCTACGATGTAAGGTCCGATCTGTTTTTCTGTGGTTGAATCGAAATTTTGTATTGAATACAGTTTTTTGAGTTGTTTATGCAGGTTGCTCTCATTGAGAGTATTTATGATGGTATTCATATTGTGATTAAATAACTATACATTGTATTAGTTTTTTTTTGTAGACCTCCAATAGATTTGACTTGTATCGGTATTTTTTTTGATTGACATTACGTAAAATGTGGATAAAATAAAATAAGTGGGATTTAGTGGGGGGAAGTTATGAGGTGCTTTTATTGTACTATGCAATAGTATTTATTGTATGGGATGATATAGATAGAAGTTTCTCGTGCTTTTTGCAACAAACAGTGTTTTATTTAAGAAAGCTTGTCTTTTGGACCTTTTCAGTTTTTAGAACTTGTGATTATTACCCATTATCTTTTCCCGAATATTAAGAATAGAAAGTAGAGGAGAGGAAATAAAAAATGGAAATCATACATACTCCTGTTCTTTTAAATGAATGTTTAGAATATCTATCTCCTATTGGTGAAACTTTTGAAAAGAATGCATTTATGATTGATTCAACTTTGGGAGAAGCTGGACATACTTATAACTTTTTATCAAAGTATCCAGATCTTAGGATTTTAGGTCTTGATGCTGATTGTGTGATTCAGGCTAAGGCGAAGGAAAGACTTTGTGGGTTTGGAGATAGGGTTGACTTTTATAATGGATGGTTTAACGACTTTTATGCAGCTTATCCGACGGATAAGCCTCGCCCTAATTTGATTCTTTTTGATCTTGGCATCAGTGTTTTTCATTATGAGAGGAGTGGTAGGGGATTTTCGTTCCGCCATGATGAGAAATTGGATATGAGACTTAATCCTGATGCTGAATATTCTGCTGAAGATATTGTCAATGGAATGGATGAAGAAAGACTTGCCAACATGATATATCTTTATTCTGATGAGAAATATTCACGCAGGATTGCCCGTGCCATTGTAGATTCCAGGAAAACTGGCAAGATATCATCGACAAAGGCCCTTGCGGATATTATTTTTGATTGTGTTCCTTCAAAATACAAATATGGAAACATACATCCCGCTACTCGTACTTTCCAAGCATTGCGAATTGAGGTTAACAGTGAGTTGAAGAGACTTCCTGAAGCTATACATAACGCTTTTAACGTGCTTGAAGTTGGAGGTAAGCTTGGCATTATCACTTTCCATTCTCTTGAAGATCGTATTGTAAAGAATTACTTCAGGAATCTTGGAAAACAGTGTGTATGTCCTCCGGAAATTCCTAGTTGTGTATGTGGTGGAACTCCTTGTGCTGAGGTGTTGACTAGAAAACCTATTGAACCTACAGAGAAAGAAGTAAGAGTTAATTCTCCTTCCCGAAGTGCAAAATTAAGGGTTGTCAGAAAACTCCGTGATGCTGATGATAAGAGATTATACGGAGTGGAGGCATTGTAGCGATGTCCAGGAAGAATAATAATATAGCTCGAAGTATTTCTGTTTGCTTTTTGGCTTTGTGTATTCCGGCTTTCCTTATTGTGAATGCCGTGCAGTCAAGGAAGTATATTGAGCTTAGGAACGATGTGATAGAACTTGAGAAAAAGCAGGAAAAGCTTGTAGAGGAAAATAAAAGATTGATTACGGAAATCAGTCAATTATCCAGTTCTGATAGGATTGAGTCTATTGCTGAAAACGAGCTGAATATGCGGCAGGCTGAGTCTGAAGAGATTGTAAGAGTAGAGTTAAGAGAAAAAAAAGGTTCTGAGTAAAAATGAGATTGGAAGAAAAAAATAGGATTTCAAAAAAAAGTGATAGTTTGCTGACTCTTGATGAGGTATTGGATTCAACGAAAGGTATTTATGTCCTTGGATCCGGCGATTTTTTCTTTTCTTCAGTGCAAACTGACAGTAGGAAAATTGAAGAAGATTCTCTTTTTGTGCCATTGATTGGCGAAAATCAAGATGGACATAAGTATATTCCTCAGGCCATTGAAAAAGGAGCGTCGGTTGTTTTTATTGACATAAGGCGCTTTGAGGAGGATGGAGAGTTTTTCCGGGGAATATCATTGGATAATCCTGAAGTCATATTTATTGCAGTTGATAATACTATGTATGCTTTACAGGATGCTGCAAGGAAGTATGTAGAAAAGTTTCCTAAGCTTATAAAAGTTGGAATCACTGGCTCCAGTGGTAAAACTACTACAAAAGAATTTGCTGCGTCTATCTTGTCCACAAAATATAAGGTAATTACGAATGAAGGAAACCTCAATAGTGAAACAGGGCTTCCTCTTTCCGTATTCAAAATCAGGGCTGACCATGAAATCGGTATCTTTGAGATGGGTATGAACAGACGTGGAGAAATTGAAGAAATTGCGGCTGTCTTTAAACCTAAATTTTGTATTGTGACCAACATTGGTTCAGCTCATATTGGAAGACTTGGGTCCAGAGAGAATATTGCAGAGGAAAAATCAAAGATTTTTGACCACATAAATAATTTTGGAGTGGGCTTTATTCCTAAAAAGGATGATTTTTCGGAATATTTGGCATCCAAGGTTGATGGAAAGGTTATCTTTTACGGAGATGCTGAGAACCCTAGGATAAGACATATCAAAGATTGTGGGCTTTATGGTACAGAGATAGAAGTTGATGGTTGTAAGGCTGTCCTTTCTGTGCCTGGAAAATATAATTATCTTAACCTTCTTTCTGTTATCGAACTGGCATTTGTCCTTGGACTTGATAGGGAGCAGATTGTCGAAGGCATAAAATTGATAAAGCCTATGTTTGGGCGAACTGAAATCCTTCATGGAAAATATACTATTGTTCAGGATTGTTATAATGCAAACCCCGATTCTATGGAGAAAGCCATAGATTTTGTTTCAGGTGTGTCATCTGATAAACATAAGATATTTGTCCTTGGTGATATGCTTGAGCTTGGTGAATCCTCTGCCTTGGATCACATGAATGTCGGAAATCAAGTTGCCTCATCTTCTGCTGATGTCGTATTTTTTGTCGGAAAGGAAATGCTAAATGCTTATAAAAAAGCCTTGGAAGCAGCTGGTTCCGAAAAGAAGCTTTATCATTTTGAAGAGACAACAGATGAATCCATGAAAAAAATTTCTGATGCAATAAAGGATCATGCAAATTGTGATGATATTATTTTTGTAAAAGGGTCCAGGGGTGTTGGTCTTGAAAGAGTTGTGAGCTTTTTGAGGGGTGAAATTATCTGATGGGTAAATACACACTTTATGCAGAGCGTCCTTCTGATAAATATAGAAAAGGTGATTTGATTTTCGTCGTCACTGTTATTTTATTATGGGGACTTGGAATTTTTACATTATATATTTGTACTCCTAATACTGCATATAGGCTGTTTGGGGATCGGTACTACTTTGTAACAAGACAGTTATATTGGTCTATAGCTGCTTTTGTTACATTTCTGGTAGCATCGTTTGTTCCTATGAGATTTATCCGAAAGATTTTACCTGTATTCGTCATAGGTGCGCTTGTCTTGTGTTTCTTTACTTTGATTCCAGGAATCGGGTATGAGCGAAAGGGTGCTCCTCGTTGGATAAGAATCGGTTCCAGTGCAACTTTCCAGCCTTCTGAAATGGCTAAAGTTGCTGTTGTCTTATTTTTAGCTAATTTATTTGATAAGGACAAGAAAAAGACGGAACTTGAGGAAGATGGAGTTTCTGCGATATATCCGCTGATAGGCTTGTTTTCTTTTGTTCTTGTTATATTTCTCCAAAAAGACTTTTCGACGGGAATCTTTGTTTCCATTATTGGGCTTAGTATGTTTTTTGTGACTGGTGCAAGATTGACGTGGTTTTTACCTATGGTTTTGCTTGCTATCCCTGCGACTGTTTTGATGATTACGTTAGAGCCTTTTCGTCTTATGAGAGTTGTTTCCTTTTTTCATCCGGAAGAATTTGTCCTTACAACTGGATATCAGCAGTTTGCATCTCAGAGGGCAATCTCTGCTGGGGGGATCTGGGGAACTGGATTTGGAACTGGAATGACAAGTGTCAATAGTATTCCTGAGATTCAGACGGATTACATATTTGCTGGATGGACTAATTCTATGGGACTTATTGGTGTGTCCGTGTATTTTGTCATTCTATGCGTTTTCGGGTGGAGAGGATTTTACATTGCTTTTCATTCCAAGGACAGATTTGCTGCATATGGTTCATTTGGGTTCACGCTGGCAATTTTGATGCAGTCTTTCATTAATTGCGCAGTTGTTTGTGGTGCAATGCCTACTACTGGTATTCCTCTGCCTTTTTTCTCATCAGGTGGATCTTCGCTTGTTTTTACCATGCTGATGTGTGGGTTTATTTTTAATGCATCGCATTGCGAAGATGAGGAAGTTGTTCAGTCAGAAAATTATGAAGTCGATATAGAAAGTAATGATGAAAGTATAATAATTGATAATATAACGGAGTGGGGAGCTAAAAATGAGTGAGAATGCATTGCAGAAGGGGGGATATCCCAGTAATGTTTTTGTTGATTTGGATAGTCTAGATTTTGAGGATGTTACTACTGAAAAGGTGCACCATGTCAAAGATAAGAAGGTGGTAGTTCTCAAGATTATAGTTTTATCCTTGTGTATTCTTTTGCTTTTTGAAGCTTTTTTGTATACGGTTGTTATACCTTGCCTTGCGCCTGCTAAAATCGAGATTAGGGGTGCAGATGTTGTCTCTGAAATGGAAATAATGGAAAAGATAGGCGACTTAGCTTCCTTTTCATGGCTGAAATTTGATACGGATCTTGCTGTAGATGCTTTGTCCGATTTTTCTGCTATTGAGACTGTTTCTATTGAGAAAAGGTTTCCAGACAGGGTTAATATAAATGTTCGTGAAAGACGGCCTGTGGCAAAAACAATATTGATTGTGGATGGTAAGGCTATGTCTATTCAAATCGATAAAAATGGTGTACTATTCACCGGAGTAACATCAAGCAACTATGATACGAGTATACCTTTAGTTACTGGTTTGCCGCTGGAAAATATACATAGTGGTTCTAGACTTCCTGTTATGTACCGTGGTCTTATGGAACAGATTTCAACTTTACGAAGTCTGCCACAGAAATATTTTGCTGCCATATCTGAAATTCAGGTGATAGCAAAGGACTATGGTAATTATGAACTGGTTTTATATCCGATACAATCCAGAATAAAGGTGTTGACTGATAGAAATTTAAATGAAGATGCTTTGAAATATATGATGGTCGTACTTGATGTTGTAAATTCAATTGAACCTGATGTATCGGAGATTGATTTAAGATATGGAGCCGTATCTTATCGAACTCGGTAATTTGGGTGGGGGCTTACTTGAGTAACATTATAGTTGGGCTTGATATAGGGACTTGTTCTATAAAGACTGTTATTGCAGAAAAACTTCCTGATGGTAAACTTGAAATAATTGGTGTGGCTAAACATCCTTCTCAGGGGTTGCGGAATGGTGTCATTGTTAATATAGATGCAGCGATGGCCTGTATAAAACTTGCAATTGAAGAAGCTGAGCAGAATGCTGGTATGGAAGTTACATCAGTTTATACTGCTATCGGGGGAGCTCAGGTTGAAAGCATTAATTCCAAGGGGCAGATTGGGGTTGATCCTGCTGGGAAAAATCGACCTCTAGAAATTTCTGAAAATGCCAGACTTCGGGCTATAGATGCAGCTAAGGCTGTTGTCATTCCACTGGATAAAAAATTGATACATGTTATACCTCAAGAGTATATCATAGACGGTCTTAGTGGATATTCTAACCCGGTTGGAATCTTGGGAGTCAGGCTTGAGGTTCAAGTTCATCTTGTCATGGCTTCAATAACTGCTCATTCTAATATACAGCAGTGTATAAGCCGTTCTGGATATACTCTTGAGAGTACAATGTTGAAGACTTTAGCGGCATCATTGGCTACTGTTCATAACGATGAGATGGATTTGGGATCAATTCTGATAGATTTAGGTGGTGGAACTACTGATATCATGGTATTGTATAAAGGAGCTCCCATCTATACTGTTTCAATTCCTATCGGTGGCAATATGGTTACAAATGATATTGCAACGGTCATGCGAGTGTCTGTACCGATTGCTGAAGATATAAAGGTAAACTATGGATGCTGTTGGATTTCAAGCGGAAACGAACAGAATGAAGAAGTTATAATTCCGGGGGTTGGTGGAATTCCTCCAGAATTATCCAATAGATATGAGTTGTGCGAAATAATTCAGCCTAGGATGGTTGAAATCCTGACGATGTGCAAAAAAGAAATAGCTCATCATGTTAATTTGCCTTCGATTAGCGGTAGCATTGTCTTGACCGGTGGTGGAGCGTTGCTGGAGGGAGTTACGGAATTAGCGCAAAATGTATGGGGTACATCTGCAGTTAGAATAGGTTCATGCTCAGATTTTGGTGGAATAGATAGTGTTTATAGGTCACCTGAGTATGCAACCGTGGTGGGTCTTGTTATGGCTAATAAGAATTCATCGGAAAATACAAAAAACCATCATAGGAATAGTGATGCCTCTGGAAAAGGCAATATTTTAGGTGGAGTAAAGAATTTTTTTGGTAAATTCTTTTAATTTATAAAATATAGATGAGTATTAAACCTGGAGTGGGGCTGGGAGAAAAAAATGATTGAACTTTCTGTTGTAAATGATGAAGGTGGGATTACACCTGTTAATCCTACTGTCATAAAGATTATAGGTTGTGGCGGTGGTGGATCTAGCGCAGTAAATAGAATGATTGAGGCTGGTGTAAGTGATGTTGAATTTACAGTTCTCAATACAGATCTTCAGGCCTTGAATATTTCTCGTGCTCAGAAAAGGCTTGCCATTGGTCAGAAACTTACTGGAGGACTTGGGGCTGGTGGAAATCCTTCTGTCGGTGAGAATGCTGCAAAAGAAGATACAGAAATGATTTCTGATATTGTAAAGGGTGCTGATATGGTAATTATTACTGCAGGCATGGGGGGTGGAACTGGTACAGGTTCAGCACCTGTGGTTGCAAATATTGCCAGGGAAGCTGGGGCTCTTACTATTGCTGTTGTTACGACACCGTTTAATTTTGAGGGGCCTGTCAGAATGAAATATGCACAAGATGGGTTGGCAAAGCTTCATGAAAATGTAGATAGCCTCATTGTTATCCCTAATCAGCAGGTAATGAAAATAGTCAATAAGAATATTAACTATAGACAAGCTTTTAAGATTGCTGATGATGTCCTCTGTCAGGGTGTACAGGGAATTTCTGAGATCATTACAAAGCCTGGGGTTGTAAATATAGATTTTGCCGATGTAAAGACTGTAATGAAAGGTCAGGGAGAGGCTATACTTGGGGTCGGAACTGGTGAGGGTGAAAACCGTGCAGTTGATGCTGCCCAGGATGCGATTTCTAACCCAATGCTTGAGAATAGGCAGATTGATGGTGCAACAAAGATTCTTGTTAATATTACAAGTTCTGATGATCTCTCTATGAATGAAATTGAGGAAATTGTAAATAATATAAGAGCTTCTGCTGATCCTAATGTAGAAATATTCTGGGGACAGAATCTGGATCCTGAGATGGGAGACAAAATCTCTGTTACGGTTATTGCTACTGGTTTTAAGAATGAAGATGATGATGAACCTCCTGTAACTACAAACGAAGTACCTCAGGTAAAAGATGAGAATGTTATTGATTACCGTGATTTTAATGAAGTACTCCGTGGAAAAAACTATTTTGATGGGCCTGCAAGACCTGAATCGACATCTTCCTTTGAGTCAGTAAGTACAGATGATAATAATGTGGGAAAATTAAGCACTATAGGGACGCTAAAAGATATTTTACATAAGGACGTAATTTATAGTGACGAAGAGGATGTCAAGAATTCGCTTTCCGACGGTGAAGTGGGACAACCTTCTGCAAAGGCTCAGCATAGTATGGAGCCTCCTGCTGGACTTAAGGTCAAGCAGGATGATTTATCTCAGCCAGCTTTTTGGCGTAATAAAGCAAGAAATGGTCTTTCACGGTCAATTAATTTGGCTGATGATAATTAACTATAAAATTTATGGAAGATTACAAGAATTTACTTCATAGTTATTATAGTGATTTGATTCTCATTAATGGTATGTCTGAGTTGTCTGCTCAGACATATTGTCTTGTAATAAAAGATTTTTTCTTTTTCCTGTCGATATCTGAGATATCGTTACGTGATGTTACCCTTCAGGACCTTATAAATTTTGTGATCTATAGGAAGGAAAAGGGAATTGATGAAGTTACCATCGCTAAGGATATATCGTCTCTAAGGTCTTTTGGTTTTTTTCTGACAAGAAATGGAATTTGGGTTGAGAATATAGCTTGTGAGCTAGAAAAACCTCGAATTAATAGAAAGATTCCTAAAGTTTTGTCGATAGAAGAAGTTGATGGGTTATTGTCTGTAATAGATATATCGACTCCGCTGGGTATTCGAGATAGAGCGTTATATGAACTTATTTATAGTTGTGGGTTAAGAATAAGTGAAGTTTCAGGGCTTCTTCTTGCCAATGTGCATTTTGATGAGCAAATTATAATCGTTCGAGGTAAGGGAAACAAGGAGCGAATGGTTCCTTTTGGAGCTGATGCTGAGTTTTGGCTGAAGCGGTGGATTTATGAGGTTCGACCTGGCATTACAAATGGAAGGGATGTCCCTCAAGTTTTTCTGAATGCTCGTGGAAATCCTTTGTCTCGAAAAGGTATCTGGAAGAATTTCCAGATACTGGAACAAAAGAGCGGAATTGAATCTAAAGTTCATACTTTGAGGCATTCTTTTGCTACTCATTTGTTAGCTGGTGGAGCTGATTTAAGGTCTGTGCAGGTGCTATTGGGACATTCTGATTTAAGTACAACAACAATATATACGCAAATCAATGATGAGGAACTTCAGAATTATCACAGAGGTTATTTCCCGGGGCATAAGGATGGAAGTGAGAGAGATGAGTAGAGGATATGTTTGGGTTTTAGCTATATGTTTTTGTTTTGTTGTAAGTTCTTGTAGCCCATCATTCAATTCAATCAGACGTGTTCAGCAACTTGAAGAGGGTATTGAGAATCCAGTTACAAAGGAAGAACTTATTGAAGCAATAAATAAATATGACTCTCGTGCTACAGACTTGGTGCAAACTCAGGCTCAGGAGGGAATGTGGTATAAGATCCTTGGGACTAAGTATCTTGATGAGCAAATGTATGGGAAAGCCCTTGAGTGTTTCGTAAAAGCTTTGGAATTCTATCCAAACAATGCAAATTTGTATTATTACGTTGGATTAAGTGCTGGATATGTTGCTAATAGTGTTTTTGATGCAGATATCGTAGATTTGGATTCTCTTGAAAAATCAGAGCAGTATTATCTTAATGTGTCAGAAAAAGCTTACTTAAAGGCTCTAGATATTCAAAAGGATTATCATAAAGCGATGTATGGGTTGGGTGTTTTGTATGTATTTGAATTCAACAGGAACGAGGATGCTATTCCTTATCTTGAAAGGTTTCTAGAAATACAAGATACGGATGTAAATGGTATGTTTGTGCTGGCTCGGGCGTACTATGCTACTTTGAATTTTAGTAAGGCTTTGGATTTGTATGATAAGATAATTGCGTTGAATCCAGGTAAAGAAAAAGTATATGAAGCTCAAGCGAATAAAAAAATAGTTCTTGATGCACAGTATGCAAGCCAATAATTAGATTATGACTATATTAGATCTTATTTTTGCTGAAATTTATTTTTTGACACTGAAAGAGAAGCTTTTTTTGCGGAAAAAAATATGTAGTTTAGATGAACTACGGTTCATTTCATTAGGTGATTTGTGTCAAATTTTAGGGAGAAACATAAAAACTCAAAATTGGAATTTTGAAAGATTTTATAAAGATGCTGAAAAGAGTTACGAAATAATAGAAAAGAGGAATATTGGGACAATATTATACGACTCTCCACAATATCCGGTTCGCCTAAAAGAAACATTAAACCCTCCGTTCATGTTGTTTCATTGGGGAGAAATGAATTTCTTAAATGGGAATTGTGTCGGAGTTGTTGGGACTAGAAATATCTGCCAGGAGACGGCTAGAGCTGCTTTTGAATTTTCAAAGGATGCCTGTGCTGATGGAGTCTCTGTTATTAGTGGGCTAGCCAATGGAATTGATACTTGGGCTCATAAAGGAGCCTTAGCAGATAATGTTTTGAGAAATGGAAAAACCTGTGCTGTTCTACCTGCAGGTGTGGATATGATTACCCCATCTGGTAATAGAAAATTGGCTCTCAATATCATCAATAATGGTGGTTGTCTGTTGAGTGAATATTTGCCTTGTACTCCTGCAGAACCATGGAGATACGTGCAGAGAAACAGAATTATTGCGGGATTGAGTGACTCTGTCGTTGTTATTCAGGCACCTCCAAAGAGTGGTTCTTTAATAACGGCTGAGTTTGCTATTGAATATAATAGAGATTTGTTTTTTCATGAAGCCTGTTTTTGTGAGGAAGCGAAGAAAATATCTCAGTTGACATTAGATAAGCATCGAACTAAAGTTTTGGATGGTAAAATAAAGACCGCAGAGAATTATCTTAGAGACGGAGCTCAATGTATAAAAGATTATTTAGATTATAAGTATACTTTTAATAAATTGAGAAAGATAGATATAGGAAAAACTTCTGAACAGCTGAATTTATTCTAATATATAGGTTGTTCACTTTTTACATGAGGTTTGTATGGCAAAAAAAGTTACAAAAAAGGCAACTAAAAAGAAGCATGTTCTCGTTATAGTGGAGTCACCTGCAAAGGCAAAAACAATAGAGCATTATCTTGGGACTGGTTATACAGTAAAGGCTTCAATGGGGCATTTGATTGATTTACCTAAGAGCCGATTGGCCATAGACATTGATAATGATTTTCAGCCTGAGTATATCACTGTTAGAGGAAAAGCCAAGCTTTTGAAAGAACTTCAGAAAGAAGCAAAAAATTCAGATGAAATATTGTTAGCATCGGATAATGACCGTGAGGGAGAAGCTATTGCCTGGCACTTGAATAAGGTCTTAAGTGAAAAATCTGTAGCACCTATAAAACGTATAGTGTTTAATGAAATAACTCCGGTGGCTATAAAAGAATCTGTAAAGCATCCTGGCACAATCGATGAGTCAAAAGTTAATGCCCAAAAAGCTAGGCGTGTTCTAGACAGATTGGTTGGCTATAATTTGAGTCCTTTGTTGTGGAAGAAAGTAAAAAATGGATTGAGCGCAGGACGAGTTCAATCTGTGGCTTTAAGATTGATATGTGAAAGAGAATCTGAAGTTGAGAACTTTATACCTGAGGAATATTGGACTTTAGATGCTGATTTTTCTAAGGGAAAAACAAAATTTACAGCGCAACTCGTTCAATATAAAGGGGTAAAGCCAGAGTTAAAGAGTGAGAAAGAAGTTAATGATATTATTGACTTAATAAAGAACTCTGATTGTGTGGTCTCTGATATAAAGGAAATTGAAAAAAATGTAAAGCCAAAGGCTCCTTTTACCACTTCGAAGTTACAGCAGGTTTCTGCTAATAAGTTGGGATTTACTTCACGTAAAACAATGCAGATAGCTCAACAGTTATATGAAGGTATTCAGATTGGTTCTACTCGGGTTGGTTTGATTACTTATATGCGAACAGATTCTGTACGTATATCTGATACAGCAATTAGTGATGTCAGGGAGTGGATAAAAAATAATTATCCAGATGCTTTACCTCAAGAAAAAATAGAATACGTAGTTGGCCAAGGGGCTCAAGATGCTCATGAGGCTATTCGACCAACTTATACAAAATATACACCTGATAGTGTCAAAGAATATTTGTCTAGAGATCAGTTACGCCTGTATACCATTATATGGGAGCGATTTGTTTCAAGTCAGATGGTTAATGCAAAGACAAAGACTACTAGTGTAGATATTACAGCTGGTGATGCTTTGTTTAGGGTAAGTGCAACAAAACTCATATATAAAGGTTTTTATAATGTTGTTAAAGTCCTGTCATCAAAAGAAGATGTGACAGGAAGTCTGCCTTCTTTGAAAATTGATGAGGTCTTGGCAAGTGGAAAATTCTATTCTGAACAGCACTTTACACAGGGGCCTGCACGATTTACAGATGCCTCTATTGTAAAAGTCCTTGAAGAAAAAGGAATTGGTCGACCTTCTACATATGCTCCTATCATTTCAGTTTTACTTGATAGGTATTATGTAACACGTAGTAACAAGCAACTTGTTCCGACTCAATTAGGTAAGATTATTAGTGGTATATTAGTTGAATCATTCCCGGATGTCATAAATGAAGAATTTACTTCAGATGTTGAAAATGATCTTGATAAAATCGAACAAAATGATTTGATTTGGAATAATATGATTTCACAGTTTTATGGACCTTTTAAGCAGAGACTTGAAGTTGTCATGGATAGCCAGGAGAGTATAAAGGGGTCTTTGGATGAAATTACAGATGAAAAATGTGAAGAATGTGGAAAGCCAATGTTAAAAAAATTGGGTCGTTTTGGATATTTCCTTGCTTGTTCCGGATTTCCTGAATGTCATAATACAAAAAGTATTCCTCTTGCCAAATGTCCTGTTGCAGGATGCAATGGTGATATTGTAGCGAGAAAGACAAAGGGACGCGGCAAGGAATTCTATGGATGTACTAATTATCCAAAATGTAGTTTCATAAGTCATTTTAAACCTATCAATTCTGTATGTCCAAAATGTTCTTGGTTCATGGTTGAAAAATATGATAAGAAGAATGGTTCTTATAAGAGTTGCATAAATCCAGATTGTGATTATTTGCATTCTGTGGATGATGTAAGTGGGGAGGACATTATAAGCAATTAAATGGACCTACAGGAGTGTTGTAATTTATATCTTTCTTACATAGAAAGTGTCAGGTGTTTATCTCCAAATACAGTTTTGGGGTATAAGGAGGATTTTAAACATTTAAATTGTATCTTAGGGTGCAGGGATATACAAAGCATTAGTTATAATGATTTGCGAAATACTATAGGTGAACTTAGTAAGCAGAAATATAATCCTGCTAGTATTAATCGGTATATATCAGCCGTTCGAGGGTTATTTGCATATTGTAAGAAAATTAAGGCAGTAGATCATAATGTTGCTTTGGAACTTAAAAACTTAAAAACACCAAAGTATCTTCCTCAATATATGACACAAGCTGAAATTGATATTCTATGCAAGGAACCCGAAAAAGAAGGTGCAACGTGGCCTCTCAGGGATAAAGCTCTGTTTGAGATGTTGTATTCTTCTGGGTGTCGTGTAAGTGAAATAGCTTCCCTTTCATTTAATGACTTCAAGAATGATTTCTCATCTGCGGTTATAACTGGTAAAGGAAATAAGCAGAGAGAAGTTTATTTTGAGAAGGATGCTGTAAAGGCTTTGAAGGAATATCTTGAGGAAAGAAAAAAAATCTTTCCGGAGGCTGAAAGAAACGGGTCATCTCCAGTGAAGTTTATTTTCTTGAATAAGAAAGGTGAAGCTCTTTCTGTAGGTGGTATTCAATATATTGTTAGGAAGTATTCTAGCTCTGGAGACTTTAATAAACATATTACGCCCCATTCTTTCAGACATACATTTGCAACTTCAATGTTGAATAATGGTGCTGATGTCCGAATGATTCAAAAGATGTTAGGACACTCGTCTATTAATACAACCCAAAAGTATACACACTTAAATAAACAGGAATTAAAAAATATATATGATCAAGCATTTCCTCATTCTGGAAAGAAAGATTAAATTTCTTTTTTTTAGTGATTGATAGTAGATTATATATAGTTACATTAGAGGAGTAAATCTATGATTAATGATAATGATGAAAGAAAAATAAGAAGTACAACTGTTATAGCTGTAAAACGAGACGGTAAAGTAGCAATGGCTGGAGATGGGCAGGTTACAATGGGTAATACTGTCATGAAGGGAAATGCTAGAAAGGTAAGAAGAATTTATGATGGTAAAGTTTTGACTGGTTTTGCAGGAGCGACAGCTGATGCGTTTACTTTATTCGATAAATTCGAAGATAAATTGAAGGAATATAATGGGGACCTTACAAGGTCTGCCGTAGAATTGGCTAAATTATGGCGAACTGATCGTTCTATGAGTAAACTTGATGCCTTATTGCTTGTCGCTGATTCAAATAAAATATTATTGATTTCTGGTAGTGGAGACGTAATTGAGCCTGAAAATGATATTCTTGCTATTGGTTCAGGTGGAAATTATGCTTATTCTGCTGCAATGGCATATATGGAAAGTAGTAATTTTTCTGCAAAGGAAATTGCTGAAAGATCTTTAAGAATTGCTGGTCAGATTTGTATATATACAAATGATCATATTACAGTAGAGGAGTTGTAGACGATTATGGAAGAAAATAAGGTAAAAGAGTTTGGATCTATAGAAAATACTCCGGAAGGTTTGACTCCATCACAGATTGTAAAACGTCTTGATAGCTATATAATCGGTCAGGAAAAGGCAAAGAAATGCGTTGCAGTGGCATTGCGAAATAGACAGAGAAGAATAAAACTTCCAGATGATATTCGTGATGAAGTTGCACCTAAAAATATTCTGATGATTGGTCCTACTGGTGTTGGAAAAACAGAAATCGCTCGTCGCCTTGCAAAACTTTGTGGAGCTCCATTCTTAAAAGTTGAAGCAACAAAATATACCGAAGTTGGGTATGTGGGTCGTGATGTTGAAAGTATGGTCCGTGATTTGATGGCAGTTGGATTTAATATGGTAAAAGCAGAAATGCAGGAAAATTTAAGGGTAAAATGTGAGCCTCTGGTTGAAGAGGATTTGCTTGATTTGCTTTTGCCAGGTACAGGTACTAAGTCTAAGACGAATACTGATGATAATGCAAAAAGTAGTGTTCAGTATCTTGGTAATATCTTTGGATCAAATAGCCCAGTGCAAGGTGGAATCCTGCAGATTGGTATACCTAACCAAGACCAGAATGAAACTGTTTCCGAAAATGCAGAGGATACGTCTAGTGATAAGTCTTCTGCAAATAGTAATGCCACGCGTGAAAAGTTTAGACAGATGTTACGTGATGGCTTGCTAGAAGATAGAGATGTTAGTGTAACTGTAAAGCAACAATCCCATTTCAATGGAATGGATATGTTTGCAGCAAATTTAGGCGATATGGAACAAAGTATCGCTGGTTTGCAGGATATGCTTTCTGGTGGAAGAAATCGTAGGAAGAAAGTTACAGTAAGAGAAGCTAGAAAAATTCTTATGGAACAAGAATTGGAACGTATGACGGATATGGATAAAGCTGCAGATGAAGCTAAACGTCGTGTTGAGGAATGTGGAATCATATTCATCGACGAAATTGATAAAATTGCGAATCACAGCAGAGACGGAGGCCGTCAAGATGTCAGCAGGGAAGGAGTCCAGAGAGATATTCTTCCTATAGTAGAAGGTTCTGATGTGAACACAAAATGGGGTGTTGTAAATACGACTCACATCCTTTTTATTGGAGCTGGAGCCTTCAGTGTTGCTGCACCAAGCGATTTGATTCCAGAACTTCAGGGAAGATTCCCTCTTCGTGTAGAATTGGAATCACTTCATAAAGAAGAATTTAAGCGTATTTTGACAGAACCTAAAAATGCTCTTATTAAGCAGTACGAAGCTCTATTGGCTACAGAAGGAGTTGAACTGAAAATAGATGATAGTGCTATTGATAGAATGTCATTCATAGCAGAAGATGTTAATTCACACGCTGAAAATATTGGAGCAAGAAGACTTCATACAATAATGGAAACTGTACTTGATGAGATAAGTTTTAGTGCAGATGAACATAAAGGAGAGACTATAGTTGTTGACTCTACGTATGTAGATGAAAAATTAAAGTCTGTTGTAAAGAGCGAAGATTTGCAACGATATATTCTTTAGTAAATAAATTTAATCATTCATTCTCATATGCCGATATATTCGGTATGGGAATGAATGATTTTGTTGATTCTATAGATTTATTGCACAGAGCATTGGACGTACAAAGTCTACGGTATCAGGTGTCTGCAAATAGTATTGCTAATAGTGAAGTTCCAAATTATAAACGGCAGACTGTAAATTTTGAAAGCGAGCTGAAAAGAGCAGTTGAGTCGCAGAAGAATGATAATAGTTCTTTTCATATGATAACAACTGATTCAAAGCATATACAAAGTAATCAACCTCGTGACTGGCGACAAGTAGAGCCTCGCAGAGTGGTAGATTTTTCGTCTACATCGAAACCTAATGGTAATAATGTTGATGCAGAGGAAGAAGCTGTTGAATTAACTAAAATTCAGATGCAGTATCAATTATTAGTAAGACTTGAAAGTTTTGAATTTAGTCAAGTTAATATAGCTATGAAGAAGTTTTCTTAATTTTGTATAACTAAATAGAGGTGATGATAATGGGACTTTATACAAGTATAACGATTGCGTCAACAGGAATGAGTGTTGAACGTTTAAGAACAGATGTTATTAGTAATAATATTGCTAATGCAAATACTACAAGAACTGCAGAGGGCGGAGTATTTAAGAAAAAGTCTGTTATTGTTGAACCCATTGCTTCGAAAAACCCAGTATGGAATTCTCCTTTTATTGATTCATCCAGAGATAATGGGCCTGGTTTGGGAGTTAGAGTTAGAGAGATCGTTGCTGATACCGAACAGGGAAGAATGGTGTATGATCCTAGCAATCCTGATGCCATAAAAAGCGGACCATATCAGGGGTATGTTGAGTATCCTAATGTGAATATTGTAAATGAGATGGTTGATATGATAAGTGCTAATCGTGCTTATGAAGCTAATGCGGCAGTAATTCAGGGTAGCAAAGAGATGTTTGGTGCTGCTCTTGAAATTGGTCGATAATTTTATTTTATAAAAGAGAGTTAAATGAATATTTCTATGAATAGTTTAGAATTAATGCGTACAGATGTAGCTCATATAGGAACATCACCATTAGCTGGGGAGCATGTTAATAAGAACAGTAGACAGGATGAATCTTCTAAGGGTGTTTTTGAATCTTACCTTTTGGAGGCTGTTGAAAAAATGAATCAGCAGCAGTTAGATGTCTCAAATATGCAGCAGCAGATTGTGATGGATCCTGATAGCATAGATATCCATGATGTAACAACTGCAATGGCAAAGGCTCAAATGTCATTGAATTTGGCGCAGACTGTTATTGACAGGGTTATTAGTGGTTGGAATGAGTTGTCAACAAATAGGTAGAAGCTAGTCCATTTTTCTCAAGAAAAAAAACTCTATTCAATATAGATTGGATATGATAAAATAATTTGAATATATATGTGAGTCGTTTTATATAGAATGAGTGGGATGTATAAAATGATGTTCGTTCACGGGAGGATGTAGGATGAACGAATGGTTTAAAAAAATGTTTGAGACCATAAAGTTAAAATGGACATCGTGGAAACTGGTGCAGCGTGGGATTGCTATTGGTGTTGTAGTTGTTGTCATAGCTGCTATAGTTGCTATGGTTGGTTTTTCATCAAAACCTGCTTCTGCTAGGATTTGGGATACTCCGGTTACTGATGAAACTGAAAGGTCTAAGATTATCTCGCGATTAAATCAAGATAATATAAAAGTTTATGTAACTGATGATGGTTATTTGTCCGTTGATGATGAAGTAACTGCAAAAAGATATAGGGCGACTTTAATTGCGGAGGGATTGGCTCCTTCTAAATTTGATGCATATCAGTTGTTTGATGTAACAAAATGGACTAGGAATGACTTTGATGATCGTATAACATATCAGAGAGCAACGACTGCAGCACTCCAGGATATGCTCCAGAATTTGAGTGGAATTCAGCGTGCAGAAGTAATGCTAAATTTGCCAGAGGAGAGTTTATTTGTTTCTTCTCAAAATCCTGTATCTGTTAGTGTTATCTTGTATGCTCGAGGTGGAAGCGATGTACTTGAAAATAGAAACAAGATAAAAAGTATTCAAAACCTTATTAGAACTTCGGTTCAAGGCTTAAGAGATGAGAATATTACAATCATGGATGGTGACACTCAGGTCAGAGTTAACGATTTTGAGGGACTAGAAGAGACTGATCGAATTTCAAATATTCAAAGACAACAAAAACTCATCCGTGAGCAAGAAGCTTATTATACGGCGTTAGTTTTGAATGCTCTAAAAGGTATCTATGGTGAACGTGTTCGTGTTGCAAACATGAAGATAGATATGGATATGTCTAAAAAGACAATTACTTCCAAGGAGTATTCTGGTGTAACTATAAAGGCCGATAATCCTGATACACCATATGATGATAGTGAAATTCGAGATAATTTGATTATCTCATCTGAGACTGTTACGAAAGAATGGACTGGTACGGGGTATAATCCTGAGGGACCAGCTGGAGTCGAAGGTCAAAATCCTCCTGTCTATTCCGATGCAAGTAATGTTATAGGAAAATCTGTTGAAACAGGTGTAAAGCAAAACAATGCATTGAATGAAAAAAATATAGTCGAAGAGGTAAGCCCTATAACAGAAAGACTTACTGTGTCTGTCAATATTGATGGTAAGTGGAATTACCCTATATATGACGAAAACGGTAAGCTTAAATTGAATTCCAGTGGTGGATACTATAGAGAGTACATACCTATGTCTGCTGAAGAACTTGAGTATGCTAAGATTCTTGTTCAAAATGCAGTTGGCTATAAGGCAAGTCGTGGTGATGATGTAACTGTTACAAACATAGCTTTCAATAGAGATGAGGAATTTCGTATTGCGGATGAAGCTTTTAGGAAAGCACAGCAGACAAGAACAACTATTTTATGGAGTTTAGTAGGTGTTGCCGTTGTTTTGATTGCTTTCATACTGATTCGACTTATATCTCGTGAGGTTGAACGTCGTAAAAGACTTAGGGAAGAAGAACTTCTTAGAAAACAGCAAGCTGAACGTGAACAAGCTCTTTGGGATGCTCAAGAACAGGGTATGGAAGTTACAATGTCAGTAGAGGAGCGAAAACGTGCAGAATTGCAAGAAAATGCTCTTGCACTTGCAAAGGAACACCCAGAAGATGTAGCTATGTTGCTTCGCACATGGCTTGTTGAGGAGAACTAAATAAATGGCTGATGATGCAAAGCACTCTAATGGTGGAAAAAAGAAAGGTGGACCTAAAGATTACAAGAGTCTGTCAGGAAGGCAAAAGGCAGCTATATTTCTTGTTTCTTTAGGGAGTGATGTTTCTTCGGAGATAATGAAGCATCTAAGAGAAGATGAAGTTGAAACTTTAACCTTTGAAATTGCTAGATTAGAAACTGTTGATGCTGATTTTAAGGATCAGGTTCTTGAAGAATTTCAAGAGCTCATGGCTGCACAGAATTTTATCACCAGTGGTGGTATTGATTATGCTCGTGAGCTTTTGGAAAAATCTTTGGGAAGTCAGAAAGCTGTTGATATTATAAATCGTTTGACAAGTTCTCTGCAAGTAAGACCGTTTGATTTTATTAGGCGAACGGATCCTGCGCATTTATTGAACTTTGTTCAACAAGAGTACCCTCAGACTATAGCTCTTATATTGGCTTATTTGGAACCTAACAAGGCAGCGACTATATTACAGAATCTGCCTGCAGAAATACAGCCAGAAGTTTCTAAGCGTTTAGCGACTATGGATCGTACATCGCCTGATGTTTTGCGAGAGGTTGAGAGGGTTCTTGAGAAGAAACTTAGTACGTTGTCTAGTGAAGATTACACTGCTGCGGGTGGTGTTGATTCTATCGTTGAAATCCTTAACCTTGTTGATCGTTCTTCTGAGAAAGCAATTATTGAGACTTTGGAAGAAACTGATGCTGAACTTGCAGAAGAAATTAAGAAACGCATGTTTGTATTCGAAGATATTGTTATGCTTGACGATCGTGCTATACAGAAGGTTATGCGTGAAGTTGATCAGACTGAACTTGCTAAGGCATTGAAGTCTGTTGATACAGAAGTTCAGGATAAGATTTTCAGGAATATGTCTAAGCGTTCAGCAAGTATGCTTAAAGAAGATATGGAATTTATGGGTCCAGTTCGTCTTAAGGATGTTGAAGAAGCTCAGCAGAAAATTGTTAGTGTTATTAGACGTCTTGAAGATAGTGGTGAAGTTGTCATTGCCCGAGGTGGTGATGATGAGATGATTGTTTAATAATTGATATAGGAAAGAAGTTTATGGCTCAGAGTGTTTTTAGATCTCATCAAATACAAAAAAAAGAGGGAGAGGTTCTTTTAAAGTTATCAAAAGATTTCACGGTTGAAGAGGTTGTCGAAGAAGAACCTGAGCCAGAATATACAGGTCCAACAGCTGAGGATTTAAGGAAAGAAGCCGAGGCTTTCAAACGAAACTGGGAAGTTCAAAAGTCTTATTTGATATCACAGGCTCAATCACAGGCAGATGCGATTGTTAACAAAGCCAAAGAAGATGCTTTTCAGGAAGTAAAGAAGCAGACTGATCAAGCTGCAATCATAAAAAATGAAGCTCAAAAACAAGCAGAGGAGATTTTGTCAAAAGCTAATTCCGATGCTAAAAATCTTATTAGTGAAGCTGGTGCAACTCAGCAGCAGATTAGAGAGAGTGCTGAACAGGAAGGTTACAAGAAGGGGCATGAAGATGGATATGCCGAAGGTTTTAAAGAAGCCGAACGTCTTATAGAAAGACTTCATGTAATGATTGAGGGAGTTCAGAACAGGCGACAGGATATACTTGATAATACGGAACAGCAAATAGTTGATCTTGTTCTTTTGATGACTCGTAAAGTTGTTAAGATTATGAGTGAAAATCAGAAAAGTGTTATTATGGCCAATGTTGTTCAGGCTCTAAAGAAAGTAAAAGGACGGGGTGATGTTACTCTTCGAGTAAATATGTCTGATGCAAAGTTAACAACAGAACATATTCGTGATTTTATAAAGGAAGTTGAAAATATCAAAAATATATCAGTTGTAGAAGATTCATCTGTTGAAAAAGGTGGATGCATAGTGGAAACTGATTTTGGTGCTATAGATGCACGTATATCAAGTCAGCTTAGTGAACTTGAATCAAAAATTCTTGAAATATCTCCTATAAAGACTGTTAATAAGGTGGACGTTCCTAATCCTGATTTATAACCTGAGTAGATAGGGAGGAATATCATGGAGTCTTTTTTTAAGAAATATATCGAAAATATCGAACGTACTGATACAATAAAATACACTGGTAAAGTGACCGCAGTAAAGGGTCTTATGGTTGAATCGTTTGGCCCTCGGTGTGTTATTGGAGAAATTTGTAATATTGAAATTTCTTCTAAAGGGAAAACTCTTATGGCTGAAGTTGTTGGCCTAGAGGATAAGATTGTTCGACTTATGGTTTACGGTGATACCCAAGGAATTGAGATTGGATCATCTGTTGTTGCTACTGGACATGTTCTTGAGGTTGGAGTGGGGCCGTCTCTTCTTGGTAGAGTTATTGATGGAACTGGAAAACCTATCGATGGTAAGTCAGATATTGCAGCTGAAATGTTTTATCCAGTAATGGCCGCACCTCCTAATCCTTTAACAAGGAAGCCTATAAAAGAACGTATTACTACAGGAGTGAGAGCCATAGATTCTCTTTTGACGGTAGGTGCTGGTCAACGTTTAGGAATCTTTGCCGGGAGTGGCGTTGGTAAAAGTACACTTTTGTCAATGATAGCAAGAAATACCAATGCAGACATAAATGTCATTGGCTTGATTGGTGAACGTAATCGTGAGGTTTTGGACTTTATAGAAAGAGATTTAGGGCGAGAAGGTTTGAAAAAATCTGTTGTAGTTGTTGCAACAAGTGATCAACCTTCCATATATAGATTAAGAGCTGCTTATGTTACTACTGCTATAGCTGAGTATTTTAGGGATCAAGGAAAAAATGTGATGCTAATGATGGATAGTGTAACTCGTTTTGCTCATGCTCAGCGCGAAATAGGGCTTGCGACGGGAGAGCCTCCAGCCCAGCGTGGGTATCCCCCAAGTGTTTTTGATATGTTACCAAAACTTTTGGAACGCACAGGAACTGGTGACTCCGGTTGTATTACGGCTTTCTATACTGTACTTGTTGATGGTGATGATATGGATGAACCTATCACCGATAAGGTCAGAGGTACACTTGATGGTCATATAGTTTTAAGTAGAGCATTAGGAGCAAAGCAACATTATCCGGCTATTGATATAGCTCTGAGTATCAGCCGTTTGGCAAAAAGAGTTAGTGGTGTAGAAACTCAAAAAGCTGTTGCTAAAGTAAAAAGGTGGATGGCTAATTATGCTGCTCAGGAAGAGATGATTGTTGCTGGTGTCTATCAGAAAGGTAATTCAGCAGAAATTGATGAGGCTATTGATAAATATTCACTGATTGAAGATTTTTTGTGTCAAACTGAGTTTGAACCTTGTCCAATAGAGGATACATTGGATAAACTTTCAACCTTGACTGGGATTGATATCCCGAAGGAAGAATATAAGAATATTCCATTGAATCATTAAGGTTTGAAAATGAAGAAGTTTTCGTATTCTTTGCAGAAAATACTTGATCTCAGGAATTTTGAAAAAGAGCAGGCTGAGGAGGAATTAGGAAAAGTAAATTCTGAAATAACAAAAATTCAAAATGAACTCGATGTTTTAGCACAGAAAAAGTTTTCTGCTCAGTATATTAGTGATAGTAAACTTGATATAGGGATCTATGAAAATACGTGTTCATACATAGTTTTTTTGGATCAAAAAAAAGAAGAATACTTAAATCAGATGGCAAAATTAAAAATAATTCAAGATGAAAAGCGAAAAAATGTACAGCAAGCAATGCAGAATGTAAAAGTTTTGGAGAAGCTTAAAGAAAAAAAATCTGAAGACTGGCATAACGAAGTATTGAAAGAAGAAGAACTTCTTCAAGATGATGTCATAACTGCAAAGTTTGGAAGATAGTATACAAAAAGGCCAAGAGTACTACTAGATTATGTTCTAGAAGTACTCTTGGCCTTTTTTTAATAATGGAATGCACTTCCTCCAATAAATTCTCTGATTATTGATTCTTTAGGAACTGCAGTTGCTGGAATCGGTGAAAAGTTATTTAAGAATGCAAGAAGTCTAGAAGCTTCTCCATATTCTTTCTGACTTGGTGTGACGCACCGAAGTAAAGGTTCTGCATACACTTTTAGAACTGGAAGTTCATAATCTAAGGCAGTGTTTAACATTGCATCAGCGTTATTCTGGAATGGGAATATATGAAGTCTTTCTCCTTTCTGGACATTTTCCCACATGCTTATTGTATCGGAAGCACTTTTTCCTCTGTAATTGCTGTCACGTACAATTCTTCGAATGAGTCTGTTATCACTTGTTGCAATTCTATTATGATCATCTAAGTTTAGTTGTGTTAATGCTGATAAATAAATTTTAAACTTATTTTCTGGCTTGATAAGAGGTGTCAATCTATCATTTAAACCATGTATACCTTCCATAATAAGAATGTCATTTTCTTCTAAAGACATTTTCTTGCCGGTAAGATAACTTACTCCGTCATGAAAATCATATCCAACAATATCAATTGATTTTCCAGCAAACAGATCTACAAGATTTTGATTTAATAAATCAATATTCAGTGCTTCTATGCATTCATAATCGTAATTTCCAAATTCGTCTTTTGGGGTCATTTCCCTACCAACATAGTAATTGTCAAGACTAATGACCTTTGGTTTGTAGCCAAGAGCTTCAAGTTGTAGGGCAAGCTTTTTGCTTGTTGTAGTTTTCCCTGATGATGAAGGTCCTGCAATAAGAACGAGTTTACATGTTTCTTTTTGATGAATCATTGATGCTATATCAGAAATGCATTTAACTTGCAATGTTTCCGATATACTTATAAAGTCATTAACTCTTTTATCATTTATAAGTTGATTCAAAGATGCAGCTGATGTAACCCCAAGTTGTTTTCCCCATTTTTTATAATGATTATAAATTTCAAAAAGTTTTGGCTGATCCTCGAATACGGTGAGCTTTTCTGGATTAGTATGCTTTGGAAACCTGAGAAGAAAACCTTCGTGATATGGCATAATATCAAACACTTTCAGTAATCCTGTAGAACTGACAAGTGGTGCAAAGTATAAATCAGAGAAGCCATCAAGCTTGTTTACTTGGAGTCTTGGAGGACACCTATAGTTTAGGGCTTTTCTGGTTTCTATAAGGTTAAGGGATTCAAATAATTGGCAAGCATCTTCATATGATAGAAATTCAGTTTCAATAGGCCGATCTGATGATATTATATGCTCCATTTCGTTTTTAATGGATATAATTTCCTGGGTTGTTAGAGGAGATCCCTTTTCTAGAGTGTAATAATAACCATATCCTAAACTATGTCCTACTAAAAGTCTTGCATTTGGAAAGATATTATGGGTTGCACAGGCAAGTACGAAGCAGAGCGATCTCCTATAAATTGCAGCACCTTCAGTAGTATTTGAATAGACAGGTTCTATATGAGCATTTATGTTAATGACACTGTCTAGCGAACAGATTTCATTATTGACTCTGACGGCTAGAATTTTCTGGTTGTCAGAACTGAGATGATTCAAAAGAGTTATTGGTCTAATCTCGTTATCTACCTGTATAGTGGATTTATCTGGAAATGTAATTGTAATCTTCTTCATAACTGGTATTTTAATGCGTTTTTTTCAAAAAACAAAAATATTGACAGTATTTATTTAATTGTCTAAAATATTCTCACTTTTTTGCACAAGACAACTTTTTATAGGATATATAACTATGCTTGATAAGATGCGTAATATCGGTATCATGGCTCATATTGATGCCGGAAAGACAACGACTACTGAGCGAATTCTTTTTTACAGTGGGAAAATTCACAAGATAGGTGAAATTGATGATGGTGCTGCGACTATGGATTTCATGAAGCAGGAACAAGATCGAGGTATTACAATTGCCAGTGCAGCTATTACAACCGAGTGGAAGGGCTACCAAATCAATATCATCGATACTCCTGGACACGTAGATTTCACAGCCGAGGTTGAACGTTCATTGAGAGTTCTGGATGGAGCCGTTGCTGTTATTTGTGCAGTAGGATGGGTACAGCCTCAGACTGAAACTGTTTGGAAACAGGCTGACAGATTTAATGTTCCTCGTATATGCTTTGTAAATAAAATGGATCGTATTGGTGCTGATTTTTTTGGCGCCATGAATGATGTGCATCAGAAATTTGGCTGTGATACAGTTGCTCTTGAAGTCCCAATGGGAGCAGGTCAGGATTTCGAAGGTGTAATAGATCTTCTTGAGATGAAGGAAATTCGGTGGGATGCTGATAGTGAAGGTGAAAGTTTTACTATATCCGAGATAAGTTCAGAATATAATGAACTAGCTTTACAGTGGCGTGAAAAGCTTATTGATTCAGTAGCATCTGTAGATGATGAACTTGGGGAAATATATCTTGAAGGTGGAGATATTACAAATGAAATGCTTGTAAAGGCAATTCGTACTGCTACAATAAATCGTACAATTGTGCCTTTCTTGTGTGGGTCTAGTCGTCATAATCAGGGAATCCAGCCCCTTATCGATGCTATTATTGCATATCTCCCAAGTCCAGTAGAGGCTCCGGAAGCAGATGGTGTATTACTCAAAAAACATGATGAAACAGAGAGTGTAAAAATAAGCTGTAATCCTGATGCAAAAATGCCAATTGGGCTTGTATTTAAAATTCAGTACGATGTACAGGCTGGTCCCTTGTGTTTTGTTCGTATGTATGCAGGTAAGATTACAACTGGTATGCAGGTATATAATCCTGGAAAAAAGAAGAGAGAACGTATTAACCGTCTTCTTCGTGTAAATGCTAATCATATGGATCAGATGGATAGTGTTGAGGCTGGTGATATTGCAGTTATTGTGGGGTTGAAGTTTGCTCAGACAGGAGATACTCTTTGTTCTGAAGGACAGAGTATACTTCTTGAAAGTGTGAAATTTCCGGAACCTGTAATTTCTATTGCAATTGAACCAGAAACAATGAGTGATAGACAGAAATTACTTGATACATTGGAAATACTCAGTCGTGAGGATCCTACCTTTACCCATCGTGATGATGCTGAAACAGGTCAACTTGTAATCAGTGGAATGGGAGAACTTCATCTCGATGTTCTTGTTACCCGTATTAAGGACGATTTTAAGTGTGCATGTCGTGTTGGTGCACCTCAGGTAACGTATCGTGAGTCTATTACTTCAAGTGCAGACTATACGGAAAATTATTCAAGGGTTCTTGCTGGAAAGGAGAATACAGCTGGTCTTACAATTCGTGTTGAGCCACGTGAGACAGGTAGTGGAAATGCTTATGTGTGTAATGTTAAGCATACAGAGGCAGTTCCTGAGGAAATCTTTGATGCTGTTGAGCAGAGTATAAATAACTGTTTTGCGGGGGGTATCAAATTTGGGTATCCTTGTACGGATATATCTGTAACTTTGACAGATATAAAGTATGATCCTCTTACATCGACAACTTTTGCATTTGAGGCTGGAGCTGCTGAGGCGTTTGATCAGGCTTGTTCTGCGGCTGGTCCTGAGATGCTTGAGCCTGTTATGGCTGTAGATATTGAAAGTCCTGCAGAGTTTGTGGGAGATGCAATGAGTCAGATTACTCAGCGTGGTGGAATTATTTCTTCTATGGCTGAAAAAACTGGTGGTAACATAGTTTATTGTCAAGCTCCTATGGCTAAAATGTTTGGATTCAGTACAAATCTTCGTTCTGTTACTCAAGGACGAGCAAGTTTTAGTATGACATTCAGTCATTTCCAGAAAAAGCAATAATTTTAATAAAAAAAGCTTCATATTAGTTATGAAGCTTTTTTTTTATGATGAGTGCATTAAAATACCTTTATAGAGGAATTTTTATGAAACTTATCACAAAAAATGTTTTTTGCTCGCTAATTTTAATTTTAAATTTTTTACTGTTTTCTTGCTCTAAAAATTTTGTTTCCCATAAGATAAATGACAACTGGAAAATATATCATGGGGATAATAAATCTTTTTGTAATGATGATTTTGATGATTCTTCTTGGGAAATTATAAGTGTGTTAAAGAATATTACTCTTGATAATTCTCATTATGTATGGCTTCGTAAATCTATAAATATTCCCTCTGATATCAGAAGTGGAGGTGTTTGGTTTGGATTTATGAAGTGTAACTGTGCTGCTGAAGTTTACGCTGATGGCATATATATAGGTACAAGAGGAAAAATGCCGCCTTCTCCCAATATAAGAGGAGAGCAGACTTGTGATTTCTTGATTCCCTCAAATTTATACGAAGATGACGGGAATGTTGTTATTTCTATAAGGCTATATGGGGCGGGTACTTCTGTTAGTAATTTGGATTTTAATTTAGATGATGGGGAAACGGCATATTTCCAAAATAACGTAAGAAATATATTTAATCAGAGAATTTTCCTTATTCTTGCTGTAGTATGTGCTTTTATTATGTTTTATAGCATTGCGAACTTCTTTTCTGACAGAAGTTCTCCTATGTATTTGTATTTTGCATTTTGCCTCTTTTTTATCATTTTTTACTTTGCAGATTTAGGAGCTGAAAATTTATTTTTGCAGTATAATGTACAGAGAGCACTATCCAAAAGTTTTTTGTCTGTTAGTATGATGTTTATGGCTTTGTTTCTAAATGCTTTCTTTGATCGTAAACATGGAAAAGAGCTTCAGATGTCAGTTTTTATTCTAAGTGCCCTTGATGTAGCTATATTTTTGATAAACGCAGGAAAAGACAAAGTAGTTGATACATTGTTTACAGCAATGTTGACAGTTGTGTTTGGTGTTGTAATTTATGGTTTTGTTGTAGTTGCAAAAGCTGGAAAGGCAAGAGCACGGGAAGCCTGGCCTCTTGTATTGGGGTTTACCGCAGGATCTTGCATTGCAATACATGATGTAATCTGTCAGATTATTGGTGTTGTTCCATTCATGTGGCTTCAAGGATTTTCGTTTTTCTTTATGGATATAGCCGTGTTTATAACGCTTACAAGAAAAGCTGCTGATATATCAAAGGAAGTGACTAAGCTTGCGGCCGAAACGAAGCTTCAACGAGATAAACTTGCAGAGGTGTTTGATAATGCTAGGGAACTTGCAAATGAATCGGTATCCATTGCATATACTCTTGAGAAAAGTGTCGGAATTGTACAAGATTCGGCTATACTTTCAAAAAACAAGGTTGATGAAATCAATAGAGCAATAGGTATACAACGTAAGGTCCAAAATGAAACTCAAAGTGCCATGGAACATCTTAATGATTTTCTTGAGAGTTTGAATGAAGAATTTGAGCATGAAGCTGCAATGATTGCTGCAACAGCTCAGGGGACTCTGAATGTTATTGATGGAATCCAGACTGTAGGTGTTGGAATAAATACGGCAGCTCAATTTACCTCGGGATTAAGTAATGTTACTGCATCTGGAAGTAAAGATATGAAACTTCTTATGAATGTAATGAAAAATATACAAGATTCTTCCAAAGAAATTCTTGGGGTTGTAACAACGCTTGATGACTTTGCCCAGCAGACAGATCTTCTTGCGATGAATGCATCGATTGAAGCTGCTCATTCAGGAGAGGCTGGAAAAGGTTTTTCTGTCATTGCGCATGAAATAAAGGAACTAGCTTCCAAAACAAGTCAATGGTCTGCGAGAATTGGAGAAATCATCTCAGCTATAATCGAGCAGATTGAGATGAGTGTTGATTTAAGCCATAAAGTTAATTTTGCATTGAGTGAAATAGAGTCTGGTTCCATAGAAAGTGCAAATACTGTGAATTCTGCTGCTCAGGGAATGAAAATTCAGCATGAGTCTGGACTTATTATATCAAGAGAAAGTCAGAATCTTTCGGATAGTGCTGTGAGGATGAAAAATGAAGTTCTTAGTCAATCTAAGTATGCAGACAAAGTTGTAGGAGATATGCAAGAACTTTCGAGAATATTTCGTGATGTAGAAGATGCAAGTTTAGGTATTTCTGGGCAAAGTGCTAATTTGTCAGAACAGGTTAAGTCTTTGTCAGAGCTTGTTGTAAGGATTTCTGATGCAGCTCAAGATATGCTTGAACTTATGAAATAACATAGAAGGTAGATATCAACGCTTATGAATGGTAAGAAAGTGAAAAAAAGGAAATACTACACATTGGTTTCGCTAGCAATTCTGTTTTTTTTATTGCTGGTATCTGTTTTTGTTGTGTCATATTTTGCTATGCGCATGAGATCCGATAGTAGAGATAAAGCCAAGAATTTTGGAGATAATGTAGTAAATAGTATAGTTACTAATTTTATGATTTCAAGTTCTGTGAATAATATATGGAAATCGATTCTTATAGGTAATGACGGTAAAGTGGAAGATTTTGACAAGTTCTCGTCAATAATACTGTCATCGCAAAAGGGGATAAAGAGTATATATTTAGCTCCGGATGGGATTGTTTCCTATATTTACCCACCAACTACTGAAAATAGCGAAGATATGCATCTTGATCTTCTGAATTATTCCAATACCCGTAAAGTATGTGAGGCCGCAAGAGATTATAAGAACTATGCAATTTTTGTATCGGATAATCTTTCTCTTGAAGATGGACTTTTCATGTATTGTGATCCTGTTTTTATTCCAGATGCAACTACCGGAGAAGAAGTTTTCTGGGGGTTTGCAATGGTAATTATCGACATTACGGATATTGTTGATGTATCTAAAATGCAGACTTTCCTTGCTATGGGCTATGATTGTCGTATATATCATAGAGATTATCTCAATGGTGGAATAGATGTTGTGTATAAATCTTCAAACAATACTTCGGATGATGTTGTTAGAATAAAGATTCCATATTTGGCTTCAGATTGGAATATGGAAATTTTTCCAAAGAAAGGTGGGTGGGTAAAAACTTTTTCTGTTCTTGGACTTTTGAGTATATGCCTTATTGTCTCTTTTCTTATACCATTCGCAGTTTATCTTGTTCTTTATCTAGCTGATAAAGATAAGATAATGACAAGATTTAGTTATACAGATACACTTACGGGACTTGGTAATAGTAGATGTTTTCTGTATTATTTAGATCATCTTCAAAAGATGAAAAAACCATATGGTGTTCTTTATATGGATTTAAATGATTTTAAACCTGTAAATGATACCTATGGACATAACGCAGGAGATCAGATACTTACTATTGTAGGTAAAAAACTAGATAACTGTATAAGGACTACGGATTCTGCTTATCGTATAGGAGGTGATGAATTTGCTGTAATTGTAGAAGGTTATCTAAATCATCATGTATACGAAGCGTTAATTGATCGTATAAAAGATTCTGTTGCGAGACCTGTAGTTCTTTCTGAATCTCGTGTAGTAAAAGTAGGTGCGAGCATAGGTTTTTGTGCTAGTAGTCTTGATTGTTCAGAAGGTTATGAATCCGTTGTAAAGCAGGCGGAAGTTCTTATGTATAAAGATAAGAAAGAAAGTAAAGCCGGAAGATAGATAATGCTTGTTTGCATCAGAAAATGATAAAATTTAATATAAAATAATTGACATAACTAAGAGTGTGTGTTATAGTCCTATCAGCTTGTAAATAAGCTGATAAACTCTCTCCGATTTGTCTGGGAAACCAGACGTAAGGGTCCCGGGTGTCTTTTTTGGAATCTGGGACCCTTATTTATTTTAAACTAAATACAGGGTACTACCTTAAATTATAGACAGGGATTGGAAACTCTTTTATGGATATTATTATTTTTACAGGGGGAAAAGCTCCTTCTCCCAAAGATATGGCTGTGTATTTTGATGATCTTTTTTCTTTTGATTATATTATATGTGCAGATAGTGGTCTTGATACTTTTCAAATCTACCGAGATTATTTTTACGGTAAATTTGAAATCACTCCCGATTTTATTGTAGGAGACATGGATAGTGTAAAAGATAAGTCTCTTTTAGAATTGTACAAGGACTGCGAAAAGGAAATTCATCCTCATTACAAAGATTATACAGATACAGAGCTTGCTCTCATAAAAGCAAGTAAAGTTGTATCTAAAGAATGTAGTGGAAGAATTATTCTTATAGGTGGGGATGGGGGACGTCTTGATCATCTTCTAGCAATTTTGGATACATTTAACATGGATTATCGACCAGATTACTGGTTTACTACTGAAAATATAGCTGTTTGTGTACAAGAAAATCAAAGTCTTAGTCTAAAAAATCTTTCTTTTGAAGATAGAGTTTCTGTTGTTAATCCTGATCCAAGAATAGAGTGTTGTGTGGAAACTCATGGATTTGAATGGCCTGATGAGCTTTTTCGTAAAGATTTAGTGATGAGTCTCAGTAACAGAGTTTGTCAGGAGTACCTTATTCAATATAAGGATATTGTTTTAAGTGTAAAAAAAGGAAAATGTCTTGTTCTTCTACCACTAGATACTACGAATGGTAGAGTATTTTTGTAAAAATTAACTCTAACTTAGAATAGTCTTGAGTTAATTTTTTTTTTGTATTACTATAACGTAGTTTTAAAATCGAAGGATATTTAGTATGAGTTTTATTAATTTATTATTCCCGATAGGGACTCTTGTACTTTGCATCGCAATTATACCTCTAGTTATTCTTTTCTGCCAAAAGTACTCTCTTTTTGATCCTGCAAATGCTAGGAAAATACATTCAGGCGAGATTCCTCGTCTTGGTGGAATTGGTATAGTTGTTTCCTTTATGGTTGGAATTATAATATATGGTTGCATTTTTATGCGAGATGATTTAAACCGTGTATGGCCCCTCGTTATTTCTGGAGGAATGATATTCCTTTTTGGTATCATAGATGATTTGCTTGAGCTCAAAGCAATATTCAAGCTTATTGTTCAGTTGGCTGCTGTAACTATTGTTGTTATGTCAGGTTATAGGTTCAACTTTATCCTCACTCTAAATCTTCCTACATGGTTTTCATGGATTTTGACATTTGGATGGGTATTGGGAATTGTAAATGCTTATAACCTTATAGATGGTATGGATGGGCTATGTGGGGGACTTTCTTTTATCACTTGTATTACTTTAGGTGTAAGTCTTCTTATCTTTGGCGATCAGGGTGGTATGATATGTCTTATACTTGCTGGGAGTGTTCTAGGTTTTTTGGTGTACAACTGGCCTCCTGCCAAGATTTTTATGGGAGATTGTGGAAGTCAGTTCCTTGGCTTTATGATTGCAGTTACTCCATTGTATGCTACAGGTGAAGATTTTGATTATAATAAATTTTTTGTCATGCTTGTAATAGTATCCATACCAATGTTTGATACTATTTCTGCAATTTGGCGTCGTCTAAGGGATAAACGCCCTATAATGCGTGCTGATAGAATGCATCTGCATCATAAGCTTATGAATTTTGGTTTTAATAAGGTTGAAGCTCTTTATTCTCTTCTTGGAGTTCAGCTGATTATCTGTGTTGCTATTATCTGTGCTTTATATTTATCTCGTTTTAAAGGTACTATACTGCTTTTGATAACGTACATTTTTGTTATTGCTATGTTTGCTGCCATCCACTTTATTCATAGAGCACTACTCAAAAAATATGGTCTATATGGGCAGCCTGTTGTTGATCCGGAGCAGCTTAGAGGCTGATATATTATGATAGCTGTAATCATGGCCGGTGGCTTAGGAACTAGAATAGCCTCAATTTCAAATGGTATACCTAAGCCTATGGTCAGGATTAATGACAAGCCTGTACTACAATATCAGATTGAAAATCTAAGATCCAATGGTATACGGGATATTATTCTTGTTGTTGGGCATCTTGGAAGCGTTATAAAAAATTATTTTTGTGATGGTTCGTCTTTCGGTGTTAATATTACATATTTTACGGAAGATGTTCCTCATGGTACTGCTGGTGCGCTTTTCTTTTTAAGCAATCTCAAGGAAGATTTTTTGCTTATCCTGGGTGATATCCTCTTTGATGTTGATTTGAATAAATTTATTTCTTTTCATTATCATAATAATGCATTGGCATCAGTTATTGCTCATCCAAATGCGCATAATTTTGATAGTTCCCTACTTAGGACGAAGATTAACTGTTGTCGTAGTAGAAGTCAGTGCTTCAAGGATACTGGTATTGTAACTGCCTGGCTGAGTTCTGAAGATCAACGTAACTGTGAACGTAATCTTGCAAATTGTGGAATTCATATAATCTCTCCTGAACTTCTGGGACTTGCCAGAAAAAATTTTGTTCCGCTTAAGAACGATAATCCTAAATTTGTAGATCTTGATAGGAATGTATTAAAGCCTTTTGTTTCTACAGGACGTATTTTTGCTTACCAGACTACAGAATATCTTAAAGACATGGGAACTCCACAAAGGTATGCTGAGTGTGAAATTGATATCAAGATGGGGATGGTAAAAGGAAGGTCTTTCAGTAGAATTCGTAAAGCGGTTATTGTTTTCCTGGATCAACTGGATTTCCCTAAAAATGATGATGTTATAATTAGTTATCTCGAAAAAAAGACAGAGGCAATTCGTCATATAAATAATTCACAATATCTTCTTATATTCGTAACAAATCTTTCTGGTTGTACAGATGTTAATCTTAGGAAAATCCTTCTTGATCAGCATAAGCTTGATAGTGCGTTGGCTTCCTATGGTGTATTTATTGACGTCAAGTATAACAGTTTTCTTGATATTTCTGATGTGAATTCATATTTTGATGATATAGTACATAATTTGAACCTTGAAAAGGAAGGTTGCTATTTTGTTGTTTCTTCGGGGCAGAAAATGTTTGTGCCGCACTTTATCAGTGAAGATAGAGTTTTTTGTCCAGATAAGGATGGTGAATTTTTATTCTTTGTTAAGCATTATATTAAATAGAATTAGATGTGATTGACTTTTTTGATTTATGAATTTACTATACATCCTACGTTATGAACAGTTTTGAAAAAAAACAGAGATTAAGCATTTTTTTGTTGGTATCGATATTTCTGTTTATATCTTGTAGCAAAAAAAAGATTGAAGATGCGGAAAAACTTGATTTTACACAATCTGTGCACCTTTCGTTTAGTAGTGATGTTTGTTTTGATGTAAATGCTGCCTATAATACAGATGAGTTTGAGATTCTCTCCCATGTTTACGAGGGGTTATTCCGTTGTTTTACAGATGAAAATGGCATAACGAAGATGGAATATGCCGGATGTAGCAGTTACTCGGTTACTCCAGATGGGCTTAGGTATACATTTTATTTGAGACGGGATTGTTACTGGTCTGACGGTATAAATGTTATGGCTCAGGATTATGTGTATTCATACCTTAGACTTATGGATCAAGATAATAATTTTGTGTACTCAATTCTAACTCAAAATATTAGTGATATTGTTGTTCTTAATGATTATTGCTTTTCTATTGATTTGTATAACTGTGATAGCAGTTTTCTTCAGAAGTTGTGTTTAATTTGTTTTTATCCGATTCGCGAAGATTGTAGTGATGTTTATAACGGGCCGTTTGTTATTTCAGAATTTTGTGACAGTACGATTATTCTCTCAAAAAATTATATTTATCGCAATAGGGATGCTGTTCATCTGGAGAAAATTATTTTTGAGAGAAAAAATAATATGTTTGATTTGACTTCAGATTTTGAAAAAGGTAGTCTGGACATTATAGAGGTAACTGATAACGAAATCTTAAAAAAATGGACAAGTTCATATAATAAAGCAGATTATAAAGTTTATGATTGTGACAATGTAGGGCTTTTTTATTTACTTTTTGATATGTCGGGCGAAAAAAAAACTTGTAACAGTGGCCTTATGTGTAATGAAAAGATAAGGCTGGCCTTATCTCTTTCTATTGATAGAGATAAACTTTGTAATTTATTTGTGGATAAGTTTTTTTTGCCCGCTTATTCTCTTGTTCCTTATGGATTATCATTTGGTGAAAAGAAATACCGGGCTCAAGTTGATGAACCGCTAAAAGCTTTTGAAACTCAAATGCAATACGATGGTTTTGTTCGAAATCTTTTTGAAAAAGGGTTGAAAGAGTGTGAATATGTTCCGTCTGGTGAATATATTCATCTTAGGGTTAATTGTTTTCGGGATGATGGTCTTACTTCTGCTTTATTCACGTGGTTGGATAGTGTTTATAGAGAAAAGCTGGGTGTTGCTCTTGATGTTGTTCTTTATGATAACATTGTTGATTATATACACGACTGTGACAGTGATGGTTTTGATATTCTTATAGAAGGTTGGTATGCGGATTATGATGATCCGCTTTCTATGCTGGAATTAGTTTATAAGTATAATGGATCTGATTTTATGGGAAATTTTAATCAGCCGCGTTATGATATTTTGATAAGAAATGCTTTGAGTTGCACTGATGAAATGAAGCGTTTGGCATATTATGCACTGGCGGAGGACTATTTAATAAATAAATCTGTAATAGCACCGCTTGTGTTCCCCCAGTTGAAGTTTTGTACTCAGTCATATCTTAAGAATGTAAGTTTTTCATCTTTTGGCGCCCCTTATGAGTTATCAAGGGCGTATATAGTAGAACATTAGGAGGTTAATTATGTCAGTAGATAACTTGGAAACAATCCTATGTTTGACTGTTTTGGTTGAGACTTCACCACAGGCTCTTCCTTTAGGTGCAGCTTGTATTGCTTCTGCTCTTAAACATAAAACGGAATTAGCGGATTTTGATGTTGTTCTTGAAAGTTATTCCCTTGAAAGTAAAATAAATACCCCTGAACTTGTAGCTGAGAATATTCTTGAGAAGTACAGTAATCTAAAAATTGTATGCTTCAGTGTGTATGTATGGAATAGGCATTTTCTTGAGAAGGTGGCATTTATCCTAAAAAAAAGTATGCCAGGCCTAGTCTGTGTTGCTGGTGGGCCTGAAGTTACTGCTTATCCATCTGGATTTGAATATTTTGATTACATGATAGCTGGAGAGGGAGAAAGAGCTGTTCCTGAACTTATATGTAAGCTTATAAAAAATAGAGATTTCTGTATTGATAACGAACAATATGTTCCAGGTTTTGCTTTTGGAATACAAGGAGTATATCAAAAGACTTGTTTTGATACAGTACAAAAAAAAGATGGTTGCTCTGAATCTGAACTTGCAGGCTTTAGGGGGCAGAAAATATCCTTACCTTCTGTAGTGAGGGCTGTTCCGCCAGATGTGTCACTAATTGAATCGCCTTGGCTCGATGGGACAATAGATCCTTCTTTGTACGGTGGAGCATTGTGGGAACTTGCAAGGGGATGTCCATTTAAATGTTCTTATTGTTATGAGAGTAAGGGTGAAAAAAAAATTCAGTACTTTCCTATGGAACGTTTAAGTCAGGAACTAGATTTTTTTGCGAGAAAAAAAATTGCGCAGATATTTGTTCTTGATCCGACATACAATGCAAGCAAAAAGAAAGCTATAGAGATGCTTAAACTGATAAAAAAGAAAGCTCCCGATATTTTCTTTTATTTTGAAGCAAGGGCAGAGTTTATTGACAAAGAGCTTGCTCAAGCTTTTTCCTCTGTTTCTTGTTGTTTACAGTTTGGTTTACAAAGCTCGAATCCTGAGGTCCTTGCAAAAGTTAATAGAACTTTGAATAAAAAGGAATTTGTAAAAAACATAGGTTTTTTAAATGATGCCGGAGTTGTTTTTGGTTTTGATTTGATATATGGTCTTCCCGGTGATAATCTTGCTGGCTTCAAGAATAGTATTGATTTTGCAGTTTCTCTTTATCCAAATAATATAGAACTTTTTTGTTTGTGTGTACTTCCTGGTACAGATCTTTATGAAAAGGGGACAAATCTTGGTCTTACTTGGCAAAAGAATTCGCCTTATCTTGTAGTCCATAATGAAAGCTTCAAGGGAAATGAACTTGAAGAAGCTGGTAAACTTGCAAGGGCTGTGAATATTTTTTATACCCAAGGCAGAGCTGTCCCATGGTTTAATAGCATTTGTTATCCTTTGCACCAGAAACCGAGTGTCTTTTTTTGGGAATTTGCACAATTCCTTGAAGATGAACATGTTAATACTTTCGATTTAGATCATAAAAATATTGAGGAACTGCAAAAAAAATTTGTATCAGCTATTTACAAAAAGAAGCATCTTGATAGGCTCTTATGTATAGCAATGGATTTAATTTCTCTTAATGGAGCTTTGAGTAGATGTACAGCAGATTGTGTCGAAGATATTGTTTCGCTGAGTTATCATCCTGATGACGTGATGAGTGAATATGCATCTGATTTGAATTTTTTTGCTGCAAATGCCAAGAAAGAAAAATGCAGGGCTAAAGTGTTTGTTGGTAAATTTGGTGCCGATTGGAAAAAAATTGTTTGACTTGTAGGCTATTTCAGGTGATAATATCTCTACGAGTTATCTTTATAACTTTTTTGCTTGCTAGCCTACACTTAGAGGATGAAAGTGTGGGCTTTTTTTTATTCATATCCATTACAATATGTATATATGATGGATGATTTAAATAAAAAAAAGACACCTCGAAGGTGTCTTGTATATAAGAGTAAAGAAATCTGCAACAAACTTCTCTGATCTATAAAGTTAGCAACTAACTTTATGTATACGGTCCCTACGGGAGTTGAACCCATCTTTAAAGATTGAGAATCTTTCGTCCTAGCCGATAGACGAAGGGACCATTTATTCCCCAAGGAGGATTCGAACCCCCACAGTCAGAACCAGAATCTGAAGTGCTACCATTACACAATCGGGGAATGTGTCGGTGATTAAGAATATACATTATTAGTAATTTTATGTCAATAAGATTTAAAACTTTTTCTTGAAAATAAAAAAAAAGAATAAGTTAAGGTTTACATTTCAGTATTTGCTTCTTAGAATATATAATATGGGCAAGTCAGATAAGGTAACTACTAATTTTGATAATCTAGTCTCAGAAATTTCTCCGGATGAACGAAAGAATCTGCTTGATAAAATTACTGAGAATAAAGAAACCGATAAACTGGAATTTGGTTTAAAGGATTCTTTATTGGAGACCGAAGGCTCTCTTATCAAACAGATGAGAAAACTTTCGGTGTTTCAGCGTTTTATTTTCTGGCTAAAAGCTATTTTTACCAATCAAAGCATAGAAATTGTGTACAATAACTATCTTGTTGTAAATATTGCTCGTCATATCGAAAGAGAATATCCTGGTTTGATTGAATATAGACATAAAGTGTTTTATAACACTTTTTATGAAAAACTTCTTCAGTTAAAAAATGCCAGTGATTTTTTTAAGCCTTATATTAATTCTTATTCTGCAAATCCTGGAGCATTTTATGTAATGCTTGGTAATCAGATTATGCCCGAAATAGCGGAGGAGATAGAGAAGAACTCTGATCCATATCAGTATCCGTTTGATAAAGAAATAAACAATGAAATGAAATTCTCTCTCTTACGGAAACAGGAAGAAGTTATAAATACATTGCCTCAGCAAAATAAGGTTGAAGTTTATGCTTGTATCAGGGCTGTTGAATGGCTTAAAAGTTTTGTGGAACTTCCTTTACTTAAGATGATTTCTGGTTTTAAGGAAAATAGTGGAAATGTAAAGATTTGTAACTTCATTCAGATTGGTACTATGTATAATGATTTTGCTAAAGTAATGTGTAATGGAGCTATCATTACAAATGAAGTTCTGAGAGCCTTGTTTTATTTCGATGAACGCAGAAATGGTGGAAAGGAACTTGAAGAGACAGAGTTTAATCCAGGACTTAATGTCTTCTTGGAAAGGGCAAGTAATCAAGTTGCAAGTATTTCTATGTTTGTTGATACAGTTCCCGTAAATAAAATTGCATGTGTTATTTTTAATAATTCCCAATTTACTCCAGAATCTTGTGGTGGAGGAGAAGATTGGTTGAAGAAATACAAAGCTCAATGGAAGAACATATTGAATTACAGATGGGAGTTGTGGATTAAGGATGCCAAAAAAGAAAAATTGAAAACATATTTGGCGTCTTGTTTTAATATGAATGGTTTCCCGTTATTTCCTTATAGGCCGTGGTCTAAAATAAAAAACGGTTTGTTCTTCCAGTATGAAATGACTTTGGGATTCTTGTATGCATTTTTTAAGAGTGAGTTTGTATATTATGTTCCAGCATTGAAGCTTACTTCATTCGAAGGAGAATTTTCTGTTCGCGAAAATAGGGTTGAATTTACTGATACCATGAATTTTCTCAGCAAAATAAATGAGGATCTTGATGTTCTTGCCAATCAATTGTCAGCTGGTGGAGAATATGGTCTTGAATTTGGTAAGATAGATGACACTCAGGCATTGTCAAAAACTGCTTTGGATCATGTGAGAGTTATGATGAAGGAAATTGAAAAATCGACTTTGGATATTATAAATTCCTTCGGTAAATGTTGTAGAACTTTTGCAAACTTGATGAATGGAATGTTGTCTGAACATATAACAGCGTATTATGGTCCTTTAACTAATCTTGATAAGATAAATGGAAGTGATAATAAAAAATATCGAGAATGTCTTGATAAGTGTAGAAATGGACTTAATAATGCCTTTGAATTGGTAAAGGAGCTTGAATCTCTTGATTTACCTATTCAAGATGCAGATAATTAAATTATCATGATAAAATCATTTATTACGGGAAAATTTATAAAAGATGGTGTTCCTATTGAAACAGGCCCTTCGTGGGGTATGTCTCTGAAAAATGCAGGGAGCATGAGATTTAGATGGAATGAAACTAATGAGAACAGAATTGACTTTATAGAAAATCTAGCAGGTTCTGATTATAAAGTGGCACAGGTGGAATTGATACATTCCAAAATTATATATGATGTAAAAAATCCTTCTGATGTTGAAAATTCAAAAGGCGATGGAATAATTACCAGTAATCGTAAGATCATTCCTATGGTCACTGTAGCAGATTGTATGCCGATATATATATATTCTCCGGAAACTGGGGTTTTCGGTATGCTTCATTCCGGATGGAAAGGAACAGGTATTGTAAAGGATGCCATATTGAAGGCTTCTGATGTCTATGGCGCAAGAAGTGAGGATTTTTGTGTTGTATTAGGACCTCATATACATAGTTGCTGCTATAAAATTGATGAATCTCGGGTGGATTATTTTACAAAAAATTTTACACCTGATTGTGTTATGGATGATATGCGGTTATCGCTTATAGAGGCAAACCTTTATGTTCTAGAGACCCTTGGAGTAAGAAAAAGTAATATTTTAGTCAGTAATGAATGTACTTGTTGTAATACGATGTATGGATCATTTAGACGGGAAACATCAGGTCTGCCCATTGATATGTCACTTGAGGAACGTCAAAAATTTTTTACAGTTCAGTGTGCATGGATTAAATGGTAAAAAAGTATTGTAAAATCATGCTTTTTAGTTCAAAAATGCGCCAAAATGATTCAAAATTTGTATTTGCTATGGAAACGTGCAATAATACTCACAGTCAATTAAGTTCTCTATGTAATGGGTGAATATAAAATCAATTATAATAAGCTTATAATATATTGCATAATTATAATCAAGATTGTATATTTAATGCATAAAATTACATACAGAGGATGATTATGGCAGTAGATAATGCTAAAAAAGACAAAGTTGTGCTTGCTTATTCTGGTGGTCTTGATACAACAGTAATTATTCCATGGCTTAAGGAAAACTATGATTACGATGTAATCGCTGTTTGTATTGATGTTGGTCAGGGAGATGACTGGAAAGTAATAAAAGAGAGAGCTCTTACAACAGGAGCCAGTGCTTGTTACGTAGTTGATGCCCGTGAAGAATACTGTAAGGAATATATCTGGCCTGCAGTAAAGGGAAATTGTATCTATGAAGATCAGTATCTTTTGGGTACATCTACAGCCCGTCCTTTGATTGGTAAGATTCTTGTTGAATATGCTCGCCAGGAAGGTGCTGTGGCTATATGTCATGGAGCAACAGGAAAGGGAAATGATCAGGTTCGCTTTGAACTTGCAATCAAAGCTTTTGCTCCGGATCTTAAGGTAATTGCAGCTTGGAGAGATCCAAAATGGACTCTTCAGAGTCGTGAAGAAGAAATGGCATATCTTGAGGAACGTAATATTCCTGCACCAATGAAGAAGAAGAGTTCTTATTCATGTGATGAGAACATCTGGCACATTAGTCATGAAGGTCTTGAACTTGAGGCTACAGAGAATGAGCCTGATTGGTTCAATATGCTTAAAGTTACAAAACTTCCTGAAGAAGCTTTGGAAAATGGTGAGTATGTAAAGATTGAATTTGAAAAAGGTGAAGCTGTTGCTGTAAATGGCAAGAGAATGAGTCCTCTTGAAATCATGGAAGAGCTCAATAAGATTGGTGGTAGAAATGGAATTGGACTTATTGATCTTGTTGAAAATCGTGTTGTAGGAATGAAGAGCCGTGGTGTTTACGAGACTCCAGGTGGAACTATCCTTATGTTTGCTCATGAACAGCTCGATCATCTTTGTCTTGATCGTGATACTTATCACTTCAAGCAGCAGATTTCTTTGAGAGAAAGTGAACTCATCTATGATGGAAGGTGGTTTACTACATTGATGGAAGGTATTATGGCCTTCCAAGATAAGATTGAAGAAAATGTTACAGGTTGGGTAAGCCTTAAGTTATATAAAGGCACTATGAAGGGAGCTGGTAGTAGTTCTCCTTATAGCCTCTACAATGAAAGTATTGCCAGCTTTGCTACAGGTGATCTCTATGACCACAAGGATGCACAAGGTTTTATTACATTGTTTGGGTTGCCATTAAAAGTAAGAGCAATGATGGAACAGCAGACTGGTAAAGGTCAAGCTGTTGCTGATAGTGATAAATTAAAGAAACGCCCTACAGAGTAATAATCTGTCTGGAATAGTGTTTATGACTATTTCCGGGGTATTTAGATAAAGATGTAGGGTGTGAATATAACAGGAGCTATTTATGTCTGAACGTAAAAGTGGTGTTTTATTGCACATTACATCCTTACCAGGTACTCCGGGTATAGGAACTATGGGAACTGAAGCATACAAGGCTGTAGATTGGATAAAAGCCGCAGGACAGTCTTTATGGCAGGTTCTCCCATTGGGACCAACTGGTTATGGAGATAGTCCTTATGCCAGTTTTTCAACCTTCGCAGGAAATCCTCTCCTTATTGATTTGGATGATTTGGTAAATCGGGGATGGGCCTCTAAAGATGATATTGTTCCACCGGAGTACATAAAATCTACTGGGAATGTGGATTTTGGATCAGTCGTTTGGTGGAAAATGCCCGTTTTATATAAGTGTGCTTCTTATTTTCTTTCTAATTGTAATGAAGAAGCTCGTTCTTCATATGAAGCTTTTAAGAATGATAATCAGGTATGGCTTAATAATTTTGCTGATTTTACAAGTATAAAAAATTATTATGATGCTGAGGCTCAGAAACAAGATGTTACTGGCATTGAAAGTATGTGGAATAGATTTTGGCCTAAAGATCTTGCAGGTCATGATTCTAAAGCTGTTTCTGACTGGGATGCTTCTCATACTGAAAATATTGAACAGATAAAAGTAATACAGTTTTTCTTTACCGTACAATGGAGTGCACTTAAAGCTTATGCCAATGATAATGGTATCAAGATAATAGGAGATATTCCTATTTTTGTTGCTGCAGACAGTGCTGATGTTTGGTCTAACCAGGAATTCTTCCACTTTGATAAAAATACTCTTCTTCAGACAGTATGTGCTGGAGTTCCACCTGATTATTTTAGTGCTACGGGACAGCTATGGGGAAATCCTCTGTATAATTGGGATTCTATTAAAAAGGATAATTATAGTTGGTGGGTTAACCGTATTGCCCATATGCTGAAACTTGTTGATATTATCCGTATTGATCATTTTAGAGGCTTTGAATCATATTGGGAAGTTCCTTACGGGGCAGAAAATGCTATTGGTGGTAAATGGGTTAAAGGACCTGGAAAAGAGCTTTTTGATGTAATCAAGAATCGTCTTGGTAGCCTCCCGATTATTGCTGAAGACTTGGGTCTCATTACACCAGAAGTAGAAGCTTTGAGAGATGGTTGTGAACTTCCTGGCATGAAAATACTTCAGTTTGCCTTTGGTGATGGTCCATATGATGAAGAAGCTGCTAATAATAATTATCTTCCTCATAACTACAAGAATCCTAGATGTGTAGTGTATACAGGTACTCATGACAATGATACGACAACAGGCTTGCTAAAATCTTCTAGCAAGCAATTCCTTGATAATGTTACAAATTATCTTGGAATTGATAATGATTCATCTGTTAGAGATATAAATCATGAACTTATAAAGGCTGCTTTTGAGTCATGTGCTCAGTATTGTATTATTCCTATACAGGATATTTATGATATAGGTTCAGAAGGTCGCATGAATACGCCTTCAACGACAGGAAATAACTGGAGTTGGCGTATGAATGATGGGTTACTGGACAACCATGGTGCTGATGAGTTAAAATGCTTGTCACGTACATATGACAGAAACAATTAGTAAGAAAGTCAAAAATTTATTTTCTCTTTATTTTACTTTTTTTAAGATTGGAAGCATTACTTTTGGTGGTGGATATGCCATGCTTCCAATCTTACAGAAAGAGTTGGCAGAAAAAAAACATTGGACAACAGAGGAAAATCTTTTGGATTACTATGCTGTTGCTCAAGTTACTCCTGGTATTATAGCTGTTAATGTTGCAACTTTTGTTGGCTATAAACGTGAAGGCGTTCTTGGGGGGATATTTAGTACATTAGGTATTGTATCCCCTTCTATCATAATAATTTCGCTTATATCAACCTTTATATCCAATTTTGAAGATATTGTATGGGTCCAAAAAGCTCTAAAAGGAATAAATGTAGCTGTAGCAGCGCTTTTAACTTATTCTGTGTTTAGCTTATCTAAAAAGACAATCAAGAAATGGTGGTATGTCTTTTTTATGATGGCAGCATTTGTTTGTGTTTACTTTTTCCATGTGAGTTCTGTCATTGTCACTGTTGTCTCAATTTTGCTGGGAATATTATATTCCATAGTCATTGGTGGCAGAAAGAAAGGGGATAAATAAATGTCATTGATACATCTTTTCTTTATATTTTTTTATATAGGATTGTTTGCTATCGGTGGTGGTCTTGTTGCTGCAACTTTTATGTACCAGGCTTTAGTTGACAGATATGGACTTATTTCAGCCGAGAAATTTTATAGTATGCTTGCCATAAGCGAAAGTACTCCTGGACCGATTGGAATTAATCTTGCGACTTACTTAGGAAATGAGCTTTTTGGTCCACTTGGGGCAATAGTTTGTACTATTGGAGAAGTCCTTCCTTCGTTAATTATAATAATGATGATTGCAAGGTTCTTTGGAGCTATACAAAAAAAGCCTATGGTTCAGGCTGGATTTTCTTTTTTGCGGCCTACAACGACAGGACTTGTACTTGTTGCGATGGTTCAGGTTTTTGTACTTGCGTTATTGAATATTGAAGGCTTTATGCTGGATTACCAGGTAAAAGAACTTTTTGATTGGCCATGTGTATGTCTATACCTTGTATGCCTTGCGATATTATTTAAAACTAAGTTACATCCTGTATTTATTGTAGTTTTAGGCGCAATTTTTGGAATAATATTCCTATAATGAAAATATTGTGTTATACTCAATATTATGAGTACACATATTAATGCACCTGAAGGTGCAATAGCAGAGGCAGTTCTTCTTCCTGGAGATCCGCTTCGTGCAAAGTTTATAGCAGAAAACTTTCTTGAGAATGCCGTTTGTTACAACGAAGTACGCGGTATGTATGGTTTTACCGGTACATATAACGGTAAAAGGGTATCTGTACAGGGTACAGGTATGGGACAACCTTCTTTGTCCATTTATGTTAATGAACTTTTCCAGTTTTATAATGTTCAGAAAGCAGTTAGAGTTGGTACTGCAGGTGGAATTCAGGAAAATGTAGCTCTTAGGGATGTAGTCTTGGCACAAGGCGCTTGTTCTGATAGTGGATTGAATACAATGCGTTTCAATGGTCTTCATTTTGCTCCAATAGCAGACTACGAGCTTTTGTCAAAGGCTGATGCTGCAGCCAAGAAGCTTGGTATTACACCTCATGTAGGATTGTGCGTGTCGAGTGATATGTTCTATGATCCTAAACAGAATTGGAAACTATGGGCTGAATACGGAGCAATGGCAGTCGAAATGGAAGCAGCAGAACTTTATACTTTGGCTGCTAAATTTAATCGTAAGGCTTTGGCTGTTCTTACTATTAGCGATCATATTGTATTAGGTGGAGCGACAACTGCGGAAGAGAGACAGACTACTTTTACAAATATGATGAAGATTGCTCTCGAAGCAGTTACGGCGTAAGAATACAAAGAGAATATAATAAGTAACTTTTTTTTGGAGGTATATATGAAAAGAGTAATTTCAGTTCTGGCATTGATGGCTACATTGACAGTAGGTGCATTTGCTCAGAAGGCAACAATCAACCTTAATTATAAGGTTGGAACAAATGATGCAAAGAACAGCTTTGTATGGTCTGCAGATGGAAAAACAGTAAAAGATGGTTTTGATGCTGCATCTGGAGCTTCTATTGCAAAGTCAACTACAGAATTCAATGCAATACGTTTTGATTCAACAGGTAAGGCAAAAGCTACTCCTGCAGGACTTAGAGCATTTGTTCTTTATCCTGTAGCAAACAAGGCTACAGCAGAAAGTGATGATTTTACAATTTCTGCTGATGGTAAGGTTGTAACAATTCGTTTTGTTCACCGTGGTACTGCATATCTTTTGACAACAGATGCAAAGGGTAAGTTGGATATGGCTTCTGGATTCCAGATTGCTGAAGGACTTTGTGACAATGTAGGTGGAAAATTCATTGTAAAGGATGAATACCTTGTTGCTGGTGCAGATAATACATCTATGAAGAGTATTGACTGGTCTAAGGTAACATACAAAGCTGATGTTGCAGATGCTAATGCTACATATAAGTATACAGGAGCTCTTGATGTTGCTTACAAGAATGGTGTAGTAACAATGAAGGGTACACTTGTAAAGTCAAAGTAATACCGGTGTAATCCGTGTTTCTATAAAAGGGAGCGTTTGCTCCCTTTTTTATTGCCTAAAATCATTTAGTGAATTATATTTAAACATATGAAAATACAAGATGATCTTCCTGCTGAACAGCAGATGCCGAATAAGCTTTTTATAGTTCCTATTGCCGGACGTCCTATTTTTCCTGGAGTTTTCACTCCTTTGATGGTTAATAATGCAGAGGATACCAGGGTTATAGAAGAAGCCTACAATGGAGATGGTTACATTGGTATTGTAATGCTAAAGAATGATACTGAAAAACCAACAATGGCTGATCTGCATAATGTAGGAACTGTCGCCAGAATAATAAAAAAAATAAACCTCCCTGATGGAGGTATAAATGTTTTTGTCTCAACATTACAACGTTTCAAAATCAGAAAAGCTCTGAATGACGGAGATCCGATGGTTGCCGCTGTCCAGTATCTTGATGATATTGGTGAAAATACCTTTGAAGTAAAGGCCTTGACTCGGGCTCTCCTCAGCGAAATGAAGGAAGTTAGTGAGAATAACCCAATGTTCAGTGAAGAGATGAGACTGAATATGGTTAATATCGATAATCCTGGAAAGATTGCAGATTTTATAGCAAGCATTCTTAATGTAGATAAAGATGAGCAGCAAAAAGTTCTGGAAACCCTTGATGTACGGGACAGAATGGAGCAAGTCCTTGTTTATATAAAGAAGGAACAGGAGATAATTCGTGTTCAGAAGAAAATTCAGAACGAGATAAATGATAAAGTAGAAAAAAATCAGAGAGATTATTTCCTTCGTGAAGAGTTAAGAAGCATTCAGGAAGAACTTGGCGGAGCTGATGGTCGTGGAAGTGATTATCAGAAGTTCAAGACAAAGATAGACTCCTTTGGTTTTGAGGGAGAAATCAAGGAAACTGTGGAGAGTGAACTGGAGAAATTCCAGATGATGGATCCTCAGAATCCTGAGTATACAACAAGCCGTAATTTTCTTGAATTAGTATCTAATCTCCCTTGGAATGATAATCACATTGATTTTTATGATTTGTCAGAAGCTCAGAAAATCCTAGAATCAGATCATTATGGTCTTGATGATGTCAAGAAACGTATACTGGAATATCTTGCTGTACGTAAAGTAAAGCATGATGGTAAAGGCTCCATACTTATTCTTGTAGGACCTCCAGGTGTCGGAAAGACATCTGTCGGAAAATCCATTGCCAATGCAATGCATAAAGAATTCTATCGTTTTAGTGTTGGTGGAACCCATGACGAAAGTGAAATTAAAGGTCATAGACGTACTTATATAGGTTCCATGCCAGGAAAGATAATCGAAGGAATCAAGATAACAAAGACAAAATCTCCTGTATTCATGATTGATGAAGTTGATAAGATGGCTTCTGGTGGAGTTCATGGAGATCCGTCTAGTGCGTTGCTCGAAGTATTGGATCCTGAACAGAACATAACTTTTAGGGACAATTATCTTGATCTTCCATTCGATGTAAGTAACGTGTTCTTTATACTCACAGCAAATACTCTGGATACAATACCCCGTCCTCTGCTTGATAGGGCTGAAATCATAGAGTTGTCCGGTTATATTGATCAGGAAAAGCTTGAGATTGCAAAAAAATATATTGTTCCAAAGACTCTTGTAAAGAATGGCTTGAAAAAGAATCAGATTAAATTTACAAAAGGTGCACTCGAGCTTATTGCAACTGAATATGCAAGAGAAGCTGGTGTACGTAATTATGAGAAATGTGTTGACAAGATCATTCGTAAAATTATAAGAGAAAATCTTGAGTCTTATGAATCAAAGATTAACAGAAAAGAAGCCTCCAAGAATGTTGGCAAAAAGAAAATCACTGATGAAGCTGAACTCAAAAAGAATCAGGAGAAGTTGGATGCAGCGTTTGCCAAGCTTACAGCAGAGGTAGATGTGGCTGAGGTACGCAAATATCTTGGCAATCCTGTTTTTGATGAGAGTCAGATAAAGAAAGCTGATATTCCAGGAACTGCCATTGGGCTTGCATGGACAAGCATGGGAGGCGATACTTTACTGATAGAGAGCATTGCTTTTAAGACTAGTAAAGGTGGAGGATTGCAGCTTACCGGCCAGATGGGTGATGTTATGAAAGAAAGTGCTCAGATAGCGATGAACTGGGTAAAAAAATATGCTATTGAACACGAAATCGTAAAACCTGAGTGGTTTGAAGAAAATCTGATACACTTGCATATTCCAGAAGGGGCGACACCAAAAGATGGCCCTAGCGCTGGTATAACAATGGCAACAACATTTATGTCTTTGCTCAAAGATAAAAAGATAAAAGCGAATCTGGCAATGACAGGTGAGCTTAGTCTTACAGGGCAGGTTCTTCCTATAGGTGGACTAAGAGAAAAGACTGTTGCAGCCAAGCGAAACAAGATAAAAACAATAATCATACCGAAAGCTAACGTCAGGGACTTGGATGAGATACCGGAGCATGTCAAGACAGGCATAAAGTTTATTCCTGTAAGCACTGCATATGAAGTAATGGATTATGTATTCTAGGCAAGCCAAGTTATTGATAGCTTGAAGACTTAAAAAAAAAGCCCGTTCTGATTGTGTAATTCAGAACGGGCCGGTATGTTTACACATAAAGGAGAATATGTGGGTAAAACCTCTTTTGTTGGTATCTGTTTAAGTAATTGAACCGACAGGGAAGAATATAATAATATCAAAATAAAATGTCAATATGTTTAATCTTTTAAACTGATAAATGTTGACAAAATATCAATTTGAACCTACTATGTAGCAGTCTTAATATGGTAGCATCGGTGAAAAATTGTTTTATTGGAGATTCTATGATAGATAAAAAGGAACTGCATAAGCTTCATTTGATGTTCAACACTTGTGGACCTGTTTTTATTGCTTTGGGAGATGGATGTCGACAGCAGCTGTTGCTTGATATCGCTGACGCTGGAGTGGATGGAATAAATGTAACAAATCTTGCCTCTAAATCAAGTTTAAGCCGTCCTGCTATTTCTCACCATCTTAAAGTCCTGAAAGATTGTGGATTGATAAAACCTTTTAAAACAGGGACTCAAATCTTCTATAAGATAAGTATGAGTGAAAACCTTGATAAAGTATCTGCTTTGATCGCTTCAATACAAGATGTTCTAGGCAAATTAAGTACAATAGACGCAGCTGTCTGCTGATATCTTACTTATATTGAGAAAATAAGCAAAAAGCATTATACTTTCCTGCTATGGATAGTAATGCAATAAACAGTGTTGAAGGTGAAAAAATTGTCATTCAAGGTGCCAGGGAGCATAATCTCAAGAATATAAATGTTGAGATACCAAGAAACAGTCTTGTAACTATAAGTGGTTTATCTGGTAGCGGAAAGTCCTCCCTTGCGTTTGATACTCTTTTTGCGGAAGGTCAGCGTCGTTATATGGAAAGTTTGTCTTCCTATGCACGTCAATTTTTGGGAAGAATGGATAAACCTGATGTTGACCTTATAACAGGGTTATCACCTGCCATTTCAATTGAACAAAAAACAACACATAAGAACCCTCGATCTACGGTTGGAACTGTCACTGAAATTTATGATTACTATCGACTACTGTATGCTCGCATTGGTAAAGCTCATTGCCCTTCTTGCGGTCGAGAAATCAAGGAACAGTCAGTAGATCAGATAATCTCTACTATTTTGGACTGGGAGCCAGGAACCAAGCTCACATTACTTGCTCCGGTTATCAGAGGAAAGAAAGGTGAACATGTAAAGGTTCTTGAAGATGCAAAGAAGGCAGGATTTGTCAGAGCCAGAATTGATGGGCTGATGGTTGATTTGGATGAAACAGCCAAGCTTGATAAGCAGAAAAAACATACTATAGAAATCGTCGTTGACAGATTAGTGTTAAAGGATGATATACGTAAGCGCCTTGCTGATTCTGTTGAGACAGCATTAAAAAGTTCCAATGGAATAGTCATTGCCCTTCGGCGAATAAATAAAGAAGATCCTGCATATAATGATGTGACTGCATCCTTTGATGTAAAGGGAATATCTTATGATAGAGATGCAAGTTATATTGAATATGAAGAATTCTTTTCCCAAAAGAATGCCTGTCCTGATTGTGGTATAAGCATTCCGGAATTACAGCCTCGGTTATTCTCATTTAACAATCCATTTGGAGCATGCCCTGAATGTACTGGACTTGGGGAAAAAATGGAATGGAACAAGGATCTTATAATTCCTGATGACAGCCTCTCGTTTAATGAGGGTGGAATCCCGTTTTATAATCCAGATGGGGCTTGGAATGCTTCCATATTTTCTGCAGTGGCAAAGGCTGGAGGCTTTAGTCTTGACACTCCAATAAAGGACCTTACTAAAGAACAGTTTGATTATCTTTGGAACGGGGACGAAAACAAGGTCCTTAGCTGGAAGTATCAGAAGCAGAGTGGTGAAGGATACAGTGAGTATAAGAGACCTTGGTTAGGTATCCTCTCTGATATGAGGAGACGTTATACAGAAGCATGGGGTGATAATCAGAAGACTCGCATGGAAGAAAAATATATGTCGCACTGTACCTGTTCTTCTTGCAAGGGGAAACGCCTTAGAAAAGAAGCTCTCGGTGTAACTGTTGGAAACGTAAATATCTGGGATCTTACAGAACTTTCTGTTTCTGAGACAATAGAATTTTTTGATACTATAAAGCTGACCGATACCGAGCAGAAAATATCCAGTCAGGTCCTCAAAGAAATAAAAAGCCGCCTTAGTTTCTTGAAGAACGTTGGACTTGAGTATCTGACTTTGCAGCGTTCTGCAGCAACCTTAAGTGGTGGTGAGGCTCAGCGTATACGCCTTAGTACCCAGATAGGTAGTGGACTTACAGGTGTTATGTATATCCTTGATGAGCCATCTATTGGACTCCATCAGCGTGATAACCAGAGGCTTATTGATTCATTGCTCTATCTCAGGGATTTGGGAAACTCCGTGATAGTTGTAGAACATGATGAACAGACTTTAATGACATCAGACTGGCTTGTTGATATAGGACCAGGAGCTGGTGTCCATGGAGGAAGAGTCATGGCAAGTGGAACTCCGGAGCAGGTAATGAAAGTTACCGAGAGTCTTACCGGACAGTACCTTGCAGGTAAGATAAGAATGCCAATACCTCAGAATCGCAGAAGTGGTAATGGCAACACAATCAAGTTGCAGGGAGTTACAGAACATAATCTTAAGAATGTCAGCATCGAGATTCCATTGGGAGCATTTACATGTATAACAGGAGTCTCCGGAAGTGGTAAGTCAACATTGCTTAATGATGTTTTTTATCCTGCGATAAGCAATAAGATTATGGGCTCCGATTACGAGGTAGGCAAATATAAGAGTGTATCTGGGCTTGAGAATATTGATAAGGTAATCAATATAGATCAGAGCCCTATAGGAAGAACTCCGCGTAGCAACCCGGTTACGTATATAGGTGTATTTGACAAAATCAGGGAACTTTATGCTTCCTTGCCTGAAGCAAAGGCTCACGGATATAAGAGTGGCAGATTTAGCTTCAATGTAAAGGGTGGAAGATGTGAGGCTTGTCAGGGAGCTGGTACTCTGACCATAGAGATGAACTTTTTGCCTGATGTATTTATTCAGTGTGATGTATGTCATGGCAAACGCTTTAATCAAGAGACACTTGATGTACTGTACAAGGGCAAGAGCATTAGTGATGTGCTTGACATGACAATCGAAGATGCAGCGGATTTCTTCTCCGGTATCCCTCACATATCTCGTAAGCTTGAGACATTGAAGAGTGTAGGCTTGGAGTATATTCAGCTTGGACAGAATGCTCTGACATTAAGTGGAGGTGAAGCCCAGCGTGTAAAACTTGCATCTGAGCTTGCCCGACCATCTACAGGAAAGACTCTTTATATACTTGATGAACCAACTACGGGGCTGCACTTTGTGGATATACAGAGACTTATGCAGGTTATACAGGCCCTCGTTGATAAAGGGAACACTGTTGTGATGATAGAGCACAATCTTGATGTAATATGTCAGGCAGACAACATTATTGATTTGGGACCGGAAGGTGGTACTGGCGGTGGGCAGATAGTTGCTGTAGGTACACCTGAAGATGTTGCCTTGAATAAAAATAGTTATACAGGTAAATATGTTGCGGAAATTCTTAAGAGAGAAAAAGAGAGAGACTTACAAGCTTGATGCTTTGAATCTGTGGTGCAGGCGGATAGCTTTTTGTATCTGTCTGCTTGTATCCTTTCTTAAGGTCTCTGGATTGTATGCAGAAACATCTGTAATAACAATCGATAATGCAGAAAAAACATCATATCGCAAGAATGCTGACACAGGTAATGATGAGATTGTCCTTACAGGGGCAGTGTCAGTCAGTGTAGTCTGTGGCGAGACAAAAGTAAATATAAGTGCTGTAAGCGTCATATATGACCGAAGTATCGATATGCTCTTTGCCCAGGGAAATGTAGTCCTTGAGCAGAGTGGAGCAGGTGAGGGTGGACAGACTATTACGGCCGACACTCTCTTGTTCAATACCTCTACGATGGAAGGTATATTTGATAATGGTCGGGTCATACAGACCCAGAGTGATGCAATAAATCTTCCTGCAGATTCGACCCTCGTCGTATCATCATCGATGTTTGGAAGGGATTCTTCCAATACAGTCACATTTGAAAATGGCGAACTTACATTCTGCGATGATGATAATCCTCATTGGAAAATAAAGGCAAGTAGAATATGGCTTCTGCCTGGTGGTGAATTTGCTTTTTTCAATGCACTCCTTTATGTAGGTGTAGTACCTGTCCTGTATTTACCGGCCTTTTATTATCCTAAGGATGAACTTATATTCAATCCTGTGTTTGGATATAATGAGCGCCGAGGATATTATACACAGACAACAACATATATATTAGGTCGTAAGCCACTTGATTCTTCCTCCAGTAATAGTGATGACGAAAAAGTAAGTTCTGGATTATATAACTTTCTTAGGCCATCTTCTCTCAAGGAACAAGTGCAGGAAGGACTTGTCCTGCATAATCTTGATGAAGATTATAAAGGGTCGACGGACAATTACTTAAAGATAATGGCTGACCATTATTCCAATCTTGGAAATATGATAGGAATAGATGGTTCATGGAAACCTTCTGAATATATATCTCTTGTGGAGGGATACCTTAACATAGGGTTCAGTAACACGGTATTCAGCATTAACTCAAAGTATACTCCGTACGGTGTGTCCGGAAAAAAATACATGGACAAGACTAATTTCATTGGGTTTGAAGTTCCGTTCAGGTTTAGCGGCAACTTTAAGTTAACGTTGAATAAGCCCTTTAAGCTTACACTTGCTCTTCCTGTTTATAGTGATCCTTTTTTTGTTGAAGACTTTGGGGAACGGGAAGAAACCATGGATTGGATAAGTTATTTCCTCAGTGGAGTCGAAGATAAATCCGGTGAATCAACATCAGAGACAACTTCCCAGGTGTCTTCATTTACATGGAGCTTGTCTGGGTCTTATAATCATACCTTGCCTGAAGCTGTCAAGCCGTATCTGTCAACTCTATCCTTGGGAAATGTCTCTTCATCAATATCCTTTAGCTCCAAGGAAGTAAAAAGCGGGATTTTATCTGATACAGATTCTTATAGTACTTTTTCTCCGTCGCGGATGTTCTTTTATCCTTCGGTCGTAACTCCGATAAAAGTTTCCGGTAAAATCGCGGGGACAATCTTTACGACAGAAAAAAAACAGGCAAAAGTATCATCAAGCAAGAATCCAAAGATGGCACTTCCGATGAATGTTCCGGAAGATCTGGATGATAGTTCTCCGGAAGATGGTGATGATAAAGATGTAAAAGCAGCAGCAAGTGAAGAAGAAAGTGTCCTTGCAGAAAAGGATTTGCCAGCTTTGGATATTTCTTCTGTGCTGACACTTACAGAAATGTCTGGCCTGGAATATTCTCTCTTGTATTCTGTGTCGCCACAGTTTTCTTCACAGATTTCATATAGCTCAAGTTCCTTTGATCAGGCAAGTGACTTTGCCTGGGATAAATATCAATCCACTTACTATCAGGTAAAGAGTCCACTTGTTTTGACAAGTAATTTGTCGTATGATTCTACGTTTGCATCGCTCAAGAATACATTTACATTCAATCCGGTATATCAGGATCATCCCGATCTTGCAGGATATTCCGAGAGTTCTGCTGAGTCTATCAGACGATCAGATTACAATGCCCTCAAGCTTGATTTGACTAATGACAACGTTGTGTCTGTTAGGCCGTTTTTGCATAACAGTTATTTCAAAAATACTGGGCTTGATTGGAATAGCACGATACAGCTTGTGAGGACACAGTTTGTCGGTGATGCGGATAATCCAGAATGGGAATTCCTTACGATGGACCTGACTGATGATGAGTGTGTGACAACTCACACATTGGGTGCAACTATTGGAATTAATGAGACTGATAAAATATATCAGACATTGGTCTTGACTACGACATTGCCACCTCAGCTTGATTCGTATTATGGAACGCTGAACCTGTATTTTCCTCATGTAAAGGCTACTGTTTCCACCGGTGTAAAAAAAGTCGAGGTAAACAGCAGTGATAGTAAATATGAATGGAGAAAACAGGATTTAAATCAGGGACTTTCAGTAAGCCTTTTTTCTGATAAGCTGACGTTGTCGGAGTCTTATAATTACAATCTGGAAAAAAACTATTCCGACTCCCTTAAGTTTGCTCTTGCATGGAACGGATTGCAGGTTGCATATACAATGCAGTATACAACAAGTTATATGTTTGATGACGGATGGATTGCCAAGACAAATGAAGATGGTAGTGATGTCAAGGAGTTCCAGCCATATACATTCTCCATTGCATATGCATCTACAAACAAGACGTTCCACTACTGGAAAAATCGCATAAGCTATTCTCCTGGAGTATCGACAAGCCTTGTGTATGATTGTCTTAAACCGACAGACAGTTATTTTAAATTTGTACCGAATATGACATTCCAGATAAACAAATTCCTTAACGTCAAGTTTGCATCTGAAACAATAAACAATGTAGTTTTCAGATATATGCAGAAGTATACAAATCTTGATATCGAAGATATCCCTGGAGAAACAAACGTATTCAAGGATCTGTTCAATTCATTTAAGTTCTGGAGTGATGATGCCTTTTGGGATCCAAATCAGACAGCCCGTAAGTCTTCAGGATTCAAGCTTAAGTCTTTGAGTATGACTCTTACCCATGAGCTGTGTGACTGGGATATGTCTGCGACGTATAAGTTCAGCCCAAGGTTGACCACGGATCAGAATAACAAGAAGTATTATGACTTCAAGCCTTATTTCTCGTTGTCTGTAACATGGAGACCTATGAGCAGCATGAAGGCGGAAATCGTAGATAAATATGGCACATGGGAAGTTAATCCATAATGTGTTATAATATAAATCGTAATTAGCATAGGAGAGAATTATGGCCGAGGAAGACGAAAAAAAAGATAACGCAAGTGCTATAGGCAAAAGTTTTCTGAATTTTATCGACAAAAGTGTTGAGGCATCTCGTACTGGTTTAAGGGCTGCAGGAAATGCGATAGGTGACTTTGGTGATAAGTCGGTGCTGCGTATTGAACTGACACAGCTTAATGCAAAGATGAATAAGCTGTATGCAGAACTTGGAAAGGTTACATATGAGCGTCTGTCTGCAGGAGATGAGTCTCAGGTCAGTATGTCTGACGAAAAGGTCAAGTCCATTGTTGATGAAATGAAGAAAGTCTCTGAGAATATACACTTTCATGAGATGGCACTTAAAATAGACAAAAAATAATTGTTCCTGCCAGGCAAAAGCTCAGCATGTACATACCCAATAGCTCAGCAACTCATAGGGTAAAAGTTCAGCAAGTACAGGGGTAAAACCTCAGCTGGTATAGGGGTAAAAGTTCATGAGCTATGGGTGTGAACCTCGTGAGGTTTGAGGTGTAAACCTCACGAGCTATCAGTTTAAACCTTGTGAACTTTGGCTCAATACTTCACGAGGTTTGGGGTATAAAGTGTGTGAAGTAGCAGCCAAAAGCTTGTGAGCTTACGATCTCCGTATAGATCTAGTCCTTGATGAATCTCTCTATCTCAGCGGTGTGGGTCTTTATGCCTTCGTCATAGTTGATCGCTACAAAGAGTATGTCTCCTGTGTAGTCCTCCAATAGGTCAAAGTACTGCTTGTTCCTTATCTGTTCAATGGCCTTGCCTGTAGAGCCATTGCGCTTTAGCTCAAAGATGAGGGCTGTTCGGTCATTGTGCAGTGGGACATAAATGACATCTGCAAAACCTTTGCCGGCTGTCACTTCCTTAAAGCAGATATAATCGTTTAGCGCTGCCAAGTAAGACAGGTAGATGGCAGAGGCAAGACCGTCCTCGTTGTTGTAGCTGCGGTTGTTTGTCACATGGATATGGCTCTGGTCCAGGGACTTGGCGACAGCAGTACTGTCCATGTTAAGAGTGGACTGGAGGAGGTCCTCTGAATCTGCGATTATCCTGTTTGTGATGCTGTAGTTACTGTTGTTCCTGATTGCGTTTTTCCATTCAAGGCTTATTTCATAGTTTGGAATGTAGCACATCCTGTTCTTTGCATCGTATGCCAGGTAACCTATATGGATCAGGTATGTGAACACATCTTCGCGGTTCTTGATTTCCGTAAGGTTGTTCCTGAAGGACAGAGTGTCAACTTTAACCTTTTCGCCTCCCATCATCCTTATGACACTGTCCTTGACCCCGTCAAAGTTGTATTCAATGTAGTCAGAGATGGACTCGTAACTGCCGGTGGCACTCCAATAACTTGAATATGTCTGGTTTTTGAAAGCTTTGACAACAGCGCTAGGATTGCAGATATCAGTACTGTTCAATCTGTAGCCGTCGTACCATTTCTTGCAGTCCTCAAAAGATGCATCATGCTGTGTGCATAATTCTTTTACTTCTTCAGTTGTAAAGCCGAAGTATCTCTCAAGTTTCATTGGTGTAAGCATTGTGGATTCATCAAAGTTATTCAGCTTGCTTTGGACTTTGTCCCTGACTACAGGGAGAATTCCTGTTATGTAGGCGAGACTTATAGCCTCGCTTATGGTGGACCCCTTGAATAAAGCATTTAGCAGGTTGAGATATTGGGTAAAGACTTTGTCTGTGACTTTTTCCCTTATCAGTACATCGTATTCATCAATGATGATGACGAAAGTTATCTGTGTCCTCTTGTAGGTCTCCAGGATGCAGGAAGAGATATCATCTATAGCCGAATAGTCTATGTCAGGATATTCCTCCCTAAAATCATTGGTTATCACATTTGTCAGGTTTTGAATGAGATTGTCCTTGTCGCCGGTCCTTCTGAAAAACTCATTCAGATCAATCTTGAGTACATTGTACTTGTTGAGGTTCTTGAGGTAGCTGTCTTGGCCGGATATGGCAAACCTGTCAAATATGGCCTTGCTGTCAGCTTTCCTGGAGTAATAGGAAGCTATCATGTTGCCTGCCTGGGTCTTGCCAAATCGGCGTGGACGGCTTATGCAGAGGTATTTGGAGTCTGACTTGTCCAGCTTGTTGTTCAACTCGCTGAGTAACAATGTCTTGTCAATATAAATGTCATTGTTTATGTCGTTCTCAAAGTTCCTGCTGCCTGGATTGAGATAAAAGCCCATTTTTGTACCTGCCTTACAGGTTATTATACCCTAAAACACATGGCTTTGCCACATATGTTTTCCCTGGTAGCGGTGTGACGTATAAATTATTGAACAGAAGTTGAAATCCGCAAAAAATGTAATATAATGTAGAATATATGTTGACAAACAATATCAAGTCGGGCAAAATACCTCGATACCTCGATACCTCGATACCTCGATACCTCGATACCTCGATACCTCGATACCTCGATACCTCGATACCTCGATATAGGTAAATTTTGTTCAAATAGAAATAGCACAGTCTCAGTATATAGGAAGGCGCACTCCATGCAGAAGTATTCTGCGTGGAGTTCTCCTTTTTGCGTTTTGCATAAAATATGGCTTTAAGCCATTGAATATATTTTAGGGAGAGTTTTTGGAATATGGATACTACAGAAATAGGTAATTTTGGCGAGCTTATGAAGAAAATAAAGAAGCCAATATTTAGTTATGCATACCATTATACAAGTCTAGGTTCTTTGATAAAAATCTTGGAAAGCAAGACATTACAAGCATCAAGGTTGAATAAGATGAATGATAAATTTGAGGAACGTTTGTATTCCAATTGTAAGGATTATTTCTTTTGCTTGTCCAAAAGCAGTCTGGCAAAAGAAAATTTTGGTATGTGGGCAATGTATGGCAGATTACGTGAAATAAAATGCGATGATGTTAATGAGAAAATCGGTGTAAAGATTTGTTTTCCAAAGAAAGAAATAGATGCAATTTGTAAACTGAATGGATTGAAACTCCATTCAGTTGCTTATGTTGACTTGCGGGAAGGGTATAAAGGAAGTCCAAAGAAGAAGGTTACAATTGGAAGCACGACAACCAAATCTAAAATCAGCCTGCCAATAGATAAAATGGCTGGATATCTCAAGGACTCCGCCTGGGTATATGAAAGTGAAATCAGACTAAGAAAGAAATTTTCTGATGATGCCAATGAACTAATGGACGATTATTATTATTTTACACTTTCAGATGAAATAATATCTAATCTTGTTGTCTATCCTTCTCCATATTACAACATCAGTGACCTTTATTGTCTGAGACAATATGGAATCAAGATTGAAAAAAATATATATAACAAGACGTTTGGTTAAAAAAAATCCCGAGAAGGCTCCGGGTGCATAAGGTATCCGGAAAGATGTATTTTGGACGCAGGATAAGATCCTGAAGGAGAACATATGGATAAGAGAATATCAAGATTGCTTATGGTGGCCGTCATTGCCATATCAGCGACGATTTTCATGGGTTGTGTAGACAAAGTTGATGGTGGAAATGATAACATAATCGGAGGAATGGTACGGATACCAGGAAAGAATTATGCAATGCTGAATACTGAGGTAACCCAGTCATTGTATAAATCCGTAATGGGATCAAATCCAAGCTATAACGTTGGGGATAATCTTCCTGTAGAAAAAGTAAGCTGGTTTGATGCCATATATTTTTGTAACAAGCTGAGTGAGCGGGAAGGTAAGACACCTGTATATGCCTTGGACGGTAAGACAGATGTTAGTGAGTGGGGATATACCCCGCATCAGGAAAGTGATATTGCAAATCAGGACACCCGTGTGACCCAGAATCCTAGTGCTGATGGATATAGGCTCCCGACGGAGGAAGAATGGGAATATGCTGCAAAAGGTGGAGAGAATTATACCTACTCAGGAAGTGATAATCTGGATGAAGTAGGCTGGTATGAGGATAACAGTGATGACCACACACATCCTGTGGCTGGGAAGAAGGCTAACGGCTACGGTCTCTACGATATGAGCGGTAATGTCATGGAATGGTGTTGGGATCTTAGTGGTAGTGACTGCCGCTATAACCGTGGTGGTTTCTATAGCTTCAGCGCCTACTACTGCGGGGTGTCCGCCAGGAACATCGTCAACGCCGACTTCGCCAACTGCCAGAGCAGCGTCATTGGTGTCCGTATTGTCTGCTCCGTCTCTGGTGACTAGATAGCGAGCGCAGGCGTCATAAGTACGGCACATGGAGGCGTCAAGCCGCAATGGGCAGTACTTATGACGCCGTTGGACTTAGTAAAGGAAAGAATGAGACGGAAGAGTTTACAATAGATGAGCTTGATGACATCATGAAAAAGCTAGAAGAAGTGATTGATAAAGAGCTTAACTAGTAGTTTCTCTTAGTTTTTTAAGGATTTGTAGCGAAGTCGGCCTTTGTAAAGGGGCTGACTTTTTTTTCTTGTGAGTAAGAGTTTGTTACTAGTTAACAAATGTAGTAACGGAATCCTGTTTCTGGGATCCCTAATAAGAAGTAACTTGATTTCAGTATTATCCAAAAATTGGAAGCGCAAGCTGATATATATGATGTAGTGGACCAATTTCCATAGTATCAACT
>JAZLGX010000024.1:0-40136 GCA_045616545.1 Treponema sp. | reverse complement strand
GTTTTGAATCATAATTTGTTGGTTTATAATAAACTTCACTACAAGAATCATGTAAATATTTCAAATAATCTTGATTTATATTTATGAATTTTAAATTATCTTGCAAAGAAAACATTTCTATCCTCAAAAAAAATAGACCGTTCAAAATCGAACGGTCTTGCTTTAATCTTCATCTCTTTATGATTTTCATCAAAGGTTAATGGAGACCTTCTTTAATCGCCATCTCTTTACGGATTAAAACCGCTGGTTAATGGAGACCATCTATATTAGAATATATGTAATTCTTAAAAAGATGTCAAGTTTTTACTTACTTACCATACATTAATTTCTTTTCTTTGAATTGTTTCTTCAGAAAAATTTTTTTTCAGCAATATACTTAACTCCAAAAAATTGATAACAATATCAGTAACGGAAGCTCCATTTCCATTCTCAACAGCAAATGCTGCCTGTGTCATGCCTGAAACCTGGAAGTTTTCAAGCAGCTTCTTTTTTTTCATTTTCATTTAATATTGATTTCATTTTCTTGCACCCTGGGAAGAAGTTTATTAGGCTTTTCTTCTATTGTATAATAGGGTTGGTTTGACGGTTACATAAATAACTCTGGCACCACCACTTTTCCCATGATTACCGAGTTTTATTCTCAGCTTTCTTGCTCCACCAGTACCTTCAATTACATTTTGAAAGAAGCCAAACTTGAGCTTGAGCTATATTTCTTGCTTCAACTTCATTCAATTCAGAACCAGACTATTAATTTGCATCTTTGGACAATATTATGTTTGTGATTACTTTGTGAAATTCTTTTGTATTGATAGGTTTTGAAAGGTGTCCGTTCATTCCGGCTTCAAGGGCATTTCGCTTATCTTCTTCAAATGCATTTGCAGTTACGGCAATAATAGGGATATTTGCCTTTTGCGGATCTTCCAGGGTCCTGATTTTTCTGGTTGCTTCATATCCATTTAGATTAGGCATCTGGATATCCATCAAGATTAACTCATAGTAATCGGCCGGCTTTTCAGATAACATCTGGATACATTTTAGTCCGTCTTCGGCTCTGTCAACTTCAAAACTTGATTCAGTAAGAATTTCTATTGTAATTGCAGCATTCAGGTCATTGTCTTCTGCAAGGAGAATACGTTTTCCTTCAAAATTGATATCTTTGGCATTTAAGTTTTGTTTGGCCGGTAGATCTTGTTCAGTGGCAATTCTGTGAGGTATCACAAATGTAAATGTGGAACCTTCATTGACCTTGCTAGTGACTTTGATAGTACCACGTAGGATATCAATATAGTTTTTGGTTATTGCCATACCAAGACCAGTTCCCTCTATGACATTCTTTTCGGAGTTTCTTTCCCTGGTAAACTCATCAAATATCCTGCCAATGAACTGTTCGGACATGCCGATTCCTGTGTCCGAAATAACTGTTTTATAAGAAGTCCGGCCACATTCCAGTGGTATTTCCTGTACAGAGAGTGAAACTATGCCTCCAGCCTTAGTGTATTTGAGAGCATTGGAAATAATGTTCATGTAAATTCTCTGTATCTTTACAGTGTCACAGTAAACATATTTATTTCTGATATCAATCGTTTTCTGGATAGTAATATTTTTATCTTTTGCCTGTTCCTCAAAGAGATCATATATAGAGTTTATGAGTTGCTCCATATCGCAAGCCTGTTCTTCTACGATTACGGTACCTTTCTCGATCCTGGCTTTTTCCAGGACATTGTTGAGGATTGATAACAGTACATCACTTGAACTTAATATTTTATTGAGATAATCAGTCTGCAATGACTTATCTTCCTGGTGCTTTTTTGCAAGGCCTGCAAACCCTATTATTGCATTCATAGGTGTCCTGATATCATGGGACATATTAAACAGAAAAGATGTCTTTGCTTTGTTTGCCTGATCTGCAGCTTGTAAAGCAGCCTGGAGTTTTTCATTCTGCTGGTGCTGCTGTTTGATAGCTTCCTTTTCTTTTCGGCTGGCTTTTATATACATTGCAAAGGCTACAGATATTATTGTGATGATTGATATAAAAGCAGAAAACACAAAGAGAAAGTTGTCCCTGGCAAAATCAACTATAGTTTTTTCATATAAGCTTCCGGTGTATCTGTAGGTCATGTCAAGGAATACTTGATTGTCCAAATTACTTATACAGTGGTTCAGTAGTGAGAGTAATACGACATCATCTTCATTTACTGCCAGCGAAATATTAAAGGGTTCTTTGCACTTTACGTAGTTTAACCTGTTGTCATTTACTTTGTTAAGGAGCCCAGGTGTCGATAGTCCCTCAAGGATAGTTGCATCACATTTGCCTTCGGCAACAGCCTTGAGTGATTCAAATACAGAATCTGTATAGTACATTTCGGCGTTCTTGTAATTTCTTCTCGTGTAGTTTTCGACGATGAGCATTCCACGTGAGACGGCAAATTTTTTTACATCTGAATTGGAGAAGTTACCTTTATATACAAGATTTGCACTTCCTTCAAACAATGTATCTGTCTGGTAGATTCCTTCTTCTTCTCCAAATCCAATGTTGGATTCTATTGGAAAAATTATATCAAGCTTTCCGGAATGAAGGTCATCTATCATTATTCTGTAACTGTCATATCCAACATAGTTGATATCAAACCTGTCAGTGATACCAGTTCGTTCAAAAAGTTCTGGAAGAAGATCCTTGATAAGACCTGTGACATTTCCGTTCTTGTCGCTGCCACTAAAAGGAAGTATGTTGTTCTTGTATCCGATAGTAAGATTCTTGTGATTAGATAACCATGCTTTTTCTTCAGCGGAAAGAGTACGTGTATAAGATGTCTGTTTAAAATACTTGTTCTGCAGATAATCTTGATAATTAGGACTTATTTCGTAAAGTTTATCTTGTGCCGAATTCAGTTCTTCCAGGAGATCGACTCTATTCTTTGCTACAGCGACATAATATGAAACTTCCTGAAGAGTGAATACTGATTCAAAATTGCCATTGACACTTATACTTTCTCCTATGAGAGCTTCGATTTGGCCGGCTTTAAGAGCTTTGTCTCGTTCTGCAATATCGTTATAGACAATGACATAGGCATCTATACTGTTGTCTTTGAGCCAGTCATTGAGGACTGTTTCCATGGCTCCGGAAAGAACTCCGATTTTTTTGCCTTGCAGGCTGGACTTGTCTTTTGATATGGAGTCATTGCCAGAATTCTTGAATATCAAGTATTTTTCGCTACCCATAGGAAGGTCAGGATAGTTCATAAGGGGAAGTCGCTCTTCATTGTAAGCAAGTCCTGCTATAAGGTCAGCCTTTCCATTTATAAAGTCATTATAAACTGAATCCCAGCTTCCATAGATATATTCGTACTTCCAGCCTGTAATAGTTGCCAGCTTACGGTAATACTCGTAAGCATAGCCTCCTTTATCAGCATCTTGTTCTGCTCCATACTGGAAGTTTCCGTTATCATAGTATGCTATCCGGACGATTTTTTTCTGTGCAGGCTCAGTAGTTTCTGAGAAAACAGAGGAGACAATGAGAATGAGCAATATAGTGACAGGTAAATAAAACTTTTTGAATCTAATGGATAATTGTATTGGCATCATTCTCTCTTTTACATTTATTCTAACGCAAAAGAGAGAATTTCCAACTTAGAACTCTTTTAACCATCTCTTGGATGCAAGTCTGATAAGGAATATCATACCTCTGAAACAAAGTTCTGCTGTCATTGCAATCCATATACCAATAAGCCCGTAAGGTCCTACAAGCAGCAATGATAAGCCGAGACGTACAATCCAGATGCTTATAAGGTTCATTATACTTGGAACAAGAGTATCTCCAGCTCCACGCAAAGCTCCGCTACATACTATTGCAGCTCCATAAAGAGGTTCTGCAAAAAGCTCAATGCGTAATATTCTTACACCCAGGTCCCGGATATCCGTAACTGGGGTAAGGAGTCCCAGTACCCATGGGCATATAAAATACATTATACAACCCATAAGTGCCATAACAGCTATCCCCATTACAACTGTTATCCAGGCAAAACTTTTGGTCAAATCCTTGCGTCTTGCACCAACGCTTTGGCCAACAAGAGTTGTGGAAGCTTCCTGGATGCCATATCCCGGCATGTAACACAATGATTCAGCGGTAACAGCAAAGGAATTAGCAGCAAGTGCAACAGCTCCAAGAGGTGCAATGATTCTTGTTATGACAACAAGCGCACCTGTAAAGGCTGTTGATTCTACAGCTACAGGAACTGCGATCTTTAGTGCCTTACCTAGGACTGTTGTCTTGATCCATTGCCATTTTTGCCCTTTGAGCTTAAGGTAATCTGATTGTACCAAGGTATAGAACATAATGATTACTGCTGTAACAAATGCAGCGCTGGCACTTCCATAAGCAGCACCTTTGACACCGAGACCCAGCATGAATATAAAAAGATAGTTGAATACGACATCCAGAAGACACATGAGAGCATTCAGGATGCTTGGAGTCTTCATGTTTCCGGAACATTGCAACATGCCGCTCATTAGATAAACCATATGATATGCAGGGATAGAAAGTGCATATACCAAAAAGTATGCTGATGCATCTTTATGTATAGCTTGGTCAGCCCCAAGCCATACAGGAATCACAGGACTCAAAACAGAAGCCAAAGCCATTAGTATAAGATCAAACAATAAGCAAGCTGTAATACCTTGGGTGAGAAGAGATTTTGCTTTTGGCTTTTCACCAGCACCAACAGCTTGAGCTACCTGTACTGTAAAGCCAATGCACATGGCACTTATGAGACTTCCGATGACCCAAGTAGAGGAAGCTACAAGACCGATGGCTGCAGAAGCATCTGCACCAAGACGGCCTACCATAGCGGCGTCAATATACTGCATAAGAATAGAAGATATCTGTGCCATTATACCAGGCAAAGATAGCCGCCATACATAATTGATCTGCTGACCAAAGGAGAGCGAATCATTTTCTTTTAGTAAGATAGATAAATCAAAGTTTTTACTCATAAAAGTATGGAAATACTACAGGATTTGCCGATTTATTTCTATAGGAGTAAACAAATTATGATGAACAAGAAACTAATGCTTATTATAATTGCAGTATTTTTTACCGCAGGTTTATGGGCAAAGGGAACTGACATCCATGGAATTCCTTTTGGTGGCAAAGCAGAAGCTGTATACAATAAAGTTAATGGTGACGGATGGACTCGTACAATCAACAAGCGCAGCTACGAAATCTATCAGCAGAGTCAGTATAATGGCTTTATAAATCCAATCCTTGCTCTCTATTATTCTGGTAAGGGAACAGGTACATATGCATATTCAATACTGACACTAGATTTGTTTGACGAAGAATCACTTGAAAAATTTGATGTTTATAAAGAATCAATACTGTCAACAAACTCTCTTAAATCTACCCAAAAAAAAGATTTTGTTGACGGGACAGGCAAACTCAAGAGTCAGATAGAATCATCAGGAGTGATGATTGTAAACAGCTATTCTGTAACCCTTTATCAGGATAAGACTAAGCCAAAGCTTGGCAAGGATCCTATGGCAATAATAATTCTGGACCTGGATATCTATGACAAGATCCGTAACAGAAGTTACATCGAAAAGCAGATCTACTGTCTTGGGCCAAAAGCACAAGAGCTGGTATATAATCAGCTTTTTGAAGAACCAAAAAAAGAAATAAGGAAGAGATAAATAAAAAACAAAAAGGCGCTCCAAGAGTGCCTTTTTTGTTTCCCCGCCTTAGCTGATATCAAGACGCTCTATAAGTTCTCGCAGATAAGCATTCTTGATTTTACAGCCAACAATCATGTCACTGTATGAACTGTAACGTTCTCCTTCATCATACAGAAGTCCTACCTGTATGTACTTACGTCCGGTTTCTGTCTCTCCGTATGTTATTGTGTATCTTCTATCATCATAGACAAATTCCATTTCTTTTCTGATTTCGATGTTCAGTTGGAATTCTTCTTTGGTCATTTGTATTCTCCTGCAGGTAGTAATCCGACGGACACAGTATAAAAGTTTTGATATTATTTTGTAAATATACTATAATCCCCCACATGAAAATCTTAGCTTTTGACGTACGTGACGACGAAAAGGATATTTTCAATCAGATTGCAGCTACAGATAACGTTGATGTCACACTTTCCAACAAGAGTCCAAGTATAAAGGATATCGAATCAGTAAAAGGTTACGAGGGAATAAGCATCCTGGGTATGACTAAGCTTAACAGAGAATTGCTCTCTCATTTGAGTCAGGCTGGGGTCAAATATATTTCTACCCGTACAATAGGCTATGACCACATTGATGTGGAAGCTGCCAAGGAACTTGGAATCAAGGTATGTAACGCAGCTTATCCCCCAAACGGAGTTGCAGACTTCACTGTAATGATGATGCTCATGTGTCTGAGGCAGTACAAGCAGGCCATGTGGCGTGGTCATGTAAATGACTTCAGCCTCCAGGGATTGCAGGGAAGAGACCTTAATGCAATGACAGTAGGCGTTATGGGTACAGGTCGCATTGGCTTACAGGTAATCAAGAACTTAAGCGGCTTTGGCTGTAAGATACTTGCTTATGATGTGCATGAGAATCCTGCTGTCAAGGAATATGCAGAATATGTAGATTTGGAAACACTGTATGCGCAGAGTGATATTATAACTCTCCATATGCCTCTGCTTTCTTCCACAGAGCATATAATCAATGACGAAAGCCTCAAGAAGATGAAGGATGGAGTCATTCTTATTAACTGTGCTCGTGGCGGACTTACTGACATAAATACTCTTGTAGATGGTATAGAATCTCAGAAGATTGGAGCTCTTGGTATTGATACAGTGGAAGGCGAAGAAACAATCGTACATCTTGACCGTCGTACAGATATTATTCCTAACCGAAACTGGTTCTATCTCCATCAGTTCCGCAATGTAATAATGACACAACACATGGCATTCTATACTTACGAAGCTGTAGTAAGTATGGTTCGCTGTGGTATCGAAGGTATAGTTCAGATGGCAGAGACCGGAACTTACCAGACAATGCTTACAAAATAAATGGAGTAGTATTATGTTTCCGCCTTTTGATACAGAGTGGGCTTACGAAGAGTGCGTGCATATGGCGCAAAACCTTGATGACGGATTTATGATTCTTGAGCGTACAGCAAGAGAAAGTAAAGAACGTCAAGGTGTAGGTGTAATGCTAGGCTGCCTTATTTGTAGAGACCAGAGCGGAAACATAATCAAACTCAAGACAACTTCCGGAATCAGTAACAGGCTTTCGTTGATTGAAGGAATAACTGATCCGGACAGCATTTATGTAGATCCTATAGTAGACCCATCTTTAATAGAACAGGCTCTGTGCAAAAATGACAAAGAGATACACTTGCTTACTGATCAGATTAATAATCTCAAGGCTTTGGGTAAGCGGGACAAAAAACTGGAAAGCAAGCGCACAGAATTATGCAATCAATCTCTGGACAATGTATACAATCTTTATTCATTTACCTGCTTTGACGGAGTAAAGCGAAGTCTCAAAGAAATATGTGCTGTAACAAATAAGGGAAAACTTCCTCCAACAGGTATTGGTGAATGTGTGGAGCCAAAACTTTTGGACTATGCCTTTGCCTATAATCTGCGTCCTGTCTCCATGGCGGAGATATTCTATAAAGATAACAGAGGTACAGGTCAGGAGCTTATATCCCATACAGATATGCCTGTGGTAAATCCCTGTGATGAGCGCTGTGGTCTGCTTCTTCCGGTAATGCTTGGACTTGATATAGTATACCGGGATCAGGATATTGTCATAGTAAACAAGCAGAGCGGGTTGCTTAGTGTACCTGGCCGCGGCCCTGAAAAGGCTGATTGTATAGAGAGCAGGGCCAGACTACTGTTCGGTATCCCAATAGTTCAGTGTGCAGTCCATAGACTTGATATGGAAACAAGTGGTCTTTTGATTATTGCACGGAACAAAGAAGCTCACCGTAACCTACAGCAGCAGTTTGAACAGGGATTAGTCCAAAAGAATTATATTGCACTTTTGGACGGTGTACTTGCACGTAAAGGGGTACAGCCAGAGGGTCAGATGGAGTTATACTTCCGATTGGATGTTGATAATAGACCGCACCAGATATGGGACGATGTCTACGGAAAAAGAGCCATAACCCAATGGAAAGTCCTGGATGTAGAGCGATATAACAGTCCTGATGGCACTGTCCATAATGTTACCAGGGTGCTTTTTGTACCTCATACTGGCCGTACTCATCAACTTAGGCTGGCAAGTGCAGACACTCATGGTTTTGGTGTACCCATTATAGGGGACAGTTTATATGGAATTTGTCTACCTAACGAACGTTTGATGCTTCATTCTTCTTATATTTCTTTTACACATCCTAGTACTGGCAAGAAGATGGAGTTTAATCTTCCACCTTCTTTCTAGAAAGTACGCATTTAACTTGGCTCTTGGTGCATGATGGCCAAGAGCATTCCTAAAACTTCATTAACTCTTATCAATTTGCTCGGGTGATTTTGTATTTTTGCTACTGTAATTATGCTTTTTTCTTACTGACATATTCCAAAAAGTATCCAGTTCTTTTTAAAAAGTATCCAGTGTTTTTAAAAAAGTAAACAGTTCTTTTAAAAAAGTATCCAGTATTTTTAAAAAAGTAAACAGTATTTTTTAAAAAGTATCCAGTAAAATTTTAAAAGAACTGGATACTTTTCCAAAAGTAAACAGTACTTTTAGCAGTTTGTCCCATACAAGGAGGCAGTTTCTCACTAGCTTTTAGTTGGAATCTCAGTAGCAAAGATTCAAATACATAGTTGAAAACATTGAAATCTAAGAGACTTGGTCTGTAAGAATAATGAAATTTGCTATAAAAAACGTTTGACAACGAGGAAAATCAATGTAATAATGTAATTACTCTTATGAAAGCGGTTTCAAAAACTCCTTATATGCTTTTATGAAGATAAAGAGGTTCAAAAGTGGCTGTAAAAACTCCAACAATTTATGACGTTGCTGCTCTTAGCGGTGTTAGTGCCGCAACAGTGTCCAGGGTTCTTAATGATCCTTCTCATGTAAAAGAAGATAAACGGCAGAAAGTGTTGGAAGCTATCAAGGAACTTAACTTTGTTCCTAAGGCTGATGCAGTTGCTGTAGCCCGTAAGTTGTACCGTAAAGTCTGTGTAATTGCTCCTTTTTTTACGCAGTCTGCTTTTATGGAACGCTTACGAGGCGTTGAATCTGTGCTATCGCCTGAACATATTGAGATAGTAATTTACTCTATAGAGGGTAAAGACGATCTTCGTGATTACATCAGTACCCTTGTTGTAAATAACAGGGTAGATGGGCTTATTGTTTTTTCGCTTAATCCGGAGGAAGAATCACTTGAGCTTCTTCGTAAGGCAAGTTTTCCGGTATGCTTTGTGGAAGGCTCCTATGAAGATTTTGATACTGTAATAGTAAACAACATATCCGGAGGCAAAAAGGCTGCTGAATATTTTTACAATAAAGGCTGTCGTCATCCGGGATTTTTTGGAGAAGAATCTTTCCAGAGTTATACTTTGCCTGTTACTAAGGAACGTCTTACGGGCTACAAAGAGTTTTTTAGTAGTGCAGGTATAGATATAAAGCCATCTCATATTCAGATATGCGAGTTTGATAGTGGCAAGCTTGATGAAAGTATTAATGCGTATCTTGCACAGGAGGAACTTCCTGACTGTGTATTCTGTTCCAGTGATTTGATTGCTGCACGGTTCATTGCAATATGTGTGGAAAAAGGAATCTCTGTAGGTAGAGATATCAAGGTGCTGGGGTTTGATAATATCGATATTGCAGATTATATAGGACTGAGTTCTGTGAGTCAGTCACTTGATGATTCAGGTAAGATGGCTGCAAATCTTATTCTTAACAGATTGCAGGGTGGAGATAGGGAAGCTTATTCCATGAATGCTCCGGTTAAGGTAATAGAACGCAAAACAACATAATTTTTTATAGGTACATAAGAAGGTGAATATATACATAAATGTTTTTTGGAGGTGTTCTTTATGAAAAGAACAAGAATTGGGACAGCCGTATTGGGACTAAGTGCTGCCGTATTAACAACAGGGCTTGTATCATGCTCTAAGTCGGAAAATGTTTCTAGCAAAAAAGCTGAAGATGACAAGACTATTCTTGTATTCGGTGCCAGCCGAGGCGAAGAAGCTGCACGTCTTGAAGAAATCATCAAGGTTTTTAACGAAAAGACAGGTTACAACGTAGTGTATGAAGGAAGCCCTGAGTTTGAGACTCAGATTCAGGTGCAGGCAGCTGCGGGAACTCCTCCTGATATTGCCATGATTCCTCAGCCTGGTATGATGCAGAACTTTGCAGAAGCAGGGTATCTTAAACCTCTTCCTCAGAGTGTTGTAAGCCGCATTGATTCCAACTATGCCAGTGTATGGAAAGATCTTGGTAGCTACAAGGGTCAGACTTACGGTGTATTCCATCGTGTAAATGCAAAGAGCTTTGTATGGTACAACAAGGCTGAATGGGCTAAGAGAGGATATTCTATCCCAACAACATGGGATGAACTGCGTGCTTTGGAAGCTCAGATGGTAAAAGATGGTATTGCTCCTTGGACTGTAGGCTTTGAGTCTGGAGCAGCTTCTGGTTGGCCTGGAACAGACTGGCTTGAAGATATGGTTCTTCGTACTAGTGGTCCTGATGTATATGATAAATGGGTAAATCATCAGATTAGTTTTGATGATGCCGAAATCAAAAAAGCATTAAGTTATATAGAAGAAATTTTCTATAATGATGACTACGTATATGGTGGTAGAACAAATATTCTTACAGCTAACTATGGTGACAGCATTAAGCCTTTGTTTGAAAACCCTCCAAAGGCTATGATGCACCGTCAGGGTAACTTCATCACAGGATTCCTTCCAGAAAGTGTACAGGCTAATATGGAAGAGGAACTTGGTGTATTTGCTCTTCCTTCTGTAGATACAAAGTGGGGAACTCCAGTTCTTGGTGGTGGAGACCAGTTTGTAATGTTTAATGATAAGCCTGGTGTAGCTGAGTTTATGGAATTCCTTACAACTTGGGAAGGATGTATTCCATGGGCACGTGTTGGTGGAGCTCTCTTCCCTCACAAAGACCAGAACTTTGATGATTATGGTAACGGAATCGAGCGTGAACTTGCTAAGATTCTTGTTAATGCAGCTGTATTCCGCTTTGACGGATCAGACCAGATGCCTGCTGAAGTAGGAAGTGGTACATTCTGGACAGAGATGGTTAACTGGGTAAGCGGAAGCCAGAGTGGCAGTGAAGCTCTCAGAAATATCGAATCTAGCTGGCCTCAGTAAAAATTAAGAAAACAGAAGGTTAATAGCCTTCTGTTTTTTCGTTTACCATTATTCCTATATCCCTACCAGGAGTTTTTTATATGTCCGATTCCATCAAGACTGCAATAGTTGTACCTTTGACTATTGCTGTAATGCTTTCAGGATTTTTCCTGTTACGTGCTGATGTTATGAATCAGCTTGCTACTACTTTATTTGCTATTGTCTGGGGTGTAACCAGCGTTGTATGTCTGTTTTATTCCCTTAACCTTTTGGCACAGCTTTTTCCTTCAAGTATTTACAATAAGATAGTGCCTTACATCTTTATCGGTCCTGCTGTACTCATCATGGGATATTTCCTTCTTATCCCTACAGTAAGATCTTTGGTTTTAAGTTTTATGGATAAGTCTTCCAAACATTTTGTTGGTTTGGATAATTATAAATATCTTTTCACTGATAAGAGTATGGTGATTTCTATCCGCAATACAGCAATCTGGCTTGTATGCGGTACTGGATTCAGCGTATTGTTTGGTCTTGTATTTGCAATTCTTGCAGAACGCAGTTATTTTGAGAAAGTAAGCAAGACTATTATCTTTATGCCTATGGCAATTTCTCTTGTAGGTGCTGGTGTTATCTTTAAGTTTATGTATGCATACAGGCCTGCCGGTAGTGATCAGATTGGTCTTTTGAATGCTCTTATTGTTGGTATGGGAGGCAAGCCTCAGAACTTTTTGGGTAATGCTCCATGGAACAATATATTCCTTATTGCAATCTTTATATGGCTCCAGACTGGATTTGCTCTTGTTGTATTAAGTGCAGCCCTAAATGGAGTACCGGAAGAAATGCTGGAAGCTGCCCGTATTGATGGTGCTAGTGAGTTTAGAATTATCGTACAGATAATCATTCCAAATATAAAGAGCAGCATCATAAGTGTCAGTACAACTATCCTTCTTGCTGCCCTTAAGTGTTTTGATATTGTATTCAGTATGACAAATGGTCTGTACGGAACAGAAGTTCTTGCCAGTCAGCAGTATAAGCAGATGTTCAAGTTCCTGCATTATGGACGTGGTTCTGCAATAGCAATACTTATCCTTATTGCAGTTAGTCCTGTAATCTATTATAACCTTAAAGAATTCAAGAGCCGGGAGGTATTCTAATGGCTGCTCCAAAACAAGAACGTAAAGTTACAACATCAGGAACAGTGATTACTGTTATCCTTGCTTTGATATGTCTGGTATGGATTATCCCTACTATTGGTATCTTTGTTACTTCTTTCCGCACTGCTGATGCAACTGCAACTTCAGGCTGGTGGAAAGCTTTTAGTACTTTAAGATCTTTTACACTTGATAATTATGATCAAGTTCTTTTTGGTCAGAGATATAGCGTAGGTAACATGAGTGGAACAAAAGTTATCCGTGGTGCAACCATGGCTAATGCTTTCCTTGCTTCCATCACAGTTACTCTGCCATCTGTAATTATTCCTATATTTATTGCTGCTGCGGCAGCTTATGGTTTTGCATGGCTTGACTTCAAGGGACGTAATTTCCTTTTTGCCATGATTATTGCTCTTCTTGTTGTTCCTTTGCAGATAAGTCTTATACCGATTCTCAGGGACTATCAGAAGATAGGTCTCAACGGAAGTTATCTTGGTATCTGGCTTGCCCATGCAGGTTTTGGACTTCCGCTGGCAACTTATATGATGTTTAATTATATTTCTAGTATTCCACGAAGTATATTGGAATCAAACTTTATGGATGGAGCAAGTCATTTTACTACTTTTGTCAGATTGATTTTGCCATTAAGTATTCCTGCTATTGCATCATTTGCGATATTCCAGTTTATCTGGGTATGGAATGATATGCTTGTTTCTCTTGTATTTCTTAGTGGTGCCGGACAGAAAGCAGAAGTTGTAACAGTACGTCTTATGAATATGGCTGGTACTCGTGGTACTGACTGGCATTTACTTACAGCAGGTGCATTTATTTCTATGATTTTACCTTTAGGAGTATTCCTTGGGTTGCAGAAGTTCTTTGTAAAGGGACTCCTCGCAGGATCAGTTAAGGGGTGATTATATATGTACGAAGTTCAGTTAAAGAACAATATGCAGCGTCTCACAAGCATATTGTTTGAGCTTTATGGTAACAGATGGGATTTTTATCAGATTCTTGATGAAGTTGTAGCTCTTATGTCTAAGGCAAACAAAGAGCGAAATGCGAGTCTAAAGAAATCAGACGAAAAATATCTTGCAGAGGATATAAAGGATCGTTGGTATCTTAAGTCTGATACAGTAGGTATGATGCTGTATGTAGATTTGTTCAGCACAGATCTTAAAAAACTTGTAGACAATGTTGATTACTTTAAGAGTCTTGGTGTTAATTATATTCATCTGATGCCTTTGTTTGCTTGTCCTGAAGATGACAGTGATGGTGGTTATGCCATATCAAGTTATCGTAAGGTTCAGCCATCTTTGGGTACGATTGAAGACCTGAAAGAAGTCGCAAAGGTATTCCACAAGAATAATATAAAGCTCGTACTGGACTTTGTGTTCAATCATACCAGTGAAGAACATGAATGGGCTCTGAAAGCCAAGCAGGGTGATGCTGAGTTCCAGAATTACTATTACATGTTTGAGGACAAGAAAGAAGTCGATGAGTGGAACTCTACTCTTAGAGAGATATTTCCAACTGTACGCCGTGGTTCTTTTACTTATTACGAGAAACTTAATAAATGGGTGTGGACAACTTTCAACAGCTTTCAGTGGGATCTAAATTATTCGAATCCTAAAGTATTTATTGCAATGTGCAAGGAGATGCTTTCCATTGCTAATCTTGGTGTAGATGTGATTCGTCTTGATGCTCTTGCTTTTGTATGGAAACAGAAGTACACGGTTTGCGAGAGTCTTGATAATGCCCATAAGCTCATAAGTGCCTTTGAATGTGTTGCTGAGATTGCAGCTCCAGGTTTGCAGTTTAAGAGTGAGGCTATTGTCCATCCGGATCAGGTAATTAAATATATAAACAACAAGGAATGCCGCTTAAGTTATAATCCTCTACAGATGGCTCTGTTCTGGTCAACTCTTGCAACAAGAGACACAAGGCTCCTTACTTTATCCCTCAAAAAGAGATGGCATATAGATAATGACTGTGCATGGATAAACTACATCAGATGTCATGATGATATTGGCTGGACTTTCAGTGATGAAGATGCTGCAAGTCTTGGTATCAACGGATATGATCACAGACTGTTTTTGAATAAATTTTATACAAACAGATTTGCCGGAAGTTTTGCCAGTGGAGAACCTTTCCAGCTTAATCCTAGTACCGGGGACTGCCGTATCTGCGGTACTATGGCAAGTCTTGCAGGGCTCGAACAGGCAGAAACAATATCTAATGCCTTGTACAAAGAAATGGCTCTGAAACGTATGGAGATGATATACGGTGTTCTTATGGCTCTACCAGGTATTCCATTATTGTATGCTGGTGACGAAAATGCTGTATTCAATGACTACTCATATCGTGATGACAGCTCGAAGAGTTATGATTCAAGATGGGTACATCGTATTGCCCGGGATAAGAATCCTGAGGAGTCACTGACCTGTGAACAAAAAGAATTCAATGCTTATCTCAAGAAAATAATCAAACTCCGTGGTAAGACAACAAAGTTTGGCGGCAATGATATCGAATTCTATGATATACAGGATAGTCGTGTCTTTGCGTTCAGGAGGCAGAACATAAATGTCGTTGCTAACTTTAGCGAAAGCATAGCCAGCTTTAGTTTAGGTTATGCTGCACAGTCAGGTAAGGATATAATTACAGGTCAGGTATTTGACAATTGCCAGAACCTGGTGTTGCAGCCATATCAGATTTTGTGGCTTGAATCGTAAAAAGAAGGTATACAATGAAGAAGTATGATGTTGTTTCTCTGGGAGAAATATTAATTGATTTTACATATAACGGGGCCAGTGGTGCCGGTAACAATTTATATGAAGAAAATACTGGTGGAGCTCCTGCTAACTGCGTAAGCTGTGTTACAAAGTTAGGTGGTAAAGGTGCTTTTATCGGCTGTACTGGAGAAGACAGTTTTGGTAGAGATGTGCGTCATACACTGGAGTCAATTGGAGTTGATACATCTGCAATGCAGTACTGCAAGAGTCAGCATACGACTTTGGCTTTTGTTTCTCTTGCTCCAAGTGGAGAACGTACATTCTCATTTTGTCGTAATCCTGGTGCTGATACTCAGCTGGATTTTGAAGCTATCGATAAGAATGTACTGGATAATGCAAGAATATTTCATATTGGTTCATTAAGTCTTACTGATGAACCTGCTAGGTCTTGTACCCTTAAGGCTATAGACTATGTAAAGAAAGCAGGTGGTGTTGTCAGTTATGATCCTAACTGGCGCGAAGCATTGTGGCGTGGCAAGCAGGATGCCTTTGAGCAGATAAAAAGTATTTTTGCCGTTGCAGATCTTGTAAAAATCAGTGATGAAGAAATGTATCTCTTGTTTGGTAAAGATACAGATTGTGATAAGACTGCAGATATCCTGCACGATATGGGAGTAAAGCTTGTTACCATAACTCTTGGTAAAGATGGTGCATACTATTCCTATCGCAACAATGGTAAATCATATGCTGGCACTGCATCAGGATTTGACATAAAGGTTGTGGATACAACAGGTGCCGGGGATAGCTTCTTTGGTGGTATGCTTTATTGCCTCAGTCGTAAGGCTGATGTCTTTGATTTCACACATGAAGAGCTGGAATCATATGTAAAGTTTTCCAATGCAGTTGCAACTTTGTGTGTTTCAAAGAGAGGTGCAATTCCTGCATTGCCAACTTTACCTGAAGTTAATTCATTATTGAACAGTTAAAAATATTATGGGCATCTCTAAAAATTGCAATTTTTAGGGGTTCCCTTATAAAAGCGGAGCAATCAGACGTATTATGGCTTGTGCTATGCGCACCAGAAGATGTCTGTTTTCCCGCTTGTATTTATCAGTTACTTCCTTGCATTGGGTGAATGTCCTGTAAAAATCTTCTTTTATGTCTGTCAGACACTTGTCATTATAGAGGAATACTCCGTTTTCAAAGTGATGGTAAAGGCTCCGGTAGTCAAGATTGATGCTGCCGATTACTGCCATCTTATCATCACAGATACAGGTTTTGGCATGACAGAAACCTGGAGTATATTCATAGATTCTTACTCCACGGCGTACAAGCATGGCATAAAAACTGCGGGTACATTGATAGATAACTTTTTTGTCTGGAATGCCTGGAGTAATCAGTCTGACATCGACTCCGCGCTTTGCTGCCAGTCCAAGCATCCTGCTCAGCTCATCGGTTATTATCAAATATGGCGTTATAAAATAAACGTAATCAGATGCAGAATTGATTATGTTCATATAAACGTTTTCTCCAGTGTGCTCTTCGTCCATAGGGCTATCGCTATATGGAACCACATAGTTATCTGCTTTAGAATTATCTGTCGTACACTTATCTGATAAGTATGATGAAATATCTTTTTCCAGGGACTGTCCTGTCTTAAATCTCATGGAATGCCACATTTCAAGAAACATGGAAGTCAGACTCTGTGCTGCATCTCCTCTGATACAGATTCCGTTATCCTTCCAGTGTCCAAACGGCTGTACTATATTAAAGTACTCATCTGCAATATTATATCCGCCGGTAAATGCAACTTCATTATCAATGACAGTAATCTTACGGTGATCCCGGTTATTGAGGAATGTATTCACAAACCATGTCATCGGGTTAAATATGCGGCAGCTTATGCCCAACTGGCCCATTTGCTTTATAAAGTTTCGGCTGAGGTAGCTTACGCTTCCAACTTCGTCGTATAGGATACGTATATCTACTCCTTCCTTTGCCTTTTGGGCAAGTATATCTTTTATTTGGCCAAAGACTACAGCATCTTCGATGGCAAAGTATTCCATGAAAATAAACCGTTTGGCGTTTTGCATGGCTGTGAGTTTTGCATCAAGTATATCTTTAGTATCAGGGTAATATGTTATTTCGTTTCCACGGTAGATACTAAATCCTGCGTATGTATTTATGTAATACATTATATTTGATGCATACTTATCATGTTCTGCTACGTCGGCTATCAGTGGCTGGTTTTGTGGAGAACACAGTAAGAGCTTCTGGTCAATACAGTCGTACTTCTTCTGCATCTTACTGGTACTTTTGGCATTTCCGATTATAAAATACATGAGGATTCCCAATACTGGGAACAGGAGAATAAATACTATCCAGGTTATCTTTCCTGCAGAATTAATATTCCTGCTGTATATCCATAGGGCAAGTATAAAGCTGACTATTCTTGTTATAGATGCAATCCATTCAAAGTGTTCATCCAGGCGTGTAAAGTATAATACAACCCATGCTATCTGTATCACTATGCTTAGACCGCATAAAATCAGGCGAAGTATACTGTTGCGTTTAGGAATCTTTATATCGGAATAATGCTTGTTTTTCATTTGGATCCAGATTCTGTTAACCGCTTATATTCTTCTGTTGATATTTCTATGACACTTCCATGTCGCTTGATAAGTTTTCCCATATCGTATTCTCCTTCACTCAGGGGAACAAAGTTACCACTTTTTATTGATTTAGTCAGTATAGGGAAATAACCTTTGTGCTCAAGGAATCGATCTGCTAAGAGGCACCAGTTGCCGTCTTGCAGCTTGTAACATGTTGGTCCTTCGACTCCACTTATGTTATCGAGGATTTCACTTTGGACTGGAGTAAAGGGGCCCAGCAGGTCATTCCCGTAGTCTACTTTGATACATTTTTTTATGCTTTCGTCTTTACTGAATCTGTAATAGATTCCATCTTCCTCTACGATTGTGGTATCGATTATGTGCTGAGGACGTTCTATGTAAATTTGAGGTGGGGTAAATGTCTTGAAGTCTTTTGTCTGGCTCTGGTAGATAATTTGTTTACCTTCCTGTCCCGGGCGGTAGGTCATGCTTGCCCAAAATACAAGATAACAGTCTCTTTGTTTATCATATATTGCTTCTGGAGCCCAGACACATCCTATATTGTCCAATGAGACTGTATAAGTCCAGGGGTCACTCCAGTGGATAAGGTCAGGACTACTCCAGATTATCATGTCGTGACTGCCAGTCCTGACACTGTCTGCCCATGTTGTTCCTTTACCTATGCATAAATCTGTTGCGATTATGTAGTAATTATTATCGATGCAACTTTTGGTGATAAAGGGGTCCCGGACTCCTTTTTGCCCGATGTTGCTTTTTAGTACTGGTTGTGAATTGTGGATTTCTGTCCATTTGAGACCATCTGGACTAACCGAAAAATAAACCTGCTCGCCGTCAGGTAATGACTCTGATGTAAAATGTGATAATAAGTATGGCATAAGGATAGTATAAAGCCGGCAGTGGAAGAATGCAATGTTTAAAGCCTTGCAATTGCAAGGCTTTAAACTCGTCAGCCATCTCTAAAAAGGATTTCTTAAAGATGACCTTATGCTATATTTTCAAACTGAGACATATACAGTTTGTAATATTCGCCTTTTTTATCCATAAGCTGATTATGGTCACCTTCTTCCATGATACCTTTGTTGTTTACTACAAAGATACGGTCTGCATTCTTGATTGTAGACAGACGGTGAGCAATAACAAAGCTTGTGCGACCTTCCAGCATTGCATCGATTCCCTGCTGAACGACGATTTCTGTCTTTGTATCGATGGAACTTGTTGCTTCATCAAGGATAAGAACTTTTGGATTACTTATCATTGCTCTTGCAAAGGCAACCAGCTGTTTCTGTCCGTTACTTAGCCCACCGCCTCGTTCTGTAAGTACAGTGTCATAACCGTCTGCGAGTTTTGTTATGAACTCATCAGCATGTACAGCTTTGGCTGCAGCGTATACTTCTTCATCGGTTGCTTCCAGCTTGCCGTAGCGTATGTTTTCCCTGATTGTTCCGCTAAAGAGATATGTATCCTGAGTCATGATCCCCATCTGACTGCGGAGACTATGGAGAGTAACATCTCTTATATCCTTTCCATCTATCTTTATGCTTCCGCCCTTGATATCGTAAAATCTGCTTATGAGATTGACAATGGTTGTCTTACCGGCACCTGTAGGTCCTACAAGTGCAATGGTTTCTCCAGGCTTAATATCAAAGCTTACATTTTCAAGAACATTGCTTTCATCTGTGTAACCAAATGTAACATTGTCAAAGTTTACGTTTCCTACAATTTCTGGAAGGGTTGTTGCATCTGCCTTGTTTTTGATCTCTGCTTCAGTATCCAGGACTTCAAACACGCGCTCTGCACTTGCCATCTGACTTACAAGCTGATTGTAGAAATGTGCAAGTTCTGTAATTGGTTCCCAGAACATTGTAAGATAAGTACCAAATGCAATGTATGTACCAAGTGAAATTGAATCTACACCAAAAAGCTTGATTCCAAAGAAATAGAGGGCTGCAGTTCCTATGGCCTCAGTAATATGTACGTTGGACATAAAGGCATCTCCCCAGAGTATTGCCCGGATAAAGCTTTTGCGATGTTCCTCACTCAGCATATCTGATTCTTCGTTTGTTTCCTGCTCTGCATTAAACTGCTGGACAATCTTTATTCCGCTTAAGTCTTCGTGAACAAATGCGGAATAATTGGATGACTTCTTGCGCATATCCTGCCATCTTGGTCTTCCTTTTATCTGGATAAGATAAACACCAAGCATAAGAATTGGAATTGAGCACAAGGAACAAAGAGCCAGTTTCCAGTTCTTGATCATCATTATTGCAAATACGGCAATTACTGTTCCCAACTGAGGGAGCAATGTTGTAATACAGTTTTCAAAGAAGTTCTTGAGCTGGTTTACATCCTGGATGATTCTGCTAAGAATCTTTCCTGTCGGACGACTATCAAAGAACTTAAAATCCAATGTCTGTATATGATCGTAAAGATCCTGTCGTATTTCCATGATGACTTTGTTTGTTACCTTAGCAGTAATGAACATACGTAGTTTTACAGATAAAACTGTAACAAGGTTGATTACTGCAACAACAATTCCCAGTACAAAAAGACCTTTTAGGTTACCTTTTGCAATATAGTCATCAATTCCCATCTCCATAAAGAGAGGGTTAATGATTCGTACAATAGTCCTGAATAAAATCAAAAAGAGAATTGCAAGTATAGTCCACTTGTAGTTCATGAGATACTTTGTGAGTCTCTTGAACATTTCTTTTTTGGTTATTTCATGAACCTGTTCATCTTCTTTATATGAATTAACAGCCATTTGTGATTCCTATTTGTTTTAGTATTGTACCTGGGGCATCTTATGCCGAAGGTCTTGCAACTCCATATTGGCACATATAAGTCTGATAATAGAGCCCCTGTTTAGCAAGAAGCTGGCTATGGGTACCGCATTCTGCGACAACACCATTATCAAGAACTATAATCTTATCTGCATGACATACACTGCTGATACGATGTGCAATAATAATCTTTGTTACTCCAGTTATCTTGTTGATTGTCTTCTGCAACTCTTCTTCTGTTTCCATATCAAGAGCTGAAGATGCATCATCCAAGATGAGGACTGGCCTTTTCTTGGCAAGTGCTCTTGCAATAGTAAGACGCTGTTTCTGTCCTCCGCTAAGTCCGACACCTCTCTCGCCAATTACAGTGTCTGTTTTTTCCGGAAGCTTCTGAACAAAGTCAGCTTCTGCTTTTTCCAGGGCAGCATCAACTTCTGCGTCAGATAGAGTATTGCGCATACCAAATTTGATGTTTTCCTTGACGGTATTGCTGAAAAGGAAAATATCCTGTGTAACAGGTGCAATGCTTGCATGGAGCTGTGCTTTGCTAAGCTTTCTGATATCTGTTCCATCCAAAGTAATTGTACCGTCTGTTGTTTCGTAAATACGGGTCAGCAAATTGACAAGAGTTGTCTTTCCGCTTCCTGTACTTCCCATGATACCAAGTGTCTGACCACCTTTTATATCAAAAGTTACGTCTTTCAGAATCTCTGTTCCGTTATGTTCAAACTTAACATGGTTAAAGGCTATGTCGCCATTGATCTTGTCCAGTGTAACAGGTGTTTCAGTATCCACGATGTCAGGCTCTTCTGAATAAAGCTTTTTGACACGTTTCCATGATGCAACACCGTAAGCAAGACAGTTTACAATCCATCCAAGCATTTCCATTGGCCATGTCATCATGTTGGAAAACTGGATATAGGCTGTAAGTTCGCCAAGATTCATACTTCCCTTGATTGTATAGTATCCGCCATGAATCAATACTATTACCGGAATCATCAGTGACATAAACTGAAAGAAAGGATAATAGGTGACAAGAGCCTTTGACTGCTTGATGTTAAGCTCGTAATAACGGGAGTTGTGCTTGAAGAATTTCTCCTTCTCAAACTGTTCCCGGGCAAAAGCCTTGACTGTTCGTACGCCTGCAAGATTTTCGCTGGCAGTATCATTGAGGACACTGTCTTCTTCGTCAATCTGTTCATACAAATTATCCAGCTTCTTTTCCATAAGGATGGCAACAAGCCCTGCAATACACATCATGATAGTAGGTGCAATAGCCATTTTCCAGTTCATACTGAACATGTTATAGATAACCAGACATACATGGAATGCAATCTGTACTGCCAGTGTTATGACAAAAAGAGAATCCCATACTTTGTCAACATCGCTTTTTATGCGGGACATTGTTTCGCCGGCATTGTTCTTGTCAAAGTATCTTGATCCAAGTTTCTGTACTTTATGGAACAAATCTTTTCTGACATTGTTAGCTATACCGGAAGCTGCAAAATCTGCAAAGAATTCCTTGGCATAGTCAGTGATAGCCTTGCCTAAACCAAGTAAAAGGAAGTTGATAAGCAAACCTGTAAGCAGGTTCATCTTATGTCCTATAAGAACGTCATTGACAACGCTCTTTGTCAAAATTGGTTTGAGCATATCAAAGATGACACCAAGAACAAGTGTTATCAATACTATACCGTAAGCCCAAAGATACTTGCGTAAATAATGTGATAATTTTAACATTTTTTGTGTAAACTCTATTGTTGCTGGAACTATATCTTGTACTAAGATAATCCTAAATCTCGGGATAAATAAGAAAAGTCTTTCTTGGCGAGGGATATAATGATAAAGAGCCTTCCTTAAGTATCAGTTTTGTTTGTTTAAAACTAATCTTTTGATGCTGATTAGTCAAGCAAGAAGCTTGATGTAATGTATGGTTTAAACTAACGCTTTAACTTGATATATGTGGGGTATTCTCTTCTTAGATTCAATTTTTGCGAAAGGTCTATGATCCCTCCCGCTGTTGCAGCAACCTGCCTTCTAACAGTAATCACACCAAGTCTCTTTGCACAATTCTGCTGATATTTCCTGTACAACGACATAAGCCTCTGATACCTAGCTAGGATTTAAACCAGTTCCTAGCTAGGATTTAAACCAATTCCTAGCTAGGATTTAAACCAGTTCCTAGCTAGGATTTAAACCAATTCCTAGCTAGGATTTAAACCAATTCCTAGCTAGGATTTAAACCGATTCCTAGCTAGGATTTAAACCAATTCCTAGCTAGGATTTAAACCAATTCCTAACTAGGATTTAAACCAATTCCTAGCTAGGAATCAGAGTGTTTTATAGCCGTACAGGATTATGCCCTTAAGATGCTGTACACATATCTATGAGAATTATTGAAATCTAATTAAAAGGAAAGTATAGTACTAGAATAAGATGGTAAATACCTGTACAGGTGTTTGTTATCTCTTGTAATTATGGTATTGGATGCTAGGAGTTTACCATGTTAAAACATAACAGAATAGTCAAAAAAATCCAAATATTGATATTGTTATCTTGTAGTTCTGTCATGGCTGCATTTGCAGATGGCTATTATGTCGGTAGAGGACACCAGGGCAAAAGACTTGCTGTGTATGAGCCGGATTTTAAGAACCTTACTTCTGCAGAGCAGGCTGTCATAACAGATCTTGAGAGTATAATACGTGTCGATTTGCATGATTATGCCGGATTTACCATTGTTGATGCCCAAAATTTAAGTAAGATTAAGAAGTTACAGGCAGAAAGTGAAGGCATCAATTATAGAGATGATACCCAGTTAAAAGCTGACATGATGAAGTTTGCGGAATACGAAGCTTTCATTACTGTAAGCAAGAGCGGAAGTAAATATTCACTTGGTGTCAGTGTCACAGATCTTAATTCGGGATTGGTTGTGGGAGAACATATCGAAAAAAACATTGCCAGAGTCTCTGATATAGAGGAGGAAGGTGTCAATAATCTTATTTCTGTGCTTGTTCCAAAGCTTGGGGTAGAACTCACTGCATTGGGAAAATATGCTTTAAGTGGCGGAGATACTAATAATCTTTCTGTTGACCAGCAGGCTTCATATGTAGAGCAGGAAGTAACTGCCCTGCAAAAGACTCTTGATGATTTTGACCGGCAGCTTAGGGCTTATTCTTCAAGCTCTACACAGTTGGATGCCAATTCCATCGCAATAAAAGCTCAACTTGAAGCAGAACGGCAGATTACAGAACAGCGCCTCATACAAGCAAGGCAAAAGGCTCAGAGGCTGGAAGAGCAGAGGATCAAGGCGGAAAAGGATAATTTGGCAGCTGCGGAACGTAGTGCAAAATCTACTGCCAAGATTACATCCCTAAGTAATGAAGTGGAGGTTGTTGCCAGCCAGATTCGTAAAGGACAGTTTAATTCTCTGACTTTCATGGAGCAGATAAGTATCATTGAGAAGGAAAAGAAAGCTTATCTTGATCTCAAGGCCAAGATTAATAATGAGATTGATTTGCTTTATGCTGCTATGAATGCTGATTATAACGAGTCTATGTATGATATAAATGATGTGAGTATCTATCGTCGTGCAGAACTTGATAGCGAGAGACGTCCTACGCAGGAAGCTATTGAAATCAAGAAGCAACAGAACAGGGAAATATACAATAAACTCAAGTCTGAGACAGATGCAAATGTAGATAAGCTCAGATCTTCATCTCAAATCCAGCTTGATGAAATCCTCAAAGACATAAATGAAAAGCAGAAGACTCTTTCAAAGACGCAGTCCATTAATTCTCTTATGACAGAAGGGCTTCTTGTTGTGGGAGATTATGATGGCAATACAAAATCATGGAATGCAGATATTAATATTGTAATAAATGGAGTCAGATATATTCAGGATGAAATTCAAATTTCATTCAATGACTTAAGTAAGGCTCTCGATGGAAATACTTATACAGATGCGGAGATGCGTGGTAAAGGTGATTACAGAAAGTACGAAGATTACCTTGATTCTGTTGATGCTTATGAGAGTCTCTTTAGACTGGGTAGTCCGATTATCTATCTCCTGGCAGACTATACAGTAGTTCCGTCGGACAAGAATCATCCATCAACTTACGAGCTAAAACCTGTTCAGTACAGATTATATTCTACAAGGAACAAAAAACTTATTTCTTCATTCAAACCAAGTAAATCTTCGTTTGTGATTAAGCTCTCTCCTGTGTATGATCTTCGTACAGAAAATGAGATTACCTCGTATGAGCGAAAGGAAGAGGCGAGAGAACAGATTGTAGTTCAAAGAGAAAGTTTGCGCCGTACAAGAGATAACAAGAAGCTGCAGGCCAGGTTAATGCGAAAGTCCGACATCGGAGCTTTTGGTGGTTACTTTACAGATGGGGTAGATGGCGGATTTACTTCGGAACTCAGTTTATCCATTGGAACTTCCAGATTCCAGCATTTTTCTGGAATTGTGAATATTACTTTCCCATCGGATGAAACAGGCGATGATGATATGATTATAGAGTCATTGGTCGGTTACGGTCTTAATTTCTTTATTCCGATTGGAAATTCCCCAGATGTCTACGGGCAGGTAGCCGGAGGACTTTCGATGTTTGGTGAGGAGTTGTGTTTTGTTGCCGAGGCAGAAGCCGGAATAGAGTTTCCTATAAGCAGTATATATGCACTTAATGTTCATTACACACTTAATTATAATCATCTGCTGGGAGTTACAAATAAATATATGATAGGGCTTACAATGCCTCTTGGCAGATAACATATTTGTGATAATATAAAGCTGTCCTGATAAAGGGCAGCTTTTTTTATAGGAGAAATGATATGAGAACAAATTTTGGTGCAAAGCCTTTTTTAGTACCTATGCCTGTACTTATCCTTGCAGCTTACGATGAGAACGGAGTTCCTGATGCAATGAATGCAGCCTGGGGTTGCATGAAAGAAATGGATGAAATAATGATTAGCCTTGCAGATCATAAGACTACACAAAATCTGCTGAAAACAGGAGCTTTTACTGTAAGTTTTGGTACTGAAGATACTGTTGTTGCCTGTGATTATGTTGGTATTGAATCAGCAAACAAAGTTCCGGATAAGTTTGCTCGCTCTGGTTTTACAGCAACAAAAAGTGAATGTGTGAATGCACCTGTTATCAATGAACTGCCAATGTCATTGGAATGTACAGTGGTAAGCTACGAAAACGAAATACTTGTAGGTAAGATTGTAAATGTATGTGCAGATGACAGCGTACTGACAGATGGCAAAATTGATTTGTCCAAGGTAAAGCCTATCTGTTATAATCCTATAACTCATGAATATGTAGCTTTGGGAGCTAAAGCAGGCAATGCCTTTAAGGATGGTCTTGCACTTAGAAAATAAACAGCTAATACCTTTCTAAAAGCATTTTTTAGAAAGGTATAGTTATTATCTTTACTTAGTCAAAGGAATCCTTCCTTTGTACAAAGCCAGCTGTTCTTCTATCTCAGATTGAGTATGCAGAGGTCCCTGATTGATTCCAGGACAGTCAGCAATCTCTTTGTCCCAGCTGTCTTTGGAGGCGAGCACCTTTGTCCAGAACGGATAACTTCTGCACTGATCTGGTCTTGCCTCATATGCCTGACAACCAGGTATGGAACTGTCCCAAAATACACAGTCACCGCCAATACCGTCATTACTGTTACCATGCAGGTTTTTAAGACATAAATATTCTTTACCGTCATCGGCTTTCAGGTATCTGCAGTATACTGTGATGAACTGTTCACAAGTCAGTTGTGCCCACTGGGCAAGGCGGCTGAGGTCGCTTTGGCTTAGTAGCACAACTCCACCTGCAAATCGGCAGCACTTGGAACATCCATTACAGTCAAAGTGCAGGCCGTCTTTATAAAAGCATTCTTTGTTATCCATTAGAGACTGTCTACGTATTTTACGTATTCTGCAACTTCTTTAGCGTACATATCGATACCGCTCTTCCAGAAGTCTTTTGTTGTGATATCAAATCCAGCCTTGGCACACAATGCTTCACAGCTCATGCTTCCTGTGTTGCTCAGGATCTCTGGGTATGTGTCAGCAAAACTTGGGCCTTCGTTGAGGCTACGTACATACAGACCTGCTGCAAACAAAAGTCCAAATGCATATGGGAAGTTATAGAAATCAAGTCCAGTAGAATAGTAGTGACCCTTTACTGCCCACATATAATCATGGCGTTCTGTAAAGTTTGTATCATCACTGTTACGCTCATCATTAAGACCATTACCATAGCTCATATCCTGTGCTTTCTGCATAAGACGACAGAAGTCTGCAGATGTGAGTTCTCCGTTAAGGCGTTCTTCAAATACAGAGCGTTCAAAGTAGAATCGGCTCAAGATATCAACAAGAACCTGGCTGGCATCTGTAAGATCCAGATCCATGATGCGGATACGGTCAAAACCTTCTGCCTGCTTGAGCATGTCCTGCTTTACGATGGTTTCTGCAAAAGTAGAAGCTGTTTCTGCCAAAGTCATAGGGTAGTCAAAGAAAATAGGATCTTTATCCTTCATGCAACTAAAGTGATAGGCATGTCCCAATTCGTGGGCAAGTGTAATGATATCACTGAATGCTCCAGTAAAGTTGGAAAGGATACGGCTCTGATGTCCTTTAGGGAAGTCATTGTCAAAGGCTCCTCCTACCTTACCAGCCCTTACTTCAGCATCAATCCAGTTGTTGTCAAATGCCTTCTTTGCAAAGTCACCCATATATTTGCTGAATGAATTGTATTCCTTGAGAATGTATTCGCTGGCTTCTTCAAAACTCCATGTCTTGTTGAAGAGAGAATTAGCATCAACAGCTGCATTCTTATCAGGGTTTTCTACAGGAGCAAATAGATCGTAGAATGCGATACCCTTATGTTCATCTGTTCCTGCAGACTTACTTACTGTTGCTCCAGCCTTGCGGAGAAGTTTTGCTTTTGCCTGGAAATAACTGCGCCACATTGGAAGGGAATCTTCGATGGCACCAATGAGAGCATCTAAAGTCTCACGACTGAGGCGACTTCTGCCAAGAGATCGTTCAATGGCTTCTGCATAGTTGCGTTTTTTGTTTAATGTAATTGTCTGTCCTTTCAGGTTATTGAGACAAGCTGCAAATGCGATTTTGTTCTGAGTAAGGAGAGATACTTCTTTTGCCCAAGATTCACGACGAAGTTTTGGATCTGCACTGTTGGCATCGTTACGGAGCTCATTGAAAGTCTTGCCGTTTTCATCTGCAAGATTGGAGATGAGAGTTTCCTGGAGACGACCCCATGCATCTCCGCCAGTACGGTTAAGTTCAGAAGCAAGTTTTTCTTCACTGGCAGACATCTGGTGCTTTTTGTCTTCAATGATTTCATTGATTACATAGCGATATTCTTCGTATTTAGGGAATCTTGCGTAGAAGTCATCAAGATATTTCTGATGGGCAACAATCTGAGTTCCAAACTTGATGAAAATCTGATTCATACGAGTGCTGATTTCATCAACAGTGTTAAGATTGTTGAGCGCGTCGGTATTTGTTGTATCTGTAGCATACTTGCCGTAAGCAAAAGCCCCTAATGTACCTAAGAAACTTGATGCCTTGTTGTATTCTACAAAGAACTGTTCCAGCCATGCTGCAAAGTCAAAGTTAGCATTATTCTCTCTTGTAAACTGGTCAGCAGTTTCAAGGAGGGCTTCGAGATTGGACAGCGAGTTGTCCATGTCTTTAAGGGCAGCTTTATATTCGTCCGATTCAAAGCCAGGATAAATTGAATCCATATCCCAGTGTGGTATCTTGTTTTCCATAAATATTTACCTCATTCTTTAATGAATTTTTATTGTATTTGCATAAAAGTGCTTAATCAATAAATTATCTATTTAACTTATTCTGCTCTTTATCAAAGACTTTGTAAAGGAGAATATATGGATCCTCCCTCATATGAGCATCTGTCCCGATTTCCAGGACATTTGCCTTTCCTGGATCGTACTGCTGCCACTTTGGCAAATCACCGCCGTTAGGGTTCCCTGTCTTGATAAAGTTAAGCCAGTATGACTGCATCAGATATTCTGTCTGATAATCTGTATAATTGTAGTTTTTGTTCTTACGAGGAATGTTTCCGTAAGCATAAGGAATTTCTCCTGAGTGATAGGAGCCTATGCCACCATTGTTTTTGGTAAAGTAGTACTCCCATACCGGAATGCCATTTGCACAGGCAGCTTTACTCCATGTGTAATGCTCGTAAGCAAAAGTGCGGGCAGTAAATACATGATTGTACTGATCCTTAGGAGACCTTCCTGCTGTTGCTGGATAAAGTTCACAGACTTCATCAGTGAACTCTCCCATGACAGCATTGATTCTGTCCCGATAGTTTCTCTTGTTGACCTTGAGGAAAACAGTAAAAGCATAGGCTTCTTCCTTGTTAAAGCCGTTAAGAAGAGCTTCTTCGTGGTTTGCCTTTTTCTGGTAAGTATCCCATGGGTATTCTGTCAGTGCATATCCGTCTACAGTCATGGAATCGTTACGATATTTAGTTTTGAGGAGCTTTGTTGCAGGAATATTTCGGAGTTCTTCAAGGGAATCTGCCTTGAACTCTCTCTTAATGTTGTTACCAGTCTCTAGAGCTTTGTCCATAGAGCGGAAAGTATGAGGAGGAACGTTTACTACAACTGATGAACTTTCACCAATAGCACGGCGGAATAGGCCTTCTGTAAGGGGACTACAGCATAATGCACTTATGGAAGAGCTTCCGGCTGATTCTCCTGCAATGGTGATATTGTCCGGATCTCCTCCAAACTGGGCAATATTATCATGAACCCACTTGAGAGCCTTGATTTGGTCAAGAAGTCCGTAATTTCCTGTAGTGCCATTAGGACTTTCCTGTGCAAGCTCGTCCAGTGCCATATAGCCAAATACACCACATCTGTATGCAATGTTGACTTGTATTATTCCCTGTCGAGCATTGGATTCTCCGTCGTATCCTTCAAATATGGAAGAACCACCCATGAGAGAGCCTCCATGGACATAAACAAGGACAGGAAGTTTATCCTGCTGTTCTGCAGGTTTCCAGATATTCAAGTACAGGCAATCTTCACTCATAGGAGCTTTATCTTCTCTGTCACCATCAGGATCATGACGCCCGATAGAGTTGTACAGATACTGGATAAAGGGACTGTTTCTGCTTTGCATACATACAGGGGCAAAAGTAACTGTATCTTTGACGCCTTCCCATTTTTCTGGATCCTGAGGCTCTTTCCATCTCAAGTCTCCCACAGGAGGAGCTGCATAAGGAACCCCGGCATAAATTTCTACCATGCCGTCTGTACTGTAAGTTCCTCTAATTTCTCCATACTGCGTAGTAACTGAATCTGTATACTGAGGATCTTCTGTTGCGAATGAGCCTGTCTTGATGGCTTTAGTGGTCTGACAACTAGTAAGGGTAATCCCTGCTAAAACTAATGCTGACAATAATATCTTAGTATTATTTATGTATTTCATGTGAATAATATAATAACACTTTGGTTCAAAAACAATTTTAAAAGAGATTTAATTGTCTGTCAGGTTTCTGGATGAAACTTTTTTGATCAGCAAGTTTTATTGTGTCTTCAGGAGTAACTGAACCTATAAGGAGAGGAGAATCGGGATCATGCAGCTTATACTTTGCCAGAGCCGATTCCGGAGTCTGGTTTGCATAGCAGTAGTGACATCCGTTAGGACATGTATCATAAGCTCCGATATCATGGCTTATCATACAGTGGCAACCGGGATTTTTTGGTCTCATACCCTGATGACGCAGCTTTCTGAATTCTATGCCGTTGGCTTTTCCTATATTTTCAAGGTTTACGCAGCCTGCTTTTAGGATTCCATATTTGGAGTAGTCCTTGCGGCTAGCGCATATTTGGATAGGCAACCTGTATTTACGGGCAATGCGTCCTAATTCCATTGCAAGGGTATCCATATCTTCCTGAGCAAAAGGAATAAGCTCGCTCATGTTTGTTTCCAGCTTTTTGTACATATCCACAAAACTAAACACACATCTGTCCACATGTGGATAAAGTCGGGCTGCCATATGCTCAAATGTGATGAGATGCTGCTGTATTGTATAGTGCCTTGTCAGGAGAACAGGATCGTATCTCCACACAATACGCTGTTTTCCAACCTGTTTTTCCAGTTTGATGAGAGTATCGATACTTTTGTCGATATGAGGTACTCCAGGTTCGATATCTTTGCCATAAGCTGTGATTGTATAAAAAAAGTATGTGTTAAAGTTATCTGTTATCTGGTTGAGATGAGGCAGAATCGGCTCATAGTTTTTGGAGCAAAAGAGAACGCAGTCCACTACACTAGGCTTGAGGAGATACTTTGTAATCTGATTGGGATACATAGGATTACGGCTTAGAACATACCCCTGTCTGAATCTGTTAAGTAACCAGGGTGTAAAATATTGTACGATATCTGTCCTTCCGCCTGTGTTGATTATCATATCGATAGATAACTATATCACAAAATTGTTGTATATAACAGAATAATTACGGCAAAAAAAGCACATAAAGCATACAAATAAAGGAATTTTTTTATAGATTTACTTGAACATGCTCAATGTTATTTTTATAATACTAATTTATAAAGGAGTCATTTTATATGAAGAAATTTGTTTTGACTGCAATGTGTGCAGCCCTTACACTTGTTTCAATGGTTTCATGTGCAAAGAAGGAAGCTCCAGCTGCTAAGGCTGAAGCAACAACAGCAAAGGCTGCTGAAATGCGCGTTGCTATGGTTACAGACTCAGGAGATATTACAGACCAGTCTTTCAACCAGACAACTTATGAAGCTTGTAAGAAATTCAGTGAATCAAACGGCGTAGAATTCAAGTACTACAAGCCAGCTGGAGATTCTACAGCTGACCGCGTTGCATCTATCAATGCTGCAATCAATGACGGATACTCAGTTCTCGTTCTCCCAGGATACCTCTTTGGAGAAGCAATCGTAGAAACAGCAGAAGCTAACTCTGACGTAACATTTATCGGTCTTGATATTTCTGCTGGTGATCTTGGAGACTTTACTCTCCCAGCAAATGTATTCTGTGCTGTATATCAGGAAGAGCTTCCTGGTTTCATGGCTGGATACGCTGCAGTTAAGGAAGGATACAAGCACCTCGGATTCCTCGGTGGTATCGGTGTTCCAGCTGTAATCCGCTACGGATACGGATTTGTTCAGGGTTGTAACAAGGCTGCTGAAGAAATGGGAATTGCTGGTGATGTAACAGTTGAATATGTATATGGTGGACAGTTCTACGGTGACCAGACAATCACAGCTGCTATGGACACATGGTATAGCCAGCGTGGTGTAGAAGTTGTATTTGCTTGTGGTGGTGGAATCTGGACATCAGCTTGTGAAGCTGCTGCAAAGGTTGCTAATGGTAAGGTAATTGGTGTTGATACAGACCAGACAGCACAGATCAACGGATTTGGTGAAGGTATGTGTGTAACATCTGCTATGAAGGGTCTCGGTGCTACAGTAAACTCTGCTCTCTCAGCTGTTAAGGCTGGTAACTGGGCTAAGTACTCTGGAAAGATCGATACACTTGGTCTCGTATCTGCAACAGATATGGATGCTAACTATGTACAGCTCCCAACAGATACATGGACAATGAAGAACTTTACAGTTGCTGATTACAAAGCTCTTGTAGCTGATATGTACAATGGAAAAGTTGCAGTATCTAACGATATCAACGCTCTTCCTGCACATGCAATTACAGTAAACACATATTCTAACCTTAAGTAATAAAACTTACTTAGATAGATGAGCCGGTCTGGCAGAAAGATTACAAATGTGTAACTTTCTGCCACTGCCGGCTCTTTTTTTGCTACAAAAACATATAAAATGTTACAATCTATGTTAGAATAGAAGTTACGGGATAAATGTCCCATAAAATTGCAGTACTGCTGCAATTTTTTTTAATCTTTGGTCAGACAGGACTTTTTTATGGATAATAACTATATCATCGAAATGTTGCATATTACCAAACGGTTCCCTGGTATTATAGCTAACGACAATATCACCTTACAGCTAAAGAAAGGTGAAATCCATGCTCTCTTAGGTGAAAATGGAGCTGGAAAATCAACTTTAATGAGCGTCCTTTTTGGTCTGTATCAGAGTGAAGAAGGAGAAATTCGTAAAAACGGGGAAGTTGTAAAGATTAACAACCCTAATGATGCTACCGCTTTAGGAATCGGAATGGTACATCAGCATTTTAAGCTTGTAGAAGTATTTACAGTTCTTGATAACATTATCCTTGGTACAGAACCAATCAAGAATGGCTTTGTAGACAGAAAATCAGCTAGAGCAAAAGTAGTGGAACTTAGCAAGAGATATGGTCTTGCAGTTGATCCTGATGCTCTTATCGAGGATATAACAGTAGGTATGCAGCAGCGTGTAGAAATCCTCAAGATGCTTTACCGCGAAAACGAAATCCTTATCTTTGATGAACCTACTGCAGTACTGACCCCTCAGGAAATAGATGAACTTATGCAGATTATGAAGAACCTCGCAGCTGAGGGTAAATCCATATTGTTCATTACACATAAATTAAACGAAATTATGGCAGTTGCAGACAGATGTTCTGTTTTGTGCAAAGGCCGCTACATAGGTACTGTAGACATTGCCAATACAAACAAAGACGAACTTAGCCGCATGATGGTAGGTCGTGATGTAAACTTTGTTGTAGATAAGACACCTAGTAAGCCAGGTGATACTGTTCTTGCAATCAAAAACATGAGCGTTGCAAGCAAAGTACATAATAACCTTGCAGTAAAAAATGTCAGCTTTGACATTCATTCAGGAGAAATAGTTTGTATCGCAGGTATCGATGGCAACGGACAGTCTGAGTTCATACAGGGACTTACAGGACTTATGAACCTTGCAAATACCGAGAATACATCAATAACTCTTGGTGGAGAAGAAATAACAAAGAAGTCTATCCGCGAAAAGAGTCTTGCTGGTATGTCCCATATTCCTGAAGACCGCCATAAGCATGGTCTTGTATTGGATTATACACTTGAGCAGAATATGGTACTCCAGCGCTATTGGGAACCAAAATTCCAGAAAGCAGGATTCATAAAGCGTAGGGAAGTAACAGAATATTCTGCAGCATTGATTGACCAGTACGATGTACGTAGTGGACAGGGATGCAAGACAATAGCCCGTTCAATGTCCGGAGGAAACCAGCAGAAGGCAATCATTGCCCGCGAAATAGATAAGGAACATAAGCTGCTTATAGCAGTTCAGCCTACACGTGGTCTTGATGTCGGAGCTATTGAATATATTCACAAGCAGATTGTTGCAGACCGTGATAATGGAGCTGCAGTACTTCTGGTATCTTATGAGCTTGAAGAAGTTCTGGCTCTGAGTGACAGAATCCTTGTAATGTATGAAGGTGAAATTGTCGGCGAGCTCGATCCAAAGACAACAACCCCACAGGAACTGGGACTTTATATGGCAGGTGCCAAGCGCAGCTAATACGGAGTAAATGATGGAAAATAAATTTAGTTTTAATAAGATAATTTCTTCCAGTGCATTCAAGTCTATCGTTTCTGCGATACTATGTGCGCTGATAGGTATCCTTGTAGGATTTATTATTCTTGCAATAATAAATGCAGAACATGCACCAAAGGCTATCACAACAATTTTGCAGAACTTTATGTACTACAAAAAGCCTTCAATGCGTCTGCAGTATTTTGGACTTACAGTAGTTAAATCTGTACCTTTGATTCTTTGTGGTCTAAGTGTTCTTTTTGCATATAAGGCAGGTCTCTTTAACATTGGTGTTGCAGGACAGTACTGTGTTGCCATAGGAGTTTCTCTCTGGTCAGCATTGGCATGGAATCTTCCTTGGTGGGCTTGTACACTTCTTGCAGTTGCTGCCGCAGCAGCTTGGGGAGCCATAGCAGGATTCTTCAAGGCATTCTGCAACATGAACGAAGTAATTGCATGTATCATGCTTAACTGGATAGGTCTTTATATAACAAATATAATGATGTCTCCTACATTCATCATGGATCAGACAAAGTCAGAGACATTCTCAATTGCCCAGAAGTCTCCTCACAGTCTCTTGCCAAAGCTTGGATGGGATAAGATCCTTAACAATAAATATGCAAGCATTGCAATCCCTGTAACAATAATCGTAGCAATACTCATTATGGTAGTGCTTAATAAAACAACATTTGGGTATGAGCTTAAGGCAACAGGACTCAATAAGAATGCTGCAAAATATGCAGGTATGAAAGACAAGCAGAACATCATTGTAACAATGGCTATAGCAGGTGGACTTGCAGGTCTTGGAGCCAGTATGTATTATCTGACAGGAGTACAGCCTTGGAAGATTAGTTCTTCTGTTCCTGGAATGGGCTTTAACGGTATTGCCGTTGCATTCCTTGGTGGACTTAATCCGATAGGTGTTATTGTTGCAGGATTCTTTATCCAACACATTACACTGGGTGGAACTCTCATCGATACCCATTTCTATAATTCCCAGATTGCCGATCTTATTGCTGCAATAATTATTTATTCCTGCGGTTTTGTTTTGTTCTTCAAAGAACTTATCACAAAGCTTGCTTCTAAAGGAGGCAAAAAATAATGTTACTTATTCAGTATACTCTCATATATGCATCTGTCTTGATATTTGTAGCCCTTGGTGGTATGTACTCTGAGCGCTCAGGTGTAATCAACCTTGGCCTTGAAGGCGAAATGGTAATGGGTGCTCTTGGTGGTGCATTTGTTCTGTTTTCTCTTCCGGTAGGAACAAATCCTCTGCTCATCATATTACTGACAATTGTTGCCAGTGCTTTGTGTGGTATGGTTTATTCCCTTTTTCTTGCTGTCGCAGCAATTAACTTTAAGGCAGACCAGACTTTGGTCGGAACTGCTATGAATATGCTGGCAACCGCAACAGCAACAGTAGTCGTAAAAGCTTTTAATACAGCCAGATCTGGTGGTGACAATGTTTCTGGAATCCTCGATTATATCGAGAACCGCAAAGTATTTCTTATCCATGCAGGAAACATTGATTTTAACTGGTACATGATTTTTACTGTAATTCTGCTCGTAGCCGCATATGTTGTTCTGTATAAGACCCAGTTTGGTATGCGTCTCATGGCTTGTGGTGAACATCCTCAGGCTGCAGACAGTGTAGGTATTAATGTATACAAGATGCGTTATGCAGGTGTAATAATTTCAGGTTTCTGTGGAGGAATCGGAGGAATTATCTATATTTCTGCAGCTAACTCCCAGTGGGACTTCATTAACGGTGTAGCCGGAGCTGGATTCCTTGCCTTGGCAGTAATGATTTTCGGACAGTGGAAGCCTATAAGAATTGCCCTTGCTGCATTGCTCTTTGGTTTCTTTAGATCCATTGCAGATGCTTATCTTGGATTTGACTTCCTGGTTAACCTTGTTCCTGGTGAAGTTTACAAGATGCTTCCTTACATAATCTCTCTTATTGTTCTTGCATTTACTTCTGGTAAATCTCGTGCTCCAAAGGCAGAAGGTATACCATACGAAAAAGGCCAGAGATAAAAAACTCTGTCACTCCCAAAAGCCCGCTTGCTGCAAATCAGTAAGCGGGCTTTTTTTATACACCCTGGTAAGATGCAGAATTTGGCAGGTAAGATGTAAGATTTTTTTTATGCCTAGCACTATTATAAAATCATTCGATGTTATCATAAAATCATCAGATATTAAGGAGAGACTTATGAGCGTAGAAAAGATTATCAAAGTAATAATGAGTGTTGCAGGTGTAATCGGGATTTTTATCTTAGTTTGCAGTTGGCTTACCTTTGGACCTTTTGTAAAATCAGCCAGCTCTGTAAAAAGACTTTCAGAGCACGTTTACTACATGGAATTTAACGGTGATTATCAGTTGGAATCTCTACTCAACCAGGGAGGAGCTGAATCAAATTCTGAACTGGCAATTTACATAGAACAGGTTTTGAGAGGAAAAAAAGTCAACAAGGTTTTTAGCGAAGAAGTTCCTCTTGATACAGGATGTGCTGCACTTTCAACCATCACTCCGGAAGGTAAGAAAGTGTTTGGACGTAATTATGACTGGGAAAATTTGACATCTGCAATAATCATCAAATCAAATCCCAAGAAAGGCTATAAGTCAATTTCTACAACCCAGCTGGATTTTCTTGGCTTTGGGGAAAATTACAAGCCAGAAAGTTTTGCTGACCGTTATATGGCTGCAGCTGCAATTTTTATTCCTCTTGATGGAATGAACGAAAAAGGTCTTTGTGTTTCAGATTTGATGGCTGGGGACAATGAAGAAACAAATCAGAATACAGGAAAATCTGATGTAACGACAACTCTTGCAATCCGTGGAATCTTGGATTTTTGCGCAAATGTTCCTGAAGCAATTGCCTTTCTTGAAAAATACGATATGCATTCTGTCATTGGTTCTGCACATCATTTTGCAATTAGTGATGCAAATGGCCGTATGGTAGTAGTTGAATACGTAGACAATAAAATGATAGTTACAGAAAGCAATGCTGTCACAAACCACTATCTTGGAGTAGAAAAAGAATTGCCAAATTCCGGAAACTCCATTTACCGTCTTGGAGTTTTGCAGCAGAAACTTGTAGAAAATGCGACTTTAAGTGAGGACGAAGTCAAACAGTCCCTGTACGATATCCGTGCAAGCCAGTTCAATCATAATGCAAAAACCTGGTGGCGAGCTGTGTTTAATCAGGATAATTTGACAGTAAGTTACAGTCTGGAAGAAAACTATGAACAATCGGCAGAGTTTAACTTTAAACTATAGAGTTTTATCTATAAAATTGACTTATGAAAATTACGATTTTAGATAAAGAAAATTCTATGGAAGAAGACGAAGTTATTGTAAAGTGTGATTCAATTGATGAAAGTATTCTTCGTCTTTTGAATGCGCTTAAACACGGAAAGGATAAACTTTCCCTATACAAGAATTCCACTATTGTATTGCAAGACTATTCTGAAATTTTATATTTTGAATCAGTAGATGACAGGGTTTTTGCCTATACAGAAAAGCAGGTTTACGAGAGCCGGTTGAAGTTATACCAGCTGGAAGAAGAATTGCCTTCCAATTTTTTGCGTGCCAGCAAAGCAGTTATTGTAAATATAAATAAAATAGACAACCTTGCTCCAGATTTTAGCGGACGAATAGAAGCAACTCTAAGCAACAGTTGCAAGGTTATTTTTTCTAGAATGTATGTTCCGGTCCTAAAAAAACACCTGGGACTCTGATTTAATTTGGAGGTTACTATGTTTAAATCAAAGCTTGGCTTATTGTTGGATATGTTTGCAAAACTTTCTACGACTATATTTGTTTTTTCTTCTATATACATAGCGATTTTCAATGGGGTTAGAGTATCATTGTCGATATCTTATATTTGGGGTGTTTTGGCCCTGGCTCTTGTACTTACCTTAGTTTATGCCCCATTTATTACTGAAAAGGAAGTGTCAAAAAAACGTTTCTTAATCTACAATATCTGTTATTTTGTTTTTGCTGATTTAGTAGTTCTTCTCTTTGGATTTTTGCTCAAATGGTTCAGTTTTGAGCATCCGCTTTCAATAATGGCAATGGAACTTACATTTGTTGTAGTTTTTATTGTGGTACACCTTATAATGTACTTTTCTGCCAAAAGTACTGCAGACAAAATGAATGAACAACTCAAGAAACTAAAGGAATCCTAACTATCGAAATCTCTGGATAACGATAGTTAGTTTAGTAAGAACATGTTTTACCGTGTTTAGTAACAACTTGTTTTACGGCGAAGTAACAACATGTTTTACCGCGGTGTAACAACATGATTTGTCGTCGTGTAACAACATGTTTTACCGTCGTGTAACAACATGTTTTACCGTCGTGTAACAACTTGTTACTACCTGCATATAGCCATTAGTCTTTTATATCTGGTATATACGATAGAATTTAGATTGCCTTTTTGAATGGCTGTTTTTACTCCACAGACTGCGGTATCCTCTTTTAGGTGACTGCAGTCTGCAAATTTACAATCCTGTGCAAAGTGACTGATTTCCTTGAGGTAATAATTGATTTCTTCCTTGTTGCCTCTGTATACATCAAAAGTCTGAATTCCTGGAGTATCTATGATGTATCCTCCATTATCAAGATGTATCAGAGTAGAATAGGTTGTAGTATGCTTTCCTCTTCCACTTTTTTGATCGATTTCCTTAGTCTTTAGGTTTATTTCCGGACAAACAAGGTTTGTGAATGTTGATTTACCTGCTCCTGAAATACCTGTTAACAAAGTTGTCTTGTCTTTAAGGAACTCCTTAAGTTCCTGTGTGCCTGTTGCATTTAAAGCACTTATAAAGAATATGCTGTAGATATTTTCTTTATATGTCTCAAGAGTGCTAAGAATCTGCTGTTTTTGCTGTGTATCAAGAAGGTCTTCCTTATTAAGGATAAGAATCGCCTTAAGATTGTTGCTAAAACATGCAAACAGCATTTTATCAATCATATCAAAATCTATATCCGGATTTTTGCATGGCAGATAGATTGCTACATAATCAAGATTAGCTGCTATAAGCTGAGACTGACTCTTACTGTTTCCGGTGATGGCTCTTCTCGCATAGTAATTGCTTCTTGGTAATATCTGAGTAATATTGTTATTCTGGTCCAGCAGAACATTGTCTCCTATAGTAACTTCTGTATCAGGCTTAAGCGCACATGTTATATACTGGTCATTTGCCAATACTAAACAGCTGCTTACATAGATACGGGCGATTTTGCCTAATGTAAGGACTGCCGAAAGTTCAGTGTCGGATTCCGTGATTTTGTTAAGCTTACGGTTCTTTTTCTCTTCCTTGCGTTTTTCACGAGCAAGCTTTTCCTTGCGATTTTTTTCAATCATTTTGTGTGTATGTATTACATGTTCAGCTCTTAGATGTGTTTCGGCTGGTGTAAGGGATGCCACTTTTTTATCTCCTTTTTATACTAAATTGGTTCATTATAATGTGATGAGCATAAAGTGACCATGGCGTTTTTGGAAAGTTAGCATTTTTATTGATAATATTAGAGTAAATATATATAATACAGCAATTTATTGTGTTTTTGAGGTAAAAATGAGTCAATATTGCTTTGGTTATATGCTAAAAGAATATCGTACAAGACTTGGGGTTTCCCAAGAAGATTTATGTGATGGTATTTGTGACGTATCAACCCTGTCCAAGATAGAGTCCGGCAAACGAACTCCACATAGACCATTGGCTATAGCCCTGATGAATAAGCTTGGTATTCCAGAAAGTCTATTCAATATTCCTGTGACGAGAAGCGAGCTACGAAGAGCTGAGATAGAAACCATGCTAAAAGAGTCGGTCGCAAAAAAAAATTATGATATTCTTGAATTGCTTGAAGAGTACAAAAGTTGTGAAAAAGATATGGATGTAATAGAACAACAGACGTATTCATATTATACTTTTTTTCTAGAGTGTAAACATTATACTTTGGATCAAAAAAAAGACATATTATTAATTTCCCTAAGATTAA
>JAZLGX010000023.1:0-47104 GCA_045616545.1 Treponema sp. | reverse complement strand
GACTATGTGCATCCAAATATACTATCCACGTAATTCTATCAATATCACTTTTTTTCGATATATTCTCAATTATACCTTGATCCACTAAAGTCCCGTCTGTTTCTATTAACAAAGATAGATTCTCATTTTTCAAAGCTGTATATACAAAATTTTCAAATTCAGGATGAAGCAAAGGTTCTCCCCATGCACTTAAACTTATGACAGCTTTTCCTGAATATTGACCGATCATGTCTACAAGTTTACTAAAATCATCAAGAGACATATTTTGTCTAACAGTATCACTATAAGGGTTAAAAAAAGCCTTTGATGTATAATCTCGACAAATCTGAATATTATAGAACGCAGGAACAGTGACATTTACATCCAAAGTCTTCGATGCCACATCTGACAATAAATTTACATCTATTTCATCCAAAGACTTATCTAAAGCCTTAAATAAACCTTCACTAGACATAAGTCCAGATTTGGTACTACATGACAAATCCAACCTAAGATATCTATAATCAACTGGAGCTAAAACACTTTCGATTTCAAAAGAATTGATATCCTGTCGTATAACGTCAAAAATACAACTAGTAGTAACAGGATTATCAGCACTCATAGCCCCAAGAATATTAACAGTACCCTTATCTAATATTTCAGGAGATAATCCATAGGGATACCCATCAGCAAACGTATACTCTGCCAAATATTTTTTATGACAATCAAGCAGTTTCTTCGTTATGTCTTTATTTAAGAAAGGCCTATCAGCTTTCGTATAAATAACTGTATCAGCCCCACTTTCTCTGATGCATTCAGTAATATTGTAAAAAAGAGTCTTTACCGTGCATTTTCCTGTTTCAATCACTTTAATATTTTGAATTTTATTATCAATTATATATTTCTTTGATTCAGAATTACAGGCTACAACAACACACTCAACATTTTCCAGCGAAAAAGCCCAATCCAGTACCAAATCAAAGGCAGATTTTTTATTAAATACCTTATTTAACGCATATGAATTATTCTCACCTGCGTACAAAAATACTATAGATTTCATCTTTTTCATTATCGGAAGTATATTGCCCAAATTGAATGATATGTTTAATATAAAATTACAATGAATAATGACAACGTCCTAACCATAAGTCAACTTACAGACCAAATTAAGACTATCCTGGAAAGCAACTTCTTCAACATAACGATAAAAGGAGAAATATCCAATTTCAGACCAAATTCTTCAGGGCATCTGTATTTCGTACTGAAAGATTCAAACAGTCAAATCAGTGCAGTTATGTTCAAGGGTAAAGCATCATACCTAAACTTTACTCCCAAAGATGGAACTCTTGTCCAGGCAAGTGGCTCCGTAAGTGTATACGGACCAAGAGGAAATTATCAGATTATAATAAACTCAATGTCACCTTGTGGTGAAGGTGACATCATGGAAATGATAGAAGAGCGTAAGCGGAGACTTGCTCAAGAAGGTTTATTTGACTCTCAACGTAAAAAAAGGTTACCTTTTATACCAGAGACAGTAGGTATAGTAACAAGTCCGACAGGAGCTGCTCTTCGAGATATAATACGAATTGCCAGAAACAGGAATCCCAAAATAAATATTATAGTGTTTCCAGCTCTTGTCCAGGGTGAAACTGCGGCTGAGAGCATCACAAAAATGATAAAAATCGCAAATAAACACAAAATGTGTGATGTACTTATCATTGGTCGAGGTGGAGGTTCATTAGAGGACCTCTTACCATTCAGCGATGAAACACTAGTAAGAACTATAGCAGAATCTTCAATCCCAACAGTATCAGCAGTTGGTCACGAAATTGACTGGGCACTAAGTGATTATGCAGCAGACATACGAGCTTCAACTCCAAGCAACGCTGCAGAGCTTGTATTTCCTCTCCTTCTTGATATACAAAACGGACTGGCAAACTATGAAACCTTGTTCTACAATGAAATGTCTAGTAAGATAAATAGATATAGACTGATAGTTAACAGTTTTAAACCAGAAAACATGGAATTAAAGTTCAGATCTATCGAACAGCCTTACTTAGCAAGGTTTGAAACGCTCAAACAGGCTCTTTGTGATAACATCCTAAAAAAAGTTGCAGACTATAAGAACAAAGTTATAAGTTTTAATCAAGTTCTTGACAACTGTAACCCTCAAACTATCTTGGATAGAGGATATTCCATTGTAACAGATATCGAAACAGGACAAGTCATTAAAGATGCATCAGCGATAGAAAAGGGAACCCATATACAGATTAAACCTGGTAAGGGTATAATAAACGCAACTGTAGACTAAATTATATATAGGATAAACACATGAAAAACTTCGAAAAAGATTTACAGAGACTAGAAGAACTCACTTTAGAAATAAAAAAGAATGATATAACTCTTGAAGATGCATTAAAAGCCTTTGAAGAAGGTATTAAACTTGCAAAGGGGCTGGAAAAAGAACTCGATAACATCGAAAGCACAGTTCAGATACTCATGAAAGATGAGCCGGATAAAAAGATAGAAGAACAACCTTCAGAGGATAAGCCCCGAAAGAGCAGCAGAACTTCAAAATCCAAATCAACCAAGAAAGACGAATCTGGTCCAGAATTATCATTATTTGATATAAATTCTGAAGTTAATGGAACAAGAAATGCTTAATACAAGGCCAACAGTAAGGCCCCTGAACCCAGAAGTAGCTCGTAAGATTGCAGCAGGAGAAGTCATCGACAGACCAAACGCAATAGTCCGTGAACTTATGGATAATGCAGTAGATAGCGGAGCCTCTTCAATAACAGTCGAAATAACAGCTGGCGGTATAGAAAAGATTCGAATCATCGATAACGGATGCGGACTTACTAAAGAAGATCTTGAAAATTGTGCACGACCTCATGCAACAAGTAAGATAACAACCGAAGAAGACTTACTAAGCCTAACCACGTTAGGTTTCAGAGGCGAGGCTTTATCTTCCATGGCGGCAGTCAGCAGGCTTGAGATTACTTCTGGTGGATATAGAATGAACGCATCCATTACAGAAGACCATATAATAACACCAGTCACCCCAATAAACGGAACTATAGTTCAGACTTCAGGATTGTTTGAAAATTTCCCGGCAAGAAGAGTCTTTTTAAAGAGACCTGCCAGCGAAGCTACTCTTTGCCGAAGTACATTTGAAGAAAAAGTTCTCCCAAGAACAGATATAAGTTTCATCCTAAAAATTGACGGACAGGAAAAACTCAACTTACAAAAAGGCCAATCTCTTAAACAAAGATTTATTCAGGCTCTACAGCTATTTGAATCAGAAGACTTGTTTTACAATTTAAAATCTGCCGACTCTCAAAACCAGTGGTCATTTGAGTTGATCATCGGAGAACCGGGAGTAAACAGATCAAATCGAAAGAACATCTTTATATACGTAAATGGGAGGCGCATTCAAGAATACTCACTTGTGCAAGCGATTGAATACGGATGTCAGGGGTATTTTCCAAATGGAACCCATCCTGTAGCGTGTCTTTTTGTCACAATCAATCCTGCTCTTGTGGATTTTAATATCCATCCAGCAAAGAGAGAAGCCAGATTTAAAGATATATCATCTCTTCATCATGGTCTAAGCACAACAACCAAGGATTTCTTCAAGAATTATACTATAAGTGAAATTGTAAACGGAAATTCCCAGAATATTATCAACAATAAAGAACTAGAATTTGAAGATTTGACAGCACAAGCTTTAGATTACACTGCAAATGCAAACTCGGTCCCAAGCAACTCACAAAAATCGTTCATTCAAACATACCTAAAACCATCAGGTTCAATGAATTATTCCAATTCAAGAAGGGATATCCGGAGTCAATTCTTTGCAGAAACAAAAATTGAAGCTCCTCAAATCGACTCACCTTCCGTAGAAGGTCACGTTACAAAACCAAATTATATAAACAAAGCAAATCAAACTGATGATACTTTTCATCTTGTGGGATTGACCCTTGGAACATTCATTTTGGCCGAAAAAGATGACATTTTATACATAATAGATCAACATGCTGCACATGAAAGAATGATATTTGATGAAATCATGGAAAAATCAGGTCAGAAGCAGAGCCTTATTATCCCATACACAATACAAACAAGTTCAGTATCCGATGATAATTATCTCAAAACAATCCAAGAAAACTTGGATAAATCAGGATTTTCAATATCTGATAAAGGAAACGGGACATGGGAAGTAACAACCATCCCGACAAGATGGAAAGGAACAGAAGCAGATTTAACTCACGCCATTCTTGACAAGAGAATAAATCCACAAGATATCCTATACTCTATCGCAGCAATGACAGCATGTAAAGCCGCAGTCAAAGATGGAACAGTCTTGGACGATAACATGGCAGAATACATCGCACGAGGGGCTCTGGAACTTCCAGATCCCCATTGCCCTCACGGGAGACCTGTATATACAACTATCACCCGTAAGCAGCTTTTTACATTGGTTAAACGTATATAAAATCAAAGCTGGGACATGAGACTAACAACTTCCTGTGTTTTATAAGACGGATTGTTAGTCTTAAGTTGTTCCAGATATTTAAGTGCATCCGCATTATCTCCCATCGAAAGACATACCTTTGCAAGTTCAAAAAGACAATCCCAGTCCTTTGGTGCCATTTTGACTACATCCTCATAAGTAACTTTTGCACTATCATACTGGCCAGCAGAAGCATATGTTCTTGCAAGATTAGCTCTGACAGACACATTTGACCCATCTTTCTTCAGTGCAGCCTGATAATACTTGATAGCCTGCTCATAATTCTGAGCCATTCCATATGCATTACCAAGATTATTATTAACTTCAAAGTTATCAGGTTCTTTTGCAACTGCACTCGTCAAAAGAGAAATTGCTGATTCATAATCATTTGACTTCAAGCATAGAACTGCAAGATTTATTTTCGCTTTTACATTTCCAGAATCCAGTTTAAGAACTTCCTGATACAAGTCAAACGCAGCATCTTCTTTACCCGAAGACTCAAGTATAAGGGCATAATTATATGTTATATTGACCTTTGTAGCTGTATTTGAATTTCCCATGGATTCATAAGCCTGCTTTGCATAAGAAACAGCATCTGCAGTTTTCCCCTGTGCAAGCATTACGGTAGAAAGGTTGTAATATGTAACAGGATCTTTTGACGACTGATTCATATATGCCAAAGCCTTCTTGAAAGCCTCCTCTGCTTTGCCATATTCTGATAAAGAAGAATATGCGGCGCCAAGTTCCTGATAAGTTCTTGCATTAGAAGGATTAATTTTTATTGCAGAATTAAACATATCAATGGCACCCTTATAATCAGCTTTTCTTGTCATTACGCGACCGGCTGCTATATAAGCGTTTTCATAAGATGGATTTATAGAACAAGCCTTCTGATAAGAGGAAATAGCCTGACTGGTCTTATTCAAGCGTTCTGAAACATACCCGTAGTTATAGTGAGCAGGAGCATATTTATCATTACATTTTATGGAAGACTGAAACGAAACTGCAGCAGCATCATACTTTTTTTGACTAGCCTGAGCTCTACCAAGCTGGAAATAATACATATAATTATTACCCTCTTTAGCAATAGCTTTCTTTAATTCTTCTTCAGCCTTACTCCAGTCATTCTTGTCAATATAACTCATTCCCAATACATAATGGGCAGAACTAGAATTATCATTCTCTGCTATAGCTGATTTTGCATAATCAATAGCTGAATTTCTTACGTTAGTTGAAAATGGTTCTACATTACCCTGAGAAGCTTCATAAAGAGTAGATGCCATTTCACTTAATTTAGTAGCTTCAAAAGCAGAATCATCAAGCTTGCCAAGCTCCTTCTTTGCATTATTAAAATGCTTTAAAGCTTCCTCATAATTTCCTTTTTCCAGGGCAAGTTTTCCCGCCGCAATCTCATCATTTACATACTGAAGAGACTGAGCTTTTGCTGCATTTTCTTCTGCAATTCTTTTTTCCTCAGCCTTACGCTTTTCCTCTTCCTTTGCTCTCATCTCAGCTTCTGCTTTTTGCTGGAGCTTTCTTTCTTCTTCCTTTATTCTCTCTTCCTCAAGCTGAGCCTGTTTACTGTCCACCATAGCAAGTTCTGCGCCAGAAGCTCCTGACCCAGCACCTGATTTATTTCCAACCCCTGCTGAATTAGTTACTGCCTGAGAATTTCCATTTCCAAATCCATTCAAACCATTAGAAGAAGATCCAGAAGTCTTATTACCTCCTGCGATACCATTTTGACCACTAATTCCATTACCAGATAATGAATTACCTGCATCCGAACTCGAAGATGAAGTATTACCGGCAGCTGATCCAGAAGAAGAACTACCACCCGCCCCATTAAGGGAAGCTCCCATACCTCCATCCTGAGAGGAACTACCCGAAGCTAAATATGAATTATCCCCAGAAGAATTACTTCCAGACTGAAAATCATCATAACTGCTATTTCCATTACCACTTCCGAAACGTCCTTTTCCTGACTTTGAGTTTCTTCCAGAGTCTTCCCCTGTATATTCACCAGAGTCATTTTTCAATCCCAACAATTCTTTTAAGAGTGCTTTTGCATCTTTATCTGACGGATCCGAAATCAGGAGACTGTTAAGAAGAGATTGAGCTTCATCATATAGCCCCATATCCATATAACTTTGTACAAGCATGAGAGTGTTTTCTCTTTCCCTTGCACTCATTTTCTCACTGCCATGAGAACCAAACAGATCAGATTTTATTACGCCTGTCCCCAAAAGAACAAAAATAACCCCACCTGTGATAAACAACAAAATCAACAAGATTATAATAATAAGCAAAGCTTTATTTGTTGATGAATTACTCTTTTCTTGGTTATTGGCGTCCTTTCTTAGTTCAATTCTATCGTTTTCCATAATTTTATCTTACTCACTAATTACTACGTTATCAAGTTAATCTCTATTCAAGTTCTGATTCGTAATCATAATCAAATGTACTCTCAGCACCAGCACTCATATTTTCAGTTTCTGCATCCTGAAGTGAAGCTGCAACCTCTTCCATAAGCTTTCGCCGTCGCGCTTCAGCTTCTTCTTCAGCAGCTTTTATGGCAGCCTCTTTAGCAGCCTTTTCGATGGCAGCACGCTGGGCTTCTTCTGCCTGCTGCTGGAGAAGCATAGTTTGATAACGGATTTCTTCCTGCCTATATCGTTCTTCTTCTTCTTTGATGCGTTGCTCTTCTTTTTCCTGCGCTATTCTACGGGCTTCTTCTTCTTCCTTCATTACCTGCAGCTTAGCAAGAAGGGCTACAATATCATCATGTCTATAATCATCTGGTGCTAATTCAAGAAACTTGGAATAATCTTCTATGCACTCGTTGTATTTTTCAAGGCTTATTCTTGCATTTGCCCGGTTCAAAACGGCATTAGCATAGGCAGGATCTGCCGAGAGAGCCTTAGAATACCATTGTTCAGCAGTTCTGTAATCCTGCATTAAAAAAGCGGCATTTCCAGCATTATATGCAATAATCTTTTTATTACTTCCTGTTACACGCATTCCTCTATCTGCTATATTCAGACTTTCTTCGTAATGTCCAATCTGATAATAGGCGACAACAAGATATACATAAGCCTTTGGATTTTCTCCCTTACTGACAGCCTCTTCGAGGAAAGGTATTGCTTCATCCGGTTTATTACGCCTAAAAAGCTCTTCCCCATGTGCAAAATTGTCAGATTGAGACCAAGCAAAAGTTAATCCTGTCAGACAAAATATAATGAGACAAAAAAAACGTTTCAAAATCCCTTTCTCCTTTTCTAATTATATTATCGATTCTTTGCTTTTTATTCCATTAGTGTTATAATGATATTATAGCACGATTTATTGATACTTACACAAAAAGGCGGATAGGATGAATTCGGTTCTACTAATTGTAATTATAATATTTGCTCTTGCTGTTATTGCAGCCCTCATTGTAGTCATTATAAAAAATCTGGCAGCACCTAAAAAGATAGGTAGCGTCCGTAAACTTATAAAGGAAGGAAAATACCAGGCCGCTCAACGAGTTGCAAAGACAGCTATTACAAAAAATGCAAGAGATTATGTTGCCCATTATTGGCTGGGAGAAGCTTATCTAGCCGATGGAAAGCCTGAACTTGCATTTGTTGAGTTCAAGACTGTAAATGAAAACGCTGTATTTGACGGAAGTATCTCCGAAATAGAATTCCGAACCAAGATGGCTGACTTATATGTAAAATACAATCAGAATCAGGACGCCCTCAAAGAATATCTTTTGTTGACAAAGATGCAACCTCAAAACGGTGACAACTATTACAATGTAGGTAAAATCTATGAAAACCTCAACCAAGCACCAAACGCCTTGGGATTTTACCAAAAAGCAGTAGTTCTCAACAAAAAGAATGATAAGGCACATACTGCTCTTGGGTACCTATTATATAGAGGAAAACAGTTTCAGGAAGCAAAAAAAGAAATTGATATAGCAATAAAGCTTTGTCCGGAAAACTACTCCAACTTCTACTATCTTGGAAAGATTCTTAAAGAAAACAAAGATTATTCTGGAGCCGTCAAAGCCTTTGAAAAGGCAGAACATGACCAATCCTTCAGACAAAGAGCGTTGATCGAGCGAGGAACTTGTTACATGGCAGTTGACCAGGGAGACAACGCAATAGGAGAGTTTGAACACGCAATATCTATTTCCAAAGATGATGGAGCACAGGAAACTTTATTTGCCAGATATTTCCTTGCAGCCTGCTACGAGAAAAGTCATAAAATCGATAAAGCCATTGAACAGTGGGATAAGATATATAGCAAAAACAGGACTTTCCGTGATGTCGGAGCAAAATTAAATGAATACAGAGACTTGCAGACAAACGACAGCATGAAAGAATATCTGACTGCTTCTCCAACAGATTTTGTAGAGATATGCAAAAAAATAGCCATGGCTGGTTTTAATTTGCAGAGTCAGAAGACAGAACCTACTCCATACGGATGTTCTATGTATGCTACAGAAGTAAAGAAAGACAGCTGGATGAATGTAAGACCTCAATTCTTTCTTGCTGTATTCTATAGAAACGCAGAACCTCTTGAAGACAGTGTTGTTAGAAAGGTTGCTGAAAGTCTGAAAAACCAGAATTGCTCTAAAGGTGTGATATTCTCAAGCAGTGGTTTTACAAATTCTGCTTCCAAGTATGCAGAAAACAGATCAGTTGTCCTTGTAAACAAGGAACAACTTGAAGGAATCCTATCAAAGGCTGGAATATAGGAAATGAAATTTCTTTGCGTTTCAGACCAGATAGACCCGCTTGTATATTCTACAACAGTAAAAGAGCGCTACCAAGACATTGACGCCGTATTCTGCGCTGGCGACTTGTCTATGGAATATGTAGACTTTATTGTTTCTACGTTATGTAAGCCTACATATTTCATTTTTGGAAACCACAACCTCTCAGAGTTCAAATACTATAATAAATCCAGTTCCGTTTTCGCTCCAGACATGGAAAGTACAAGTTCATACCTCATGGGACATGGACATGGGGGAGATTATGCAGGCCGTAAAGTAATACGATGTAAGCACTTACAATTTGGAACACATAAAAACAAACCAACTCCACTTCTAATAGCCGGTGTCTCAGGGTCTCTAAATTACAATGGGGGACAGGCTCAATATACTGAGTCACAGATGAAAAGACAGCTTATTGCCTTGATTCCTAAGCTCATATTCAACAAAATACGATACGGAAGATATCTTGATGTATTTTTGACCCATGCATCTCCTAGACATATACATGACAAAGAAGACCAGTGTCACAAGGGATTTGAGTGTTACAACTGGTTCATCAATAAATTTGAACCAGCACTGATGATTCATGGTCATATTCACCTATATGATCTGCAAGAAACTCGTACCACAGTCAGTAACAAGACAACCATCGTAAATGCGTACAGTCATGTTGTCATAGAAATGACAGACAACCCACAATCATTGGATACAGGAGATACAAATGGCAGAAACATTTCTATCCTCTCAGACAGATGAGGATTTCAGCAAGGCACGAAATAAAGCATTGATAAACGAACTGCAGCATATCCTGTCTCCGGAAGAAGCTACTTTAATTTCCTTCAATGACGTAAAGAGTCTTCTTAAACCAAAGAATGAAGTTTACAAAGGTATGCAGGTAATTCCAATAAATCTGATAGTAGGCAGTGAAGGAAGATACAAGGATTTTGACAACCATTTCTTCCCAAAAAGCAGTTTTCTGCGCAAAAGATGGGAACACATAGACCTTGCACACTTGACAGATGTTCCCCTCCCCGCCATAAGTGTATACGAAGTCGGAGGGCTATATTTTGTCAGAGACGGAAACCATAGAGTTTCAGTTGCAAAGACAAGAGGTGTAGAAACAATCGATGCAGAAGTTGTCAGTCTGCACAGCGAAATCAAACTAAAGCCAAGCTCTACAATTGAACAAATCCAAAAGCAGGTTATCAATTATGAGAAACGAGTATTCTATGCGGAGACCAATTTTGGGGATATTACGGATTACTGGTGCCTCGATTTCAGCACTACAGGACAGTATGACGAAATCTACAATCATATCCTGATGCACAAATACTACATAAATCAGACATCATCCACTGAGCTTCCATTTGAAGTTGCCGTAACATCCTGGTACGAAAACGTTTATCTTCCTGTAATTGTTGCCATGGAATCACATCACCTGATGAGACATTTCAAGAACAGGACTAAAAGTGACATGTATGTCTTTCTTATCAAGTACTGGGATGATCTCAAGACCAGATTTGGCAATGACTTTTCTCTAGACAAGGCTACAGAGGATTTCAAGAGAGAATATACAAAACCACCTCTTATCCTAAAGCTAAAGAGTTTCTATGCCAAGCATAAGGTCAAAAAGTCCATCAAGTAGATAAGTAAACTTGACGGTTACTTTTAACAATGCTACAATTAATTAAATTTTATATTACATAATAAAATGTCGGGAGTCTAAATTTTGTCAGGCACAGAAAGTATTGCATATATTCCTTTAATTGGCATCTCGTTTATCGCCATACTTATTTTTGTTTTCTTGATATTCGTACAGAAACGACAGACTGCAAGGGTCAGCTTTATAAGCTATACCGCCACCGCAGTAATAGCATTGTCCAGCCTGATATCCGCTATCAGGCTCATTGCCGCACCAGAGTATTTTGTAGATATAATACAACTCTGGTGCTTTATCCTCTGCGGAACAGGACTTTTATTCGTACCATACTGCATAATGTTGTGTACATTTGAGCCTAAGAAAATCGAAAAACTTGTTCCACCATCGTTTAACAGGCAAAGAGAAGAAAGCAACGTTTCCCAGGATTCTTCTGTAAGTAGGGAAGAAATTGAGTTACGCGAAAAAATGCTTTCTACAAGCAAGGATTTCATATTAAAGGCATCTACGTCCATAGCTTCAAAAGACGGGTTAGCCGAACTTCTTGAATACATCAACAAGACATATATAACCTTCTGTAATGCAGATGGTGGTGCAATCCTCATGATTGATGACTTTGAAGATGTAATTTCAGTAAAAGCTTTTGAAGGGAACTTCCCACCTCCATTCATGTTACCTAGCGACTTACCTCATAAACCTGTAAGAGTTGCTACAAGCTTCAAATTCAGTTCATTCCCATTGACAAACAATATATTCAGTCAGATTGCCTTAGGCGGTAAACCGGAACTTATTGATCACCCTGAAATGGATGATAGGGTATATCAGAATGGACCTGAAGAATTCCTGGAGTGTGGAACATATATCTTTGTACCTATGAAAGTAGAAGATTCAATCATAGGACTTGTAGCATTAAGCCGAAACCGGTCCAGTGCTCCTTTTACATCAAATGATTTGGACAAAGCTGAACTTATGTCCGAATTTGGGGCTGCATCTATACGTAATATCATTACCGTCAAGGATTTTGTAGAGCATAATGCGCTTACAAAGGAAACTGACATTGCATCGGAGATTCAGAACACACTTAAACCAGCAAAAATACCACAGGTGCAGGGAGCAAACGTAGGGGCTCTGTGGTCACCTGCAGAAGGCGTATGCGGAGATTTCTACGATATCATAGTATCAAGAAAGGACAGAGCCAGCTTTATTCTCGGAGATATTGCCGGCAAAGGTATCAACTCAATCATAGTAATGACAATGATTCGCAGTATGTTACGTCTTGTAGTCAATACAACCCAAAGTGCAGGAAAGATTCTTAACTGGGTTAACAAAGGAATTTGTGGAGAATCCTTCACAACAGACCATTTCGGTTCAGTGGCACTATTCAATTATGATCCAACAAGGCACATTGTGGAAATTGCTACTGGAGGAAATGCACCAGTATATTATTATGACAACTCAAAATCCACTTTTACCCTATTGTCACAGGCAAGTGAACCTATAGGAGTGGAAAAAACAACAGAATACAAAGAATTTGTGCAGAAAGTAAAAACTGGTGATATAATATTTACATATACCGATGGTATTATTGAAACATTAAATGATAAGGGAGAACAATATTCTGCCGATTCTTTACTTAAAATAGTAAAGGAAAACTCAAAGTTCTCAGGAAAGGATATTGCAAACCTTATCAAATCAGACATAAAAAGTTTTAGTGGCTCTGAGTCTCAGCACGATGACCAGACTGTATTGATTTTGAAATTTGAATAAAAGTTTTTCGAAGGAGTAGAAAAATATGGAACTAAAAATCAGGAAAAACGGTGAAGTCTATATCATTGATGTAAATGGTGAGATGGACTTATACAACTCCTACAAGTTAAAGGAACTTGTCATGAAAATGCTCGAAAAAAATGTTAAGTCCTTTATCATTAACCTGGAGCAGGTTGATTACATTGACTCGTCTGGAATTGGAGCACTTATTTATATTTGCTCAACAATTAAGAAAATGAATCTTAAGCTCTATATTTCCAATATTCATGGATCTGTAAAAAAGGTTATAGAACTTACAAAACTTATGGGTTACTTCCCTATTGCCAATAGCGTAGAAGAAGGAATCCTTATGATTAACGAGTAAAAAACGGGAGTACAAAAATGGACGAATTGAAAGAATTGAGGTCAGATGGAAACGACCCTTTATTCGATAAATCAAATATGCTTTATAAGGAGTTTCCTTCTGATTTCAGGCAAATCAGATATTTTACACTCCTTATAGTTCAGTCTGCCCCAGTTGAAATCAAAGAGATCAACCTTTTGGAACAGCAGATAAGCGAAGTTATAAAGAATGCTGTAAAACACGGAAATAGTTGCCAGCTAGAAAAGAAAGTAAAGGTTTGGTATTCCTTCAGTGCAACACATGCACACCTTATCGTAGAAGATGAAGGAGAAGGTTTTAAGGACCTCGAAAAATGGAATGAATTTAACAGAAAGCGTATAGACTGTTTAAGAAACTCCAACTTTGAAGAGCTATCCAACTACGTTTCATTCAGAACAAAGAGATCTGATGACAGTGACGGAGGAAACGCTCTTTTTGCTGCCCTTGAATACTGGTCGGGTGGATTTGTTTACAATGACAAAAGAAACGGTGTTGCAATGCTCAAGAACTTCCAGCAGAAACGCCACGGTGTAACAATCGACGCAGAATAAATCATATCAATTAAGCCTGCTGGTAACACATCAGCGGGTTTTTTATTCCTTATACAGTTTCCCTTACCTCGCCCAAAAAGCTCATTTTCCAGTAAGTCACGATTTGGCCAAGTTTTATTATTTACTACCAGACATATATTCTTGTATCATACTCACCTTTCCACAGGCACACACCTGTTTTCATATCTGTTGTACAAATGAATATACTACATCCATTCTTTTGCTTTAATCCTGATTTGGATATAAAAAAATTCTTTTTACTTAGGAGACTGGTCCCATCTATTTGTATTCCTCCGATTTCTATTGCATTTGATTCGAAAAAAATATAATTCTTTTTAATATCAATATTATTTTGTAGTTCATATTTATATAAATCAGCAGCTCCCTCATGATTAACTGGTATATATTTATTTTCTAAATCAAATTGCCTTATTGTATCCATTATTTTACTATTTATTTCTAATGTGAGATCCATAGTAAAAAAATCTCTCTCCGATAATTTATATCCTTCAGAATTCCATTCTTTGATTAGCAACAAACGTTTATTTCTTCTTTGAGCTTCAATCAATTTTGCTCTATCCATATCCTTTCCTACTTAAGGAATTCTCCCTAAGCTTTTCCTCCCCAGTATAGTGGTATGAATCTTTTATCAGGACTTAATTTTTTGCGAGTCTCTTTATGACATGTACAACCACAGAATCAAGCTCTACAATTGATATATCAAAAATCCTTGACGATAGATATTTTTTTTATTATATTATAGATACTTGGGGGTGCACTGGTTTCGACAGATAAGAGTAATCTTGTGCTGCAGGTAGGTGCGAAGGAGCCTTAAGTCTTTCAAAAAAAATAACTGCAAAACGTAGAGAAGACTTCGAGTCTGAAAACGCACAGTTAGCTCTCGCTGCTTAAGCAGAGCCGGTACTTATGATGTGCTGTTCCTAACGTCATAATCTACTGTCACAAACAGGGACTTGCTCTGTACTATGCTTGGGTTTTACAGGGGACTCTATCCAAGATACGGAGGCGACGCCTTTGAAGCCGCTACCGTCTCCCGACAACCACCTCGCTTCAATAAGCCTGTAGAGGTGCCTGGTTAGCTTACTTGGACGGGGGTTCGATTCCCCCCATCTCCAAAACTTAACTCTCTATGAGGTAAGAAAATACCCCTAAAAAAAACGGACTTGACAGCAGATATGACAGCAAGTCCGTTTTTTTATTATTCCAATATCCTATACTTTGAACAATTCAATCTGATTACTTATCTCATTGATATCGTCATTGATATTCTGACTTACGCCTTGTAGAGAAGACTCAGATTCACTGATCTTTGTAACACTCTGGGACATGTTACTCATACTCTCCTGAATTGTAGAAGTCGCATTCTGCAAAAGTCTTACTTCCTGCAAGATAGCCTTATTTCCTTCTGACATCTCCTTACTAGCACTCTGAACTTCAGTTGTACTGTTATTCATGGACTGCAGGGCTGACTTAATCTGTACAGATCCCTGATTCTGTTCCTCCATGGTAGCCTTAATCTGCATGACAATCTGGTCTGTCTGCTTAATCTTTAATGCAACGTTCTCAAAGGCACGGCTTGTCTCAGACGAAACATCAACAACCGAAACAATGGAATCCTTGATACTCTTAAGCTGATCACCAATAGTCTTTGATTGCTGGCTGGAAGTTTCACTGAGCTTACGGATTTCGTCAGCTACAACGCTAAAGCCCTTACCGGCATCCCCTGCATGGGCAGCTTCAATTGCCGCATTCATAGCCAAAAGATTTGTCTGCTCGGCAATCGAGGCAATAGCCATATTAGCTTCCTGAAGCATATCAGACTGTTCTTCGATACGCTGGATACGTTCATTTACATCATGTTGCTGGTCATATCCTTTTTGTGCACTGACTGTAAGCTCCTTAAAGGATTCTGACATCTTGTCAACAGCGTTATTTACGCTGTTAATGTTTCCAATCATCTCCTCAACAGCACTACTGGCTTCCTGTACATGAGATCCCTGATTATCAATCATACGTTCAAGAGACTCGATGTTACCAGCAATCTCATTCACAGCACCAGCAGTCTGGGATACACTGTCTGTCTGACCGTTAATCTGGGCCTGAACATTGTCAATGTCACTTAGGATTTTCTTGATAGCCTGAGATGTATTTTCAGTATTATCATTCAATGCCAAGCCACTATCTGTAAGATTATCCTTGGAACCCTTTATCTGCAGGATAATATCCTGTAATTTTTGAGTAAAAGAATTGAAACTGTTGACAACATCACCAATCTCATCATGGCTGTATGTAGAGATTCTCTTTGTAAGGTCAGCATTACCTGTAGCAATTTCGTCTATAGAACTACGCACCTGATACAAAGGATTCATCATGACAGCAAAGAGAATTGAACTCAACACTACCGAAAGGACAATCGTAACAATCATGACGACAATCATCATGTTATACATGTCTTTCATCGGACCAAAATATTCATCATAAGGTGCCATACAGAATACAGACCAATCAGTACCGTCTACAGGTCGGTAAGAAGCACACATATCCTTCTGCCTCCATGGTTCAAAGAATATATGATAACCTGTCACACCTTTTAGAGTAGTTTTTATTGCATCATTCATCTGCCCAGTTGTACTTTCACCAAGTTTCTGTCCTTTTTTTACATACTTAGGATCTGCATCGGCGATAGTATAGCCTGAAACTCTGTTTATCATAAAAGGATGACTTTCTTTGCCAATGAATATATCTGCACACAGGCGACAGAAAGTTTCGCCATCAGCAATAGCAATAATGGCTCCAATGACATTACGGTCGTTCTGATCAAATACAGGAACTGCATAATACATAAGGAGGACATCTTTTGTCTCGTCTAAGGCAGGATCCTGGACAGAGACTTTTCCGGCCATAGCATTTTTAAAATACTCCTTATCAGAAATATCATAAGGAGTACCATCTTCAAGATAGACAATTCCATCTGGCTTACAGAACGTAAGAGTCTGGAAACTTGGATCCAGTTTTTCATCCTTTACCAATTGTCGGTTCTTGATTTCCACCGGTACAGATGGATCCTTCAATGCTTCAATAGAAGCAAGCCCCTCAAGTACAAGAATAAGCTTTTCGTTTTCATTCTGAACCTGGTTTTCTATGTCACTACTGATAGCTATGATACTATCTGCAACTGATTTTTCAAGAGCAGGCAAAGCCTTGTTCTTTGTGATAAAAAACAATGACAAGTCTGAAACAAGAACAATTGTCAAAACAATAAGTAAAAACTTAAATCTCAAGCTGTTAAAACGTAATCTAGGCAGCTTTATCTTAGCTTTCTTTTCCATACCTTAGAACATAACACAAAACTTTTGAAAAACTATATCTATTATTAGCAAGTTCTACTTTATGCATTTTTTCAGCTTCTAGATGACAGAAATTGAGTTCTACTTTTGACAGAAACATGAACCATTTGGATACTAGATAAACATATATTTACATGATAAATAAACTTTATTTACAAAGTTAATAAATATATATTCATAAAATTAATAAATATTTATTTATCAAGTAAATATAGCTTATTTACTTTACAAATTAATATTTATTTACTAAGGCAAGATAAGGTCTAAAGTACAAAACAAGAAGTTTTCTGAAAATATTTCTTTATAAATCAGATTAAAAAACTACACCATAAAAAAAATCCCCCTAAGACCTGACATCTATTGTCCAGCCTCAGAGGGATTGCCATCGGTAATTTTATGATCCTATCTAGTCTTCTTTACAAAAGCATCTTTATAACCGTATGCCTTGAACTTTTCAAATACAGCCCCGTATTCATCAACTGTCAGAGGTCCTACAAGAACTTTATATCCTTTTGTGGAAGCTAAAAGAACAACAGGATATTTATTGTATTTATTCAAAGTGTTTGTGATGTTATCCTCATTGGCAAGAGTTGCAATCTGGATATAATAACTTGATTTTTTCAATTCTTTTTCGTTTTTGATAATATATGAACTGAAATCCTTATTATCTTTGGAAGTTTTTGCAGACGCAACTGAAGTCTCTTTTGTTTCGTTGCGCACTACAGGCTCAGGTTCCAGAATCAAGACCGAATCGTCCCTCTTATTTTTGGCAGCAACCTTTGAATCAGAGTTTTCCTTGCTAGATTTCTTTTCTTCTACGGCTTCTACAGGAGCCTGATCTTCTACAGGAACAAGAATTATAGGAGCATAGGCAATCTCTTCCGAAGACTTTTCTGCAGAAGGAACCTTCACCTCCCCTTCGCATTCTTCTTTAGAAGAAGAATCCTGCATTGCGATATCTGTAGCTACATCAGAAGTCTCAAGGTCAGATTTAGCTGTATTTTCTGCCACAACCAAAGGCTCTTCAATATAAAGTTCACTATTATCAGAATCATCTATAGTGAATTCACTAACAATCTCATCCTGAGGTAAATCATCTACATAGATATCATAACTTTCAGACGGTGATGCAATGCTTTCAGCGATTATACTCTCTGCAACAAGATTTGCCTCGTCAAGCTCAGCAAGGATATCTTCCTGAGTCTCTTCAGGAGATTCAACAACTTCTTGTCCATCAGTTATAGGAGCAGAAACTGCAGCAATCGTTTCAGGAGCATTTTCCAGAGGACGTTCCTCTACTATAGCCCCGGATTCCTCTTCGTCATAGTAAACTTCTTCTTCATATGCATATTCTTCGATAACAGGAGTTACTGTCTGTTTTGCCTCTGCAACTGCAGTATCCAAAAAAACTGTTATTGACCCCGTTACTTCCTTATCTGCAGAACCATTTCTGACATTGACCTTTACCTTGTAGTTGTCATTATCTTTCAGACCAAGGTCATCTGCTGCCTGCTTTGATATAAGAACCAAATCATTCCCTGCATTATAGTCCCCAAGATTAAGCAGCTTAAGCCTTGACCCATTGGATTCATTGAAAATCTCAATACTATCACCAGGAAGGTATCCTGAAACTTTGATGAATTTTCCAGTAGGAAGCTCCTTTCCCTGAGCGACGTTCAAGCTGCCTGTCAAAGGAGGTTTATAACTATCTGCAAAGGAAAGGGCCGCAAGACCAAGCAAAATATATGATATCAGAAATTTTCTTTTCATTTGTTTTTCCTACCTGTTGTTTAAACTTTCATTTATGAGCCGTGAAACATTCTGTGCAAGTTTTTTAACACCTCGGTCAGAGTTATCGTATTTAGTATTCTTTGTATCTATTTCACCGGATTTCAGCACATTACCTGTAGAAACATTATATACTGACCAGTTTACATTCTTAACCTGGGACATAAGGACAGCTTCCGGGTTAGATGTATTCTGCATATCGATATCAAGCAATATCATGGCATAATAATCTGCACTTCCCTCAGAACATCTGAAGATATTATCAGTACACAAACCGTTAAGATCAGTTCTGTCATCAACCTGTTCGACAGGGAGATTTGATGTAACATATCCCATGTCAAACATACATTCCATAACTATATCTTCCACAAAATAGGAAGTCTCTATTACACGGTTCAATCCTTTATCACGCTGAATTACCTGAACTGACACATCAAGTGCATGGACCCTGGACAAAACCAGTCCTGTAGCAAGGAAGACACACAATAAAGTCCACTTTTTCATATAAATTCCCCTCTTTGTATCTAATCGGCATATAGAATACATTGTTTAGCCATATTTAAGGTAGCCATAAAAAACTAATAAGTTGAAGATTTTAGGAGTGTATGATAATATTTTAGACTGAGGATAAAAAAATGGGTAAAGTGGGAGTTAAAATTTATATAATAGGAGCAGGCTTTGCAGGGCAAATGCTTGCCAGAGAAATCTCAAACAAAAAAATATTCGGTACTGTACAAGCTTTTTATGATGATAATCCAGACCTTACTGGAACAACTATAGACGGAATCAAGGTCGAAGGACCTATCGATTCCATCAGTAACCTTAAAGGCATTACGACTTTGGATATAGCGATAATCGCAATACCTTCAGCACCTAAAGATAAAATCAGACAGATATATGAATCAGTCAGAAAGGCTGAATTCCTTAATATAAAGATTCTTCCTTCCATAAGCCAGGTCATAGACGGGTCTGCCCATCTGGTGCAGGCAAGAGATATCGACCCTCTTGATATTTTAGGAAGGACTCCTGTAGTAATTCCTTTGCATGAAAGCCTGTCTTATCTAAGAGGCAAGAGGGTTCTCATAACTGGAGCCGGAGGTTCAATAGGAAGCGAACTCGCAAGACAACTTCTTTCCGGAGGAGCAGAAAGACTGTACCTTTTTGGCCATGGAGAAAACTCAATAGTAAACATATACAGGGAGCTACACACATTGCAATCGGAAGGCGTAGGAGAAAAGGCTACTGTAGTACCTATAATCGGAGACATGAAAGACAGGGAATATGTAAAATATATCATATCCCGAACAAGGGCTGACGTCATATTCCATTGTGCAGCATACAAACATGTACCGATGATGGAAGAAAATCCGGTTGCCTCTATCGAGAACAACGTATTCGGCACCAAGAACCTTATCGATGCTGCTCTTGAAAGCAATGTAAGCCGTTTTGTACTTATCAGTACAGACAAGGCTGTAGAGCCTGTAAGCATATATGGAGCAAGCAAGATGCTCTGCGAAAAGCTTATTCTTGAGTCAAGCCAGCATACCAACGAGAATCAATCCTTTATGTTTGTAAGATTTGCAAATGTACTTGGTTCCCGAGGTTCAATTTTACCTATGTTCAGGCAGCAAGTTCAGAACGGAGGACCTGTTACCGTAACAGATCCTAAGATGGAACGGTTCTTCATGACTATTCCGGAAGCTTGCTCTCTTGTACTGCAAACAGGTGGTGTAGGCAAAAACGGCTGTTCTTACCTGCTAGATATGGGAGAGCCTATAAAGATACTGGAATTAGCAGAACAGGTCATAAGATTCAGCGGGCTTGAACCTTACAAGGACATAGACATCAAGTTTATTGGTTCCCGTCCGGGGGAACGTAACTATGAACCGTTGTGGATAGAAGAAGAAAATCCGGTTCCAACAGAATATCCAAAGATACTCAAACTGACCAATCTTTATCCAAAGAGTTATAAACTTGATGAACTTTTGGATTCGTTGAAGGACATCTGTACCTATAATCCGGACAATCCTGATATATACAGGGACAAAGAAAAGCTTAACTCTATTCTTACACAAGCAATACCGTCTTTAGCTAATCATTGCAACTTAGACATGGCAACATCTGCCAAGGTGGTTTTATAATGAATGACTCTACTCAACTGAAAGTTCCTTTTTTTAAGCCTTCATTCACAAGTGAAGAAGACAATGCTGTTCTTGAAGTACTGCACTCAGGTTGGCTTACAACCGGAAAACAGACAATTGAATTTGAAAAAGAATTTGCCCAAAAGATACAGGTTCCATATGCTTTGGCTGTCAATTCAAACACAAGCGGCATGATACTGGCTATGGAAGCCTGCGGAGTAGCTCCAGGAAAAGCAGTAATCACAACTCCATACACATTTGTATCTACAGCAACATCTGCAAGACATCTTGGTGCTGATGTATACTTTGCCGACATAGAATCTGATTCATACAGCATTGATCCAAAAAGTATTGAAGATATACTGAAAAGTCCTAAAGGCAAGAACGTACAGGCTATTGTTCCCGTTCATATTGCCGGCAATGTCTGCAATATGAGAGCAATAATGGAAATAGCCCATAAGTACAATGTCAAGGTTATCGAAGACTGTGCACATTCTTTTCCAAGCAAAACAGATGATGGATATGCAGGTGCTCTCGGAGACATCGGAGTATTCTCTTTTTATGTGACCAAGACGATAACTACAGGCGAAGGCGGTATGGTAACGACAAAAGATGAGTCCCTTGCCAAAAGAATGACTACTATGCGTATGCACGGTATGGATCGTACCACATGGGATAGATATACATCGCCTAGGGCAAGCTGGGAATATGATATTATTGAACCTGGGTTCAAGTTCAACCTTCCGGACATTCTCTCTGCAATAGGAAGGGTTCAGCTAAAAAAAGCCGATGAGTTTGACTCTAAGCGCAAGGTTCATGTTGATTACTACAACAAATCTCTAAAAGAGCTTGACTTTGTCAAACTGCCTCCTGACTCAACCGGGAATGCATGGCATCTATATCTCATGCGTCTTGACCTCACAAAACTTTCGATAGATCGTAATACATTTGCATCTTTACTCCAGAAGATGGGAGTTGGCATCAGCATGCACTTCATTCCGTTATTTAACTTTACATATTGGAAAAACCTGTATCCTGATTTTACGGCAGAATCGTGTCCTAACGCACAGAAGCAGTATCTTGAAACGATTTCTATTCCTTTATGGCCTGATATGACAGAAGAGATGACTGAATACGTTGTTGACTGCATAAAGAAAATAGGCAGAGAATACCATGTCTAGCAAAAAAGTTCTTCCGAAGTTCTCCTTTCAGGAAATCTTTTTCAGTGATTTGATGCAAGCAGGAATGCTTAGTGCTGTCATTGTAAGAAGTCCCGTTCAGAAAGGTATGATCAAGTCAGTTTCTCATCCTAATCTACCAGACGGATATAGTCTTTTTACAGCAAGAGATGTTCCAGGCAAAAATCTTATAGAAACATCCATGGGATCTATACCGATATTTAGCGAAGGTAACGTTTCTTATATGGGAGAACCCCTTGGTATCCTGGTAGGACCAGATGAAAGTGTTCTTGAACAGCTTCTGGAAGAGATAGACATTGTATTTGATTCCTCTCCCATCGAGTCATATCTGGATTTTTTGGAAAAGGTAGAAGATTCTCCCGAGACATCTGAAATAAAAGATATATTCTCAGTAAAAGTAGCAGAGCGTAAGATAAAATGTGGTCCGTGCTTTGAGCCTGACTCAGAAGGAAATGTTCCTGGAATAAAATCCGCATTTGAGAATTCTAAATTTGTTATTTCCAATTGCTGGACATATAATCTCAGCATTCCATATTACAACGAGCCAAACGGAGCCCTTTGCAGTTTTGACAAGGAAGGTAATCTTACAATACATACTCCAACACAATGGATTTCCAGTCTGCGAAAGATACTCAGCGAAGCTCTCCATATCAAAAGTGACCAGATAAACATAAAGAAAACCAACTCTTATGATCGGCGTACAAACAGTGTGTGGTATAACTCAATAATCGCTTGTCAGGTAGCCGTTGCCTCATTCAGGACAGGAAAACCTGTCAAGCTCGTATATAGTCGTAAAGAACAGAACCGCTATATAGACACCATGCAGCCTATAACCATAACACACAAGACGGGCATGGATGAATCCGGTCACATTACTGCAATGCAGATTGACATTGACATAGACTCAGGAAGTACAAATCCGTTTGCACAGGAAATCCTTGACAGACTCGTCATAGCTTCCTATGGATGCTATACTCCCAAAAACCTTGACATATCAGCTTCTGCACATTCATCACAAAATCCATCTTCTTCCATAGATATGCAGACTATAGACTCCGCAGCTTTTTTTGCTCTGGAAAATCAGATAAACGAATTAAGCAGCATAAGCGAATATTCTCCTTTGGAAATAAGACTTATAAACTTTAAGGATAACCCTCTTAACAAAAAGATAGATTATCTGCCGTTTTCATTCACCCTTTCCGAAATGACCAACACACTTAATCTGCTTATCAAAAATAACGATTATCCAAGACGATATGCATCTTATCATCTTGATGCCATACTCCGTAAGCAGAGAAAAGAGTTCGCTGTGACACGACCGCTCTTTGAGTCTCCATTAAGAGGTATAGGACTTGCAACAGCTTTTGAAGGTTCCTGCTACTATGGCTCTGAAGTATATGGTAATGACCAGTCTATAGAACTTACCTTAGAAGAAAATGGAAGTTTAACAATCCATTGTCCTCCTATATCAAATTCAATACAAGACATATGGAAAAAAATTGTAAGCTCGACACTTAATATTTCTCTAGGCAACATCAAGATTAATTCTTTATTTGAAGCCAACAAGGAACTTCCATTACCAGAAAGTGTATATTCAAACATCAGTGTAATGACACAACTGCTTATAAAGGCTTGTGATTCAATAAAAAAGCGAAAACCTGAAAGTAACCTTCCCTACTCTGTCAAAAAGAAGATCAGCCAAAAGAGTAAATCAAGCTGGGATCAGAAGGAGTTTTACGGGTCCCCATTCCACTCCACAGCTTTTGCTGCAGCAACTGTTGAGGTCGAACTTGATTTATGTTCATATCGGGAAAACATAAAGGCCATAAATATTATTGTCAATGCCGGAAAGATCCTAAACCCAATAGCGGCAGAAAGCACAATAAAACTTGAAGTACACAGACTGCTCGAAAATCTTGTCAAGGATTGTAGTATTGAGTGCGAAAACCTACATGTATATCTTATGCAATCTGACAAGAACCCAATGCAGATTGGAGAGCTTGTTTATCAGGTAATACCAGCTGCATATACTCAAGCTGTATCACAGGCATTAAGCTATACAATGACCAATATACCTATCACATCTGACAGTATATATAATAAACTCGAAGAGCAACGGTCTATAGAAGCCATAAGAGAAATTAATCTTGGAGAACTAAAAAATGAAGATACCGGTAATACTTAATGGTAAACCAACAGAACTAGAAGCCGCTCCAGGAGAACTTTTGATTTCTGTTCTCAGACGTCTAAAATTATACAGTGTAAAAAATGGATGCATGGAAGGTCATTGCGGTAACTGTATGGTTCTTTTGAATGACAACCCGGTATCCAGTTGCAAACTCCCTGTAGGAATTATCAGAAATGCAGAAATAATTACACTTGAATATTTCAAGTCAATGCCGGAATATAAGGATATAACAGCAGGATTTAACCAGGCAGGTCTACATCTATGTGGTTACTGTTCTTCAGGTAAAATATTTACAGCCTATTCCATCCTAAAAAGATATTATCGGCCGGAAATAAAGCAAATATATTCAGAAATTAAAGGTCTGGACTTATGTTGCATAGACAGAGATACTTTTATAAACGGTATATTATATGCTGTTGCCGCAAAACATAACAGAGAGGATAAAGAATTCAATGCAAAAAAATAATCAGAGCGTTTTTATTGCAAATAATCTGGCAGATATCTTATACCACCTCAAGTCAGTAAAGCAATTACAGATACTTGCGGGTTGTACCGCTGTAGATAGGATTGAAGACAAGGCTGTAACAGTAGCCCCCATTGAAGAGCTCAAATTTTATGAAAAACGAGAGCGCTATATGGATTTGGGGGCTTCAATTACTTTAACACAACTTTTGGATTTTGGAAGGCAGAATATTCCAACGGTATTATATGATGCAGCCCAAACTGTAGGAACTCAGGCAATCAGAAACATAGCAACTCTTGGAGGTAACATTTGTGCAAAAGGTACAAAACATACTCTCTATGCACCTCTACTGGCTCTGGATGCAAGGCTTGAGTTTAAGACTTCATTTGAAACAATGTATATAAATTTTTCCAACTTCAAGGAAATACCGGAAGGACATGTACTTACAAAGATAAGAGTACCATTAAACGACTGGGAAATAGCCATATTCCGACGAATAGGACCTACTAATCGTATTACACCTCTTAGTGCCAGCTACGCATTTCTTGTTTCTACACAAAATAATGTAATCGTAAGTGTAAAAGTAGCTTTTGCAGGTATCATAACTTTCCATTCACAAGAAATGGAAAACAAGATCATAGGATCCAGATTGCCCTTATCACAAAAAACAATATCCGAACTAATAAAAACAGCGGACGACTTGTATGATAAAATTGAAAACATACAAGTCAGTCCGCTGATTCTCAAATCTCAGTTTCTGAATCTATTAAGATACTCGTTTGAGTTACTCTCATGATTATTTTATGAGCATTGCATCTCCATAGCTGAAGAAATGATATTTTTCTTTAACAGCTTCGGAGTATGCATTCATAATATTATCTTTTCCAGCAAAAGCACTTACAAGCATTATGAGGGTCGACTCAGGTGTATGGAAATTAGTAAACATCTGATCCACAACCTTAAATTTATAGCCAGGGTACATAAAGATATGAGTTGATCCTGTACCACCCTGCACAATACCATTCTCATCACTGGCGCTTTCCAATGTACGAACACTTGTTGTTCCTACAGCAAGTACAGGTCTTCCTTCCCTCTTTGCCTTATTTATCTTCTCAGCAACTTCATAAGGTACTGTATATACTTCTTCATGCATCTGATGTTCTTCGATATTCTCAGCTCTGACAGGAAGGAAAGTTCCTAGCCCTACATGGAGAGTAATCCAGTCAAGTTCAATTCCTTTTGCTTTTAACTTAGAAAGCATATCTTCCGTAAAATGCAGTCCCGCCGTAGGACAAGCAGCACTACCTGTCTCCCTGGCATAAATAGTCTGATATCGCTCAGAATCGACATCTGTATCTTCTCGTCTAATATACGGAGGAAGAGGTATATGTCCATTAACTTCAAACCACTCCTCTGTTACCCTAAATGAAAATTTTATCGACCTGAACTCTGTACCATCTTTTTCAGGTGAAGCAATTATTGTTCCTTCACTGCCATCGTTAAATCTATAGACACATCCTTCCTTTACTTTCTTTGCACCTTTGACCATTACATTCCAGACATCTCCATCAGGGGTCATCTGATTAAGGAACATAAATTCCTGTTCTCTCCCTGACGTTGTCTTTATACCATAACAACGGCTTCTTCTTACCTTGCTGTTGTTAAAAATCATAAGTGTGTTAGGAGCTATCAAATCCGGCAAATCAGCCATTACATGATGCTCAACACATCCTGTTTCTTTATTCAAGAACATGAGCCTGTCATGCCCGCGTTCCGTAGCAGGTTTTTGAGCTATTAACTCCTGTGGTAAATCAAAATAAAAATCCTTGGTTTTCATTACTAGTTCCTCTGTATGGGGATAAACCCAAATGATTATAAGCTTTCTCCGTAACAATGCGACCTCTAGGAGTTCGTTGGATAAGACCACACTGAATCAGATATGGTTCATAATAATCTTCCAGCGTATCCATGGATTCTCCAATAGACAAAGCAAGCGTCTCAGCTCCTACCGGTCCACCTGAATAATTATTGATAATAGATAATAATATCTCACGGTCATAATGTTCAAGTCCAAGAGAATCTATTCCAAGACGTTTCAGTCCGTCCTCAACAATATCTCTTGTAATTGTGTCACTGCCTTTTATTTGAGCAAAATCTCTCATTCGGCGTAGAACTCTGTTTGTTACACGAGGAGTTCCTCTAGAACAATCCGCCATAAGAAGAGCTGCATCTTCATCAACTTTTATATTGAGAATCCTGGCAGAACGATTGATAATACTTGATAACTCATTCCTGTTATAGAAATTAAACCTCTGGATTATTCCAAAACGGCTTATTAAAGGGGAACTGACCATACCAGCCTTTGTTGTTGCACCAACAAGCGTAAAATGTGGTATAGGAATACGTACGGTACGAGCTGCAGCTCCCTGACCAATAACCCAGTCAAGTTCATAATCTTCCATTGCTATATACAGCATTTCTTCAATAGCAGGTTTAAGTCGATGAATTTCATCTATAAAAAAAACTGTCCGGGGAGTAATTGTTGACAGAATACCAGCCAAATCCTTTGGTTTATCAAGGGCAGGTGCACTAGTAACCTTGAAATCTGCCCCAAGCTCATTGGCTGTAATCTGAGCAAGTGTTGTCTTACCAAGACCTGGAGGACCAATCAAAAACAGATGATCAAGTGCTTCCTGACGTTCCTTTGCTGCATTAATAAATATGGATAGGTTCTCCTTTATAGAACTCTGTCCCAAAAATTCATTCAATACTGCAGGTCTAAGATTATTTTCGCTAATATCTTCATCTGAGACTACATCAGCTCTCACTATATGGGAAGACCCCATATCAAAATCATCTGTATTACGTACAATTTTTGTAGACCCCTCACTCTCCATTGCTTTATTTGCGGCAGCTTGAGAGGCTATTTGGGCAACAATATTCATTTCGCTGACAATATCATCTTGTTTTGGATATGAACTCTTGTGATTTACGCTTTTGTTCATTGAGCAAGTTCCTTAATGGCAAGTCTGAATATTGTATCTTCCTTGTCCGAATCTTTTTTAGAAACAAAACTTTCATCTTTTTCAAGATCTTTTGATATTTTCACTACAGCTTTTTCTGCATTCTTTTTATCATATCCCATGTCAACAAGAGCAGAAATAACATCTCCGAAAGGTAAGGCAGCTGAAGAGGTTACTTTTGAATCATTCTCCGGAATTGTAAGTTTACCCTTAAGCTGAAGTATCATCTTAGCCGCAGTCTTTTTACCGACACCCGGTATTTTTTGCAAGGTATCCAAATCTCCTTCTTCAAGAATTCTTCCCAAATCAGGTGTATTTACATTTCCCATTATCTTTATGGCACCTTTTGGTCCGATTCCATCAACCTTAAGAAGGTCAAAAAACAGATTTCTATCAACTTCTGTAGCAAAACCAAAGAGGTTCATCAATGCATCCGTATGCTGCATCCAAACATAAACTTTACCTTCCTGTCCAACTGAAGGCAACTTATCCAGGGTGCTATCTGGAACTATTACATCCCACTCAATACCATGTGTATCTATCAATAATTTCTGCGGAAATTTACCACTTATAACACCAGTCAAACTGTTAAACATTGGATAATTATATCAAATAAAAGCTTTAACTGCCACTAGATGGAATTAAAACATACAGATATATAAGTCTATTCTCGATAGATTTCGAGTAATCCAATTATTTCGTTCATCAGTTCAATGATATGTCGTAAAACATTTTCAGCATTACCTTTATAAGTGTAGTCGATTTCATCCCAGTTCGTTATGATTTCATTTTTTTCGTTTACCTTATCTTCAAGGAATTTTACAAGACTTCCTCTGAACTCTATGAAACGAGACTGAGCTCCATTCCATATTACAGAAGCAGATTTATTAAGTCTCTCGAGTTCCACAGCCAAAAGGCCTCTAACTTCTTCGTTTTGATCCAGTTGAATCAGATAAGACTCAAGCTTATAGCCTGAAGAAACACTGTTTTCAAGATTCTTGTCAAAAAGAACAAGTTCCTGCATCTTGGAGGTCATCTGTTGATACACAATCTTCAACTTTGTATATTCTTCTACATCATAAGGTTTGGACTTTGATATAAGGACTTCCATAAATTTGTATATTTCATCTTCCACATAATCCGTAAAAAATTCCTTAAGGAACCCCATTGGTTCAGCCCATAAATAACCGCTGAATCCTCTTTCAACATACTTGGCAGATTCCTCCGGATTATACTTTTTCAGGTAAATTGATTCTTTACCAGGGAATAACTTATCAACATGCCGATTGATATAATCAAGCTTACGCTGAGTCTTTATCACATCAAATTTTTCATTCATCGTATTAAAAATCGAATTAATATATGAGACACAAATCTCCTTGGAATACGGCTTGACTTTGTACTCATAGTAAAAATCTTTCATAAAGAGCTTGGAAAAAATATTTATGACATTATTTTCGATTAAATTAGCTATACGTTTCTGAGCTTTTACTATTTTTTCTGACTGTAGAAGGTCCCCACCCTTAAAGGTAGACAAGAAGTTAAATACACTGTTCCAATCCTTAATTGTGTAAAATTCTTGGGCAAGACTAAAGAAATCTATTAAACTTTCAGATATTTCTGCACTTCGTACCGCCTTGAAATTCGGAATATCTTCAAAGCTACCTTCAATCATATAGCTGTCAAACTTTTTAAGAAGTGCATAATAATCAAACGTACAGAAATGTTTCATTACATATATCATTCTATTAAGTTCATTAACAAGATATACCCTTTCTTTCTTGAAACTTCCTTTTATCGTTGAATAAGATTCACCTAGCTTATCCCTTAACTCATCAAACGAAACAACGGCAGCAAGCCTATCTATATTCTCAGGCAAAAGCATCGCAACGCAATCTCGATCCTCATCTGAGAGATAATAATTAATTACAGCTCTTTCGTAATATTTATCATCCATGATTTGCAAGAAAAACTGTCTGAAAGAATAAACATCGGAATAAAACTCATATAAACTTAAAGCAAACAAAGGTGTGATAGTATCACGTCGAAAGTCATAGAACACAAATCCGCTATTAGCCAATTTCTTGTTCATCTGTTTGAGTTCTTTATAGTGAACATTTTTTTCGTTCTTGCCAAATATCAATGACACAAACCAACTTATAAACCCTCTCTTCTCCGGTACGGATGTAACAGACTGGGAATCTGATTCTGCGGACATAAATTCTTCCACAGGTACTTCAACTGTATCACTCATACATTAAATTATGGCTCAAAAAATATATTTATCAATCTATATTATTAATTTATAAGGTATTATGAAAATGTGTTATAGCACCGGCCAATGCATCAGCAGCATGATCAGGTTTAGGAGCAACCCTTAAGTTAAGCAAGATTTTTACATACTGCTCAATAGTATCTTTATCTGCAGATTGAGTACCTGTAACTGAAAATTTTATTTGATTAGGGGTATACATATATACAGGAATATTCTGCTGAGCTAAACACAACGTTATTACACCTTTTGCTTCCGCAACAGCCATTGCGCTGGATGTATTCCTGGAAAAATACAGAGTTTCCATCTCTGCTTCATCTGGTCGAAACTCATCAATAACTGCCAATAACCTATTGTAAATAGACAACAGTCTTATACTATGATCTGTATCTGATTTAGTTTCTATTACTCCGTAACTTACAAGCCTAAGGCGTCCATCTATTGCATCTATGATACCAAAACCTGTATGCGCAAGCCCAGGATCAATTCCCATTATTCTTTTCTTCATATGACACATTATTACTATATAATAGCCACAGGTCAAGAATATCTCAAATAAAAAAAGGCGTCTCTTAAAGACGCCTTTCTCATAGAAGTCAGTTAAAATTAGTCTTCTGGGTTAAAATCATCAGGATAAGATACTGTAGACCAAACGTTCTGAACGTCATCGTCTTCTTCGAGCTTATCCAAAAGCTTCTTAACCTTTGCAGCTGTATCAGCATCAACATCTGTATACATCTGTGGAACCATTGAAACTTCAGCAGAAAGTGTTTCCCATCCCTTTGGTTCGAGAGCTTCTACAACAGCTGTAAAGTTTGAAGGATCTGTAGTTACAGTGATAACACCATCTTCATTTACTACATCATCAGCACCAGCTTCAAGAGCTGCTTCCATTACTTCATCCTCAGATACCTTTTCAGCATCGTACTCAATAACACCCTTGCGATCAAACATACGGCTTACAGAACCAGATGTACCAAGGTTACCACCATTCTTTGAGAAGATATTACGTACGTTTGCAGCAGCACGGTTATGGTTATCTGTGAGAACTTCTACGAGTACAGCTACACCACCCTGAGCGTATCCTTCATATACAAGTTCTTCGTATGTTCCACCACCGAGCTCACCAGTTCCCTTCTTAATTGCGCGATCGATGTTGTCCTTAGGCATAGAAGCTGCACGAGCTTTTACGATTGCAGCACGAAGACGTGGGTTAGCATTAGGATCTCCACCACCCATGCTGGCAGCGATAGAAATTTCCTTGATTAACTTTGTGAAAAGTGCACCACGCTTTGCATCGGCAGCGCCTTTTGCATGTTTAATGGTAGACCATTTATTGTGTCCTGACATTGGGAACTCCTCTATAATAATTAACAGATTGTGTCATAAACTTTATCACATTTATAGATTAAGTGTCAACCATAAATCATTATTGAATATCACATTAGATTGATTATAGCTTTCTTTTTACTTACACATATACAGACTAATATGGAAATTATCAAAAAATAAACCTCTTCTCTTTGTCTATTTCCCATAATCTTGAACAAATCTATAAATAAAACTTTTCTTATGCTAGAATAGAACCATGATAATAATTGCAGAAATTGGAACATCCCACGGCGGATCACTAGAAAAAGCATACAAAATGATTGATGAAGCAAAGGATGCAGGAGCTGACTGTGTAAAATTCCAGTGGGTTTATGCAGACGAAATATTACATCCTGACACAGGTTATGTCAAACTTCCTACAGGAAATATAAGATTATATGACCGATTCAAGGACTTGGAATGCACCAAAGACTTTTATTCAGAATGCAAAAACTATGCCCACAACAAAGGTCTTTTATTTGCATGCTCTCCTTTTGGATTACGATCGCTGAAGGAACTTATAGAGATTGAACCTGACGCAATCAAGATAGCAAGTCCAGAAGTAAACCATTATCCCCTACTAAATGAATTAAGTAATTACTACGGAAAAATACCAGTAATTTTATCAAGTGGAGTATCAAAACTAGGAGATTTGGAAAAAGCAATTGAGATTATCACTTCTAAAAATTCCAGTACAACCCCTAACTCCAAACTTGACAATGGATTAAATGCACTGACATTATTGCATTGTATAACTTCATATCCGGCCCCAGAAGAAGAATATAATGTAAGATGTGTAAGGACTCTCCATGATATATTCGGAATCCCTACAGGTATTAGTGACCACAGTCTCGATCCTATACTTGTCCCTGTTCTCACAAGGCTACAAGCCGGATGCATGATTGAAAAACATATTACACTAAGTAAAGAAACTGATGGACTTGATGATCCTGTAGCGCTTGATCAGGAACAATTCAGTCTTATGTCACACTGCATTCATCAGACAGAAACCCTTATCCAGCGTCTGATCAAAGATGAATTAGCAGGGACAAACAAACAATCAGTAGGAAATGACTATATACCACTCCAAGCAGAAGTATTAACTTACAAACAACTTGAGGAACAGTATTCAGTAGAAAAAATCAACAAGGTTCTCGGAACAGGAACCAAAAAGCTGGCATTATCTGAGAGTTGTAATTACGGCAGAACAAACAGATCCCTACATTACATGAGAGATATAAAGAAAGGAGAAACCATTACCAGGGAAGATATCGGAGTTTTAAGAACAGAAAAAGTTCTCACTCCAGGTATATCCCCAGAATTTATGGATATTATTATTGGCAATATAATACAAAAAAATGCAGCTTCCGGAGATGGAGTTCAGTTGCAGGACTTTACTGTACCAGATCCGAAATATACTTAAGTCCCTTTATAGTAAGATCCTTATCAACAAGAGTAAAGACGTCTGTCAATGGCTTCAGAACACTGTTAAGCCCGCCTGTAGCCACAACCTGTACATCCTCAGGTTTATCTCCTGAGACTTTGTACAGGTCCTCCTTAACCTGCTTCACAAGATACTCAACAAGCCCTTTATACCCTAAAACTACACCAGCTTGAATTGCTTCTTTTGTAGTCTGTCCCAAAGTAGATACAGGAGCTTCCAGAGGTACAAAAGGCAACTGAGCTGTATTTGTTGCAAGAGCCTTGATAGCTGTTCCTAAACCTGGGGAAATGGTAACGCCCCGTATTATACCTTCACTATCAGTAACATTTACAGTAAGAGCTGTACCAAAATCCACAACTATAAAAGGCCCCTTTCCAAACAAGCGGAAAGCACCCAATGCATCACACAAAAGATCTGTTCCAAGTTCTCTTGTAGAGTTTGTTGGGAGATTTACAGGAATACGTGAATCATGAGCCAAATCAGACTTAATGACATAAGGATTTACTTTGCAAATATGCTGCACGACAACAACAAACGGGCCTATAAGAGCAGGAACAACACTACTTATTATACCTTTGTTTACTTTATCAAGATCAACTCCTGCATCTCGAGCCAATGTCAGGATAATCGAGGTATATTCATCTCCTGTACGCCTGACATCCGTTGCTATACGCCACTGACTCACAATAACATCCCCATCAAAAACAGCAGCAACAACGTTTGTATTCCCTATATCTATAGCTAATAACATCTATTTCCTCTATTCCAAAATTTGCTTTGATGCAGTTCTAGCTTTATACTCATTATCATAAACTACTATTTCATCATCTTTGAGCCATCCCTGATCAAAACTATACCAGACGACAGACACAGATTTTGCATCTTTTACATATTTTTTTCCTGTAATACAAAAAAAATCACCCTTTCTTCCGTGTTCCATAACTTTGCTTTCAACATCAGCATCTTCTCTAAAAGCAACATAAGGCTGAATTACAACAGCCCACTGCACTCCTGGAACAAGTTTCATCGGGTCATGAGGAACAATAGTAAAATTCTTTCGAGTTCTACATGAACTAAGAACAATCAATGACAAAAAAACACAAAAAAGAAATCTTTTATTATACTTCATATCGATAAAATATATTTTTTAACTTCAGGATAAATCAAAAGATCACTGTCAACAAAATTAAGACATTTTATTTCATCAACGTGAACCCATCTATATTCACTATGCTCACTGAGATGATATTTTATAATTTTTCCTTTATGGGGAACAAAAATTCTGTATGCATGAAGCTGAACTGTTTCACCATCATGTTCGAAAGTAGAGACAGCAACTCTTGCACCAACAGTTACTCTTACTCCAAACTCTTCCCTAAATTCCCTGATAACAGCTTCCTCATCAGTTTCATCTCGTTCTACTTTTCCACCAGGAAACTCCCATCTTCCTCCCATCTGACCGATTTGATTCCGATGCGCTACAAGAACATCCTGGCCATCAACTGCTATACATGCAACAGAAATCTTAGCCATAAAACTTTCCCCTAACAGATCATCACAAGACAGGAACCTGAGGAAGGATAAAGTGCAGAACTCCTGAAATCATACACGCAACACCAATATATTTTCTATTTTCAACAAATACTATTCTAACCCAATCAGGCAACATAGAATCTTCGGTTGTTGTTGTAATATAAAACTCTACAAGAAGAGCTGCTCCCCCACAAATACCACATAATGCAGGAAACAAATCCCCAATTACAGGAATATCATTTCGATACACTGACAAAAACTTCAAAAGTCCAACAAATGCACCTAAAACACCTATAACAAGTCTAAATGTTTTATCATCCAAGCCTTTAAAACCATCTGCAAAAGACTTTGACTGAGCTTCATCACCAGAATCTGGCAAAGCATGATTTGCTCCAAACACCAAAACTAACCCACAAAGAACATTTAACAAAATCGAAAGAAAATAAAATTGTGCCATAAAACCCCCAGTATATTATCGTAAAAAAAACTTAATGCTTTAACGATGAAGAACTTTAGTCAATAAATCAACAGTCTTATCACCACATCTAACTGTACACTTTACTTTCTGAATATCATAATCCGTAAAAACAACCCTTAGAAATTTTTCTTTGGAAGAATCACCAAAAAGATAATATTCGGAAACTACATCAGTACATACATTATCTGAATCAAAAGATTCAAAATCTACCGAAAAAGCGCAAGGAGACCCCTTTATATATTTTTTCGTTTCCTTAAATTCGAGACTAGAATATACCTGTCCATCAAAAGAAAAAGACATCAATTCTACAGAAACATCATTGATTACACCAGTATTAGATTTATTATTGAAAACCCAAAGTATGAAGACAAGGGCAAAAGTAAATAACATAGAAATAAAAACCATTTTATTTCCTTGTGTACTTACAAGGACCCTAAAAAAACCTTTTTTGAATCCAGTTTTACCAGTAGCCAAATCACTGTAGACTTGAGCTTCTCTTTTACGAAAAGCGCCTCTTTGATAATGAAAAACTACAGGCTCTTCACCCTCGGTGTAACCGTCTATATCCCCGCCTATCATAATTCAGAAACTCTCTAATTTTTTATTACTGCCTGAATAAGTTCATCCGTACGCCACCAGTTGATCGTGGCCTTTTCACTTTTAACAAGCAACAATGACAATATACCTTCTGCACTCAGGTTAAATGAATGATATAAGTTATCCTGACTGGCAACTTTAAGCGTACGTGTTATCATTTTCAAGGAACCATCTTGTATCATCTGTATATTAAACCCATCTTTTGTACTTACAACAAAGAAGTACCATCCATTCTCTGTAACTCCAAGAAAATCATATGGAATACTGTAATTTTCAACTGCAAAACCTTCAACCATTTCTTCATGGTATGCAGGAACAGTTATCGGTTCTCCAAAAGATCCCGTAGATATATCAAACGGATACAACAACGTCTTATAATAATCAACTCCAGACTGGATATGGCTTGCCTCGTCAACAAAACTTGTATAATAATCAACCTTTATGTAAAGACGTCGTTCTGAATAATCCGGAACAATATTTTCTATGCATAACCAATAATCATCGTCTTCTTCTGTTACAAACGGATTAGGAACATACTGCTCTTTTACAGGAATTTTATAAAGAAGATATCCTTTATCCGACATCCAATAAATAACAGGCCCATCCGTAGAAAGACATTCAACTACAACTTCATTATTCTGTGTTGCGTAAATACTTTTTATATACGGAAAAGGAATTCCTCCTGGCCCATCCTGTCCAAGATAGTCCACAAAATTACCATTTTCATCAAACCACAGGACTACCTGAAATAACTGCTGTTTTTCATCTTCGGATAATTCAAATCTTTCTGCAGGAAGCTTATCAACAACATACAAGTTTTTACGTCCATCAAGAGCTATCGAAGTAATCTTATTAAAGGGATAAGCAATAGCCTTTCGGGTAGCATTAGAGGATGAACCATCCCCTATAAACGATGGAACAGGATTATTCTCTGCGTTATAGAGAAGACAAATTAAATCACCATAACTTGTCATCTCCATGATTTTTTTGGACTCTCCATTAGCTATATAAAAGAAACCATCACGCATGGTAATCTGTGTATCTACAGACCCGACCGATGCCAAGTCAAAAACATTAAGTTCATCTTCGAAGTTCCCGTAATCAAGAGAAAACAAGGTTTCCATATCGAGAGTTGAGGAAACTCCATCTTTATTATTACAAGCTACTAAAAGAAATACACACACCAGCACAGTTATAGCCAGCTCTAAAAAACTGTTTTTTTTGAACATAATAGTAGATTAATCAATAAAGTTTATATTGTCAATGCGATAAAAATCAAGTATATTATACTATTATGTTTGATAAAGTATTGACTTTTTTCTTTGGGTCTCAAAATGACCGTGAAATCAAGGCGCTTAAGCCGGTTCTAGCTGCTATTGAAGCTAAAGACAGCTGGGCTCAGTCCCTGAAAGATGAAGACTTTCCCGAACAAACTAAGATTCTTAAAGATAGACTCGCTAAAGGCGAAACACTGGATGATATTTTGCCCGAAGCATTTGCATTAGCTCGCGAGGCTGCATATAGAGTTTTAGGAGAGAAAGCCTATCCTTGTCAGCTAATGGGTTCCCTTGTTCTCCATTCAGGTAAGATTACCGAGATGAAGACAGGTGAAGGAAAAACACTTATGTGTGTCGCTGCTGCATACCTGAACTCTCTATCCGGGAAAGGTGTTCACATCGTTACGGTAAATGACTACCTTGCAGAACGCGACTCCATGTGGATGGGTCGGGTATACAAGTTCCTCGGTCAGACTGTAGGTTGTATTCTCAGCAACATGGACAATGAAGCTCGTCGAGAAGCCTATGCATGTGACCTTACATACGGAACAAACAATGAATTCGGATTTGACTATCTTCGTGACAACATGCAGATAGATCTTTCTAGAAAAGTTCAACGTGGACATAACTTTTGTATCGTAGACGAAATTGACTCTATTCTCATTGATGAAGCCCGTACACCACTTATCATCTCAGGCCAAGGCGAGGACGACACCTATAAGTACCACGAAGTAGATAAATATGTTGGTTTATTTACTGAAGTAGCCAAAGATCCTAAGACAAACGACTATCCTGACGAAGTTGACATGACTCCAGAAGAAAGAGCAGCTTTGGAAGGAGATTACAAAATTGACGAAAAGGGAAAGAGAATTTCCTTTACAGATAAGGGTATGAATAAGATTAATGACATACTTCACCAGCATAATCTTATTACCGAGGATTCAACTGTATTTGATGAGCAGAATTTTGAATTCGTTCATTACTTCACACAGGCCATACGTGCACATGTACTGTATGCTCCTGATGTAGATTACGTAGTAAAAGACGGACAAGTTCAGATTGTTGATGAGTTTACAGGTCGTATTCTTGAAGGCCGTCGTTATGGAGATGGATTACATCAGGCCATAGAAGCAAAGGAACACCTTAAAATTGCTCAGCGCAACAGAACCCTTGCTACAATTACATTCCAGAATTTTTTCCGCATGTATACAAAACTCTCTGGAATGACAGCTACAGCATCTACAGAGGCAGTTGAGTTCAGCAAAATCTATAATCTTGATGTCGTTGTTATTCCAACAAACAAACCTGTAGCACGTATTGATGAAAATGATGAAGTATACCTCAACGAAACTGACAAATGGAATGCTATCGTAAAAGAAGTTGATGCCGCTCACAAGAAGGGGCAGCCTGTTCTTATTGGTACAGTATCTGTAGAGAAATCAGAGCAATTATCTGCTCTCCTTACTAGACATGGTATCCGTCACGAAGTACTTAATGCAAAGAACCACGAGCGCGAAGCTCATATTATCGAAAATGCAGGTTCAAAAGGCGCCGTTACTGTAGCAACAAACATGGCAGGTCGTGGTACAGACATCAAACTTGGAGGAAGTCCTGAAGCAAGAGCACGCAAGCGCTGTGGCACACAGGCTACTCAGGAACAATTTGACTCTGCACTTGCAATAGAAAAAGAACTCTGGAAGAAAGACTATGAAGAAGTAAAGTCACTTGGAGGTCTTTACGTAATCGGTTCTGAGAGACACGAATCTCGACGTATCGATAACCAGCTTCGTGGACGATCTGGACGACAAGGAGATCCTGGACGCAGTAAGTTCTATATTTCCATGGACGACGACCTTATGAGACTCTTCGGCGGAGAACGCATGAAGAAGATCATGGCTGGCGTTGGTATGGAACCAGGAGAACCTATTGATCACCCATGGCTTAACAAATCAATTGAAAAAGCACAAAAGAAAGTAGAAGAACGCAACTTTGAGATTCGTAAGAATCTTATTGACTATGATGATGTTCTTAATGAACAACGCAACTTCATTTATAAGCAGAGAGATGAGATTCTTTCTGACGACAACCTAAGCCAGAGAGTTCTTAACAATGCTTTCGAGATGGTAGATACTTTCTTTGATGAATACAAGAATGGCAGCAAGCACAAAGATGCAAATCCTCAGGGGTTACTCTCTGACAAAATTAGAGATAATTTTGGTTTTATATTCCCTGTAGAGCAGTTAACTATAGAGAATGTTAAAAATGTACTGCAGACTGATGTAAACCAAAAAGAGATGCTCGTCGGTAAGCCTAATTTCAATATGTTCATTCGTTACCAATACATACAGCTTATTGATAAAAAATGGCTTGATCAGCTTGAGTACCTTGATGGTTTAAGAGAAGCTGTACATTTACGTTCATACGGAAGCAAAAATCCTCTTACCGAATACAAGATTGATGGATTTAATCAGTTTGATACTGCGCTGGGAGAAATCAGAGATTCTGTTGCAGGAAGGATTTTTAAGGTGCGTATACAGTTACAACCAGTTGGTGTACCACCTAGAAACGCACAACAGCCACGTCAGATGCAGGCTCAGCACGAAGAGGCTCAGTCATCATTCAGTGCTCAACAAGCACAGAGTTCTGCTGCAAACTCCGCAATGAAGAGTGGTAGACAAGGACAGAGCGTTACTGTAACAAGGACAATGCCTAAAGTTGGCAGAAATGATCCTTGTCCATGCGGTTCAGGAAAGAAATACAAAAACTGTCACGGACGTAATGAATAAAACCTGACAAAAAAAAAGGTCTGTATTACACATATGTACTACAGACCTTTTTTATTATCGATGTAAAATCCGTATTCTGGAAATTGGCCAGTACAATAATAACGCTTTGCCTAATATTTTATCTTTCTTTACAGATTGCTGACCAAGATTACTATAGTAACTTACAGAGTATTTATCATAGGCTGTTAATTTTGAAAGTTTTTCTTCATAGCTGTGTCTCAAATCTAATGAATTAAATCTGTTGTCTCCCATCATAAAATAACTTACACCTTCAATCTTGAAAATTGGCATATTACGTAAATCCATTCGACTTATATAATCACATAAAACTTGAGCCTTATTATAATATTCTGTTCTCTTACTATCCTTACTCCAATCCCCAGGTAATACACCTTGCTTTATCAATTCTGTATTACGAAGCAGGATACTGCCAAATATAATCTTGGTCATAATATTAAGTCTCCATAAGCTATCTGAATACAGATCCCCACCCATAAGATGACTTCCAACAACACCTTCAGAATTATCATAAAGATTTAAGTCTATATCTTTATACCAATCATTCATAAAATGATCTAACCATTGACATCCACCATCTTGAGTCAAAAGCTGTACTGTAATATCACTTATATTATTAAATAAATCGTATATATATATGCCATTCTCATCAAAAACAAAATCCCCTATTCCATCTTCAAAATCATTTCCTCTTGCATACTGCGAGAAAGACTCCGTAATCTTATAGCAGGTTTCAGATGCCTGCTGTATATCCATATTTCTTCGCTGCTCTTCAAGATCAAGAAAACTTTTATACATACTTTGGCTTAGTGGAATCCAGTTGACTTTTGTCTGAATACTATATTCAGTTTCATTGATATTCCAACATGCCCATTTTTTTTCATCCATACAAAGAGTAAAATCTTTTTCATTTTTTTTCTTTATGTATAGATTACCATCCATCAGCATTAATTCTTCCCCAGGGAGTCCGATAATACGTTTAATCAATGGATCTGCTTTATCAACTCCATTTTCGCCTTTATTCAAACTGACAGTACCAAAAGTAATTGTTGAAATAAAATTATTTAACGTAAATGATTTTTCATTATCATAACTATCTTCATAGTTTGGATTCCGTACCACAACTATATCCCCCCTCTTATATCTGACTATATCAGGTAAAATAACTCTGCTAAGAGGAAATCTTGGTCCAGAAAAAGTCTTGAATACGAAAACTCTATCTTTAGCCATGAATTCAGGAACCATAGATTCACTAGGAATAACATAAAGTTGAAATACAAATATATTTACAACAAATAAAGCAATTATAACTTGTATTAGGTCATTTAAGAAATCTATTACATAGAAGACAATTCGAGATGAATCATCCATATTTTCTGGTAAATTTGGCTCAATCTGAGGAATCCACTGTGGTTTAAAAGCAAACAATCGTGTTGTATTTTTTATATTAAAATATTTGTATCCTAAAGTAAGAGAAGTTATAGTTCCTCCCACCCAAAATATAGTAGAAATTAAATCAACCGGAATAGGCAGATAATTATTGCCACACCGATAAATTATATAAGACACTATAAAAACACAGCTCTGATAAAAAAAAAGACAATAAGTAAGGTAAAAGTGATCTAAATCTTCATGTATTATTATTTTATAGACTGTTACATATCCTAAAAATAACGTAAATAAAAAATTAATGCTAAAAGCACATATAGTATGTCCTCCTCCAAACGGAAGACATACAAATGTATATAAAACAGCAAATGCAAAATTACATAGCAATAATTTGGTTATTTTATCAATATTAGTAATCTGGAAAAGTTTCATTTTCCCTCCCAGATTACTTATCGACATTATTTAGATACAACTCCAACTCTATCAAGAGGCCAGAATCTAAAACTAGCTTTTCCCAATATTTTATCTTTAGATACATACTGCTGATTCATTCTTGAGTAACTCCTTACACTATATGAATCTGCTCTCCAAAGAGGAACTAAATCAACTTCATAACTATGTCTCATATCAAGACTGTTATACCTATTATCACCCATCATAAAATAACAGTCATCAGGTATGAACCTTGCATCACCATTAGAATTATTAGCTGGGAACAACGGCATATTTCTCAAATCCATCTCCACAAGGTACATATGCAAATCTGATGCCTTTCCAAAAAGTTCTTTCCACTGATTATCTTGATTACGAGCAACAGTCGATTCCGAAGTAATAGATTCAACATTTTTGAGTACGATGTTACCAAAGACGAGTTTTACCATAACATTCAGACGAAATAAACTATCTGAATACAAATCTCCACCTGCCAAAGACTTTCCTATGATTGCTCCGTCTTCCACGAAATTTTCAAGATTATCAACTGTATCTATCCAATCACACATAAAATGCCTAAACCATTGGCTACCACCATCTTTTGTCAAAAGAGTTACAGTAATATCATCATTATTATTAAATAGATTCAATTCATATAATTCATCAGCGTCAATCAAGGATGCGACTTTAGCCTCATCAATCATGTTGCCTTTAAAATAAAGATCAAACTGAGAAGAAAGCTTACGACATTCGTCTGCAGCTTCTAGCAGATTAAGATTACGTCTATCATTCTCAACTGCAAGAGTTTTTTCAACCTGCGATGAATTTAGCGGAAAATACTTGATTCTGGATTTCGTTGATGAAGATAACTCATTAAGATTCCAACAGGAATAATCCTCAACAGCTTTAAATTCATCATTTTCTGCCGTACGAGCATACAGAACACCATCCATCATAATAAGTTGTTCGCCGGGAACTCCCGTAACACGTTTCACCAGAGGATCAGCCTTGAGTTCTCCATTATCATCGGTATTAATATTTACCAATGTCAACGTTGCCATCTGAATAAATTGAGCAAAAACAGACTTCACATCATCCTTGTGATTATTTCCATAATGAGGATTATGGAAAACAACTATATCACCTCGATTATACTTCTGGAAATGAGGTAATCCGACATTACTCAACGGAAACTTAGGACCAGCAGGAGTCTTTACCACAACAACCCTATCTTTAATGAGGAATGTAGGAACCATAGATTCACTAGGAATTTCGTATAGCTGGAAGAAAAAAATATTTATCAAAAGGATAGTAAATATAGCTTGAACAAATGCATCTACCCATTCGAGAATTTCAATTCCAACCCTTTTCATTCCATGATATTTTTTTTCTTTTGAGTTTTTATGATCCTTCTGCCATTCCGGGCATAGATTATATACTCGCTTATCCCTAAGATAATACAGTATAAAGAACGAGGAAATGAGAACCAAAACCCAGATGATTGCACTGATAAAGTCCAATAAATATGGCATTGAATTTTTACCAGATCTTTGGATTACAAAAGATGATATATACACAAATGGCTCATATTGAAAAAATCTATAAATGGAACTTATGCGCGCACAAGATTTATTCTTTAGCAAATCCTTGTACACAATCCCAAAAAAGAAGAAATCAAAAACTGCAGATAAAATAAATGCAAAAATTGAAACGTCTGCGTTAAACGACAATGTTAAAAAAGTAAATATTATTGCAAGTATTAAATTAATATAAAGATATAATTTTAACTTTTTCATTAGTTACCCCAAAAAAAATGTTGTATAATATAATATAACAATATTGTTAATTAAAAGCTACATTTAAGGAGAAATGACAATGTCAGAACTACTGGATATTGACTTTGCACTGAAATTGCTCGACAACCAGAAAGATCTTCTCAACGATTTATTGAATGATTTTATTAATGACAAGTTATTAAATCCTTCATATCTTTTAGATTTAGAGAAAATTTCAGACAAAACTCAGGCAGCAAAATACGTACACTACTTTAAAGGAGCAGCCAGGCAATTAGGTGCAAATAAACTGGCAGAATCCGGACAAAATCTTGAAACAGCACTGCGAAACAGTATTGATTGTGACCTCAAAAAACTCACTGACATCTTTACTCAAGATTATGCAGATACATACAAGGCAATAGAGTCCTACCTTAAATGCCAAGAACGGAATTAAAATTAGACTCTAATATCGGTCCCAAATCATCAATATTTGTAACCAATATATCTGAAGCCTTTTTGTAAACCCCATCAATTCCCTGTGGGGGAGCAACTTGGTAGGGGGCATCAGTTTCAAGAAGGACTCTTGACATATCAATATTCGTAATGGTATCAATAGCTTTCCGGCTATTGCGTAAAAGGGTTCCCCCAAAGCTAAAATATGCATTTATTCCATTTTTCAAGAGAGAACAAGCTTCATTGTGAGTATACGCAAAAGAATGAAAGACAACAGACTTTAGTTTCCTAAGCTCTTTTTTATAGGACATAATAAGCTCAAGACCCTTTCTGTCATGAATAATAATGGGTAATCCGTAACTATTTGCAAGATCTAGCTGAACTTCCCAAATTTTCTTTTGTAAATCAATATAAGCGCGGTTCTCCTTATCGTATAAATCAAAGCCGCATTCACCGATAGCTTTTATTTTTCCACTGAAACAAAGCTCTTCCATGTACGAAATATTTGTATCTGTAAAATAACTATGATACAAAGGATGAATCCCATACGATATAAATGAATTCACCACATTTGCCCCAAATTCTATTGTTTCAAATTCGGATAAAGTCATGGCACATGTAAGATTTTTGACATTTTCAGGAATTAAATCAAAATTCATGCAATGAGTGTGAATATCACAATAAAAAAAACTAATCACAAGTTAATATTAACCGACAATTACTATAACAGCAAGTTACATACCAACAATTTGCTATTACACATATCTTAAAAAGGAGAACGTAAATGGGAAGTTACACACTCAAAAGTCTTGGAAATAGCAATGATTATATGACAATCATAAAAGAGATGGATGACGGCTATGTAGTAAAAATTGTTCGTGACAAAGACGGTTATAACGATGTTACGACAGACTATATTTCCAAAACACTTTTTGACAGCTGCGTACGCACCGGATACATCACCAAAGTTACTACACCAGAAAGCGTTGCTGTTACAGCATAAAAAATAATATTACAAAACATTATCAAGCAGGCGAATAGCCTCTGCAATTCTGGCTTCTTTATCAGTCGTATAGGGAAGCCAGTTTATTTTTACGCCTTTTCGTTCCATTCCCCTAAACCAAGTTTCTTGTCGCTTGGCAAACTGACTGATTGCATGATAAAGTTGCTCTACCATAGTTTCTTTACTATCAATCTTACCTTCGAGAAACAAACTCACAAAACGATACTCTAAACCAAGTTTTTCGAGACGTTCCCAACTAAATCCATCATTATCATGAAGATTCTTAACTTCATCAATCATACCAGCATCAATGCGTTCCATCAGACGCTTACGAATATTATCATGAAGCTTATCCCTAGGAATCGAAGTTCCAATAACATAAGGTCTGACATTTGGTCGATCAAGTATTTTTTCGTGATTCTCTTGATATTCATCGCTAGCCATATACTCTGCAATGATAATTGCCTTGACAACCCTGTCCTTAAGTTTTAGATCGCTCATGTTATGAAGATTAGGCTTAAGTGTCAATAGAAGCTTATCAAGATCTTCAAGGCTCATATTATTAAGTTCAGATTCACGCTCTGGATTAGGAGGAACTGGAGCAAGGTCGTAACCTCTAATTATCGAGTCCACATACATACCTGTGCCACCTACAACAAAAGGCATTTTTCCTTTTGTTTCAAACTCGTTGAAAATCCTGTAAAAATCCTGCTGAAACATGAACACATTATATTCATTTGCCAGTGTTGTCACATCAATGAGATGATAAGGAACAGGATGACCATTAACATTGTACTCAGCAATATCTTTCCCACTTCCCAAATCAAGTCCCTTATAAACCTGTCGACTATCAGCAGAGATGATATCCCAACCATAATGATAGGCAAGATTGACTCCTATTGAAGTTTTTCCTACTGCCGTAGGTCCCAAAAGCACAACACTATTATATTCAGCCATATTAAAAAACTGCCCCTTACCAGTAACTTTACGTTTTCAGCCAAAATGAAAACGTAAAGCATTACACGCTATTTTTTCACCAATATTTATAACACACAACAGATAGCGCACTTAAGATATTCACTCTTAGGATATCCCAAAAGTACAGGATGATCAGGTCCTGCTCCACGCTTCTGCAAAACCTGAACTCGCTTCTTGTTATCTTTAGCCGCATGCATAATCATAGAATAGAACATATTTTCTTCCATATAATATGAACACGAACAAGTTACAAGAATACCACCCTCATTCAAAAGTCTCATGGCCCTAAGATTAATTTCTTTATATCCACCATAAGCTTTTTCAATCATCTTAGCACTTTTGGTAAATGCAGGAGGATCAAGAATGATTACATCAAATTTTTCTCCAGCTTTTTCATATTCCTTAAGAAGATCAAAGACGTCAGCACAGTGAGCTTTCATCTTGTCGGATACCCCATTAAGTTCTATATTTCTATTAACCAAAGCCACTGCATCCTCTGAGATATCAACACTGGTTACAGACTTAGCACCTGCAAGCGCAGCATTAAGACCAAACGCACCTGTGTGGGTAAAAGTATCAAGAACCTTCTTTCCATGGCAAAGCTTAGCTACTTCTGCCCTGTTATCCTTTTGGTCAAGGAAGTATCCAGTTTTCTGCCCATTAACGATGTCAACTTCGAGTTTTACACCATTTTCTTCTATTATGATATTACCGCTACGCTTTTCTCCAATCCATCCTGACACACGAGGAAGACCTTCTTTTTCGCGTACGCTTTCATCTGATTTCTCATAAATACCGTAAGGCTTACATACATCCTTAAGAGTATCAAGGATTTCCGTACGGAAGATTTCACAAGCAAGAGCAAGAAATTGTACTACAAGATAAACTTTGCCATGACTTACATAACGCTCTACAATAAGCCCAGGAATCAAATCAGCTTCACCAAAGATAAGGCGACAACTATCATTAGGCCCATAGTGAGTACCACGAATATTAATTGCATTACGCACAATCTTTGACCAATATCCGGAAGGATCAGCCATAATCTTGTCAGCATGTTCATTACCAATCATGCGGATAACTATTTTCGACTTACGGTTGATTACACCGCTTCCCAAAAAAGCTCCACCCTTTGTATATACTTCTACTACTTTTCCGTCTTCTATTTTACATTCTTCTAAACTGGAAGTCTTAAACCCACTTCCATCATCAGCCATAAACTTAACGTGACTGATTTCGTTATCATAAACCCAAGGGAATCCCTGTTCAATTTCCTTTTCTTCCCTAGTCTTCAAAAAAATACGTGAAAAATCGCTCATAAGGCTCGATTATACAGAATAACTCTATAAAAGACAATAATTTAGTCAATAATTTTAAATTGCGCTATTTAGTCAACACAAAATTTTTACAGGTTTAAGGTGTAAAGATTTATGCAGCCTTTTTCCCTTCCAGTTCATTGTACTGGAAGCATTTATACATTTCATCAGGTACGTTGTAGTCCAGCGACTGATGAA